>JBKQHU010000087.1:0-14316 GCA_052148655.1 Acidimicrobiales bacterium
TCCGATGAGAGCACGAATCTCTGGGTCGACGCGCCCCGACGCGGCCAGGCACTCGCATTGTCACCCCAGCGTCACCACTGGATCGTTCTCCGTCAGCTTCCTGGGGCCGGACGAATTTTCGAGGCTAGCCAAGGCGATGCGCAAGCGAAAGAGCTCGCCGTCGCCAACGGTAGAGACGGAATCTCTACCCAGGCCCTGGCGAGACATGACAGGCGGGCCTACGACAACTGGAGTCGTGCATGCCGGCTACGTAAGGATCCCTCTGGTTCCTTGCGTAACGTCAAAGCTTGCGCCAGGATGGATCTTACGAAAGGATCTGTAGTTTCTTTTCGTAGTTGCCGTCCGAGCGGAAGGATCATCGTGCCAGAGCTTGTCGATTGTCTGTGGGAGGGGGGTGGCTACGGCGCCCGGAAGGACCGCAGAGCCTTCCGGTTCAGGGCGTACGTACCCGAGCTGATTGCCGAGTGGGATAATCCGCTTGCTGCTCGCGCCGCCGACGCTGTGGCACAAGCCACAGCGGTCGTAGCGCAACTCCATGTAACCGGAAACGGTCAAGATCTCGAAGTAATCGCCGGACCGCTGCTTCGTGCCGAAGCCCTCGGCTCGTCGTTCATCGAAGGACTCCGCGCCTCCAACAAGCGCGTGGCACTAGCCGCCTACGAGCCCCTTGCCGCCGATGGAACTGCCCGAGCCGTCGCGAACAACGTCAAAGCGACGGAACGAGCAATCAGCCACGGGATCGAAGGAGCTGACTTCGATGTGGACGACCTGCTCGACATTCACCGGGTCTTGCTGGAGGGCACGAGTGAGAGCCGTTTCGCCGGCGTTATCCGAACCGATCAGAACTGGATCGGCGGAAGAGGCGCAAGCCCCGCCGACGCAGCGTTCGTGCCACCGCCGCCGGACCGGGTGCCAGGCCTTCTCGGTGATCTCGTGCAGTTTGTGAACCGAGACGACTTACCAGCAGTTGCGCAGGCCGCCATAGCGCACGCTCAGTTCGAGACCATCCACCCCTTTGGAGATGGCAACGGCCGTACCGGCCGCTGCCTCATCCACGTGATTTTCCGTCGCCGCGCTCTGACTCCGTTCTTCGTGCCGCCCGTCAGCGTCGTCCTGGCAGCCTCGGCGCGCTCGTACATTGCCGGCCTGACCGACTTCAGAGAGGGCCGCGTCGACGACTGGATCGGGGCGTTCGCCGATGCGGTGTCAGCTTCGGCCGACGCGGCACGATCGCTCTCCGAGCACATCGACGCTTTGCTCGCCGAGCTGATTCGGCGGGCAGGCAATCCCCGAGCCGACTCCGTCGCCCGCAGGATCATCGCAGGACTGCCAGCCCAGCCAATCGTGAGCGCCGAGATCGCAGCTGACCGCTACCACGTCACGCCCACCGCGGCTCGGGCGGCGCTCAACCGGTTGCAAGAGCATGCCGTGCTTGTTCCTACCCGGGTCGGGCGCCGGCGGGGCCGGGAGTGGATAAGCGACGAGCTATTCCAACTTCTCGACGCCTTCGAGTACGAAATCGCGCGGACAGAAGATGGACGTCGCCGTCGGGCGCCGTCACCGACTCGTCCGCCCCGTAACACGGCTGTGCCCAAGCCCGGTTAGGCGAGAGACGTGGATGGGTTCCGCTATAACCAGGAACAGACTGAGCGAATAGGCAGGCCTGACCGGGCGCCCCTTTCCCCGGACGTCGGGCATCGGTCGACGAGTACAAGACTGCTCGGCAGTTGCACTCGCGGAGGTCGCCAACAAAGTGATTCTGGGCTCCTAGTCGTCCATGCACCGAGCCCGCCTCTTCCGCATTGTCGGCCGGGGAGGAAGGACATGATCGACGTGGACTACTGGGCAGAGATCCGTCGCCTGCACTTCGCGGTCGACCTTGCGGTAAACGTCAACATCGATGGTGGCTCGAACAGCCAGATCGCGCGCCAAGAGCGCGGTCGCATCCTTGACGACCCAGCTGTCGTCTGAGGGTCAGACTCCCACGTCGCCAGTCATGATGCTTATCGGCGCCCCGTCAGGCGTCCACGCGGCCGCACTTCTTCCACGCGCCGATCGCCGGAACGGATACCAGCGACCGTCTCTGCCAAGACGAAGTTGTCGCTCCCCGAGCGTCGCGCGGTTGCGCCGGACCGTCGCCTGCGCACCGAGCAGCGCCCGCCCGACTGTCATCGAGCCGCGTGGCGCGTCCCAGTTCTCGAGCAGCACGAACAAGCCTTCGCTTCCGCCTTCTCGCCATGCCAGAGCCTGGTTCACGAGGTCACGGACTGCCAGGCCAGCCGAGGAGGCAAGTTCGGCAATTTCCTGTGGCCCGGTAGTGGGAATGAGCAGTGCTGCCGCACGGCGAGCGAGATCCTCGGCCGTTGAGAGTTCGAGGCCGGTGCTGTGCTCACCGTGTGCCAGCTCCCAGGCCCGTTGCGCCGCGTCGCCCGCCAGCTGTTGAAGCGACATTGACGTGAGGCCCGAACCTGGTGGGGGATCCACCGCCAGCACCGTCGGCCTCCCGTGTTTCGGCGGTGGAAGGGGGATGGCCGGGATTGGCGGGGCACCATCGGCGGACACGGTTGTCCAACGCACCCACACCTGCCGGGCGTTGAGGCCCGCGTCGGTCCCCCAAGACGTCGCCGGTTCCGCACCAAGGTCGGCCGCACCGCGGCGTATCTGCGTCCCCGCGGCTGCCCGCCTGGAGCGCAACTCTGCCAGCAGGGTGTCCTGGTCTCGTCCCCGCATCAAGAACAGCAGAAACGGATCCGCGTCCAACGTGTCCGCCACCAAATAGCACACCGCCGCCGAGTGTTTGCAGGGTTCCGCCCAATCAGGACACGAGCAGCGCGGTTGCACCTCGCCCGCGACTGGCAGCAGATCGATCCCGGCAGCGGTCAAGTCGTCGGCGACCCCCGGAGGCATCTCCCCGTCGAGCAAGGCCGCGAGGTGGCCCACTTGAATGACAAGCGCCGCGAGCGTCCGATCCCATTCCTTCGCCGAATATGTGCGCACTCGGACGGTCACCTTGTACGGCTTGGCCCGCGACCCCTGTACGGCGGCCACTATCTCGCCGGCCCGCACTTCCAGCTCGCTCACAGCGCCGGTACGAGCGTACGTCCGGCCGCGAGGTAGGCGGTTCGGGTCGAGCCGAGCTCGCTGCTCGAGCGCGTTAACCCAGGCTTTACCCCACCAAGTGGCACCGAAGGGTCGCTTCCCAGCAGCGCGCCACGGACCCGAACCGGGACGGCGCTTGGGCGCCGGTGGATACCAATTCATGAGACTTCGCCCGACGACCCGAAGCGAACCAGTGCGGCGAGGTCGGAGTCGCTCAGGTCACCGATCCAGGCCTCGCCTTGACCGACGACTGACTCGGCGAGAGAGCGCTTGTTCTCTAGCAGCTCCGCGATGCGGTCCTCGAGCGTGCCTTCGCACACGAGGCGGTGTATCTGCACCGCCCGGTGCTGGCCGATCCGGTGCGCTCGGTCGCTCGCCTGATCCTCCACAGCCGGGTTCCACCAGCGGTCGTAGTGGATGACATGCGTCGCCGCCGTCAGATTGAGGCCGACCCCACCCGCCTTGAGCGACAGCAGAAACACAGGCACGTTGCCGGCCTGGAAGCCGGTGACCATCTCCTCTCGCCTGCGGGCCGTTACTCCACCGTGGAGGAAGAGGGTCGGGATCCGCAGGGCGGCGAGCCGAGCTTCGATCAGGGAACACATCTCAACGAACTGGCTGAAGACGAGCACGGAGTCGCCGGCGCCTACTATGACGTCGAGCAGCTCCTCGAGCGCCGCGAGCTTGCCCGACCGGTTCGCCAGTGGCCCCGCTTGGTGCAGGTACTGCGCTGGATGGTTGCAGATCTGCTTTAGTACCGTCAGCAGCCGCAGCACGAGCCCCTGGCGGGCGATGCCCGACTTCTCGGCGATGGCGTGCAGAGCCTCACGAACCTCGGCCTCGTACAGCGAAACCTGCTCGGTCGTGAGTGGGACGGCGAGGTCGGTGACCGTCCGCTCCGGTAGTTCGGGGGCGATGGCGGGGTCTGTCTTCCTCCGTCGCAAGAGGAACGGCCGGACGGTATCCGCCAGGCGATCGGTCGCCTCCTTGTCGCGATTGCGCTCCACGGCCACGGCGACGGTGCGGCGAAAGCGCTCGAGCGGACCGAGCAGCCCAGGGGTCGTCCAGTCCAGGATCGACCACAGCTCCGTGAGCCGGTTCTCAACAGGAGTGCCCGTGAGGGCAACTCGCGCCTTTACGGGGATGGACCGCAGTGCCTTGGCCGTGTCCGACAAGGGGTTCTTAGCGTGCTGGGCTTCGTCGGCCACAACGATCCCAAAGCCCGCCGCCCCCAACGCCTCCTTCTCCCTGCGAAGGATGCCGTAGGTAGTGAGCACGACCTCGCCAACCGCAAGGTCGTCGAGGCGGCGGCTGCCGCCGTGGAAGCGGCGCACGGGCACCGACGGGGCGAACCTGTGCAGCTCCTTCTCCCAGTTGCCAAGTAGGGAGGTGGGGCAGACGACGAGCATGGGCGCAGGCGGCTCTGGGTCTCGTTCTGGTCCGAGTAGAGCTGTCCGCTCGGGCCGCTGAGCATTGCGGCGGGAGGCCTTGGGCGCGACCGGACTCAGTCGCACCGTGTGAGGTCTTTTCAGGCGGTGCAGGTGCAAGGCGATGACTTGGACCGTCTTGCCGAGGCCCATGTCGTCGGCGAGGCAGCCGCCGAGCCCAAGCTCGGTCATGCCTGCCAGCCAGGCCAATCCCCGGAGCTGGTAAGGCCGCAGCACGGCTAGGAGCTCAGGTGGTTGGGCCAGCGACTCGAGCGTGCCGGCCGACAGCACTCGGAGGCGGTCGGCCATCTCGGCAATGACGCCCTCGGCAACGACCTCAACAAGCTCGCCGTCGATTTCGAGCCCTCCACCGAGCAGCGCGGCGAGGGCTGCAGCGGCCGTGATCTGCCTTGAGCGCTTTTCCTGTGCCTTGGCGATAAGACCGGCGTCAACAGCGACAAAGCGGCCCCGGATCCGTACGAGGCCTCGCTTTGCCTCGGCGAGGAGGTCGATCTCTTCCGGGCTGAGTGCGTCCCCTCCGACGGTGAGCTCGTAGTGGAATTCGAGCAGCGACCCAAGGTCGAAGCCACCCTCGGTTACCGCAGCGGGCACCGGCGTCATGACCGCCCGCAGGCTCAGTCCGCCAGTGAGCAGCTCACTTGGCCACAGGACGCGCATGCCGGCACTCTCGAGCCGGCTGGCTCCGTCGAGCAGAAGGTCCGCGAGCAGGTCATCGTCAAGTGGCAACGAGTCCGGGATCTGCTGGCTGAGGAGGGTCTTGATCGGTTCCCACGCTCGAGAGCTGCGCCGCAGGGCCAGCAAGAGATCGCGCTCTGCCTCCGATCCGAAGCGCGCCACCAGCGCCGCAGGCATCGTGAACAGGTCGGCGGCGTCAACGATGAGACTCGGGTCGGCGGTGCTCGAGATCTGGAGCACGCCTCTCGGCGCAGTCTCAAACTCATCACCGAGGTGGACGCGCAGAGCAAAGCTCGCCCCGCTGTCGAGGCCGGCGGACGCTTCGGCCAGCCAGGGCCGCAACTCGGTCGCCAGCGTTGACTGGGTGGCTGCAAACAAGCTGGAACCGGTGGCCGTCGCCGCCGCGGCCGTTCTCGGGAGGGTGTCGGCGAGGGCGTCCCACGCGGCGGCGATGAGGAACGCCGGAGAGTGCACTCGCAGCGGCGGCCTTGGCGACATGAGCGGGACTGCGTGTCCGAGCGGCGGCATCGCGTTCGCAAGTTCCTCCAAGAGGATGTGGTCGCCCGGATCGAGCGGGCCGGCCCGCCATGCGTCGACACCGTTCGGGCTTATCGCCGGACGCAGGCGGCCGCGGGCGATCAAGCCGATACCGGCCGTCATGACGCTCGCCCAGATGCGCGCTGTGGCCGTGGTGACCTGCGAGTCCTCGAGGTCGAGGACGAGCGGGAGCGCGGTCGCGATTGAGAGGAGGTAGGCCGATACTCGCTGGCGTCGAACGGACTTGGCGGCGGGAAGGACCAGCTCGATCGCGCCCCGTTCACCCAGACCTGCGAGCGGGCCATCCTCACGATCCTCGGTGTCGCCGTCGTCTAGCCGGAACGCGGCGAACCGTCCCGAACGCGGAGGATCCCCGGGTATGAAGGTGAGGTCGAAGCCCGCCAGGGCGGAACCTGCAGCGGTCAGCTCCTCGGCTGGGATCACGGTGTTCGGCCCTTCATCGTGGTCACGGTAGTCCGGTCTCCGCCGCGCCAGCCTGGCCCTTGGTGAAGGCCCTGTCAGCAGTTCAGAAGACGTCGTTCAGATGTCGCCGATCGGTCAAGGTTCTCGAGCGACACGCCCAGCTACAGCCGATAGCCCTTCTCGGCTCCTCGGTTCAGCGAATATGGCCGACCGCCTGGCAGCGGACACAGCGAAGTGCCCACATGATCGCCTCTAGGCGCTCTTCGCCGATCGGCTGTCCACACTCGTCACAGATTCCGTAGGTGTCCTCGTCGAGTTTGTGGAGAACACGGTCGATGTCGGCGGCAACCTGTTGCAACTGGCCGGCGGTCATGGTTCTTTGCATCTGCAAGACGGCATCAGCGGTGTGGTCTCCGGCGCGCTTTCCGAACTGCATCTGGACTCCGGGAGCGCGCACAGGCTCGGCCAGCTCGCGAAGCTGGGCCTCGAGTTCGTCACGGTGAGTTCTCAACAGCGATGTCAGCTCGTCCCGTTCCAAGTCATTGCTCATGGTAGGGCGCGACCAGTCGAGACCTGCCGCCGGCAAGGTGACCCGGATTCGGTGGCTGGTCGTTGACCTCCGAGCTTGCGGCTTAGCTGTTGGCGCCGTTGTGGCACTCGCCTCGAAGCGGCCGATCTCACCGTCTGAGCCACGCCTTGTCTGACACCATGAATGGCGCCAATTTGGCTTGATAAGATACCACGATGGTGTCATAGTGGCACCATGGAGCTGACAGAGCACGTCGAGAGCATTCGCCGGCAATTCGCTGCCGCGGCGGAGGCAGGAGGAGACGAGACAAAGGCGCAGGCCGAGAGGTTATTCGCCATTCTCGAGTCGGCCATACGCCTTGCCCTGCAGGATGTTCTCGTCACTGCAGCCGAGGAGATCACCTGCGAGCTGGCGCCCGGCTCGGTGGAATTGCGGCTGAGGGGCCGCGAACCCGAGTTTGTTGTGAGTCTTCCTCAATCCGAGCCTTCGTTGGACGAGGAAGAAGGCCCCATGTCCGGGCTCGCATCTCGCGAGGGAGACGAGGCTGCCACTGCCCGCATCAATCTTCGTCTCCCCGAGCACCTGAAGACCCGAGTAGACGAGGTCGCCACAAGCGAAGGCCTCTCTATCAACACCTGGCTGGTTCGCGCCGTGAGCGCGGCACTAGAGCGCGACAGCTTGGCTCGTCGCCAGGACCGACGGCCACCAACTGGATCTCAGCGATACACCGGCTGGAGCCGGTAGTCAGGAGCGAATCAAATGACCGTCTTCCAGACACCCGGACCGATCTCGGTCTCGTTGGAGTTCGGGATGGGCGACCTTCGCCTCGTGGCGAGCGAGAGCGCTGAGACAGTGGTCGAGGTAAGGCCGACCGATCCCACAAACGAAGGGGACGTGAACGCGGCGAAGGAGACCCGGGTCGAGTACGCGTCGGGTTCCCTCCTCGTGAGGGGCCCGAAGAACTGGCGACAGTGGACCCCTTGGGGTGGTCGCGAGTCGATCGACGTCGAGATCCAGCTACCCGAGGGCTCACGTGTCTGCGCGGACGTGGCGATGGCATCCGTGCGGGGAACCGGTCGTCTCGGCGAGTTCGAGGTCAAGACGGGTCTCGGTGACGTCCGCATCGTCGAGGCCGGTCCAGTGAAGATCAGGACCGGGTTCGGCGAGGTGATGGTCGGACGCGTCGATGGAGACGCCGACGTGAAGACCGGTTCTGGTCGGATAGACATCGGCTCGGTCGCAGGGTCGGCCACCGTCAAGAACTCGAACGGGGACACTCGCATCGGCCAGGTGGAAGGCCGAGCGCAGCTGCAGAATGCGAACGGGGCGATCCAAGTGGACAGCGCTCGCTCGCAGGTCACGGCAAAGACCGCTCTTGGGGACGTGCGACTGGGACTGTTATCGCAGGGCGCCACCGAGGCCAAGACGGCCTACGGCCAGATCGACATCGGAGTTCTCGACGGGGTCGCCGCCTGGTTGGACCTCTCCACCGGATTCGGCCGGATCAACAACGAGCTCGAGAACACAGGTCGTCCCCTGGCCGAAGAGCAGACCACCGAGATCCGTGCCCACACGGCCGCGGGCGACATCAACATTCGTCGCGTGCTGGCTCGTGCCGAAATGGGGGCGAGATCATGAGCACCGCTGGAACTGTCGCGATCGCCGCGTCGGGCGTGTGCAAGTCCTTCGGCGAGACGACCGTGCTCGACCAGATCGACCTGTCCGTCGGTGCCGGGACGATCTTCGCGTTGCTTGGCCCGAACGGCGCAGGTAAGACGACGATGGTCCGCATCCTCTCGACGCTCGTCGAAGCCGATGCCGGCGACGTCCTCATTGCCGGTCACGACGTGAGGCGCGAGCCCGACGCGGTGCGAAGGGCGATCGGCGTCACGGGACAGTTCTCGGCAGTAGACGAGCTCATGACCGGCGAGGAAAACCTTCGCCTGATGACCGATCTCCACCATCTCGGTCGCGGCAACGGCCGAACGCGGGCCGACGAGTTGCTCGCGCGCTTCGATCTCACCGAGGCGGCGGCGAAGTCAGTGAGAACGTATTCGGGCGGCATGCGCCGCCGCCTTGACCTCGCCATGACGTTGGTCGGACGTCCGACCGTGATCTTCCTCGATGAGCCCACGACGGGTCTCGATCCGCCCAGCCGTCGCACGATGTGGGAGATAATCCGAGAGCTCGCCTCCGATGGGGTGACCATCTTCCTCACCACTCAGTACCTTGACGAGGCCGACCACCTCGCCGACAGGATTGCGGTGCTGGACCGGGGACGGATTGTCGCCGAGGGAAGTGCCGACGAGCTGAAACGCCGAATCCCCGGTGGCCACTTCCGCCTTGAGTTCGCTGACGCTGTGGCGCTGCGTAGAGCCAAGTCGTTGATCGACGGTGCGATCGACGACGAAGACAGCCTCGTCCTCGAGGTGCCGAGCGACACGAGCCTCGCGACCCTGCGTCGGCTGCTCGACCGGCTCGATGACGCCCACGCAGAGGTCGAGCACCTCTCGATCCACGCGCCGGACCTCGACGACGTCTTCTTCGCAGTGACCGGACACGCGGCCGAGGAGGTGCTGGTCCCGTGACGGCCGTCGCCTACAGTCTCGCCGACTCGGCGACGCTCTTTCGCCGCAACGTGCGTCGGCTACGCAGGTATCCGTCGATGACGGTGCTGTTGATCGGGATGCCGATCGTCTTCCTGCTGCTGTTCGACGGGGTCTTCGGCGGAGAGCTCTCCCGCGGCCTCAAGAGCTCGCTGACAGGAGGGCACGTCGGACGTGCCGGCTACCTCAACTACCTGACGCCAGGAATCCTTCTCGTCATGGTTGCCGCGGCAGTGCAGGGGACCGCCATCGTCGTCGCGATGGACATGACCGGCGGGGTCATCGACCGGTTCCGGACGATGGCGATCGCCCGGTCCGCGGTTCTCGTAGGCCACGTGCTCGCCAGCCTTGTTCAAGTCGTGCTCAGCTTCGGAGTGGTTGTCGGCGTGGCGGTCGCGGTCGGGTTCCGCCCGAGCGCCGACGCCCTGGCGTGGTTTGGCGCGATCGGCCTCATCTTGTTGTTCGCGTTCGCACTCATCTGGCTTGCGACAGCGCTTGGCCTCGCCGCGAAGAGCGTCGAGACCGCGAGCAGCACGCCGATGTTCCTGACGCTGCTGCCGTTCTTGGGAAGCGGCTTCGTGCCTACAGCGACGATGCCCGAGGGTCTTCGCCAGTTCGCCGAGTATCAGCCGTTCACTCCCGTGACCGAGACGCTCCGTGGCCTGCTCACCGGCACAGCAATCGGCACGAACGCGATCGTCGCGGTCGCGTGGAGCATCGGTATCGCGCTCGCCTCCTATCTCTGGGCCCGAAATCTCTACGAACATCATCTACCGCGTTGACTCCGGCTTCGTGATTGGACACGGGTCAACCCAAGCGCCGAGTTCGAGGATCGATTCCGACGAGACCTGTGCCCGTCGGCAGTTGTCGCCGACATCACGCGCCCCTTCAGCTGAGCGTTACTGCGTTCGAGACGATTTCGCGAAACGGTCGTCCGACCGCGTGGAACCGGAGGCCGTGTCGAAGATGCCGCGTAGGTCCGCGCCGCCTCGTTCTGGCTGCCGGGGAAAACGTGTTGATACGTCGCCATCATGAAGGCCCGCTGGGTGAGGAGCGCCGTTCGGTCAAGTCCTCATCGAGATGCCGGCCCTCACAAGGAGCGTGAACTGAGTGTCGAAAGGTCGTGCAGACCTATCCGGGCAGGTCTGACCGGGCAATGAGCTTCTCAACTCCCTGGAAAAGTGTGGAAATGAACTGAGAAGTTGTCGACTCGAGAGACACCCCAAGAGTTTCGAATGTCCAGTTGGTGATCCCTTGCTACCGAAGCACTTTGGGGGTCGAACTCTGCCTGACCACTAACTGAGGTGAAAGCATGACTGTTCTGGGTGGGCCGAGGTACCCATCTATTCGGCTGAGGAGTAGCCGAGCGGTCTCAGTTCCGAGCTCGTAGCTCGGTTGCGCAACGCTCGTCAGTGGTGGTCGCACCAGCGACGCCCATGACATGTCGTCGAAACCGACAATTCCGAGGTCGTCGGGAACGACGAGTTTCGCCTCATCTATCGCGTGTAGCGCGCCGATCGTCATGAGGTTGTTAGCGGTAAACACGGCATCGGGTTTCTTGCGTAAGGAAAGCAGGCGCTGCATTGCCGCATACCCCGTACCCTCACTGAAGCTGCCTGTTTGAAGTAGCGAATCCTCAAGGGGGGCACCCGCTTCTGCGTGAGCGAGACGGTATCCCGCATACCGTTCTGCACCGGTAGTGCTCTCCATAGGTCCTGTAATGCAGGCGATGCGGCGATAACCATGCTCGAAGAGATGCCCTACAGCTTGCTTCGCGCCTCGGACGTTGTCTACGAGCACGCAGTCCACGTCGTGACTATTCAGCCGCCTGTCAGCAGTGACGACCGGCACATTGCGCCTGATGAGCGCGCTCAGGTCCGCGTTGCTATTGGTCGGCACAAGGATCACGCCGCGAGCCTGTTCGGCCACCGCCAAATTGAAATAGGACGCCTCCGTCTCCGAATCCTCTTCTGCGTTGCACAGCACCAGCGAGTATCCGGCCGAGCGAGCGACATTTTCAACTCCTCGTACGATCTCGGGGAAGAAGGGGTTGCTAATGTCGGAGATGATCAGAGCCCAGACATGGGTACGTTGCGTGCTGAGGCTCCTAGCGATGCTGCTGGGTTGGTAGCCGAGAGCGGCGATCGCAGCGCGGACCTTCGCGGTTAGCTGCGGATCCACCCTGGGGTTGTTGTTCAGCACTCGCGATACGGTCGCGATGGACACGCCCGCTGTACTCGCCACGTCGGAGATGGTGGTCACTGCGCCGTCCCCACGCCCTCTTGACAGTCCTGTGAAGTTCTGGTTAACTCACTGATTGTGAGAAAGCGGTTTCTCAAGGATCCTCCCCTCGCTCTGCTGCATCAGAAAATTATACTAGACAGCAGGGCTAATGTCACGAGAAAGCGGTTGCTCACGTACTGCCCCCCGGCCCGCCCAACTTGGCTGTCGGCTTTCAGCGTCCGGGGAGTCTGCGCCATGGGGGAGAGGGGATCGGCATCAGGGCGATGGTGACGGGGCAGAGACGCACTGTGCTGTGCCGTGAGGAATACGCGCCCCTCGATGCTGGCGAGATCTCTACTCGCCCCTCGTGCCTGACAACTCGCTCGGCCATGGTGTGGACGCCCAGTCGACGCCGCTCTGATGGGCGACGCCGTGTCCGCTTCGGAGTTCGACGGTCTCAGCCTTTTCGTTTCGTCCAGTCAACAAGGAGGTTGGGCAGTTCAGTGCGGTGAATCAGAAGGAAGAGAACAACAATTCGGAGGAGAAGTATGAAATCGTTCATCAGTCGCAACAAGCCTTTGCTCGCTCTGGCCAGTGCAGCTTGCGTATCTGTCCTCGTGCTCGGTACTGCCATGTACGGCGTAACGTCAGCGGGCGCTTCATCGAAGCCAGTTGCGTACAACGGTGCCACGGCGCATCCGTCAGCACGGTCGGGCGGGATCTCCCTGACTGTCGGAGCGGTATACCTCGACGCCGAAGGTTTCTACGGCGGAATCGAAGCCGGCATCAAGGCGGCGGCAAAGACTTACGACTTGCACTTGCTCCAAGAGAACGTCATGGCGGACGCCGCGACCGAGAACAGCTTCATGGAATCGCTCATCGCCGCGAACGTCACCGGCATCGTTACCTCTCCGGTGAATGTCACTTCATCGAAAGAGGCCATCATTCAGGCAGTGAACAAGGGCATTCCGGTCGTGTGCTACAACACGTGCCTTAGCCCGGCGGACACTGCAAAGTACGTGAAGGCGTTTGTAACGTCGAACCAGTACGCGATGGGTGTTTCGGACGGCAAGTTTGCAGTCTCGTACTTCAAGTCCAAGCACATGACCGACCCGACAATCGCGATGATCAACTGCGCAGTGTTCGAAGCCTGCCTGCAGCGTGACCAAGGCTTTGAGAATACGCTGAAGGCAGGCGTTCCCGGTGCCAAGATTGTCGCCAACCAAGAGGCTATTACCCTTGACGACACGACCTCGACCGCCGAAGAGGAATTGGTTGCGCACCCTGACCTCACGGCAATCTACGCCGACGAGGAGTCAGCAGCCGAGGGAGCGGTCCTGGGAATCATTGCCAAGAAGCACCAGGGACAGACAGTTGTCTTCGGCAGCGATATCACTGTGGAAGAAGCCAACTACATGCTCAAGTACCCGAACATCCTGGTTGCGACCGTCGGTCAGCAGCCGCAGGTCATGGGCTTCGATGCGATGCAACAGCTGATCAACGTCATTACCCACCACAAGGTGACCTCGTTCATCTACGTTCCCACGCTGTTCTTCGTGAGCAGCCAGCCGAGCGCTCTTCACCATTGGCTGAGCGAGCCAATTCACAAGAGCGGCCTTCCGTAATGGAGCGTTGTAGCTAATGCAGGTCGGGGCGACATTCGGTGGCAAGGCTGCTTCCGGCAGCGTCGCCCTGAGCTGCCGGGGACTTTGTAAGTCCTTCCCGGGCGTCCGGGCCTTGTCCGACGCGACGCTGGAAGTCGCTGAGGGCGAGGTCCGGGCGCTGGTAGGCAGCAATGGCGCCGGCAAGTCCACCCTCGTCAAGATCATCACAGGGGTGAACCAGCGAGACGGGGGAGAACTGTCCTTGTGGGGCAACGTCGTTCATGAGGATTCGATCAGGGAGGCTCGCTCCCGTGGCGTGGCTGCCGTGTACCAGGAACTGAGCTTGGTGCCGAGCATGACCGTGGCGGAGAACATCGCGCTCGGTCGATGGGCCCAATTCACCTCATACCGGGGAATCATTGACAGTCGAGAGGTCCGGGCTCACGCGTTGGCCGCGCTTGAAACGCTCGGGGTGGACATCAACGTCGATGCCGAGGCCGGCGAGCTCACGATGGCTCAGCAACAGCTTGTTGAGATCGCCAGAGCGCTGGCCGTAAAGGCGCGACTGCTCGTGTTGGACGAGCCGACAAGCTCCCTCGATGCGCACGAGGTCCCTGTGCTGTTTGAAGCTATTCGGGGACTGCGCGACCAGGGCCACACGATTCTTTACATCTCGCATCGAATGGTCGAGCTCCGGCAGGTAGCCGACAATGTGACGATCATGCGGGATGGTTACACCCTGGGAACTTATCCGATGGAGTCGGTGAGCGGCGAAGAGGTCGCGGCTCTGATGCTCGGCCACTCGGAATCGGAAGTTTTGCCTAATGACACAGAGGTTTTCCAGACTCGAGCAGGCCCTACGGTCGCGCCAGGCTTTGACCGAGCCGCTCGGAGCGTCATTCTTGAAGTGCGCGATCTCGCCCTACCGCCACGGGTCATTGACGTGTCCCTGGAAGTGTGCAGGGGTGAGGTTGTCGGATTGGCCGGTTTGATGGGGTCGGGGAGAAGTGAGCTGTTGCGCTGCATCGCCGGCTTTCTCCCGGCGGCTAGGTGCGTGGGTCCGAACCGGAATGCGGCCCGGCTTCGAAGCTCGATGAGGCGAGATAACGAACCCTGACCGGTGGTCGCGGCCTCTCGTTGGTTACGAGGCGTCCGAAGCTGAGCGTGCGAGG
>JBKQHU010000088.1:0-93198 GCA_052148655.1 Acidimicrobiales bacterium
GTTCTCCATGCGGGCCCACTCGACCGGGCAGACCTCCGAGACCGGACGGTCGCAGATCACCATGCCGCCGGGATGGATGCCGAGATGGCGGGGAAAGCCCTCCAGCTCGGTCGCCACCGCCAGCACCCGGGCCGGGATCCCGAGCTCGTCGGCCGCCTTCGCAGGGCCGGGCTCGGCGGCGACGTCGTCACGGCCGGGCCGGCTGTCACCGGTCTTCGCCCCCACGACGTCGCGTCGTGCGGCCTCGTCCTGGGCGGCAGCGCTCCACCAGGTCCAGCGGTCCTTGCGGTGCGGCGCGGTCGAGTGGTGACCGTCGCCAAGAGAACCCCACCGCTCGATGTGACGCGCCCAGGCGTCTACCTGTCCGGGCGAGTGGCCGAGCGCCTTGGCGGCATCCCGCACGGCCGAGCGCGCCCGGTAGCTCACGACCACGGCCACAAGAGCAGCACGTTCGCGGCCGTAGCGCCCGTAGACGTACTGGATGACCTCCTCGCGTCGCCCGCTCTCGATGTCCACGTCGATGTCGGGTGGCCCGTCGCGCTCGGGTGAGAGGAACCTCTCGAACAAAAGACCTAAAGCGACGGCGTCCGCATTGGTGATCCCGAGCACGTAACACACGGCCGAGCTCGCCGCGGAGCCCCGGCCCTGGCAATAGATCCCCGACCGCCGGCAGAACTCGACGATGTCCCAGACGACGAGGAAGTAACCGGCGAAGCCCAGCTCCTCGATCATCGCCAGTTCGTGCTCCAGCTGTCGCCACGCGCCGGGCACCCGTTCGGCCCCCGCCGGGCCGTAGCGCCTGGTCGCGCCTTCCCCGACCAGCTGGCGAAGGAACGTCATCTCGCTCTGGCCCGCCGGAACGGGGAAATCGGGAAGCTTGGGGGCGACGAGGTGGAGGTCGAAGGCACACGCCCGCCCGAGCTCACAGGCGAGCTCGACGGCTCCCGGATAGCGGGCGAAACGCCTGGCCTGTTCTGCCCCCGAGCGCATGTAGGCCGCCCCGGCCGCGGGCAGCCAGCCGTCGAGCTCGTCGAGCGGGCGCCCTGAGCGGACCGAGGCGAGCACCGAGGCGAGGCGGCGGCCCGCAGGCAGGGCGTGATGAACGACGTTCGTGGCGACGATGCCGAGGTTCCTGCGCACGGCGAGAGCGGCAAGGGCGTCGTTGCGTGCCGAGTCGATCGGGTCGTCGTGGTCGAACAGCTCGACGACGACGCTCTCGGGGCCGAACCGCTCGACGAGCCGGTCGAGCTCTCGCGCCGCGGCGACAGGACCGGCTTGCACGAGCGCGCCGGGAACGGCTCCCTTGCGACAGCCCGTCAAGATGAGGAAGTGACCTCCCGCCAGCTCGGCCAGTCGGTCGATGTCGTGACGGGGGCGGCCCTTCTCGCCCCCGGCGAGATGGCCCTCACTGATGGCGCGGGCAAGACGTGAGTAGCCCTCCGGGTCGCGGGCGAGAACGATCAGGTGGGACCCGGGCGGGTCGGGTGTCCCGGTACGCGCGGGCGCCGGGACGACCGGAGTGCCGACCAGATCCGGGCCGCGGCCGGCGAGGGTGAGCTCGGCACCGAAGACGGTGGGCACCCCTACTTCTTTTGCCGCCTCGGCAAAGCGCACCACGCCGTAGAGCCCGTCGTGATCGGTCAGTGCCAAAGCCCCGAGCTCGAGCCGGGCAGCTTGCGCGACAAGTTCCTCGGGATAGGAGGCACCGTCGAGAAAGCTGAAATTCGAATGGCAATGGAGCTCCGCGTACCCGACCACGGATCCAGGATAGTGATCTAATCGAACATACGTTCGTAGCACATACCCACAGGGGGGTCGCCCCCTGCACGCCACCTCCACGCTGGATTCTCAGCAAACTCACAGCGACATCGACCACAATGTGAAGGTGGCAGAAGCCGAAACGCTCCCCCGTGTCCTCGTCGTCGACGACGAGGAGTCCATAACCGAGCTCGTCTCCATGGCGCTTCGTTACGAAGGCTTCGAGGTCCAGACCGCCTCCAGCGGCTACGGGGCGCTCGAACAGATCGACGAGTTCCGGCCCGACCTCATCCTGCTCGACGTGATGCTGCCCGACATCGACGGGTTCAACATCGCCGAACGCCTCCGGCGGGACCGCCGCGACATCCCGGTTCTCTTCCTCACGGCCCGCGACGCCACCGAGGACAAGGTCCGGGGACTGACCATCGGTGGCGACGACTACGTGACCAAGCCGTTCAGCGTGGCCGAGCTGGTCGCCCGCAGCCATGCCATCCTGCGTCGCGTCGGCAAGGGTGGTCCCACTCGCGAACTGCTCCAGCTCGCCGATCTCGAGATGGACGACGATGCCCACGAAGTGCGACGCGCCGGACAGCTGATCGACCTGACGGCAACCGAGTACCGGCTGCTTCGCTACCTGCTCTCCAACCCACGTCGGGTGCTCACTCGGTCCCAGCTTCTCGACCACGTCTGGAACTACGACTTCGGCGGCGACGCCGGAGTGCTCGAGACCTATGTCAGCTACCTCCGCAAGAAGGTCGACTTCACCGAGCCGCACCTGATCCACACCGTGCGCGGGGTTGGCTATGTGCTCCGCCCGCCCCGCAGCTGATGGGATGTCGCTTCACGTGCGGCTCCACGGGGTGACTGACGCCAGCTGGGATTGCTCGTGTCGTTGAAGGTCCGGCTCATCGCCCTCTTGTGCGCGTTCGTGATCGTCGCGTTGGTCGCAACCGACACCATCACCTATACGTCGTTCAGGAGCTACGCCGTCGGCCAGCTCGACCAACAGCTCTTCCGGTCGGCGAACCTGGTAGCGCGGAACCTCGGATTCTCCTACCCGTTCAGCGGTCCGGAGTCCGACTTGGCCAACCAGGCCGTGACACCGGGCACGATGGCCACCGAGTTGGCGCCGAGCGGTCAACAGCTCCTGCCCTGGACGTCGTTCAGCAGCACGAACCGGTCAACTCCGCTCCTGCCCGTGTCGCTCGCGAGCCTCGCCGCCAACGCCCCCGGCGGCGCGCCCGTCTACACGACCGTCGCAGGCAATGGGTCCGTTCAGGCCTACCGGGTGCTCGAGGCCAACTTGGACAACGGCAACGTGCTCGCCGAGGCGATACCGCTCACCGGGACCGACGCCGCGCTTCACCATCTCCTCGCACTCGAGCTCCTCGTCAGCGGCGCGGTTCTCATTGCGCTCGCTCTCGCGGCTTGGCTCATCATCCGGATCAGCCTGCGGCCCCTCCAGAAGATGGCCGACACGGCCGGCGAGATTGCGGCCGGCGACTTGAGCCAGCGCGTCGAGGAGACCGACAACCGCACGGAGGTCGGCCGGCTCGGCCGGGCCCTCAATGTGATGCTGGGCCGTATCGAGACGGCCTTCCGCGAGCGGGAGGCGTCCGAGGCGCGCCTACGGCGCTTCGTGGCCGATGCGTCGCATGAGCTGAGGACCCCGCTCACCTCGATCCGTGGCTACGCGGAGCTGTTCCAGCACGGATTGGCAGATCGCCCTGCTGACCTGGACACGGCGATGCGGCGCATCGACAGTGAGTCGACCCGGATGGCGGGACTCGTCGACGACTTGTTGCTGCTCGCCCGCCTCGACCAAGGACGCCCCCTCGAGCGCGAGCCGGTTGACTTGACAACTCTCGTCGCGGACGCTGCCCAGGACGCCCGGGCAGTCGACCCATCCCGCACGGTCACCTGCGAGGCGCCCCCCGAGTGCGTTATCACCGGTGACGAGGCCCGTCTCCGCCAGCTGCTCGGGAATCTCGTATCAAACGCACTCGCCTACACGCCCCCGGGCAGCCCCCTCGAGGTCATCGCCATGCTCGAGCACCTGCCCGACCCTCAGCGTTCCCGGGCCAAGATGCTCGTCGTCGACCACGGCGACGGGATCTCGTCCGAAGCCTCGCCCCACGTGTTCGAACGCTTCTGGCGATCGGACCCCGGCCGGGTCCGTGCCCAAGGTGGGGCCGGACTGGGACTCTCCATCGTGGCTGCCATCGCCGATGCCCACGGCGGGCACGTCTCGCTCGAGGACACCCCCGGCGGTGGCGCCACCTTCGTCGTCGAGTTGCCGACCGAGCCCGGACCGGAGCCGAGTCCTTGGGGTGCCCACCCGGTCCCCGTCCACGAGCCTGCCAACAACGGCGCAGGCGTGGCCGATGGCCGCTCGTCCGTCCCCGGCACCGCCTCCGGAGAGGCGACCGGGCTCAGCGGTCCGCCCCGTCCGCACTGAGGAAGGGCTCCTGACCGATCCCGCCGGCTCCGACGAGCCCTTCGCGCTATCGCCGGTGGAGCAAGCATGACCGGCTTCGCCGGCGCCGGCCTCAGCTCGCATGAGCGGCTGCCCTGCTCGCTCGCCTGCGAGCCGGGATCGCGATGCTGGAAACCCTGAGCTGACCCCCGCCGTCTGAGAAAGGCGCTGATCCTGCTCGTGGACTGCCCTGGGGCGGTACCCGACGTGTCACCCACCCGGCCGGTTCGACCTGCGTCAGGTGACCGTCGCCGGCTCCGGGCAGCTCGCGGGCCCTTCCCTGCCGGGACGCGCCTCGGCCGCCCAGACGCGAGGGGCTTCGCGTGTGGGCGGCCGGATGGTGCTCGTCCGAGGAGGAGGAACGGGCGAGCTACGCAGGCGGTGCCGCGGCGAGGATGACGACAACGGTCTGGGTGGCGCTGTATGGGTTCTGGAAGGTGACCTTCACACGATCACCGGGACGCAGCTTGTGAATCAGGGCCGCCAGCTCGCTCATCGTCGCAGTTGGGTGACCGTCGAATGCGGTGATGACGTCGCCGGCCTCTAGACCGGCCTCGTAGGCGGGAGTACCCGCCCCGACGTATTCCAGGCCGACACCGGTTACTGACGCCGAGCCCTGGACGGAGGTCGTCGCACCCTCGATCCCGAGGAAGGCCACGGTGCCTATGACGATCCCCCGCCCGGCCTTGCCCTGCACGATGTCGTTGGCGACCTGCAGGACCTTGTTGATGGGCAGGGCGAAACCTATCGGCGTGGCGCCGTCGGCGCTCGCCGCCGCGGTGTCCATGCCGATGACGTCCCCCGATGAGTCGACCAACGGCCCACCGGAGTTCCCGGGCTCGATCAGGGCGTCGGTCTGGATCATCCCCGTCAACGACTCGCTCAGGCCGTATTCGTCACTGGCCGTTATCGCCCGGCCGAGAGCGGTAACCGCCCCGACGGTGACAGTCGACGGGAAGCCCTGGCCGCCGGCGTTGCCGATGGCCACGACGGAGCTGCCTATCTTGACTGCCGAGGAGTTGGCGAACGTCACCGTCGGCAGCCCCCTCACCCCGCTCAGCTGAAGGACTGCGACATCGGCCGAGGCGTCGGTCCCGACGACGGTCGCCGAGTAGGTGCCGCGGTTCTCGATCACGACATTGATGGTCGTGGCGCCCTCGATCACGTGGTTGTTGGTGATGATCTCGCCGTTGGAGGTGGCGATCATGCCCGTCCCCTCGCCGAGGTTCGTGTTGATGTCAACGACGGCGGGATCGACCGCGGCGGCGATCTGCGAGGTGGTGAGCGAGTGCCCGGCCGGTGAGGCGGCCAGACCTGCTGCCGTGCCCGAGCTCGGCCGGGTCACATAGGCGATCCCCGCCCCGCCACCGACGCCGACCAGGACCAGTGCCGCCGCGACGGCTGCCGCCAGCCTCCGGCTGCGCTTCGGCTCCTCAACCACAGCCGGGCCGTAACCGCCGGGCAGGTAGCCGGGCGGGTAGCCGGCGCGGCCATAGCCGCCGGGCGCGGCACTCCCGGGCGTTTGGTCCGTGGAGGCGTAGCCGGGCGGCGGATAGGCGTCGAATGCATAGCCGAAGGGCGGGTAGCCATCGGACCGGAAACCCCCGGGTCCGCCGCCCACCGGACCGGCCGGCGAAGCCTCCTTGTCGGCTGCAATCCGGACGCCCGGTGTGGCTCCGGGGCCGAAGGGCGTGCCTGAGGGTTCCTCCGCCACGGCGCCTGTCGTCTCCGGCTCGCTCCAAGAAGATAGAGGCTCTGTGTGTTGCTCTCGCATCTCGTCGTTGTGTTCGTCCATCAGACTCACCTCCGGTCAGGCGCTCGTCGAGCGCTAGGGCCAAGCCCCCCGTCCCCGGCTCGCCTTTGTGCGGCTCGGGTTTCGATACCCAGATCATGCGGCCCGCTACTCAGTTCTTCCTCCACAGCAACTGTGAGTCCGCTGGGAGTATCCGGGCGGGCAGGCACCTCCCCCTCCGGTGCCCCGATCGGCCAAGCCTGTCAGTCGTAGGTGGCCTCGAGGTGCCACAGCCCCTGTTCGAGGACGAGCAGATGGGCTGTCCCGTCATCAGCCAGCACCTGCAGACGAGCCCGCCGGCGGGCGGCCGCGGGATCCCACCACCGTTCATCGGCCGGCCACGGACCCGCCCAAGCAACGATCCCGAGAGACGAGCTACCGGCGACCGGCAGAACCAAACGGAAAGGAACGGCCGTGCACCGCCCCCGCCCGGTCACCCCGACCGCTTCGCCGTCAGGACCGAGGACCTCGACAGGAATGGGCACCGGGTGCACGAGCGCAGGCGAGGGAGGCGGGAGGTGACCCGGCCAAGGCGGCAAATCGGGGCCGGCTTGCTTGACGGCGGCGCGGCGCCCCGGGCGCACGTAGCCAAGTGCCCGTTTGCCGCCGCCTCCCGGGCGGGCCGCCTTGACACTGTTTGCCCTGCGGCCAAGGTCCTTGTCGGGTTCCTCGCCCCAAGCTACGAGGCAGATCTGCTCTCCGGGACCGCGCCCGCCGGTGCGGACCGCGGTCAAGACCGCCCCATGGCCCAAGAGGCCCTGAACCCGCGCTAAACCGCGCTCGACTTGGCGGCCTGGCGTGGACAGGGACCCTTCGAGGTCCATCTGACGCCCGTCGTCGGGCACTGCCCCGGTTACGGTGAGCCGCAGCATGGTGACCCCGGCGGTAGGGGCGGTGATGACCGGTCCCTGCAGCCATCCCTCGAGCTGCCACCGGACCCTGTCCACCATGGCCCGGGCGGTAAAAGGACGGTCTCCCCTCCACCAGCGCTGCAGTGACTCGCCATGTTCGGTCTCTGCCTCGACAAGCAACTGGGTAGCGGCGAGCCCGCGTGGCCCGAGGTGGCCGACGAGCTCGTCGGCAAGCCCTACGGCGACAAAGGACAGGGCGTCGGCCCGGTCGGCCGGCGGGTCGAGCACCCGGCAAACCGTGAGGTCCGCCGGAGGATCCCCGAGGGCGAGCGGTCGCTCGTCCAGGCCCCGGGCGAGCCGGTGGGCAAAACCTCCTTCGGAGCCAAATCGCGCCAGGACCGCACCCTCGTCCAGCTCGGCGAACTCGCCCAGCGTGCGGATCCCGAGCCGCCGCAGCACGTCGGCGAGCTCGGGCAGTCCGAGAACCTCCACTTCGAAATGCCTCAGCCAAGCGGGCACCTCGCCGTGGGGCACGATCACGCCTTCTCGGGCGGCGAGCCGTGCCGCAAACGGGCCGTCGGCGATCCCCACCCGGCACGGTGGCTCGGGAGCCGCGCCTGCGGCCGCACCGGCAACTGCCATGACGGCGCCGGCCACCGTGTTGCAGACCTTCTCGACGAGCGAGGCCTCCCCACCGAAGTAACGGGCGGGGGCCCGGGCGGGAAGGGCACAGACCCCGGGCCTGGTTAGCTCCACCCGGGGCGTGAAGCCCGCAATCGCCAGGACCACGGGCTCGAAGCTGCGCGCGTCCCGCGCCGCGTCCTCAGCCACCACGACGAGCTCCGGGCAGCAAGCCTGGGCCTCCCTGCGCCGCTGGCCGAGACGCACCCCTTCCGCCCGGGCAGGGCCAGACGAGGCGATGACCCGGTTGGCGGCGAGGACGACGGCCGGCCGGCCGGCGAGCCCGGCAGCAACGAGAGGCCAGTCGGGGCACCAGACGACAAGGGTGCGGACCGGGGCCACCACTGACCTCACGCCGGGAGGCGCAACAGGCCCCGTCTCGGTCGGCTGGCTGCACCCCGACCGGAGACTTCAGCCTCGAGCTGACGGGAGCTGAGCAGACCGTGACCACGCCCGAGCCCGGACCAGCTCGACTCTCCCACGGCACAGTGCAGGTCCGAGGGACCCGGCCAACGTGCCATGACACGTCCCGGTCGTGAAGGGCCACCGGAGAGCAAACCCCTCGCGACACCGGTAGGGGTACAGGCGTCGAGCACGAGCAGGGTCGAACAACGCTCTCGCGCACGGGCGGCGAGCCGCCTCGAGTCAACGGGCCGCACAGGGGTCTCCGGGGCGAGGCAGACGAGATCAACGGTCTCGAGCAACGTCGCGACCACACTTTGCCAGCGACCTTCGCCGCCAGGGTTGGGGATGATGACAAGGTGGTCGAGATCGGCACCCAGCTCGGCCGCTGCCACCAACCCGAGCTCCGGCAAACCGGTCACTGCGCACCAGTGCCCCAGAGACGACGCGCCCGCTAACAGCAGGAGCAGCAGGCTCGTAAGTCCCGGCCGCCGGTTTGCCATTGCCGGGCCGGGACCGGGCGTGCCACGGGGCCCGAAGAGGGTGTCCGGTACCGGTGCCGGCCCGAGCAGGACCGTGCCACCCCTCGGGAGGCCGCCGCCAGGGAACAGCCCGGCCAGCTCCGGGAGAACGGGCAGAACCCGCTCCGCCGGCAACGGGCCCGTCAAAGGGCGGGGCCGGGGACCCGGCACGGCGATGCCGGCAGCCGGTCGGGCACCGGAGGCTGACGGCGTTCCGGCAAGAGCATACGTGGCCATGGCCGAAGTATACGAACATATGTTCGATAAACAAAGGGCGAGAGCCGCCCTCGCGTGGGCACTCGTTGGCGCGCCCGCGGCGATGACAAACTCGGGCATGGTTCTTTCGGTGCGCCGGGCGGAATTGGCCGACGCCGCCGCGATCGCGTCCTGCCACGTGCGGTCCTGGCAGAGCGGCTACGCGGGCGTGATCTCGGACAGCTTCCTAGAGTCCCTGGGCGCCGATCTCCCCCGGCGCACGCTGGATCGCCAGACCCAGATCCTCGGCGCCGAGGCCGAGGGTCGCTTCCTGCTAGTCGCTGAGCTCGACGGCGAGGTGGCCGGCTGGCTGGGTGGCGGTGCCTACCGTGGCACCGACAGCGACGAGCCGTCACTCGGTGAGATCTACGCCTGCTACGTCGACCCCGACCACTGGCGCCGGGGTGTCGGCAGTGCCCTCATGGACGGCGCCCTCGATCGGCTCACCCGCGACGGCCACCCGCAAGCCGCCCTGTGGGTACTGACCGACAATCTCCAGGCACGGGCCTTCTACGAGTATCACGGTTGGCGCCTCGACGGTGCCCACAAGATCTACGAGGTGGCCGACGAACGCCACGAGGAGGTGCGCTACCGCCGCTTGCTGCCGTGACACCTCAGGCGTGACGGTCCGAAATGCTGTCAGGCAGGCGGCGGATTGCCGGGCGGGAGACCGCGGTCGAAGCCGTGCGGCACGCCTCCGCCGGAGCCGGGGACTCCCCCTGCCATGTTCTCGCCCCCCGGACGCGGGCCCATCGGCCCCATGAAGCGGCGGCCGGTGCGCAAGAAGGCGGCCGCCCCGGCACCGAGGTACCTGACCGCGAGACGCGTCGCCAGGTACCCGGTCACCAACAGCCCGATGATCCCCACCAGCATCAGGAGCACCGGCCAGTGGTACGAGTGATGGCCGCAGCCCGCGATCGCCGCTGCGGCCTTGACGCGGTCGGAGCAATAAGCGGGCAGGTGCGTGTTCTTCCATGCCGTCCAGATGGTCCACAAGCCGCCTGCCACAAAGCAGGCGAACCACACCACCTGCGCCAGCATGACCCGCTTCAGCATCCTGGCCGCCTTGGCCATGACCTCGGCCGGCGTCAGTAACACCTGGCCGCCCTCAAGGGAGCTCCCGCCCGTAGCGCCTTTCACGAAGCTATTCAGGTGGCGCCTCATCCGCACTCCTCAGGCCACCTGATGCTCACGCAAGGGCGACCAGGTCGCCCAGGTCGTCGCTCCAGGTGTCCTCCACGCCCTCGGGCATGAGAACGACGTGCTCGGGGGAGAGGGCCTGCACGGCACCGGGATCATGGGTGACGAGCACGATCGCGCCGGCATAGCTGTGCAGCGCCTTCAGCACCTCCGAGCGGCTGGCGGGATCCAGGTTGTTCGTCGGCTCGTCCAAGAGCAGGACGTTCGCCGCCGACACGACGAGGGTCGCGAGAGCCAGACGGGTCTTCTCGCCGCCGGACAAGGTGCCCGCCAACTGTTCGATGCGCTCGCCTCCGAACAGGAACGAGCCCAGGATGCGGCGCAGCTCCGCGTCGGTGACGGCGGGCGGTGCGTTGTGCCGCACGTTCTCGTACACGCTCAGCGCCGGGTCCAGCGTCTCGTGCTCCTGGGCGTAGTAGCCCAGCTTGAGGCCGTGACCCTGCACGACCTCGCCGGCGTCGGGCCGCTCGATCCCCGACAGCACCCGCAAGAGCGTGGTCTTGCCCGCGCCGTTGAGCCCGAGGATGACCACGCGGCTGGCGCGGTCGATGGCGAGGTCGATGCCCGAGAACACCTCAAGCGAGCCGTAGGACTTGGTAAGCCCCGTGGCGCTGAGGGGCGTGCGGCCGCAGGGTGATGGGGCCGGGAAACGCAACCTGGCCACCTTGTCCACCCGCCGGACGTCCTCGAGCCCCTCGGTGAGACGAGCTGCGCGCCGGTCCAGGTTGTGCGCCATGCGGGCCTTGGTGGCCTTGGCGCGCATGCGGTCGGCCTGGGCCTTGAGCTCCACGACCTTGCGCTCGGCGTTGGCCCGCTCGCGGCGGCGGCGGCGCTCGTCGACGGCGAGCTGTTCCAGGTACGCCTTCCAGCCGAGCCGGTACACGTCGAGCTGGGTCCGCGTCGCGTCGAGGTGGAAGACCTTGTTGACGACCGAGTCGAGGAGCTCGCCGTCGTGGCTGATCACCATGAGCCCACCGTCGTGAGCTCGGAGGAAATGGCGCAGCCACGTGATCGAGTCGGCGTCGAGGTGGTTCGTCGGCTCGTCCAGGATCAGTGTGGGCGCGCCCGAGAACAGCACCCTGGCCAGCTCCACCCTGCGCCGCTGGCCTCCAGACAGCGTGCCGAGCGGCTGGGTGAGCACCCTGTCGGGCAGTCCCAGGCTGGAGGCGATGGAACCGGCCTCGGCCTCGGCCGCCCAGCCGCCGAGGAGGTGGAACTGCTCCTCGAGCCTGGCATAACGGCCGAGGATCCGACTCTGGTGTTCGGCGTCGCCGTAGCCCATGTCCGTGCGCGCCACCTGGAGCTCGTGGACGATCCGGTCGAGGCCCCTCGCCCCGAGGATCCGGTCCCGCGCGATGACGTTCAGGTCCCCCGTGCGGGGGTCCTGGGGGAGGTACGCCACCGGTACGGAGCGGCGGACCGTGCCCCCTGCCGGGAGGGCCTCACCGGCGAGCACCCGGGCGAGCGTGGTCTTGCCCGCCCCGTTGCGCCCCACGAGGCCGATCCTGTCCCCGGGCGCGACCTGGAAGGTCACCGGCTCGAGGAGCTGGCGGCCTCCGGCAGTGAGCTCGACGTCGGTGGCGGTGATCATGAGGGCAGTCTTGGTCGGAGAGCGGTCGTGGTGGGGGCGGCGCGCGGCGCGTGACGTGACAGCCGACGCGGCCCTGCGCGGGCCGGCGCGAGCTCCCGGACCATTAGCGTAAACCGGATGCCGACACGGTCAGGTCCAAGGCCGTGAGCCGCGCCGATGGAGCCGGGCCGGTGGCCTTGGTGGGAAGCGGCGAGTTCCTCGAGGTCATGGTCCCCGTCGACGCCGAACTACTGGCCGGTCGCCCGCAACGCGCCATCTTCCTCCCGACTGCTTCGGCCGAGGAGGGACCGGAGAGGGTGCGCTACTGGACCGATCTCGCCATCGCCCACTACGCCTCCATGGGCGTCGAGCCCGTGGCGCTCGAGGTGCTCGACCGGGAGGACGCCGACAGCCCCGAACTGGCCTTGAAGGTGGCGGGCGCCGGTCTCGTCTATCTCTCTGGCGGCAATCCCGGCTATCTTGCCAACACACTGGCCGGCACGGCGGTGTGGCAGGCGATCCTTCAGGCTTGGCGCTCGGGCGCAGCTCTTGCGGGCTGTTCGGCCGGTGCCTGCGCGCTCAGCAGGCTCGCGGACGACTTCCGCCGACCTGGGCGCTACAGCGGTGAGGGACTGGCTGTCGTGCCGCAACTGGTCGTCCTGCCTCATTTCGACCGCTTCGAGAACTGGATGCCGGGACTGGTCGAGCGGATGGTGGCACGAACACCACCGGATGCGGCGCTCGTGGGCATCGACGAGGAGACGGCCCTCATCTGGAGCGGCAACAGCTTCACAGTCCGCGGGAAAAAGTCGGTATGGATGCTCGACCGCGACGGGACCCGCCTCGAGTTCAGGGCCGGCCAACGACTGGAACTTCCTGCGACGGTGCCTCGAATGACATCCCCTCGTCGTCGCGCAACGCATGCCAAATGAAGCCGGCGAGCGGCGAGACGACGACCGAAGCGACGACGATCCAGCCCCACAAGGGCAGGGACACAGCCTCGTGCAGGGTCAAGGAGCCGCTCGCGCCGAGCGAACCCGCCACATGCCCAAGGCCGGTCGAGTTCACGCGGATGGCCCGGCCTCCTACGGCGCGGAAAGACACCGGGAGGATGCCCGTGTTCACAATGGTGTCGGTTCGCCCAACGGCGGTGGTTCGGCGGGCCGACATTTGTTGCGATGACGGTGGCGGACACGAGAGGGCGGAGCACCCAGAGCGGCAACGCCGCCAGGACTGTCATCCATCCCCTGTCCCAGCTTCGCCGTATGCGCTCGCCGATCCACGGGCGCGCCGCCACCCAGAAGAACACCCCGACAGCGAGCAACGGCAGAGCCTTCAGCAGCCAACCGAGCTCCCATACGGTGAAGACGACTTCTCCTTTGATGTCGGAGCGCGTGATGCGCCACGGGTCGGGCGCAGCATTGGCAACGCCGCGGGTCTGGATCGTCTCGTTCGTGAAGACGCGGGAGACCACATGGGTATAGGTCTCGGTGTAGGAGTGCGGAGGGTGGAAGGTGATCAGTTCACCTGGGTGCACGACCCCTTCAAGTGGCCGATCGGCCACCAGCGAACCCACGCAGACGTTCGGGCACATGGAGGGGGTTTCCGTGACAAGGAACCGTCCACCTGACAGGTTCCAGCCGAGCACCGCCACCACCGCCAGTGAAACTGCGCCGAGGACAACGAGCGCCAGGATCCCGTGGCACTTGCCATATCGCCGGATGCCCCTGTCGCGCGTGTCGCGGCGCTCGTGCGGCCTCAAGGTGTGCCGCGGTCGGTCGCGGGCGCGCACCACGATGAGGGCCAAAGTCACCGTCGGCCCTGTCACATCTCGACTGACGCGTACGGGTACGAGACACCGGCCGACCAAACAGTCCCTGTGAGTGTCGCGCCGAATGCCAGGCCGGGCAGTATATGCAGGCGCCATACAGGGTCCCCGGACGCGACCGATAGTTCCATGGTCACCGTGATGGTGACGGGAGAACCCGACGTCGGCACGACTGACGTCGAGCGTGACCCGAGACCGGTCAGCAGTTAGGCGGAACTCAGTGCCGGGCACCTCGAGGGTCCCGATGAGACCGTTGATGGCGCAGGTGGTGTTCGTGTTGGTAGTTACCGACCCACGGTGCCGCCGCTGCCGGTCGAGTAGCAGGTGGTCGTGCCGTTGGACTCCTCGAGCTGGATCGCGGCCGAGCTGAACGTGCTGACGCTGTTGGTGATCCCGGCGCTGAACCCGCCCAAGGTGAGCGAAGTTGCCATCCCGAGGGCCACAACCGCCGCCAGGGCGGTCACGAGTGCCAGCTTGTTGCTGCCGATGCGGCGCATGATGCTCTTGACCGATGGCTGTCGACTGATCACGTTTGGGTCTCCCTTCGCTCCCGACGCGACGACAGTTGCCGCAACAGGTCGCGGATTGCTTTCGTTATCCATCGACCTGCCCACCTACGAGGTCAAGGTCCCCGAGCCCGTATCACCCCAGTCCTCACCTTCGAGTCACCCGAGATGTCACCTTCGCGGGAACGGCGGGAGGCGACCCGCGACTCCCTCAGCCAGCACGGGCTGGAGCACTCCGTGGACCCTCGGTACGCTCGGCGGTGTGGACGTGGACGTCGAAGTGATCCCGACAGCCGAGAGCTACCCGTTGCGTCATGTGGTCCTCAGGCCGCACCAGGACATGGCGGAGGTGGTCTGGGAGAACGACGACGCGCCGGGCACGGCAACCTTCGGAGCAATCGAGCGCGCCGGGGGTGCCGTTGTCGGTGTGGCGACGGTGTTCCCCGAGCCGGCACCTTTCGACGCCACCGGGGCCGGGGTTCCTCCCGGTGCCGGAGGCGCAACGACGACATGGCGCCTTCGCGGGATGGCGACGCGACCCGACGCCCAGGGCCAGGGCATCGGGTCGGCGGTGCTCAAAGCCGTCCTCGACCATGTGGCCGCCGCGGGCGGTGACCTGCTTTGGTGCAACGCGCGTGTGAGCGCCGTCGCCTTCTACGAGCGGGCGGGCTTTCGGGCCTGGGGCCCGGAATGGGTCATCGGTTCCATCGGGCCGCATGTGGTGATGTGGCGGTGGATCGAACCGACGAGGGCGTGATGGCTCCCGGCTTTGAGGTTCGCGACCCTGAGGTGGTCGAGCTTGTGCGACAGATGGTCCGCAACGCCTGTGTCAACGACGGCACCGAGGCCTCCGGCCACGAGATCGCCAACGCGGACCTTCTCCGCACCCGGCTCGAGGGGTCGGGCTGTGACCTGGAGAGCTATGAGCCGCTCCCGGGCCGCGTCTCGCTCGTCGCGCGCATCGAGGGGAGCGACCCCGGCGCGCCCGCGCTGTGCTACCTCGGCCACACCGACGTCGTGCCGGTGAACCCGGACACCTGGACCCGGGATCCCTTCGGCGCCGACCTCGTCGACGGCGAGGTGTGGGGGCGAGGAGCTGTCGACATGTTGAACATCACCGCCGCCATGGCCGTCGCCTTCGAGCGCCTCGCCCGTAGTGGCTTTCGTCCCCGTGGCACCTTGATCCTGGCGGCGGTCGCCGACGAGGAGGCCCTCGGCTCGCATGGGGCGGGCTGGCTCAGCGAGCATGCGCCGTCATCGGTGGGAGCCGACTACGTCATCACCGAGTCCGGAGGCGTGCCCATCGAGACGCCGGGCGGCCGGCGACTCCCCGTCATGGTGGGCGAGAAGGGAAGCTGCTGGTGCCGCCTGCGGGTACGGGGTGTGGCAGGCCACGCCTCGGCCCCGTGGCATACCGACAACGCCCTCGTGACCGCGGCCGCGGTCGTGGGGCGCCTGGCGGCGTTCAGGCCACCGGCGAGCGTGCACGAGGCGTGGCGGCGTTTCGTGGCCGGCATGTCACTGCCCGACGAGATCGGGGCGATGTTCTGTGACCCGGCCAGGATCGACGAGATCTGCGAGTCGTTCCCCCATGCCGGGCTCGCCCGCCAGGCGCACGCCTGCACGCACATGACGATCGCCCCGACGGTCGTCCACGGCGGCACGAAGCTGAACGTGATCCCCGATCAGGTCGAATTGGACCTCGACGTGAGGACGCTGCCGGGCCAGAACGAGGCCGACGTGCGCTCGCTGCTCGCCGAGGCCATCGGGGACCTGGGAGACAAGGTAGACATCGTCTGGGCCCACAACGATCCTGCCAGCGAGTCGCCGGTCACCACTCCGCTGTGGCACGAGCTCGACGCCATGGTGAAGCGCTTCCACCCCGGCGCCGAACCTGTGCCCTACTTCTCGACAGGCGCCACCGACGGCCGCTTCTTCCGCCGACGGGGCGCGGTCGCGTACGGCTTCGGGATGTTCTCGGACAGGTTGAGCTTCGAGCAGTTCCTGTCGATGTTCCACGGCGACGACGAACGCGTCGACGTCGAGTCACTCGCCCTTTCCGCCGAGATGTTCGAGGCTCTGCCCCGGTCCTTCCTCGCCTGAGCCCGGTTGCTCAGGGCTCGCCGTCCTCGTCGTCACCGGCGTTGTCGCTGTCGAGCCAGGTGGCAAAGCGGCTCACGACCTGCTGCACGCCGCCACCGGCGCGTTCGACGATCTTCGCGAAGCGTTGCCGGTAGTGCCTGAGTGCCGCGTCGAACTCGGCCGAGGGCGGCGGCTCCTGGCCGCGCCGGAGATAGCCGCCGGAGCGCTGGCGGTCGAAGTCCCCCGACGCCACCCACGCCACTAGCTCTTTGACTCTGCGCACGGGGAAGGGGTGCGTCGTGCCGATCTCCGACCAGAAACGCGAGTACCGCGCGAAGGGGTCGCCCTCTCCCTCGTACTCGGTCGCCTGGCTTATGAAGGCGTCGAGGTCGAGACCCGGCACCGGGCCGCCCGCCATGCGCATCAGCGTCCGGCAGGTCAAAAGAGGGTCCCCGGTCCCGAGCGCGCTGGCGCGATCGGCCGTCAGCTCGGCCGCCCTCGACCATTCGAGCAGGGCGTAGTAGAGCGCCTTTAAGGGAAGGCCTGCCAACGGGGCCCCGCGCAGAACTCCGTTCATGACCAGTTGCACGAGCTCGAAGGTCGTCATGAAGGTCACGTGGTCCGCCAGCACGTGGCCCATCTCGTGGGCGAGCACCGACTGCAGCTCGTCGGAGTCGAACGATCTCGCCAGCCCCGAGGAGACGAGCGTCACGGGTGCTGCGGCACCGATCGTGAGCGCATTGCCCACCGGGTACTGGGTCACGTACAGCTGTGGGCAGGTGGCGATGTCGAAGGTGTGGGCTAGCCGGCGCTGCATCGCCCAGACTTCGGGCAGCTGGTCCTCCCCGAGGCGCACGGCCGTGCCGAGCATCAGCTGGCGGAGCTTGCGCTCGTAACCGACCTCAGAGAGCTTCTTGATCACGCGATCGAGCATCGGGACGGTGTGCAGCGCCGCCGCGGCCGCCCGGTCGGCGGGATGGGCGAACCCCTGCGCACTTATGTCCGGGTAACTGAGCGAAGTTTCGATAGCCATAGAGGCCTCCCCGTTAGTGGGAGAAGTCTCTCACCGATGAGCCGCCCGCGGTCCCCCGGGTGAGCTCACGAGCCGACGGGCAGGTTCGCCTGCACCAGCACCGGCGTCGTGGGCACGGGCGTGCCCCCGAGCGGCTCCGCGTTGATCATGAGGACCGTCATCGTGGGCTGGACGCGGATGGGCGCGCCGGCCGGGTGCGAGCCGAGCACGCCGAGCGAGACGACCTTTCCCCGCGACAGTGCCCAGAGCTGGAACGTCTGCGAGCCGGTGAGCGGGGGCATGGACGGGTTGATGAGGTAGCCCTCGCCACTCGCCGATATGACCACTGTCGCCCGCCAGCGCGGGTGGGTGGCCGAGGTGAGCTCCACCGTCCGGTGGCTGGGATCGAGGAGCACGCTCGTGACGCCCGCCTGGTGCCTGAGGCTGCTGACCTGCTGGCTCAAGTTGCCGACCTTGGCCGCCAACAACGCCACAACCAGGATCAGGCCCGCTGCGACAGCTCCGAGCGACACGAACAGGGCGAGACTGCGCCGTGGGCCGCGCCGTGCCAAAGGTGGGAGGGCAGGTGGCACGTCCTGGAGCACAGACGCAATCCGGTCCCAGACCTGTTCGGGCGCGGTGGCCGGGGTTTCGCCGACGGGGCTGCCGAGCAGGGCCGCGACCTCACGATGGGCGGCGAGCTCGGCCCGGCAACGCGGGCAGGAGGCGAGGTGGTCGTCGATCTCCTGGCGCTCGGGCGCATCGAGCGCATCGAGCGCGTAGACACCGAGCATCTCTTCGATCTCGTCGTGTGTCACGGCTGCTCGCCTTTCAGACCCAGGCCGGAGACGGCGAGCTGAGCGTGCATACGCTTCAGGCCGCTGCGGATCCTGCTCTTAACGGTGCCCTCCGCCTCGCCGAGGATCACCGCCACCTCCCGGTAGGTGTGGCCGCGAAAGTAGGCCAGTTCGATCGGCCGGCGCTCGGTGTCGGGCAGGCCCCCGAGGACTTCGCGAACGTGGTCGGCGACGATGATGTCCGCGACCTCGTGCTCGACGTCGTAGCCGCCGAGGGCGGTCTCGCGCGCCCCGCGCTCTTCCCGGCGGCGCCGGGCCAGGTCTGAGCGGAGCTGGTCGACCGCTCGTCCGTGTGCCTGGGAGAGCAGGTACGACCGCAAGGTCCCCCGCTCCGGGTCGAACCGGTCCGGGGCGTTCCACAGTCTCACGAACACTTCCTGCACGACCTCTTCGGCGGCCGCCCGCTCGTGCAGCAACCGCAGGGCGAGGCCGAAAACGGCGCCGGCGTGCCGCCGGTATGCCTCTGCGAGGGCATCGTCCCGATAACGGGCTATCGCGAGCACGAGGTTGGCATCGCTCGCGTTGGCCAGTAGCGGTTGCACGTCACCTCGACTACGTAGCCGACGCGGTTCCGGATGACCCGAGCTCACCGCTCAGACGATAACGGTGCGCTCGGCCGCGACACTGCCCCGGCGAGCATCGGCATCAGGTGGGGCGGGTCGCATCGGAGCCTTCCGTGGAGGTCACATGCCAGGCCGCCTGGAGGCGGTGCGCCGGATCTCGAAGCTCCGGCGGCACTCGCTCGGGTCACGGCGGGCCGACTCGGCCCACCCCGATGAGTTACGAAGTCTCCTCCGCCTCCGAGGAGTAGGAACCGGTCGGGATGCCACCGCTCGACTGGGGGATACCGCCCACAGAACTGGGGATCCCACCGCCGCCGGCCACGGTGGTCGCGGCCGGGGTAGCGGGCTGATCCGGCGTGTCAGTCGCCTGGGTCGGCGTGGGGACGAACGAGCCCCCGTCGGGAGCTGCCGGCGCCAACAGCGTCGCAGAGGTCACCACGATCGGCCCGTGCTCGGCCTCGTGCTGGCGGAGCTGGGTGATCAGATCGGAAGCCTTTGCGTCGGCGTCCTGGGGAGCGCGCCCGGCTTGCTGGGTGTAGACGATGCCGCCCAGCTCGAGGAGGAGCGCGTCGGCATGCTTCTTCGCCTGCATATCCGAGAGCTTGGCCTGCCCGGCCTTGGCTCCCTCCTGTGCCTTCTCGGCCAGAACTGTCGCCTGCGCCTTTACTTTGTCCATGAAACCCATGGCCTGCCTCCGATGACATCGTGGCCGCTAACGGCCAAACCCGGCCTGTCAGGACGTGACGCTATCGTGTCGGGGCCACTGCCACCGCGCGCGGGCTGCCGATCGGCCACGATGTAAGAGTGGATCGCTGCGAAGAATGTCAATTCGACTACGACGCGCTCGGCCCCGGGGCGGTGCCCGGCACGTTGCGATCGTTGGGAGGCCGTTTCGCGATGCGGGTCTCCAACGAACGAGCCGACCCGAGCCTCGGGGTGACGATACGCACCCGGCCGGGACCGCGCATCTGGTCGGCGCTCGAATACGCATGCCACGTCCGCGACGTCTTCCTGGTCCTTCGCGAGCGGCTGTACCTGGCGCTCGTGGAGGAGTGCCCGAGCTTCGCCCCGATGTACCGCGACGAGCGGGCGAGCCTGGCCCGCTACGGCGCCGAGGAACCGGCCGACGTGGGACGTGAGCTCAAGGTCGCGGCCGAGATGCTCGCCTGGGCCTTCGAAGGCCTCGACGAGGCCCAGTGGCAGCGCCACTGCCTGTACAACTCCGCCGAGCGCAGCGTCGTCTGGCTCGGGCGCCATGCCGTGCACGAAGGCGAGCACCACTTGCGCGACATCGACGCGGCGCTGAGATCGGCTGCCGCGACGTCACGGTCGGGCCTGGCCTCCCAGGAGGTCCGCTCACACCCGCCGCTGTGAGGGCGCGGCTCGGCCCGCGTCCTGCTCCGCTGCCAGCTCCCGGCCCGAGTGGGCGCCGGCCGCCCCGCTCAGGCGCCGACGAGCTCCCGCCAGCAAGAAGGCTCGTTCTCGAGTCGCTTGGAGAGTTTCCCGGGACTGAGCCGGAAGGTCTCGGCGGGGACCGCGTCGACGAGCGCCCGCCGGAGCCAGTAGTCGTGCGCGGCACCATCGAAGCGCGCCCGGCGCAGGGCGACGAGATCCCCTGACGGCCAGGTACCCTCGTCGCCGACGAGGTACTTGAAAAGCTCGAGCGCCAATTCGATGTCCGTCGCGACCGGGGCACGGCCGAATATCGCCGCCCGGCGCAGGGCGAGGGCGACCGCCCCCGCCAACACGTCGTCGGCACGTTCACCGGGCTCGAGCACGAGGCGCTCTTTGAACCGGTCGGCCAGCGCGAGGGCGTAGCCCTGATCGGGCCCGGCGACCCCGAGGCCGTGTTTGTGCGGCGCCTGCGGGACGGGACGGCTCTCGCCAGGGCGATGGGTCGTCCAGGGCGCGGGGGCGCCGATCCGCTGCACCTCGCGGACCTCGTGCTGCTCCATGATGGGAGCGAACTTCGGCTGGGTCACGGCACTTCCTCCGTCTTTGCCGCCACGGCGTCGCCGCCCGCGGCGCGGATGAGACCGAAGACCACCGAGTCCACGAGCGCCTCCCAGGAGGCCTCGATGATGTTCTCCGAGACTCCGATCGTCGACCAGCTGCCTTCGGCGTCGGCGGTGTCCAAGAGCACCCTCGTGACCGCCCCGGTCCCCTTGGAGGTGTCCAGGACGCGTACCCGGTAGTCGGTCAGATGCACGTTGCGCAGCTGCTCGAAGTGCGGCTCGATGGCGAGCCTGAGGGCGGCGTCGAGCGCGTTCACTGGCCCGTTCCCCTCCGCCGTCGCCACGACCCGCTCGTCGCCGACGTGGGCCTTCACCGTCGCTTCGGTTGTGAGCTCGCCCGGCGACGACCAGGGATGGACCAGAGCCGGCCCGACCCCTGCGCCGCCATCGTCGGCCGCGACGGCGTCGCGGGCACGCCAGTCGGTGATGACCCGGAACGACTCGATCCTGAACAGGTCCCCGAGGCGCCCACCCAAGGCACCGGCCGCGGCCCGCATCAGCAGCTCCAGAGAGCCGTCGGCGGCCTCGAAGTGATAGCCGTTGTGCTCGAGGTGCTTGAGGGACTCGAGGACGCGCCCCAAAGCCGGCGAATCGAGCTCGAGGCCGAGCTCGGCCGCCTTCAGCTGGAGCGTCGAGCGCCCCGCCAGCTCGCTCACCACGACGCGGGTGCCGTTGCCGACGACGTCGGGGGTGATGTGCTCGTAGGCGTCGGACCTGCGGATGAGGGCGCTCGTGTGCAGACCGGCCTTGTGCGCGAAGGCGGCCGTCCCGACGTAGGGGCGTTGCGGGTCCAAGGTGAGATTGACGATCTCGGCGATGTGGTGGGCCACCGAGGTGAGGCGCTCCAACCGCTCGGCCGGGATCGTCTCGATGCCCATCTTGAGGCTGAGGTTCGCGATGATCGCCGAGAGGTCCGCGTTCCCGGTGCGCTCGCCGTAGCCGTTGATGCAGCCCTGGATGTGGGTGGCGCCCTGGCGCACGGCCGCAAGGGAGTTCGCGACCGAACAACCGCCGTCGTTGTGGAAATGACCACCGATCACCGCCGACGAGCGCTGCCTCACGTCGGCCACGACCTGGCCGACGACGTGGGGCAGGGTGCCACCGTTGGTGTCGCAGAGCACGAGCACCTCGGCGCCGGCCTCCTCGGCCGCCTGAAGGACTCGCAGCGCGAACTCGGCGTCGCGGCCGTAACCGTCGAAGAAGTGCTCGGCGTCGAAAAAGACGCGCAGGCCCGCTTGGCGCAGGTACGCCACCGAGTCGGCCGCCATGGCGACCGCCTCGTCGAGCGTCGTGCGCAGCGCCTCGGTCACGTGCAGGTCGGACGATTTCGCGACGATGCAGACGACCTCGGTACCCGCCTCGATGAGGTGGCGGAGCGTCTCGTCTGAGCCCGCTTCGGCGCCGGGACGGCGCGTCGAGCCGAAGGCGACGAGAGTGGCCGTCTTGAGCCTCAGCTCCTTGGCGGCCCGGGCGAAGAACTCCTCGTCCTTCGGGTTCGCGCCCGGCCAGCCCCCCTCTATGTACGGAACTCCCAGATGGTCGAGTTGCTCGGCCACGCGCAGCTTGTCGTCGACGGTCAGCGAGATGCCTTCCTGCTGGGAACCGTCCCGCAGCGTCGTGTCGTAGATGTCGACGGCGTCGGGGAGCTTGGGCTCAGGTGACATATTCGAGCCAGTCCTTGTACCGGTCCATGCTGCCCCGGACGGTGGCGTTGTAGAGGGCCTGGATCTCGCGCGTGATCGGTCCGGGCTCTCCCGTGCCGACCGGGCGGTCGTCGACCGATCCGATCGGGACCACCTCTGCGGCCGTGCCGGTGAGGAACGCCTCGTCGGCCATGTACAGGTCCGTCCGGCGCATCTCACGTTCGGTGATGGTGTGGCCGAGGTCACGGGCGAAGGTGGCGACGGTGTCCGCCGTGATGCCTTCGAGCGACCCCGCGCTCGACGGCGGTGGAGTGTAGAGCCTGCCCCCGCGCACGACGAAGACGTTCTCACCCGTGCCTTCGGAGATGAGCCCGCTCGTGGTGCACAACAGGGCTTCGTCGTAGCCGGCGCGTGCCGCCTCGAGCTTCGCGAGCGAGGAGTTGACGTAGAGCCCCGAGCACTTGGCGGCCGTCGGCACAGAGCGCGGGTCGTTGCGGGCCCAGGAGCTGACCTTGAGGCGGATGCCGGTGTTCATCGCCTCGTCACCGAGGTAGGCGCCCCAGGGCCACACGGCGATCGAGAGCCTGACCTTGCAGGCGATCGGGTTCATGCCCATCTCGCCGTAGCCGAGGTAGGCGAGCGGCCTTATGTAGCAGCTGTCGAGCCCGTTCTCCGCCACGGTGAGCTTGACCGCCTCGAAGACCTCGTCCTCGGTGTACGGCATGTCCATCTGCAGGATGCGGGTCCCCCTGAACATCCTCTTCACGTGGTCGCGCAGGCGGAAGATCGCCGGCCCGTTGGGCGTCGGGTAGGCGCGGATGCCCTCGAACACCCCCATCCCGTAGTGCAAGCTGTGCGTGAGGACATGCACGGTCGCCTTGTCCCAGTCGACGAGCTCGCCGTCCATCCAGATCTTCTCCGTCGGGGTGATGGGCACCGTCACAACCTCCTTATGACTGCATCGCCAATGCCGGACGTGCTCCAGGACTCGGAGGAACCGGCCATCTCAGTCTGCAACTCGAGCACCGCCTTGGTTACGCGCTCTGATGCCGCCACCTCGCCCAGGTGCTCGAGCATCATGGCCGCGGAGCGGATGGCGGCCAGGGGGTTCGCCTTCCCGGTGCCGACGATGTCGTAGGCGGCCCCGTGGACCGGCTCGAAGACGGACGGGCCGGTGCGGGCCGGGTTGAGGTTGGCCGACGCCGCCAGCCCGATGCCCCCGGTGACGGCGCCCGCGAGGTCGGCGAGGATGTCGCCGAACAGGTTGTCGGTCACCACGACGTCGTAGCGGGTGGCATTCTCGACAAAGACGATGCAGGCGGCGTCGACGTGGTTGTACCCGGTGGCGACGCCCGGGTGCTCCGAAGCCACCGAGTCGAACGTCCGCTGCCAGAGATCACCCGCATAGGTGAGCACGTTGGTCTTGTGCACGAGGGTGACGTGATGGGCCTTGCGGCGCTCGGCGAGCCCGAAGGCATACCGGACGCAGCGTTCGACCCCGTGACGGGTGTTGACCGAACCCTGCGTCGCAACCTCGAAGGCGGTGCCCCGCCTGAGCGCCCCGCCCTCGCCCACGTAGGGGCCCTCGGTGTTCTCGCGCACGAGCACGACGTCCGCTTGAGGCGCGATCGAACCCGGGACCCCGTTGAACGGCCGCAGGTTGATGTAAAGGTCCAGCTCGAATCGAAGCTTCAGGAGCAGGCCGCGCTCTATTACCCCGGGTGGCACCGCCGTCGACCCGATCGGAGGCCCGACGGCGCCGAGCAGGATGGCGTCGGCGTCTCTGAGCTCGTCGAGGACCGAGTCGGGCAGCACCTCGCCCATGCGCTCGTAACGGCCGGCGCCGAGGTCGTACTCGATCGTCTCCATCTCGACCCCGGCGGCGTCGATGACCTTGAGCGCTTGCGCGACGACCTCGGGGCCGATCCCATCGCCCCTTATGACTGCGACCCTGTGTGCGCCGACTCTCGGTTCCACTGCCCGGTCACACTAGTCGGGGTGCCCGCTGAGGCGTGATAGCGGAGATCAGCCCACCGCAGCTGAGCATCTCTGCTATTGCGTCCTCGTCACCGCAGTCCGATCGCGGACTGCGCCTCGGTCCAGGTGTACACCTCGCCCGACGGCACTTGACCGCAGGCGGCGACGAAGATCTCGGCGAACGAGGTGGCCCACTTGGACGAGCGCGCGTACGCCGCCCCCATGACGAGCTGTGAGTCGGCCGCGCTGCAGCCGGTGAGATCGCCCCGCCACTGGCGAAGGATGTTGTCCCGGTGCCCCCAGCATCCCGCCGCCGCCGGGGACGTGCAGCCCCCGTTGTGACCCCCGTAGCCGTCGTCGTACATCCAGCCGTCGTCGGCCCCGAGGGCGCTCTCGCTGCCACCGGCCCAGTTCGACCCCCAGGCGAGCACCTGGGCACCCCCGGACAACGGCCTGTCCGACCAGGTGGGGTCGTTGTCGGCAGCGGCGCCGGCCTGTGCCGCCTTGTCCATCTGGAGCGTGAGGGCCGTCATCGGCGGCTCGCCGCGGGACACCCGCTCCAGATCGGCGATCGTGAAGAGCTGATCGACCACGCTCAGTTTGAGGAACTTCGCCAGGCTGAAGCGAAGCGGCCCGACCGGCTCGGTCCTTCGCGCCCTGTCGATGGCCTCGAGCACCTTGGAGTTGCAAGGCGCCGTGTCGTCGAGGGCTCCGGGCGTGCAGTAGGCGTAGAAGTTCGGCTCGGGAGGGATGTTCTTCGGGGGGTTGCGTGGTGGCACGATCCCGGCCCCCGACGTGGCCCGACCACGCGGAACGGCTCTGGCGAACGACGCCGCGCCAGCCGATGCGCTACGGCCCACAGCCGCGAGCGTCACCACTGTGACGACGGCTAGCGCCATTCGGCTCACCCGAAAGACGAATGTTCCGGCCATTGCCCGAGGGTACTCGGCTGTTGCACCTGTTTCAGCACTCGGAAGGTCACCTTCGCTACGAGGTCACTCCGTCTTTCGGAACTCGCCTATGGCCACAGCCCCCATCACGAGGCCCATCAGCGCGACGATCCCCAACGAGACGCCCACGGGGACCACCCAGCCTCCCCAGGTGATGCCCGGCGCCAGGCGCTGGACGTAGGCGGAGGGCATCGTGAGATGGTCGAAGACGGCGTGGCGCATGGGCCCGACGACGTAGGTGAGGGGGTCGATCCTGGTCAGCACGCTCAACCAGGCAGGTAGCCCGTTCAGGGGGTAAAGCGCTCCCGAGAGGAAGAACAGTGGCATCACGAGCATCTGGGTGAGAGCCATGAACGACTGGAACTGCTTGATCCTGGCGGCCATCATCAGGCCGAAGGCGGTCAGGGTGAACGACAAGAGGAGCAGCTCGCCGACGAGCGTCGCCAGTAGCACCGGGTCGTAGGGCACGTGTGCGAAGCCCGCCAGGGCAAGGAAGACGAGACCCTGGAACGTGGCGATCGTCGTGCCCCCGAGGCACTTGCCGATCACGAGCGAGGCGCGGCTCACCGGCGCCACGAGCATCTCGCGCAGAAAGCCGAACTCCCGGTCCCACACGATCGAGCCCGCCGAGAAGACGGCCGTGAAAAGGACCGACATCGCCAGCACGCCCGGGTAGATGAAGGTCTTGAAGTCCACACCGGGTGGCATGCCGCGCTTCGCGAGAGTGGACAGGCCCGTTCCCAGCACGAACAGGAACAGGAACGGCTGTATGAGCGAGGTGATGGCACGCAATCGGTCGGTGCGGAAGCGGATCAGCTCGCGCCGCCAGACGATGTTCACGGCGCGGAGATTGTGCCACAGGCTGTGCTCGGGCACCGCCACCCTGATCTCGGCGACGAGCGCCGCCTCCGTGCTGGCGTCAACGGTGTCCTTGGCGACCTGTGTGGCCATCTCAGCGCCTCCCCCCGCGCCAGTGGGCAGCCCTCTGGCGCATCACGTCCATGCTCGATGCCTCGGCGTCGCGGATGGTGCTGCCGGTGTAGGACATGAAGACGTCGTCGAGCGAGGGGCGCGAGACGCTCACCGCGCTGATCGCCACCCCGAGCTCGGAGAAGAGCTTCGGTACGAACTGCTCCCCCGAGGCCACCGAGAAGGTGACAGCTCCGTCGTGGACGGCCGCCTCGATGCCGAAACGTGCCGCCAAAGAGGCGATCGCCGCCGGGTCGTCGGCCGTGTGGATCTGGACCCGGTCCTTGCCGACGCTGGCCTTGAGCGCCTCGGGGGTGTCGATGGCCACAATCTTCCCGTGGTCGATGATCGCGATCCGGTCGCAGTTCTCCGCCTCGTCCATGTAGTGCGTCGTCAGGAAGATCGTGATGTCCTCGCGCTTTTTGAGGTCGTTGATGTAGCTCCAGATCGAGGAGCGGGTCTGCGGGTCGAGCCCCACGGTCGGCTCGTCCAAGAAGAGCACACGGGGCGCGTGGAGAAGGCCCCGGGCGATCTCCAGCCTGCGCTGCATGCCACCCGAGAAAGTGCTGACCAGGTTGTCCCTGCGTTCGAAGAGGCCCACCATGTCCAGCACCTGGCGCATGCGCGGCGCCACCGCCGCTTTGGGCACGGCGTACAGGGCGGCGTGGAAGCGGAGGTTCTGCTCAGCCGTCAGGTAGTTGTCCAAGGTGGTGTCCTGGAACACGAGGCCTATGTTGCGTCGCACCTCGTCCTGGGCGGTGCCCGTGTCGTGTCCGGCGACCATGGCGCTGCCCGTCGTCGCGCCGGCCAGCGTGCAGAGGATCTTGATCGTGGTCGTCTTGCCGGCCCCGTTCGGCCCGAGGAACCCGAAGGTCTCCCCACGCGACACCTCGAAGTCGATCCCGCGCACGGCCTCGACGTCCCCGTAGCGCTTGGTCAGGCCGCGGACCGATATGACGGCGTGGCCGTCGCTTCGGCCCGGCCCCGTGTGGCCCGAGGCCTCGTCCGCCGTGGCACCCGTGCCGGCCGTGCCGGGTGCGGTGCCGGCACGCGTTCCCACCGCCGGAGCCTCCCTTTCGTGTCCCGACAGGAGCCTAGAGCGCCGAAGGGGCCGCCGATCCCGCGGCTGGGGCGATGCCGGCAAGATTCCGTGCCTGAACCGGTAGCCTCGTATCGGTGACCGAAGTGACTGAAACTGTTCTCACACCCGAAACCCACGCGCGCCTCGTGGCCGAGCTCGAGGACCTCACGACGCGGGGTCGCGTCGAGATCGCCCGCCAGATCGAAGCCGCCAGGGCACTCGGCGACTTGTCGGAGAACGGCGACTACCACGCCGCCAAAGACGCCCAGGGCAAGATGGAGTCCCGCGTGCGCCAGCTGCAACGGATGCTGGAGAACGCCGTCATCGTCGACACCTCGACGCACGAGGCCGGGGTCGTGACCACCGGCGTCGTGGTGGAGCTCCGCTACGAGGGGGATGACGACACCGAGAAATTCCTGGTCGGCTCCATCGAGGAGAAGGGCGAAGGCGTGGCGGTGATCTCGCCCGCCTCACCGCTCGGCCAGGCGCTCATCGGCCACAGCGTCGGCGACACCGTCGCGTACGAGGCGCCGAACGGCCGCCTGTTCTCGGTCGAGATCGTCTCGGTGGGCGGCGACTGACCGCCCATGGCCGAGACGCTCGCTGACAAGGTCTGGGACCGTCACGTCGTCCGCCCAGGCGACGGCGCCGCCGAGGCGGACCTGCTCTACATCGACCTGCACCTCGTCCACGAGGTGACATCGCCCCAGGCCTTCGAAGGGCTGCGACTGGCCAACAGGCAGCTACGGCGCCCGGACCTGACCGTCGCCACTGCCGACCACAACGTGCCCACGACGACGGCCGGCGGCCGGGTGGAGGACCCTGTCTCCCGACGCCAGCTCGAGGCGCTCGACTCCAACTGCGCCGAGTTCAAGGTGACCTGTTACCCGATGGGCGATGACAACCAGGGCATCGTGCACGTGATCGGGCCCGAGCAGGGCCTCACCCAGCCCGGCATGACGATCGTCTGCGGGGACAGCCACACCTCCACCCATGGCGCGTTCGGGGCATTGGCCTTCGGCATCGGGACCTCGGAGGTGGAACACGTGCTCGCCACCCAGACCCTCCCCCAGCGCCGGCCCCGCACCATGGCCGTCAATGTCGAGGGCGAGCTCGCGCCCGGTGTGAGCGCCAAGGACGTCGTGCTCGCCATCGTCGGCCGGCTCGGCACGACGGGGGGAGTTGGTCACATCGTCGAGTACCGGGGCTCGGCGATCCGCTCGTTGTCGATGGAGGGCCGCATGACGGTCTGCAACATGTCCATCGAGGCCGGCGCCCGCGCGGGGATGATCGCTCCGGACGAGGTGACCTTCGCCTACCTCGAGGGGCGGCGCTACGCACCCAAAGGTGCCGACTGGGAGCGGGCGGTCGAGACCTGGCGCGCCCTTGCCAGCGACGAGGGCGCCCTTTTCGACGCCGAGGTGACCCTCGAGGCAGCCTCGATCCGCCCGCACGTCTCCTGGGGCACGAACCCCGCCCAGGTGGTCGCCATCGACGGTTGCGTACCGGCCCCGGACGACATGGCGAGCCCGGCAGAGCGGGAGGCCGCCGCCCGGGCGCTGGCCTACATGGGCCTCGAGGCCGGTACGCCGATGACCTCGATCGAGGTGGACACGGTGTTCATCGGTTCCTGCACGAACTCGCGGATCGAGGACCTGCGGACCGCGGCGGGCGTGCTGCAGGGCCGCCGGGTACGAAAGGGCCTGCGGGCGCTCGTCGTGCCCGGCTCGCACCAGGTCAAGCTCCAAGCCGAGGCAGAGGGCCTGGACAAGGTCTTTCGCGCAGCCGGCTTCGAGTGGAGGGAGAGTGGCTGTTCCATGTGCCTCGGCATGAACCCCGACCAGCTGTCGCCCGGGGAACGCTGTGCCTCAACCTCCAACCGCAATTTCGAGGGCCGCCAGGGACGTGGGGGACGCACGCATCTCGTGTCCCCGGCGGTTGCCGCGGCGACGTCGGTGGCGGGCAGGTTCGCCACCCCGGCTGACCTCGGGGCCTGACGTGGAGCCCGTGAGGATCGTGTCGGGCCGGGCGGTCCCGCTCGACCGCTCTGACGTCGACACTGACCAGATAATCCCGAGTGAGTGGCTCAAGCGCATCGAGCGGACCGGTTTCGGGGCCGGCCTATTCGCCGAGTGGCGCGACGACCCCGCCTTCGTGCTCAACAAGCCCGACCACGCCGGGGCGACGATCCTCGTCGCCGGCCCGAATTTCGGCACGGGCTCGTCGCGCGAGCACGCCGTATGGGCACTGGTCGACTACGGCTTCTCGGCGGTCGTGAGCCCCCGTTTCGGCGACATCTTCCGCAACAATTCCACCCGTTCCGGTCTCGTCCCCGCCGAGGTGTCCGACGAGGACGGCCGGGCCATCCTGGAGGCGGTCAGAGCGGACCCGTCGCTCGAGGTCGTGGTGGACGTCGAGCGGAGGCTGGTCGAAGCTCCCGGCGTGGGCATCTCGGTGCCGTTCCGCTTGGACGACGATGCCCGGGACCGGCTGCTCAGAGGCCTCGACGACATAGGCGTCACCACCCAGCACCTGGCGGACATCGACGCCTACGAGCGTCACCGCCCGACCTGGCTGCCCGCGTTGGGACCTCGCCGGCAAGCCTCGGCCTAGGGCGTCACCCCGCTCTCGCGTACGGCGTCGGTCCCCCCACTACCGGTCATCCGCGCCTTGGCGCGCACCACACGGTTGGTCGCCGCGATATAGGCGCGGGCCGCCGCCTCGACCACGTCGGTGGACAACCCCCGACCCGAGGCCCGCACGCCGCCGGAGTCGAGCTGGATCACGACGTCGCCGAGAGCGTCGATGCCGCCGGTGACAGACGAGACGTTGAAGTCGATGAGCTTGGCGTCGATCCCGGTCGCCTGCTTGATCGCCTTGCAGGTCGCGTCGATCATCCCGTCGCCCTCAGCGATCGCCTCGGACTTGCGGCCGTCCCGGCTCACCACGACTCTCGCCCGCGGCAGCCCGGCCGTGCCGCCCTGGACATCGAGCAGGTCGAGCACGAAGCCCTCCTCGAGCGCGGTCCCGAGCTCCTCGGCCACGATCGCCTCGAGATCGGCGTCGGTCAGCTTCACCTTGCGGTCCGCCAGCTCCTTGAAGCGGGTGAAGGCCGCGTCGAGGGCATCGCCGCGGACCTTGATGCCGAGCTTGTCCAGCGTGTCGGCGAAGGCGTGGCGCCCGGTGTGCTTGCCGAGAATGATCTGGCCGCCCTCCTGGCCCACCGAGTCCGCATCGATGATCTCATAGGTCGAGCGCTCCTTGAGCACGCCGTGCTGGTGGATGCCCGACTCGTGGGCGAAGGCGTTCTTCCCCACGACGGCCTTGTTCCACTGGACCTGGTAGCCGGTCAGGCGCGCCACCATCCGGCTCGTACGCGCCAGCTCGCGCGTCCTCACGTTCGTCTCCAACCCGGGGAACAGGTCCGCGCGGATCTTGAGTGCCATGACGACCTCCTCTAAGGCGGCGTTGCCGGCGCGCTCGCCCAGGCCGTTCACGCAGACCTCCACCTGGCGGGCGCCCGCGCGCACGCCGGACAAGCTGTTCGCCACGGCGAGGCCGAGGTCGTTGTGGCAGTGGGTCGAGATCACGTAGTCGCCCGCCACCTGGTCCCGGACGTGGGTCAACAGGTCCCCGTAGGCCCAGGGGATCCCGTAGCCGACGGTGTCGGGGATGTTCAAGGTGCTGGCCCCGGACTCGACGGCTGCGGCCAGCACCTCGAGCATGAAGTCGAGCGGGGTGCGGGTCGCGTCCTGGGGTGAGAATTCGACGTCGGCGGTGTGCTCACGGGCTCGCGAGACCCCCATGCGCACCGCCTCGAGCACCTGGTCCTCGTTCATCTTCAACATGTGCTCCATGTGGCTCGGGCTCGTCGAGATGAAGACGTGGATGCGGCTGCGCTCCGCGTCCTTGAGCGCCTCGTAGCACCGGTCCACGTCGGCGAGCTGGGTTCGCGAGAGCCCGGCGATCACAGGGCCTTCGACGGCGCGGGCGATGGCCTGCACGGCGTCGAAATCGCCCTGGCTCGAGACCGGGAACCCGGCCTCGATGTAGTCGACACCGAGGCGCGCGAGTTGCTCGGCGATCTCGAGCTTCTCGCCGGGATCGAGGGAGATCCCCGGTGACTGCTCGCCGTCGCGCAGTGTCGTGTCGAAGATGACCACCTTGTCGCTCATCGTCTGCTCCATTGTCGAGGCGCAGCCGAGTCCTTCTCCCGCCGGTCGTGGCGTCGTGCGCAAAACCCCGCCCGGCCAACAAAAAACCTCCTGGCCTGAGGCGCAGGAGGCGTTGGCGAGCGCGGTAGGGCGCTCGCCGTCAGGTAAGGAGGAGGACCCGGATGAACCGCTCGTTCGTCATGTCACCAGTGATTGTGGTGGACGGCTCGCGATCCGTCAAGCTGCCACGCCGGGTCGCGTCCCTACCAGTCGTCGCCCGCGGGACCCTCGTAGTCCTCGGCGACCGCACGGTAGCTGCGGCGGTGGTGCACGAGAGGGGACTGCCCGGTGCCGACCCCCATGTCGCGCACGGCTCCGAGCACGAGCACGTGGTCTCCGGTCTCGACGACGCGTTCGATGTCGCAGTCGACGAATGCCACCGCCCCTGCCAGTACCGGGTTCCCCGACGGCGCAGGATGCCACGCGATGCCCTCGAACTTGTCGGCTTCGCTCACCGCAAAGCGCGAAGAGACCTCGGCCTGGTCGCGACTCAGGATGCTGACGCAGAACGACCCGGTCGCGTTGATGGGCGGCCAGCTCTTCGAGGTCCTCGCCACGAAGAACCCCACGAGCGGGGGCTCGAGCGAAACCGGGACGAAGGTGCCCACCGACAGGCCCATCGGGCGGCCGTCGACAACCCCGGCGACGACCGCGACGCTCGTCGGCACGTGCGCCATCACCTGGCGGAAGTGCTCAGCGCTGAGCTCGCCCAATCCGCTAGGCACCGGCGACGCTGTGGATCTCGAGGATGCCGGCGGCGGCCCGCACGCGTCCGGTCACATCGGGGGGCACCGGACGATCCGTCGAGAGAACCATGAGGGCCGTGCCGCCACCGGAGGTCTGGCCGACAGCCATGTTCGTGATGCTGACCCCGACATCACCGAGGGCCGAGCCGACGAGACCGATCATCCCGGGCCGGTCGTCGTTGCGCACGATCAGCAGGTTGGCGTCGAAGGGGAGCTCGACGGCGTGATCGTCGACCATGACGATGCGCTCTGTGCCCGTCCAGCCGAGCGTCCCCGCGACCGTGTGGTCGCCGCCGCGCAGGCTCACCTGGCTCAAGTAGTCGCCCGCGACCGTCGTCGAGGACTCTCGCACCTCGAGACCCCTGTCCTTGGCGAAGTGCGGGACGTTCACATACGAGACGGGCTCTTCGATCGCGGCCGCGAACATCCCCTTCAGCACCGACAAGGTGAGTATCCGCGTGTCCTCGGCGGCAAGATCTCCCTGGTACTCGACCTCGAGGTGGTTCGGCAGGCCTTCGCATAGTGCCGCCAGGAGGCGGCCGAGCCGCTCGGCGACACCGATGTAGGCCCGCACGGCCTCGGAGGCGCCGCCGACGGCGACGTTGACGGCATAGGGCACGAAGGCACCCCGCAACGCGAGCACGATCTGCTCGGCGATCTGCTCGCCGGCCTTGTCCTGGGCCTCGGCCGTGCTGGCACCGAGGTGCGGCGTCACGACGACCTGGGCGAGCTCGAACAAGGGCGAGGACGTGCACGGTTCGGTGGAGAACACGTCGAGCGCGGCGCCGGCGACCTTGCCTGCGGCGATGGCGTCGGCGAGGGCCTCCTCGTCGAGGATGGCCCCCCGGGCGGCGTTCACGATGCGGATGCCGGGCTTGGCCTTGGCCAGCAGCTCCTTTCCGACGAGCCCGACGGTCTCGGGTGACTTCGGCAGGTGGATGCTCACGAAGTCGGCGGTTTCGAACAGCTCGTCGAGCCCGAGCAGCTCGACCCCCATCGCTCGCGCCCGTTCAGGGGTCACGTACGGGTCGTAGGCGACGAGCCGCATCCCGAACGCGGCCGCGCGCTGGGCGACGAGGGAGCCCACGTGACCGAGGCCGAGGATCCCGAGAGTCTTGCCGTGCAGCTCGACGCCCTCCCACTTGGACCGTTCCCAGCGCCCGTTTACGAGAGCGGCGTGGGACTGGGGGATGTTGCGTGCCTGTGCCAGCATGAGAGCGATGGCGTGTTCCGCGGCCGAGAGGATGTTCGACTCCGGGGCGTTCACGACCATCACGCCGCGACGTGTGGCCGCGGCGATGTCGACGTTGTCGAGACCGACACCGGCACGCCCGACCGCGATCAGGTCGCGGCCGGCGTCGAGCACCTCGGCGGTCACCCGGGTGGCGGAACGGATGACGAGAGCCGACGCCCCGGCGACGGCCTCGACGAGCCCGGCCGGCGTGAGCGACAACCGCACATCGACCTCATGGCCCTCGGCGGCCATCACCTCGAGCCCGCGGGGCGAGAGCGTCTCGGTTACAAGGATCCTCGCCATCGCCTACTCCCGGGCCTCGGACAACAGCTCGGCCAGTCGCTCCACACCGCGCACCAGGTCCGAGTCCGACAGGGCGTAGGAGAAGCGGCCGTATCCGGGCGCGCCGAAGGCCTCGCCGGGGACGAAGGCCACCCGGGACTCCTCCAGCACGAGCTCGGCCAGTTCGAGGGTGGTCTTGGGCCGCGAGCCCCTGAGCTCGCGCCCGAGGACGGCCTCGAAGGACGGGAAGGCGTAAAAGGCGCCCTCCGGTTCGACGCACGACACCCCATTTATCTCCGAGAGCATCTTGAAGATGGTCCGGCGGCGGCGGTCGAAGGCCGCCCGCATCTCGCCGACCGCGACCAGGTCCCCGTTGAGGGCGGCAATCGCGGCCCGTTGGGCGACGTTGTTGACGTTGGAGGTGGCGTGCGACTGCAGGTTCGTGGCCGCCTCCACGACGTCGCCGGGGCCGATCATCCACCCGACGCGCCATCCCGTCATGGCGTAGGTCTTGGCGACGCCGTTGGAGACGACACAGCGGTCGGCGATCTCCGGCACGACCACCGGCATCGAATGCTGGGCATGACCCTCGTAGACGAGATGCTCGTAGATCTCGTCGGTGAGCACCCACCAGCCGCGCTCGACCGCGAGGCGGCCGATCTCGGCGATCTGGTCCCTGTTGTAGACCGCTCCGGTCGGGTTGGAGGGCGAAACGAACAACAGCAGCTTGGTGCGGTCTGTGGCGGCGCTTTCGAGCTGATCGACCGTCACCTTGAAACCGGCATCGGCGGCCGTCGCCACCTCGACGGGGACGCCACCGGCGAGGCGGATCGCCTCCGGGTAGGTGGTCCAGTACGGGGCGGGTACGAGCACCTCGTCACCAGGGTCCAACAAGGCCGCGAAGGCGTTGTAGATGGAGTGCTTGCCACCGTTGGTGACGAGCACGTTCCCGGGCGCGATCTCATAGCCCGAGTCGCGTGCCGTCTTGGACACGATCGCCTCTTTGAGCTCGGGCAGGCCTCCGGTCGGGGTGTAGCGGTGGTTGCGCGGGTCGCGGCACGCCGCCACGGCGGCCTCGACGATCGCCGCCGGTGTCGGGAAGTCCGGCTCTCCTGCTCCGAAGCCGACGACATCGACGCCCTGGGACTTCAGCTGCTTCGCCTTTGCATCAATGGCCAAGGTGGCCGACGGCGCCACGCCGCCGACGCGACGCGAGACACGGCCTGGCGCCGACGAAAGCTCAGATGGAGTAGATGTCGCCATCTGCATATGCTTGCACAAAGTTTTTGCACTGCGATCTCCGAGGTGCCCTCGGCGCCCGATCACCGGTGCGGCACCCCGGGTCCCCTGACCCACCGACGTTGCCTGGAGGCTCCCTTGGCCGGACTCGTGATACCTGCACACCTGCTACCAGCCGATGGGCGCTTCGGGTCGGGACCCTCGAAGGTGCGCCCGGAGTCGGTGGCCGTCCTCGGCACCGAGGCACCGACCTACCTCGGCACGAGCCATCGCCAGGCGCGCGTCCGCGACGTCGTGGGCCGCGTCCGTTCCGGGCTGGCCGAGCTCTTCTGCTTGCCGGAGGGCTACGAGGTCACGTTGGGCAACGGTGGCACGACGGCATTCTGGGACGCCGCCACGTTCTGTCTCGTCGAGGCTCGCAGCCAGCACCTGTCGTTCGGGGAGTTCTCCTCCAAGTTCGCCGAGTGCACCCGGTCGGCGCCGTTCCTCGAAGACCCCGACGTGCTCATCTCAGAACCGGGCACCTACCCGCGCCCGGTCCCCAACCCGGCCGTGGACGCGTACTGCCTCACGCACAACGAGACCTCGACCGGTGTGCAGACGGTCGTGCGCCGTCCCCGGCGGGCCGACGGCACGGTCGCGGAAGGTCTCGTCCTCGTCGACGCGACCTCGGCGGCGGGTGGGCTCAGGGTCGAGGCGGGCCAGGCCGACGCCTACTACTTCGCCCCCCAGAAGTGCTTCGGGTCAGAAGGCGGGCTCTGGCTGGCGCTCATGTCCCCCGCCGCGGTCGAACGCGTCGAGCGCCTCTCGACCACGGGACGGTTCGTCCCGGCCTTTTTGGACCTGAAGATCGCCATCGCGAACTCGCGCCTTTGCCAGACCTACAACACGCCGGCTCTGGCCACCTTGCTCCTGCTCGCCGAGCAGGTCGACTGGTTCCTCGGCAACGGCGGGCTCGAGTGGGCCGCCTCTCGCTCTGACCGCTCCGCCGAGATCATCTACGGCTGGGCCGAGCGGTCGAGCTTCGCACAGCCCTTCGTGAACGAGCCGGCCGAGCGGAGCCATGTCACCGCGACCATCGACTTCGACGAAGCCGTCGATGCCCTCGCAGTGGCCTCGGTGCTGCGCTCCAACGGCATCGTCGACACCGAGCCCTACCGCAAGCTGGGAAGGAACCAGCTGCGGGTGGCGCTGTTCCCGGCTATCGAGCCCGCAGACGTCGAAGCCCTGACGGCCTGCGTCGACTGGGTCGTGGAAAGGCTCGGGCCTGTCGCCTAGGACCTGGACCGGGCGGGGACGTCGGCCACCGCCATGGCGGAGCGGCTCTGGCGGCTGGTGAGCCGGCGGGCCCGGAGAGCCCGTTCATAGTGGTGCGCCACCCGCAGGCGCCACGTGAGGCGCAGGGCGTGGATGAGCATGCCGACGGCCGCCCGCGGCGAGACCGTCGACGAGAAGCGCTCCCTGATCTCGACGGGCAGCTCGACGACGCGGGTGTAGCCGAGGCGCCGCGCCACCGCGAGGAGCTCGAGATCGAAGGTGAAGCCGTCCTCCTCGAGGATCGGGAGCAGCTCGGTGACGATCTCCCGGCGGGCCAGCTTGATCCCGCTCTGGGTGTCTGTGACATCCAGGCCGAGCAACAACCGCGTGAGGACCTGATAGCCCCACGAGTAGAAGCGCCGCAGCCGTGGGTAGACGACGACCGACTCGGGATGGCGCTTGGAGCCGATGGCGAAATCGGGGCGGTCCTTTTGTATGCAGCTGACGAACTCGCCCAGCACAGGTGCGGGGATGTCCCCGTCGCCGTCGATGAAGCCGAGGTAGCTGCCCCGGCCGAGCCCGAAGCCGACACGGAGCGCGCGGCCCTTGCCCTGGTTGATCGGCAGGTAGACGACCTGCACCTCTGCTCCGAGATCGGCGAGGCCGACGTCGCTGCCGTCGGTGGAGCCGTCGGAGACGGCTATGACCTCGAAGCTGACCTCGCGCTCGCGCAGCACCTCGATCACCTGGGCGACATGGCCGGCCAGATTCGGCCCCGGGTTGTAGTACGGGACCACGACAGTCAGATCGAGCCGGTCCTCCGGTTGCATCGCCTCTCTCGCGCCCACAGTCGCTGCAGGGTACCGGCCCTCCGAGCCAATTCGGCCTCGCCCCCACAACACCTCTCCGAGCGTTCTTCGGCGAGAAGGCACGGTCGGCACCCGAGGCCCCTCAGGCGGCCATGTCCAGCGACAACAGCCGCTCGAGGACTGGCAGGTGCGCCGGAGCGCTGCCGAAGGTCGCTGCTGCGCGGCCCATGGCGGCTCCGTACCCGGTCGTGTTGGTGTTGTCCGCGACACCGACGAGCTGGCCCCCGTTCAGGGGCTTCGCGTAAGTCCAGCTGAAGGCCGTCTTGCCGATGGTCGGCAGCGCCGTGAAGACGACCACCACGCCTTTGGCCGACTCGGCGGCGACTCTCGCCTCGGCCTGCTTCAGCGTGGCGATGGCGCCGTGCGGGCTGATCGGCCTCATCGAGATGATGACCTCCCAGCCTGCGGCCGTGGTACCGAAGAAGATGCACTCGTACGAGGTGTTCTCAATGACGGCCTCCAGGAGGCGTTCGTTGGCGCCGACGACCGAGGAGACTTTCGCGACGGGGAAGTGGGCGCAGAAGGCCGATGCGCCCGGGACCGGGACCGATCCCTGTCCGGCCCGCACGCTCGCGGCGCGCGACAGTGGGGTGCCGAGCTGTCCCGCCTGGGCGCCAGCGGGCATCACGGCCAGTGACGCCGCGAGGCCGGCCGCGGCGAGCATGCCACCCGCGGCTACGCGGCCTCGCCCTCCGCGCCGGGTCGCGGTCCTGACGGCGCTGTGCGAGTCGCCGACGCTTGAGGTGCGCATAATCTCCGTTCCTTGATCGAGGTCTTCTGGGACGTGCCCGAAGACCGGCCCAGACGGTCAGGGCACCTTTCACCTCGACTTATGTGAGCGCGCTCGTCGCGACGAGATACGCCTTTCACATAGCTTCGGCATCGCGGTGCCATTACTTGACACTCAAAACGCGAACGGCAACTCCGCGGCGACGTCCATGGCCAACCAGAACAACGACTCGCGCACGTCGTGGGCGTGCACCCAGTCGCGGTGGTCCCAGGACTCGCCGGCGAGGCTGTCGCCCGCGTAGAGGAGCTGGCCGAACGCAACGCCCCTGAACCGGGCCACCGCCAGGAGCGCAGCCGCCTCCATCTCGACGGTGACACAGCCTTCGGCGCGCCTGAGCGACGCCTTCCCCCTCGTCTCGCGATAGACCGCATCGGTCGACCAGGTGGTCCCCGTCGTGAACGGGACACCGGACCGCCCCAGCACGTCCTCGATCACCGACACCGCCGCCGCCTCCGCCTCGACGAGCCGGGACGGAGCCAGGTAGTGGTACGAGGTACCCTCATCGCGCACCGCTGCCGCCACGACGACCGGATGGCCGAGGGCCAGGTCGGGGTCTAAGGCCCCGGCGCCCCCACAAGCCACCAGCGCCCGGCAGCCGTAGTCGATCGCCTCCTCCAAGAACAGCGCCGCCAGCGGCGCGCCGACGCCGGGCTGGAAGAAGGCGATCCTTTCGCCGCGGTGCTCGAGCTCGTAGATCGGATGGACGCCATGCTCTGAGTGCAGGCTTGCCGCCTGGCGGGCGGAGCGCGCGGAGGCGGTCTCGGCGACGACATCGCCGAAGAAGCACATGACCGCCCGGGCGGGGACGTCGACCTCGTCGCGCGACGGAGCGCACAGGTGAACCGACGGTTCGATGAGCGCGCGGCGCTCCGGGTCGAACTCGAGGATCGGGTACTCGGCGCGGGAGGGACCGCCGGGGCCATTCCCCGGCGTGGCGGGTGCGGCGCGACCGGGGACGGCTAGCCCCCCGAGACGTCTTCCAGGCGCTGCCGGCCGGCGGTCACGAACGGCATCATCGCCCTCAGCTCGGCGCCGACCGACTCGATCTGGTGGTCACGCCCGGCCGCGCGCAGGGCGTTGAAACGCGGCCTGCCGGCGCGGTCCTCCGCCACCCATTCGGCGGCGAAGCTGCCGTCTTTGATCTCGGCGAGGATGCGGCGCATCTCGGCACGGACCCTGTCGTCGATGATGCGCGGCCCGCGGGTCAGGTCCCCGTACTCGGCCGTGTCCGAGACCGAGAAGCGCATGCCCGCGATGCCCTGCTCGTACATGAGGTCGACTATCAGCTTCAGCTCGTGCAGGCATTCGAAGTACGCCGATTCGGGCTGGTAGCCGGCCTCGACGAGGGTCTCGAAACCGGCCATCGCGAGTGCGGTCAGCCCGCCGCACAACACGACCTGCTCGCCGAACAGGTCGGTCTCGGTCTCCTCGGCGAAGGTCGTCTCGAGCACGCCCGCCCTGGTGGCACCGATGGCGTCCGCGTAGGACAGGGCGAGTGGCATCGCCTTGCCCGAGGCGTCGGCCGAGACGGCGATGAGCGACGGCACGCCTCCGCCCTCGGTGTAGGTGCGCCTTACGAGGTGGCCCGGGCCCTTGGGCGCGACCATGGCGACGTCGATTCCCGCCGGCGGGGCGATCAGCCCGAAACGGATGTTGAACCCGTGCGCGAAAAACACCGCGTCGCCCTCGGCGAGCTGCGGTGCGATCTCGGCCTCGTACACCGACGCCTGCTCGGTGTCCGGGAGCAGGATCATTATGAGGTCCGCCTCCCTGGCCGCCTCGGCCACGGTTGCGACACGCAGGCCGGCCGCCTCCGCCTTGGGGCGCGAGGACGACCCGGACCGCAGCCCTACGCGCACGTCGACACCGGAGTCGTGGAGGTTCAACGCATGCGCATGGCCTTGCGAGCCGTAGCCGATGATGGCCACCTTGCGCGTCCGGACCAGGGATGAGTCCGCGTCCTTCTCGTAGTAGAGCTTGGCCATAACGCTCCTGTCTCGTAGCTCTCGGGGAATGTTGGCTCTTTGTGATGGTGCTGCGCGGGCGTCCCTGCCGGCGCCCGATGCGGGCCCCTAGGCGATGGCGACCGAGGGCCGAGCCGCCCCCGAGGCGGAGAACCTATCGTCCAGCTTGGGGAGCGCGACGCGGCCGGTCCTTTGCAGCCCGGCGATCCCGTAGGGCCTCATCAGGTCCTCGAAGTCGTCGATGGCCTCGGGCGTGCCCGCGACCATGACTGTCATGGCGTCGTGACCGACGTCTACGATGCGGCCCCCGAAGACGCCGACGAGCTCGATGACCTGGGAACGCTGGCCGGCGTCGACAGAGACGCTGACGAGCAGGAGCTCGGCCTCGCGCGCCTGGTCCGGGTGGAGCTCGCCGATCTCGACGACGTTGATGAGCTTGTCGAGCTGCGCCACGACCTGCTCCAAGGGCGCCGACTCGACGTCCACGACGATCGAGATCCTCGAGAACCGCTCGTTGTCGGTCGGTGCGACGGCAAGGGAGTAGATGTTGTAGCCGCGTCGCGAGAACAGGCCCGCCACACGCGCCAGCACACCGGCCTTGTTCTCCACGAGCACCGACAACAGCCTGTGGTGTGGGCCGTACTGCCTCTGGTCCGCGCTCATGACAGCACCTCGGTGCTCGAGGCGGACCAGGACTGGTAGGTGACGATGTCGTCGTTCGAGGCGCCGGCGGGCACCATCGGGAAGACCTGCTCCATCGAGTCGGTCCGAAAGTCGATCACGACGGGCCGGTCGTCGATCTCGTTGGCCTTTTCGATGGCGGGTGTGACCTCCTCGGGACTCTCCACCCTAAGGCCGATACAGCCCATCGACTCGGCCCATCCGACGTAGTCGGGCAGGTCGGGCGACAGGTACACCTCCGAGTAACGCTCCTCGTAGAACATGTGCTGCCACTGGCGCACCATCCCGAGATAGGCGTTGTTCAAGATGGCGATCTTGACCGGGACGCGCTCGGCGGTGGCGGTGGCGAGCTCCTGCGCCGTCATCTGGAAACAGCCGTCGCCGTCGACCGCCCACACCATCCGGTCGGGTCGCCCGACCTTGGCCCCGATGGCGGCCGGCACCGCGAAGCCCATCGTCCCGAGACCCCCCGAGTTGATCCAGGTGTTCGGGTACTCGAAGGACCAGTACTGGGAGGCCCACATCTGGTGCTGGCCCACGCCCGAGACGAGGATCGTGTCCGCGGGCGTCGCCGCCCGCAGGCTCTCGATGACGAACTGCGGCTTGAGCGTCGGCCGGCGGCTCGGGCCACTGGTCGCCCCCCTCCCCGACTCGGAACGGTCGTAGGTCAAGGGGTACTCCGCCTGCCAGCGGCGGATCGTCGCGATCCAAGGTGCCAGGCGGCTGTTGTCGGGCGGCCCGGACGCCCTGATCTCGGCGACGAGCGCCTCGACGGCAAGACGACAGTCGGCGAGGATGCCGACCTCGGGGCGGCGGACCTTGCCGATCTCGGCCTTGTCGATGTCGACGTGCACAACCTTGGCCCCCGGGGCGAAGGCCGAGACCTTGCCGGTCACCCGGTCGTCGAAGCGGCTCCCGAGCGCCACGAGCAGGTCTGCCTTCTGCATGGCGGTGACCGCGGTGTAGTTGCCGTGCATGCCGGGCATGCCGAGGCAGAGCGGATGGCTGTCGGGCAACGAGCCACGGGCCATGAGGGTCGTCACGACGGGCGCCCCCGTCAGGTCCACGAGCTCGCGCAAGGCTTCAGAGGCACGCGACTTCAAGATGCCACCGCCGGCGTATATCACCGGTCTCTCGGCCGCCGCGATGAGGGCGGCCGCGGCCCGGACCGCCTCCGGGTCCGGGTGGGAGGCCGGGTGGTACCCGGGCAGGTCGACCCCGTCGGGCCAGTACCACTCCATGCTGGCGTTCGCGACGTCCTTGGGGAAATCGATCAGCACCGGCCCCGGCCGTCCGGTCGTGGCGATGTGGAACGCCTCGCGCACGATCTGGGGAATGTCGGCGGCGTCTGTGACAAGCCAGTTGTGCTTGGTGACGCCGAGGGTGATGCCTGTCGTGTCGGTCTCCTGGAAGGCGTCGGTCCCGATCGCGCTCGTGGCGACCTGGCCGGTGATGCAGACGAGCGGGATCGAGTCCATGTAGGCGTCGGCGAGCGCCGTCACGATGTTGGTCGCGGCGGGGCCGCTCGTCACCATCGCCACTCCGGGCCTGCCGGTCGCCTGCGCGTAGCCCTCGGCCATGTGCCCGGCACCCTGCTCGTGGCGGACCAGGATGTGGCGGATGGGCGAGTCGATGATCGGGTCGTATACGGGCAGGATCGCACCTCCGGGGAGGCCGAACATGACTTCGACCTCTTGCATCTCGAGGCTTTTCACAAGCGCTTGCGCTCCGGTGAACTCCATCGGTGCTACCTCTCACTCTCGTTGGTCGGGTCTGTGGTTGGGTTGTGGGCTGTGGCTGATCGCTGTCCGGTGCGCCGGTGCCGGAAAACGAAACGACCTCCCCTTCGGGGAGGTCGCAGGCGCAGAACCGCAAACGGTGCCGCGCTCTAGGTAATAAGTACGAGGCAGTCGTTCGCGGGCATCACGGACAAGTGTGACAGAGCAGCCCCTCCCGCGCAACCACGCCTGCGCGGCTGGCCCAAAGCGGCGGGGCAGGACCGGGTGTCGTCGCAGGTCCGCCGGGTGCAAGAGGGCAGGCAGTCGGGGCGGTCGGCGACTACGGCTCTGTGATGGCGCCCCGCTCCGCCCCGGCGACAAGGCGGGCGTACTTGGCCATGACCCCCGTCGCATAGCGCGGGACCGGTGGCTTCCACTGCTCGCGGCGGCGCTCGAGCTCGGCAGGCTCGACGACCACGTCCAGGCGGCCCTCGTGCGCATCGAGGACGATGCGGTCGCCGTCCTCGACGAGGGCGATCGGGCCGCCGACCGCCGCCTCCGGGGCCACGTGGCCGACGCAGAATCCCTGGGTGCCGCCCGAGAAGCGACCGTCGGTGACGAGGGCGCAGTCGCCACCTCGCCCGGCACCGGTCATGGCGCCGGTGACGGCGAGCATCTCGCGCATGCCGGGACCGCCCTTGGGGCCTTCGTAGCGGACGACGACCACGGTGCCGGGCACGATGGCTCCGGCGAGGATGGCCTCCATGGCGGCGCCCTCGCCGTCGAAGACCCTCGCCCTGCCGCTGAAGGCGAGCTCGCCGTCGATCCCGGCAACCTTCACGACGGCGCCTTGCGGCGCGAGCGACCCGGTGAGGATGGCGATCCCGCCGTCGGCGTGGATCGGCTCGCCGAATCGCCGCACGACCGAGCCGTCGGGGGCGGGCGGGTCGAGCTCGGCCAGGTTGTCGGCCATCGTCTTTCCCGTGACGGTCAGGCACCCGCCGTCGATCAGGCCCTTTCCCAACAGCTCCCGGAGAACGACCGGCAGGCCGCCGATCCGGTCGAGATCGGTCATGTGGTACCTGCCGTGCGGCTTCATGTCCGCCAGGTGCGGCACGTGGCGGCCGATTCGGGAGAAGTCCTCGAGGTGCAGCTCGACGTGTGCCTCGTTCGCGATCGCGAGCAGGTGGAGCACGGCGTTGGTCGAGCCCCCGAGCGCCATCACGGTGGCGATGGCGTTCTCGAAAGCCGCCTTGGTCATGATCTGACGGGGCCGGATGCCCTTTTCGAGCAGGGCGATCACCGCCCGGCCGCTCGCGTAGGCGAGATCGTCGCGCCGGCGGTCGACGGCCGGCACCGAGGCCCCGCCGGGCAGCGCCATGCCGAGGGCTTCGGCCACCGATGCCATGGTGTTGGCGGTGAACATGCCGGCACACGAACCCTCGGTCGGGCACGCATTGCGTTCGATCGCCTCGAGCTCCGCCAGGCCGATCGTCCCCGCCGAGCAGGCGCCGACCGCCTCGAACACCGACACGACGTCGAGGGCGCGATCGCCCAGGCGCCCCGGCAGGATCGTGCCTCCGTAGAGGAAGACCATCGGAAGGTCGAGCCGGCCGGCGGCCATGAGCATCCCGGGAAGCGACTTGTCGCACCCTGCCAGACCCACGAAAGCATCGAAGCGCTCCGCGTGCATCATCGCCTCGACCGAGTCGGCGATGATCTCGCGGCTCACGAGGGAGGCGTGCATGCCTTCATGGCCCATCGCGATCCCGTCGGAGACCGCGATCGAGACGAACTCGAACGGGAACCCGCCTGCCGACCGCACGCCTTCCTTCGCCCGGCTTGCCAGCCTCTTAAGGGGCAGGTTGCACGGCGTGACCTCGTTCCAGGTGGAGGCGACGCCCACCTGAGGCTTGTCGAAGTCGCCATCGGTCATGCCGACCGCACGGAGCATGGCCCGCGACGGCGCACGCCGGAAGCCCTCGGTCACGTCCTGGCTGTGGATCTTGAGCGAGCGGATCTTGTCGGTCATGACCTCAACCTACTTGTCGCCCCGCCGCCGGGCGGCGTCGGTTGCCACCTTCCTGCGAGGCGGTCGCGCGGCGACGTCACCACCTAAGCCGGCTCCGGGCCCCCCGCGCCACGGCCCCACTCCTCCACGGCTTGCACGCCCCCGCCGGGCGCCCTCGGTCGTGCTAGACGTCGCGCCGGGCGGCAAATGCCGCCGCGACCAGCTTGCCGTTCGCCCGGCCCCTCGAGGCACGCATGACCTGACCGAGGAGGAACTGCGCCACCTTCTCGTCACCGCCGCGGTAGCGCTGCCACTCCTGGGGGTTGGAGGCGATCACGTCTTCGACCATCTTTTCGAGCGCCGCCTCGTCCATCGCCTCGAAGCCGAGGCGCGAGGCGATCCTGCCCGGGTCCCCGCCGTGGGACATGAGCTCGGCGAGGACTTCCTTCGACTGGGTCGCCGAGAGCTGACCGGAGGACTCCATCGCGCACAGGGCGGCGAAGGCGGTCGGGTCGAGCTTCCTGGCTGCGTCCGGGTTGGCGGCAGCCTCGTTCGCCGCCCGCGCCAGGGCCAGACGCGGGTCGGCACCGGCCTTGACGGCGCCGACGACGAGATCGTCGAGCCCGAGGGTGACCACGGTCACGACCTGGTCGGTCGAGCCGTCACGGCGGGTGGCCAGCTCCGCGTTGGCGCTGACGAGCTCCGACAGGCGGCGCCGGCGTTGGGCGGGCATGGGACCGACCCCCTCGGAGGCCGCGGCCAGCAGGCGCGCGTCCGGCACGAGGGGTGTCAGATCGGGCTCGGGGAAGTAGCGGTAGTCGTTCGCCTCCTCCTTGGAGCGCAGGGCGTGGGTGCTCCCGTCCGCCTCGTCCCAGTGCCTGGTCTCCTGCGCCACTCGCTGTCCGGATTCGACGAGCTCGATCTGTCGGGCCACCTCGTAGTCGATGGCGCGCTCGAGTGACCGCAGCGAGTTCAGGTTCTTCACCTCGCAACGCGTCCCGTACTCGGTCGCGCCCAGAGGGCGCACCGAGACGTTCGCGTCGACCCTGAGCGAGCCCTCCTCCATGCGGCCGTCCGATGCCCCTGTGGCCACGAGGATGGCGCGCAGCTCGTCGACATAGGCGCGGGCTTGCACCGCCGAGCGGATGTCCGGGCGAGAGACGATCTCGACGAGGGGCACGCCGGCGCGGTTGTAGTCGACCAGCGAATGGCTCGCCTCGTGGATGCGGCCCCCGCCGCCGACATGGGTCGTCTTGCCCGTGTCCTCTTCCATGTGCGCCCGTTCGATGCCGACGCGGGAACCGTCGGGCAGCTCCAGGAAGCCATCGACGTTGATCGGCTCGTCGTACTGGCTGATCTGGTAGTCCTTGGGCATGTCGGGGTAGAAGTAGTTCTTCCGGTGGAAGATCGAGCGCTGCGGTCTGCAGTTGAGCGCCGCTCCGATCCTCAAGGCGAGCTCGACGGCCCGCCGGTTGATGACCGGGAGCGACCCGGGCAGCCCGAGGCAGACCGGGCAGATGTTCGTGTTCGGCGCCTCGCCGAAGGCGTTGCGGCAACCGCAGAACAGCTTCGTGGCCGTGGACAGCTCGCAGTGGACCTCGAGGCCGACGACGGTCTCGTACTCGGTCACGGGTTCACCGGTCCCCGCACTCCGGGCGGGGCAGCCCGTTCCAGGCTCGCCGCGACACGCAGCATCTGGACTTCGCCCAAAGCGGGGGCGAGCACCTGCACGCCCACTGGGAGCCCGTCCGGGCTCAGCGCGAACGGCACGCTGGCGGCCGGGTGGCCGGCGAGGCTCGAGGGGATGGAGCACAGGTCGCACAGGTACATCTGGATCGGGTCGTCCACCTTGGAGCCGAAGGGGAAGGCCACCGACGGGGTCGTGGGCGTCAAGAGCACGTCGAAGTTCCGGTAAGCCGCCTCGAACGCCCGGATGACTATCGTCCGGGCCTTTTGCGCCTGGCCGTAGTAGGCGTCGTAGTAGCCCGCCGACAGCGCATAGGTCCCGATCATGATGCGCCGCTTGACTTCGGGCCCGAAGCCGCAACCACGCGTCCTGGCATTCATCGTCTCGGCGTCGGGACCCTCGACCCGAAGACCGTAACGGACACCGTCGTAACGGGAGAGGTTCGAGGACGCCTCGGCGGGCGCGATCAGGTAGTACGCAGGCAACCCGAGCAGCAGCTCGGGGATCTTGACACGGTCCACCTCGGCCCCGGCCGCCGCCAAAGCCTCCGCCGCCGCGATCACCGCCGCAGAGCACTCGGGCGACACGTCCGCCAAGAAGTCGTCGACGATCCCGACGCGCAGCCCCGAGACGCCTTCGCCCAGCGAGGCGAGCAGGCTCGGCGCCGGCCGCTCGAGCGAGGTCGAGTCCATCGGGTCGTGGCCGGCAACGACCTCGAGGCCGAGCGCCGCGTCCGCCACCGTTGTGGCGAACGGGCCGATCTGGTCGAGCGAGCTGGCGAAGGCGATGAGCCCGTAACGCGAGACCACGCCATAGGTCGGCTTCACCCCGACGATCCCGCACAGCGCCGCCGGCTGGCGGATCGACCCGCCCGTGTCGGAACCGAACGAGAGGGGAACCATGCCGGAAGCGACGGCGGCGGCGCTTCCGCCCGACGAGCCGCCCGGGACCCGGGTCAAGTCCCAGGGGTTCCGGGTCGGGCCGAAGGCGGAATTCTCCGTCGAGGAGCCCATGGCGAACTCGTCGAGGTTGGTCTTGCCGATCGGGAGCGCGCCCGCGCGCCGGAGCCGGGTCACGACCGTGGCGTCGTAGGGAGGGAGCCACCCCTCGAGGATCTTCGAGGAACAGGTCGTGGGGACGCCGACGGTGCACAGGTTGTCCTTCAGCGCTACCGGCACTCCCGCGAGCGGTCCCGGGTCCAGACCCGATCGCACCATCCGATCGACGGCGGCGGCGTCGGCCTCTGCCGCCTCGAGTGTCACCTCGTTGAAGCAGTGCAGGTCACCCTCGAGCTCGCTGACGCGACGGATCGACTGCGCCAGGACGGCCCGGGCACTGCGCTCGCCCGAGCGGACCGAGGCGGCGATCTCGACAAGGGAACTGAACTCGGGGGCCCGGCTCGCGGTCACGGTGCTTCACCCATTATGCGGGGGACCTGGAAGCAGTCAGCTTCGGCCAACGGGGCCTGGGCGAGAACCGTCGCCCTGTCGAGGCTCGCCGTGGCGACGTCTTCGCGGAGCACGTTCTCGACCGGGAAGGGGTGGGCCGTCGGCGGAACGTTCGCCGTGTCGAGGCGCCGCACGGCCTCCACGTGCTCGAAGATGGCCGACAGCTGCGACGCGTAGCGCCCGATCTCGTCGTCTTCGAGGGCGAGGCGGGCGAGACGCGCCACGTGACGGACCGCCTCGGGCGAGATGAGCCGCTCCGGCTCGCTCACAGCAGCGCTCCCACCCTGGCCACGAAGGCAATGGCACGCGCTTCGATCTCCCGGGCGTCGTAGTCGAGAGTGGCGACGTGGAAGCTGCGCTCGAGGAAGACCCGCTCGACCGGTCCGGCCGCGCCTGCGGCGAGCACGTCGCCCGACTCGGGCGGCACGACGTGGTCGACCCGGCTGGACAGGAGCAGGACCGGGCAGCGGAGATCACCGAGATGGGCGGCGACCCAGTCGACGCCCTCGAACATCGAGAGCATCGGCTCGATCGGCGAGGCGTTGTAGGCGGACTCGGGAGAACCCGCCATGGCGACGTCGGAACCGATGGCAGGCACCGAGACGCCACCTTCGTCGACCATGCCCGACAGCATGTCGCGGAATATCGAGGCCGGCGGGTCGACAAGCGGGTTGACCACGATGACGCCTGCGATCTCCGGGTGGCGTTCGGCGAGCCAGATCGCCAGCGAGCCGCCCATCGACAGCCCGGCTACGAAGATTTTCTCGCAGCGGCCGGCAAGGTCGCGGTAGCTCGCTTCGGCGGTCGAGGACCAGTCGGGCCACCGCGTAGGGACCATGTCTTCGACGCTGGTGCCATGGCCTGGCAACAGGGGCAGCTCGACGGCGAAACCGGCCGTGGCGAAGGCTCGGGCGAGCGGGCGCATCGACTGGGGGCTCCCGGTGAAGCCGTGGAGCACGACGACGCCGATCGGACCGCCCTCGGCGGAGAAAGGTTCACAACCGGCGAGGATCGGGGCTGGCACATGTGCATCGTACCCGGCCCTTCGGGGAGGCTCCCGAGCAGATAGTGTCCGCTCTGCGAGCCGACGGACCGACGCGAGGAGCCGAAGTGGACAAGCTGGCGTTCCTGAGTGACGAGTGGACCGCGGAGGTGAGGCGCCTGCACGCCGAGGTCGTGACCGAGCCCGCCGCGCCGGCTCAGGCCGTGCGCATGAACCTCCTGCTCACGCAGTCCCCTCTCGGCGAGGGCACCCTGGAAGCGCATGTGGACACGAGCTCCGGAGAGCTCCTGGTGGACACGGGCCACCTCGACGCGCCCGACTTGACGGTGACCGTCGACTACGACACGGCCAAGGCGATCCTCGTCGACGGCGACGCCCAGGCGGCGATGCAGGCCTTCATGTCGGGACGAATCAAGATCGACGGCGACATGACGCTGCTGCTCGCCCTGCAGAACTCGCCTGTCGACCCCGCCCACCAGGAGCTGGCGGCCCGCGTCCGGGAGATCACGGCCTAGTAACTCCCGGCGCGCCGGGTTCGCAGTCCCTATCTCGTCGACGGCGCCCCGGACGGCGCGCTGACGTGGCCGAGGATCTTCGGCACCTCGGCGGCCAGCTCGTCCACGGTCCAGCGTGCACCCTTGTCGATCTCCCCCGCCAGCGTCCAGGGCTGGAAATACTGCACCCTGCCGCCCTGGACGAAGAAGACCTTCCCCGTGAAAGCACAGAGATCGCTGCAGAGATAGGCGGCGACCGGTGACACGTTGGCGGGGTCCCAGGCGTCGAACACGCCCGAGTCGCCTGGCGCCTGCACGATGTCGGACAGGCCGGGGGTCGACTCGGTGATGCGCGACCTGGCCGCCGGCACGATGGCGTTGACACGCACGCCGTAACGGGAGAGCTCCTGCGCGGCTATCACGGTGAACGCCGCGATGCCCGCTTTGGCCGTCCCGTAGTTCGACTGCCCGGGATTGCCCAAAAGACCGGAGGTCGAGGAGGTGTTCACGACCGCGGCGGCGACCTTGCGGCCGGCCTTGGACTGCTCGCGCCAGTAGCTCGCCGCCCAGCGCGTGGGCACGAAGTGCCCGTTGAGATCGACGTGCATGACGAGGTCCCACTCCTCCTCGGTCATGTTCACGAGGACCCGGTCCCGGATGATGCCGGCGTTGTTCACGAGTATGTGGAGGTCTCCGAACGCCTCGATGGCGGCGCTCACCAAGCGGTGGCCGCCTTCCCAGTCGGACACGTCGTCGGTGTTGGCGACCGCCTCGCCCCCCATCTGTTTGATCTCTTCCACGACCCGCTGAGCCACCGTCCGGTCCTCGCCCGAGCCGTTGAGCGGCCAACCGATGTCGTTCACAACGACCTTGGCGCCCTCGCCGGCGAACGTGAGCGCGTGCTCCCGGCCGATCCCGCGGCCCGCACCGGTGATGATCGCAACCCTGCCCTCGAGTGCACCCATGAGCGTTGCCCTTCCTTAGCTCGTGAACCTGCGGTCGCCCCGCCGACCGGGGCGTGTGGCCCCGCCGGTGGTGGCGTCGCGTTCGTGGCCTACACCGCCGTGCTCGACGCGCCCCGCCAGCTTGCGGCGCGCACCGCCACGTTGGCAGCACTAGATGCCCATGGTCAAACGGGGTGCGGCGGGGCACCGGAAAAAGCCCGCTGCAGCGCCGGGTCCGAATGCCGGCCCGGCGGCGGGTGGGCCCGGAGCTCAGTACAGGTAGAGGGCGACGGTCGTGCCGACTCTCACAGAGGTCCCCGATGCCGGGAGCTGGCTCAGCACGTAATCCGCGTTCGGCGGGCCGTAGAGGATCCACTGAAGACCGAGGGAGCTCAGCGCCTGTTCCGCGACAGCCACCGAATCGGAGTACAGGGTCGGGATCGTGACGAACGGCGGTCCGGCCGACACGAGGACACGCACGGTCGAATGGCCCGGGACGACCTCGCCGGGTGCAGGCCTCGTGCTTATGACATAACCGGCGGGAACCGTGGTCGAGTACTGCGGCTCGTCTATCGCCGTGAGGTGCAGATCCGCGAGCACGGAGTCCGCCTGTGTGGAAGTGAGGACGCCGCCGCTCAGATCGGCCGGGATCAGCTGCGGCGCCGGGCCCTTGGAGATCACGACCGCGACCGTGTCGCCGTAGAACATCTTGCGGCCGACCGGGCCGTAGCTCACGACCGTTCCGGGGGCGACGGTCTCGCTGTAGCGGGCGACGAACCTCCCCAAAAGGTGCGCCCGGTGGATGGTTGCGGCAGCGTTCTTCTCGGTGAGCCCGGCAAGGCCCGGCATCGAGGTCGGGTGCCGTCCCTCAGAGATGACGATCTTCACGACCGACGCCGAGCTTTCCCGTCTGCCGCTGACGGGAAACTGGGAGATGACGCGGCCCGGGGCGACGCGCCCGTCGTAAAGGGCGGCTGAGACCTCCGGGGTGAGGCCGGTCCTGGCGATGGCGGCTTCGGCGGCGGCGGCCTCGAGACCGACGACGCGGGGAACCGTGTCGTGATTCCACACAAGGCGCGACGCGGCCAGGATGCCGGCGCCCGCCACGATCTCCAGCGCCAGCAGGACCAGGAGCCACGCAAGCCACCGGTGCCTTCGCCTGTTGTGGGTGGCCTCGGGCAAGGTCGGCCTGGGCGCAGGCAGCACGCGGCGCACCCCAGGGACCGGGGAGTCGAGGGCCTGCGGCGACGGCGGAGCCGGCGGAGCGTGCACCTGTGGCGCGGGGGTCAAGGGCGGGACGCGTGCCCCGGGCTTCGACACCGGGGAGGGGGCCGCGAGCCCGAAGCGCTCCGTCGGGTCGTGGTCCGCCACGAGTCCCTGTGCGGGCAAAGCGAGATCGGTCCTGTTGAGCGGTAGCGGTTCGGGAGGGTCGAGCTCCTCGGACAGCATCTCGAGCTCGAGCGCGAATGCCGCCGCGTCGAGCCGGGCCAGGGGCTCGGAGATGGCGGCCTGGGCGAGCACGGGGGCAAGGGGACCGAGCTCCCGGGCCGGTGGGAGCATGGCCCCCACGCGCGCCATCAAGGTCGCCACCGTCGTGTCGCCGGCGAAGGGCACACGGCCCGTGACCGACTCGTAAAGGCTGAGCGCGAGCGAATAGACGTCGGTGCGGTCGTCGACGGGACGACCCTCGACCTGCTCAGGCGAGGCGTACCGGGCCGTCCCCATGACCGCGCCGAGCGGTTCGGTTATCGCCGCCTCGGCGAGCGCGCGGGCAAGACCGAAATCTGCCACGAGCAGGCGCCCGTCGTCGTCGAAAAGAAGGTTGGCCGGCTTGATGTCACGGTGGACGAGGCCGCGTCGGTGGGCGTAGGCGAGCCCATGGGCGGCCTCGGCTCCGATGGCGGCCGCCTGTTGGGGGCTGAGCAGGCGGCCTGTGTCCAACAGGGTCCGCAGGCTCCCGCCGCCGAGGTACTCGAGCACGAGGTAAGGGATGCCGTCCTCGTCGCCCCAGTCGTAGACGTGCAGGACGTTGCGATGGTTCAGCGACGCCGCCAACCGGGCCTCGGCCTGGAACTTCCGCAAGAACGTGGTGTCGCCCGCCAACGCCGGGTGCAAGAGCTTGACGGCGACGCGTCGATCCAGCCGCGTGTCGTCGGCGGCAAAGACTTGGGCCGAAGCACCGGCGCCGACCACGGCGAGTAGTCGGTAGCGGCCGCCAATGACCCGGCCGACCTGTTCCACAGCGCTCGACATGGATATCAGGAAAAGGGTAACGGTTGGTGGCCCGCGACCGGTGGAGGCCACCCGACGGCGCTAGGGCAGCTCCCCGGTCTCGAGGAGCTTGACGAATCCCTCCTCGTCGAGGATCGGGACCCCCAGCGCCTCGGCCTTGGTCGCCTTGGCGGCTCCAGGATTGTCGCCGACGACGACGGCCGTGGTCCTGGCCGACACCGACCCGGGCGACTTTCCTCCCCGGCCGACGATGGCAGCTTCGGCCTCCTCGCGGCTGAACCCGGTCAGTGTGCCCGTGACGACGATCGACTTGCCGACGAGGTTCTGGGGCAGCTGGGGGCCGCTCACGGCGCCGAACTGGACGCCACCGGAACGGAGCCGCTCGATCATGGCCCGGTTGGTTTCCGAAGTGAAGTACCGGACCAGGCTGGCGGCGATCACAGACCCGATGCCCTCGATCAAGGCGAGGTCCTCTTCGGACGCCGCCATGATCCGGTCGAGGTCGCCGAAGCGCGAAGCCAGGCCCGCTGCGACCGTTCCACCCACATGACGGATGCCGAGCGCGGTCAACAGGTTGGCGAGGGGCCTCGAGCGCGAAGCGTCGATCGCTGCCACGAGGTTCATCGCCGACAGCTCGCCGAAGCCTTCGAGGCCGAGCAGGTCCGGCACTCGGAGCTTGTAACAGTCAGCCGCATCGGACAACAGGCCCGCCGCTACCAGCTGCGCTACCCGTTGCTCGCCGAGGCCCTCGATGTCCATGGCGCCCCGGGAGGCGAAATGGACGATCCGCTGGACCAGTTGTGCGGGGCAGTCGGCGTTGATGCAGTAGGTGTCGCTCTCGCCCTCGAGGCGGACGAGCTGGCTCTTGCAACTCGGGCACTGTTTCGGGAAGCTCCAAGGCTGCGACCCGGCCGGTCGTGCGCTCAGGACCGGCCCCACCACCTCGGGGATGACATCTCCGGCCTTGCGAACGACGACGGTGTCGCCAGGGCGGACGTCTTTCAGGCGGACCTGGTCCTCGTTGTGCAAGGTCGCCAGCTCCACGACCGAACCGGCGACGCGGACAGGCCGGAGCTTCGCGAACGGTGTCGTCCGCCCGGTGCGCCCTATGGAGACCAGGATGTCCTCGAGCAGCGTGGACTGCTCCTCGGGCGGGAACTTGTACGCCACAGCCCACCGGGGGGCGTGAGACGTCGCCCCGAGGCGCAAGTGCAACGCCCGGCTCTCCACTTTCACGACAACCCCGTCGATCTCGTAGCCGAGCCCGTGTCGCCGCGACTCGAGGTCCCGGCAGTAGGCGAACACCGCCTCGAGATCCGCCACGACCTTCGTCTCGGGGTTGACGGGCAGGCCCGCGCGGCGCAGCAGGTCCAGACAGCTCGACTGCGTGGGAATGCCCGCCACCCCGTCCACCTGGTAGAAGAAGGCGCCGAGCGCCCGGCCGGCGGTGACGGCAGGGTCCTTTTGGCGAAGCGATCCCGCGGCCGCGTTGCGCGGGTTGGAAAACGGCCGAAGACCGGCCGCGGCCTGGCGCCGGTTCAGCTCCTCGAACGCCAAGACCGGGAAGTAGACCTCGCCGCGTATCTCGAGGATCTCGGGGATCTCGCCCGCCGGCAGGGCCAACGCGCCCGGTATGGCGGCAACGGTGCGCACATTGGGTGTCACGTCCTCGCCCACACGCCCGTCACCGCGGGTTGCGGCGCGCACCAGGCGCCCACGCTCGAAGGTGAGCGAGATCGACAAGCCGTCGATCTTCGGTTCACATACGAACGGCGATCCGTCCTCGGGGGCCAACAACCTCTGCAGCCTGGAGCCCCAGGCGAGTATCTCCTCGAGAGTGGTGACCTTGTCCAGGCTCATCATGGGCGTGCCGTGCGTGACGGGCGCGAACGGCCCCGAAGGCGCGATCCCGACCGTCTGGGTCGGTGAGCCCGCCTCCACGAGTGCCGGGTAGCGCTCCTCCAGCGCGAAGAGCTCGTCTTTCAGTGCGTCGTAGGTGGCGTCGGGTATCTCAGAGGCGTTCTCGAGGTAGTACTGCGCGTCGTAGTGCTTGATGAGCGCCCGAAGTTCGTCGACTCGGGCCGACACGGCGTCAGGCACGCCGTTGAACTCGGTGGACACGACAGGGATGGTAGGGCGGGACCGGAGAGCGCCGGGCGGATTCACGCCCGCCTGCGGCGACGGCGTCGCGGCCCCCTACAATCGCAGGGACCGCGATCCGCGTGCGAGCCGGTGACCACTGTCGGGCACACGGATGGCTGGATCACAAAGCGCAAGAAGACCGCGACCGGGCGGTAGCTCAACCGCCGCCGCGTGGCCGACCCGACCAAGTTCGAACCCCATGAGGAGACAGCAGCCCATGCGTTCTGTCACCGCCTACGCCACCTCGGACCGCAAGGCGCCCTTTCGAAGGACCACGATCCGCCGACGTGACCTCGGACCGGGAGACGTCCTGGTCAAGATCGCCTACGCCGGGATCTGCCACTCCGACATCCACACCGCACGCGGGGAGTGGGGCGACGTGATCTTCCCGCTCGTGCCGGGCCACGAGATCGCCGGCATCGTCGAGGAGACGGGCGCCGGGGTCACCAAGCACGCCGTCGGGGACCGTGTCGGCGTCGGCTGCATGGTCGACTCCTGCCGCGAGTGCGAGAACTGCCTCGCCGGCGAGCAGCAGTACTGCTTGAACGGCCCCGTCTACACCTACAACTGCATCGGCAGGGACGGCCGGCCCACCGAGGGTGGCTACTCCACCCACATAGTCGTCGACCAGGACTTCGTGCTCGCCATTCCCGCCGGCATCGGCCTCGACGCCGCCGCGCCGCTTTTGTGCGCGGGCGTCACGCTCTACTCACCGCTCAAGCACTGGGGTGCCGGCCCCGGCACCTCGGTCGCGATCGTCGGTCTCGGAGGGCTCGGTCACATGGGCGTCAAGATCGCCCACGCGCTCGGAGCAGAGGTCTCGGTGCTCTCCCAGAGCCTGTCGAAGCAGGCGGACGGCCGCAGGCTCGGTGCCGACCACTATTACGCCACCGCTGATCCCGCCACCTTCAAGCAGCTCAAGCACCGTTTCGACCTCATCGTCAGCACCGTGTCGGCGACGCTCCCGATTCACTCCTACCTGTCGATGCTCCGCCTCGACGGCACGCTGGTGAACGTCGGCGCGCCCCCGGATCCCCTCTCGGTGCCGGCTTCCGCGCTGATGGCCAACCGCCTCCGCCTCGCCGGATCGTCGATCGGCGGCATCCCCGAGACCCAGGAGATGCTGAACTTCTGCGCCGAGCACGGTCTCGGCGCCGAGATCGAGGTCATCAGCGCTGCTCAGATCGACGTCGCCTACGACCGGGTCGTCGACAGCGATGTCCGCTACCGCTTTGTGATCGACACCGCCACGTTCTGACCGGCGTCGTGCCGCCGGGGCGCCCGGCAAGAAACGCCCGGCCGCTAGAAGCGACGGCGCCGCCGGGACGTCGTGTGTGCCCGCTCAGCAGGCGACGCCCGAGCCCACGACCTCGTCCTCCACATAGAGGGCGACCGTCTGGCCCGGTGCCACACGGCGAGCTGGTCCACCGAGGTAGCGCACGCCGGTCTCGGTGAGCGTCACGGGCCGTGGGCGGCCGTGGGCGCTCGCCTGGGCGAGCGCGACCGCGCCCACAGGCAGCGGGCGCGCCACCCATGTGCGCCCGGTAAGTTCCACCTCGTCGGTGAGCAGGTCCTCCTCTGAGCCGACCGTCACCGTGGCCGAGGCTGCGTCGACTTCGAGCGCGTAGCGCCTCCCCGAGGGCGAGAACCCGAGGCCCCGACGCTGGCCGACTGTGACGAGCTCGACGGCTGCGACAGTCCCGACGACCGATCCCGAGGCGCGATCGACCAGCCGCCCGGGGTGCAGCTCGATCCGCTCCGCTAAGAAACGCTCGCGCGGCCCCTGTCCCGGCCCGGCAGCGACGAAGCACACCTCCTGGCTGTCGGGCTTGGCCGCCGTCGCCAGGCCCAGCGCCGCGGCACGCGCACGGACCTCTTGTTTCGTGAGCGCGCCGACCGGGAGGAGAATCCGGGCGAGCTCGCCGACCGTGAGCATCGACAGCACGTAGGACTGGTCCTTCGCCGCGTCACGCCCACGGAGAAGCCTCGGCGGGCCGTCTCCGTCGTTGACGACGCGGGCATGGTGCCCGGTCGCCACCGCCTCGAAGCCGAGTCGCACGGCACGGTCGAGAAAGCGGCGGAACTTGAGGTGCCGGTTGCACTCGATGCAGGGATTGGGCGTGCGCCCGAGGGCGTGAGCCTCGGCATAGGGCGCCACGACCTTGTCCTCGAACTCCTCGGAGAAGTTGAAGACGTGATGGTCGATCCCGAGCCGTGCCGCCACGCGCCGGGCGTCGTCCACGTCGCCCACCGAGCAGCATCCGGAGTCGCCCGCACCGCCCCACAGCTTCATCGTGGCCGCGACGACCTCATGGCCCTCTTCGACCAGAAGCGCGGCGGCGACCGACGAGTCCACCCCACCGGAAAGTCCGACCAGTACCCGCACGCCCCAATTCTCGCAGAGGACAGCGGACGCGGGCGGCGCGGGCCCGCCGCCGCTTCTCAGGCGCGCAGGCGCTGCACGGCCTCGGGAAAGCGGGCTAGTGCGGCGTCGATGTCCGGCGCCGTCGTCGCGTGACCGAGAGAGAGCCGGACATGGCTCTTCGCCTCCTTCGTGCTGAGGCCCATCGCCAGAAGGACGTGGCTCGGCTCGATGGCGCCGCTCGCGCACGCCGACCCCGCCGAAGCGCAGACCCCGAGCTCGTCGAGGACCATGAGCAGCTCTTCAGCCTCGACCCCCTCGAAGCCGAGATTGCAGATGGCGTCGATGCGGTCCGGCCTTGGCACGGCCTCGTGCACTCCGGGAACGGTTTCGAGGATGCCCTCGACCAGCCGCGTCGAGAGCTCACGCACGCGCCTTACGGCCTCGCCGCGGTCACGTGCGGTCGCCTCGGCCGCCGCCGCCATCGCCACTATGCCGGCGACGTTCTCAGTTCCGGCCCGGCGTTCGCGCTCCTGCGGGCCGCCGCGCAACATGGGTCGCAACACCGCCCCGCCACGCACGACGAGCGCACCCACACCCTTCGGCCCTCCGAACTTGTGAGCGCTCAGGCTCACGAGGTCCGCCTCGGCCGTGAGCGCGGCGACGTCAAGCCAGCCGAAAGCCTGCACGGCATCGGTGTGCACGATCGCCCCCGGGGCGCGCTCGCGCACGACCGAGATGACAGGCTCGAGCGGCTGGCGCACTCCCGTCTCGTTGTTGACGAGCATCACCGAGACCACTCGCACCGTTTCGTCCAGCACATCGTGGAGCGCGTCGAGGTCCACGACACCACGGCGGTCGACCGCGATGACCCGGCCACCGACGGCGCGGCATGCCTCGAGCACGGCGGGGTGCTCCACCGCGCTGCACAGCGCCGTTGACGGTCCGCCCGCAGCGCCGAGGACGGCAAGGTTGTCCGCCTCTGTGCCGCCGCTCGTGAAGACGACGTCGCCCGGGCTCGCCCCGACCAGCCCCGCCAGCACCTCCCGGGCGGCGTCCAGAGCCTCCCGGGCCGCTCTCGCGACGCGGTGACCGCCCGAGGCGTTGCCGTAGCTGTCGGCGAGGAACGGGAGCATGGCCGCGAGCGCCTCCGCCCGCATCGGCGTGGTGGCGGCGTGGTCCAGATAGGCGGTCTGGTGGCGCGGGCCGCCGGTCAATCTGTCGGAGCTCCCGGAGGGGGCGAGCAGGCTCCCGGCACCCAGGCGGGCGCCGGATAGAGCGGGACGCCGGACGCGCCCGTGATGGTGCTAACTCCGGGCCGGTCGCCCAGTCTCGCCAGGGTCGCGGCGCTGACCTGGCCCCGGCCGAGGGCGAGGTCGAAGAAGGCCACCGCCACCCGCTCGACTACCGCGGCCGACGCGCCGTCGCCTACATACGGACCGAGGTGCGTGGCGTCCTCGAGGGCGAGGAACCACTTCCGGCCCGTCAACATGTTGTAGAGCTCCGAGCTGTCGGCCGGGACGTTGCACGAGTCCGTCAAGCTCTGCACGACCAGCACCGGCGGCCCGCCGCCGAGCGGAGGCGAATAGGAGTCTCCGACGCGGGTCCACTCGGCGCCCGAGAGCAGGGCGACGGCTTTCGGCTGGACCGCCATCGAAGCGCGGGTGCTCGCGTAGGCGTGGTCGTAAACGAGCGCGGCAACGGTGTCGGCGCCGTCGGACTGGCCGGCGAGAACGAGGTGGGCGGGGTCCACGAGGCCCGCCAGGTAGGCCGCGTACGGCGGCGGGGAGCCGTGCGCCGCCCCGGCAACCTGCGACACGACAAAGGCGACGTCGGCGGGCTGGTTGAACATGTCGGCCTCGGTGTCGACACCGTGCTGGGCCTCAACGGCCGCGAGGCTCGTGTCGGGGAAAAACGGCGCCACGACGACGTAACCGGCCGCCACCCAGGACACGAGCAGGGCACGATAGGTGTTGGGGTCCACGTCGAAACCGTGGGCGAACACGATCACCGGGTAGGGCCCGTAGCGGTAGGCGGGGGCTGCCCAGGCCGTCACGCCCGATCCCGCCCGAGCGAGGGTCGGGTACAGGATCTCGACCTGCATTGTCCGTCCGGGCTGGCTCGTGCCCTCGTAGAAGTTCTCCGTCGAGCCCTGCTGCTCGGTCCAGGTCGCGGTCGACAGCCCGACCCCGAAGGCGGCGGGACGCTTGCCCGCGAGCCGGACGTGGCTCGCGAGGGCCGTGGTGGCGCCACCGGGTCGCCCGCTTCGACCGACGCGCGACTGCGACGGCTTGGTGGTGCCGGTGACCCCGGCCGCCGACGAGCAGGCCGCGAGCAGCCCGGCGGCCGCGAGGACCATGAGCGTCCCACGCGCCTTGTGCCCGGGCGCGCCGTCGCGCCGGGTCGCCTGGGCATCCACGGCTGGAAATCTACCGGTGCTCGGCTCAGCCGGGCATGGCGCCCCGGAACGAGCCGGCCCGGGGCCCTCCCGAGGTCATCGGGGCTGCCAGATCATCGCGACGACAGCCACCCCGAAGCACAGCGAGACCGCCGAGGCACCCCACTGCAAGGCTGCGCAGGCCTCCCGGAATTCCACGGGGGCGGGCTCGGGTTGTTCCCCGTTACCGCAGGCGCCGGCAAAGAAGACCTGGATCCTGCGCTCGGCTGGCCAGCACAGTCCTGTGGCGATCCCCACGGCGAGCACCCAGGAGCCGAGCCCCACCCATGGCCACGGCTGCGACACGGCCGTGCTGTCCCCCGCCCACAGCACCAGGGCGCCGAGCGCAGGGGTCAGCAACAGGGACCGCTCCGCCCAGTTGGTGCCCGGCCGGAAGTACCGCCTGAGCCCGTCGTCGCTTCGGGGGACGGCAACCGACCGGGCCCGGGCCGCGTAGGTGCCCGAGACCCCGACCGCGCCGAAGCCGACGACCGCACTCAGGGCGTGCAGCCCCACGAGCAGGTCGTAACCGGGCCCCGTCATGTTGAAACCGAACCCAAGGCGGCGGTCGCGGCGATAGCGTTAAGAAAAATGACAATGACTTGTCGGAGATCAGTCTCGAAGGAGGTCCTGGTCCCAGCGTGAACCAGCTTCGTATCGATCCGCTCTCGGGACGGTGGGTGACGGTGGCAACCGACCGCGCCCAGCGACAGACCCTCTTCGTGCCACGCCAGCTCACCCTCGACTCCCTCGAGGGGATCCCGTGCCCGTTCTGCCCGGGCATGGAGGCGTCCGCGCCCCCCGCCCTCGAGATCTACGGGACCTCGGGCGCCTGGCTCGTGAGGGTCCTTCCCAACCGCTACCCGGCTTTCGCGGGCGACGCCCCCTTCGTGATCGAGAATCGGGGACCGGTTTTCGCCGAGGCCCCGGCCAGTGGGATCCACGAGGTGCTGGTCATCTCGCCGGACCACGACGCGACGATGGCGGCTCTTTCCGACGAGCAGGTCTCGCTCGTGATGCTCGCCATCCGCGACCGCGTCGAACAGCACGAGAACACCCCCGGGCTGCGCTACAGCCAGGTGATCATCAACCACGGCCGCCAGGCCGGTGCCTCCATCGCCCACCCCCACGGCCAGCTGCTCGGGATCCCTTTCGTACCGAGGGAGCTCGCCGATGAGCTTGCCGGTTTCGAGCGCTTCGCCGGAGGGTGCCTCGTCTGCGCGGCTGCGGCCGCCGAGGTGAGCTTCGAGTCGCGGATGGTGCACGCGACCGAGCACGCCGTGACGTTCTGCCCGTACTGGAGCGGGACGCCTTACGAGATGCTCATAGTGCCCCGCCAACACGGGGCCCACCTCCACCGGGCGTCCGCCGAGGGCCTCGTGGGCGCCGGACAGGCCGTTCGCGGGGCGCTGGCGGCGCTCAACGCCAGTATCGGGGACGTCGCCTACAACGTCGTATTCCACTCCGCCCCGTACAGCTCGACCGGCGAGTACCACTGGCACGTCCACATCCTGCCCTGCTTGACGACCCGTGCTGGTTTCGAACTGGGCACCGGGGTCATGATCAACGTGGTCGGGCCCGAGAAGGCCGCCGAGGACCTCCGACAGGCGCTCGGCCGTATCGGGCCGGGGGCCTTCGGCGGGGACACCTGAGCGGCGAGGTGACACGGCCGTTCGGCCCGGCGGAGCTCAGGCCGGCTTCTCCCGCTTGGCCACCAGGGACTTGATCGCCTCTGCGGCTTCGGAACGGTCGAGGGTCATGAGCCGGCCCACTCCCTCGACACCGAGGTAACCGCTCAGGAAAGCGCCCCGGTTGCGGCGTTCCCAGGCCTTGGCGAGTCGCTCGGCGCGTGGGCGGGTGACCGCCGGCTGGGCCGCCACGGCCTCGGCCGCCACCTGGCGCAGCGAGTAGGAGAGGTCCGCCAGGTCCTCGAGCGGCGAGGCGAAGCGCGGCTCGCGAGGGACACCGGCCTCGCCGAGCTTGCCGATCAGGGGGTCGTCCCCGAATCCCCCGACGATCCAGCCGGCGTCGGTCCGAAAGACGCGACGGAGGTGGTAGTCGCCGTGAACCCTAATGGCGACGCCGGAGGCGCCGTCGTCGTCGAGCGGGCGAACTCCGAAGCCCTCGGCAAGGGCCAGGTGGAGACTGGCGGTGAGCTCCCCCAGGCGGCGCACCTCCGAGGACAGGTCCCCACCGGCACCGCCCACCTCTTCCAGGCGCACCTGGTCGTCGTCGATGCTGCGCCCGAGCAGGTCGCGCAGCGACGTCAGAGCCAAGAGACGGGCCTCGACCGCTCCTGGGACGTACTCTCGCACCAAAGCCAGGTCCCACCCGTTTCGCTCCCAGCGCGCCACCGGCCGCAGCGTGTGGCGGAAGCCGACCTGGTCGAGCCTCTCCATCAGCTCGATCTCGGGTCGCGGCGCAGGCTCGAGAACACGGTAGGACTTCATGAACAGGCGCTCGTCGTACACGAGCGAGGCGTGGCTCACGAGGGACTGGACGAGGCGTGCGCGTTTCGCGCTCTCGCGCCCCGCGCTCGCCACTGCCAGCAGCCAGGTCGACAGCTCCTCGTCGGCGAGGGCGTCGTAGCACAGCACCTCGCCCGACCCGTCGTCGCACATGCCGAGCACCGCGCCCTGATGGTCGCCGAGCATCGCCGGGGCGAGCGCCGCGTCCCGCCACCCGAGAAGGACGTGGAAGAAGCGGTTGCCGACACTGACGACCACGCTCGCCATCCCTGGACGCCCATCGGCCAAGATCTCCAGGTCGGCCAGCTGGAATGTGGCCCACACACCGCGGTCAAAGCGCGACATGTCGGCCAGGAACCAGGGCTGCCGCTGGAGATAGGGAACGACGAGGCCTGCGAGAGCGGACGGACTGGGGGGCACTTTCAGCGCTCCTCGAGCTCGAACCAGTAGATGCCGTAGGGGGTCAGTGTCACGGAGTAGGGCTTGGCGGTGATCCGTGGGAACGGTACCCGCCCCAGCAGCTCGATGGGCGTGCAACCCTCCCAACGGCCGAGGCTGAGCTCGGCCGGCTGGGCGAAGCGGCTCAGGTTCGACACGCACAACACCGCCGTGCGCATGCCGGCTCCGCCGGGCCCGCCGGCGGGGTCGGGCGCATCTTCGAGGTCGGGCCCACCGGCCGCACCGGCGGCGCCGTTGAGGCCCGGCTGCACCGCGGCGGGGCCTTCGGTGGCGCTGGGCTGGCGCACGTAGGCGAGCACGGAGGGGTTGTCGGCCGGTAGGACCTCGAGCGACCCGGTGGCGAACTGCGGGTACTGGTGGCGCACGGCCAGCATGCGTCGCAGCCAGTGGAGGAACGAGGAGGGGTCCCGCTGCTGTGCCTCGACGTTGACGGCCTGGTAGCCGTGAACCGGGTCCATGAGCGGGGGCAGGTAGAGCTGTGCGAAGTCCGCCCGGGAAAAGCCCGCGTTGCGGTCCGGTGCCCATTGCATCGGGGTGCGGACGCCGTCACGATCCCCGAGGTAGATGTTGTCCCCCATGAGGATCTCGTCGCCGTAGTAGAGGACCGGGCTGCCCGGCAACGAGAGGAGCAGCCCGTAGAGCAGTTCGGCCACGCGTCGGTCGTTGTCGACGAGGGGGGCGAGGCGCCGGCGGATCCCGAGGTTCCTGCGCATCCTCGGGTCGCGGGCGTACTCGGCGTACATGTAGTCGCGTTCCTCGTCGGTCACCATCTCTAAGGTGAGCTCGTCGTGGTTGCGCAGAAAGATCCCCCACTGGCAGCCGTCGGGGATGGCAGGGGTCTGGGCGAGGATCTCGGTGATCGGGAAGCGCTGCTCGCGACGTACCGCCATGAACATGCGCGGCATCAGCGGGAAGTTGAAGCACATGTGGCACTCGTCCCCGTCGCCGAAGTACTCCGTCACGACACTCGGCCACTGGTTGACCTCGGCGAGCATGAGCCGGCCGGGGTAGGAGGCGTCCATCTCCGCCCGGATCCGCCGGAGAAGCTGGTGGGTGGCGGGCAGGTTCTCGCACGAGGTCCCTTCCGCCTTGTACAGGTACGGGACGGCATCGAGGCGGAAACCGTCCAGGCCGAGATCGAGCCAGAAGCGGACGACCCCCAACATGGCGTCGACGACCTCGGGGTTCTCGTAGTTCAGGTCCGGCTGCTGGTGGAAAAAGCGGTGCCAGTAGTACTGCTGGCGCTTCTGGTCGAAGGTCCAGTTCGAGGGCTCGACGTCGCAGAAGATCACCCGGACGTCGGCGAAGCCGTGGTCGTCGTCCGCCCAGACGTACCAGTCGGCCTTCGGGTTTTCACGCGACGACCTGGACTCGATGAACCAGGGATGCTGGTCGCTCGTGTGGTTCATGACGAGGTCGGAGATGATCCGGATGCCTCGGCGGTGGGCGTCCTCCACGAGCGCCACGAGGTCGTCCAAGGACCCGAGATCGGGGGCGACGGTGAGAAAGTCGCTGATGTCGTAGCCGCCGTCGTGCAGGGGCGAGGGGTAGAACGGCAGCAGCCAGACGCAGTCGATGCCGAGCCATTGGAGGTGGTCGAGCTTCTGGCGGAGGCCCTCGAAGTCCCCGACGCCGTCGGCGTTGGAATCGAAGAAGCCCCGGGGCAACAGCTCGTAGAAGACAGCCTGCTGGTACCAACGCGGGTCGCCCGTCGCCGGGCGCGGGCCGGGGGCCATCTCCCCCGTCAGCCGAGCTGGGAGCGGGGATCGGACACCTTGGCCTGTCGGCTCACCGCGCCGACGATAGCTTGCAGGCTCTCACCGACCGGCGCCGTCTCGTGTCTTTGCAGGAGCAGTTGAGTGGTTGTCCGCTCCCCGCAGTACTGTCTCGCCGTGGATCGCTTCATTCTGCACCCGTCCGGCCCGCTCAACGGCACCGTGTGCGTGAACGGGGCCAAGAACTCGGTGCTGAAGCTCATGGCCGCCTGCCTTCTCGCCCCCGGCGTGCACCGCCTCGACAACGTCCCGGTCATCAGCGACGTCGCCATCATGTCCGACGTCCTGCGGGCGATGGGCGCAGAGGTCCTCCACAAGGACAGGGGCCCGCAGGGACACCTCGAGATCACCGTTCCGGAGGACGTGACGCCCATCGCCCCCTACGAGCTCGTCGAGAAGATGAGGGCGTCGATAGTCGTGCTCGGCCCGCTGCTCGCCCGCTACGGCCGGGCAAGGGTCTCGATGCCGGGCGGTGACGACTTCGGGTATCGTCCGATCGACTTCCACCTGAGCGCGTTCGAGGACCTCGGGGCCAGTTTCGTGGCCGAGCACGGTTATGTGGACGGGCACTGCGACCGCCTTGTCGGGGCACGGATCGTGCTCCAGTTCCCGAGCCACACCGCCACCGACAACATCTTGATGGCCGCGGTGCTCGCCAAGGGCACGACCGTGATCGAGAACGCCGCCCGGGAGCCGGAGATCGCCGACCTCGCATCGATGTTGACCGAGATGGGCGCCCGCATCCATGGCGCCGGCACCTCCCGGATCGAGGTGGAGGGAGTCGAGGAGCTCCGCCCGGCCGAGCACCGGGCGATCCCCGACCGGGTGGAGGCGGCCACCTTCGTCGTTGCGGTGGGCCTCGCCGGGGGGGAGGTGCTCGTGAAGGGGGCACGACACGAGCACATGGACATGTTCTTGGAAAAGCTCCGCCAGATGGGCATGGACTGCGAGCCGACCGGGGAGGGGCTTGCGGTCGCCGCCACCGGCCAGCGCCGCTCGGTTGACGTCGCCACACTTCCCTACCCGGGCGTCGCTACGGACTACAAGCCGCTTCTCGTGACCATGCTCTCGGTCGCGGACGGGGTCGCCATCGTGAGCGAGAACCTGTTCGCGGGTCGCTTCCGCTACATCGACGAGCTGCGGCGCATGGGGGCGAGGATCAAGACCGAGGGCCACCACGCCATAGTGCGCGGCGTGCCGAGGTTGTCGGGCGCAAGGGTCAGGGCATCGGACATACGCGCCGGTGCGGCGCTCGTCCTGGCCGGCCTCGTGGCCGACGGCGTCACAGAAGTGAGCGGTGCCGAGCACATCGACCGGGGTTATGAGAACCTCGACGGGCGCCTTGGCTCGCTAGGTGCGAACATCGAGCGCGTCTCGTCGCCGTGAGCCCCGGCCGGCCAGCCACGAGCACATCCGCGCTCTTCAAGGCCGCGGCCGGAGGCGACCGGCGGGCGCTTGCCCGCCTGCTGAGCGTGGTCGAACGGGGCGGGAGCGAATCACGCGAGCTTTCCGGGCTGACCTTCGAGAGAGCCGGGAGCGCCTACGCCATCGGCTTCACCGGCGCCCCGGGGTCCGGGAAGTCGACCTTGGCGGGCGCCCTCCTGACCGAGGTCCGCCGGCGCCTTCGGTGCCCGGTGGCCGTGCTCGCGGTCGACCCGTCCTCACCGGTGACCGGAGGGGCCATACTTGGCGACCGGGTCCGCATGCAACACCATGCCCTCGACGACGACGTCTTCATCCGTTCCATGGCGACGCGGGGCCATTTCGGTGGCCTGGCAGCCGCTGTGCCCGAGGCGGTCCGCCTGCTCGATGCAACGGGCTGGCCGCTCGTGCTCGTCGAGACCGTGGGCGTCGGCCAGGTCGAGGTCGAGGTGGCGGCCACCTGCGACACGGTCGTGGTCGTCGTGAACCCCGGTTGGGGGGACGCCGTGCAGGCGAACAAGGCGGGGCTGCTCGAGATCGCCGATGTCCTGGTCATCAACAAGGCCGACCGCCCCGGGGTGCAGGAGACGGCACGCGACCTGCGCCTCATGCTCCAGCTCTCGGGAACACTCGAATGGACACCGCCCATCTTGAAGACCGTGGCGTCGGCCGGAGAGGGCGTCGCCGAGCTCTTCGACGCCATCGCGTCCCATCGTGCCCACCTCCAAGCGGGCGGGGAGCTCGAGTCGAGGCGCGCCGAGCGGGCGCTCAGTGAAGCGCTCAGGATCGCCAAGGGCCGCCTCGAGAGGGCTCTCGACGCGACCGTCAACAGCCCCGCCAACGCCGCGCTGTTGACGGCGCTGAAAGACAAGCGGCTCGACCCGGGCCAGGCGGCCGGCCGGCTCGTCGAACAGGTCGCAGGTGATCTCGCGGGCGGGGGCGCCCTTAGTTGAAACGGTCGCCCCGCGCGCCCGGCCGGCCCGGTCGACCCTCCGGCATGCGTCGCGCGAGCGAAGCTTCGCCGGTCTTGACGAGGATGTCGCGCTCCATGAGCACGAAGTCGCGCTCCTCACGCCAGCGTGGGAGGACCGCCGTGGCCACATAGCCCCGCCTGGCGTAGAACTGCTCCGCCTCGGCGCCGCGAAGGGTCTCGAGGCGGACGGTGCCACAGCCACGCTCGAGGCCGAGCCGCTCCACGGCACGAAGCAGGTGTGAGCCCACCCCCAGTCCCCGCCATTCCGGGCTGACGATCAACCGGCCTATCCTCGCCACCGGGCCGCGGACCTCACCCTCCACGAACCCGACGAGGCGGCCATCTGCCCTTGCGACGAGCGCGTAGGGCTCGATCGGGCGGACCGTGTCGCCGTAACGTTGTCTCGAATACTGTGCCCACTGCTCGTCGGCCCAGGCCGCCACCACGGGATCGGGGCGCTCGACGACCGAGAGCTCCAGGTCGAGACTGCCTCTCCCGGCCACCGCAGGCCTGCCTAGCGCAGCGTCCGCCAACGGACGCCAGCGATGGTCGGCGTCCTGGGCGAGAACACTGACCCGCTCGAAGCAGTACGTCGCCCGGTAGTCGGCCAGCGCCTCCAGGGCGTGGGGCAGCCGACCGGGAGCGATCCGTTGGTCCAAGGTGAGATGTGGGACGAACTGCCGCCCGGGCCGCCCTGAAGGCGGGGCGAGCGGGCCGGAGGCGAGGTCGGCCCTGAGCGCCGTCATGGCCTCAAGGTCCCCGCTCACGGCGAGATAGAGCACGGGCGTGCGCGGCCAGAACGTGTCGGGGGGCCCGAGCATCACCGCCATCGGCGCGCTCTTGGCGGCGGCCCTGCGGACATCTGCGAGAAGCGCCTCGAGGCTCTCCTCGCGGACATTGACGGGAGGGATGAGGGTCAAGTGCGGGGCTATGCGCTCCAGAGCCTTGGCTCCGAGTGCCCGGCGCATGCCGTCGATCTCGTTGGCCAGCGCACCGGTCACCACGAGGGCGACAGTCAGCCGGCGTCTTTCGGGCACGGCTCGAGGTTAGGTGGTCAGGCCAGCACGCTGAGGGCCTCCGCCAACGGCTCGAGCACCGCCGGCGTGAGCGGCGGCCGGAGATAGACGACGGCAAGCTCGACACCCGCGTCGGAGAGCTCAGCGGCTTGTGCCACCGTCGCCCCGACGTCGCCCCCGAAGTGCACGTGGCTCGACGTCAGTATCTCCCGCGGGTCCCTGCCGATGTCCGCGCAGTGGGCATGGAGCACCTCGCGTTTGCGGGCGAACTCCTCGGTGCCGCCGAGGAAGTTCCAGTGCTGGGCGAAGCGGGCCACGGTGCGCAAGGTGCGCTTCTCGCCGCTTCCTCCGATGCAGATCGGCGGATGCGGGCGCTGGAGCGGCTTGGGGTTGCACCGGGCGTCGGTCAGGTCGTAGTAGCTGCCCCTGAACGTCGTCGTGTCGTTCGAGAGAAGGCCGACGATGACCTCACAGGCCTCTTCGAAGCGGTCGCTGCGCTGTTTCGGGCTGCCCAGCGCGATGCCGTAGGCGCCGGACTCCTCCTCGTTCCATCCGGCTCCGATGCCAATCTCGAGACGACCTCCCGAGACGATGTCGAGGGCGGCGGCCATGTTGGCGAGCACGGCCGGGTGCCGGTAATGGATCCCGGTCACGAGCGTGCCGAGACGCAGCCGCCGCGTCGCCTGGGCAAGGGCCGTCAAGGTGACCCATCCCTCCAGGCACGGTCCCGTGGGGTCGGAGAAGATCGGGTAGAAGTGGTCGAACACCCAGCCGGACTCGAACAGCTCGATGTCGTCGGCCGCCCGCCAGACCTCGACCATGTCCTCCCAGGTCGTGTTCTGCGGCGCGGTCTTGAAGGCGATGCGCATCCCGGAAATCTACCCAGATCGTGGGCCCGCGGGCCGCCGGTCCTACAAGCGGCCCAGGTCGGCCCTGAGTTTGACAGCAGCCGCGATGCGCACCCGCGCCCGGGCTGCGGCGGCCTCTGCCTCGGCCGCCTCGCCCGCCGCCAGCCGGGTCTCGGCTGCCTCGAGGGCGCGTTGCGCCCGCGGGACGTCGATCTCCTCCGCGAGCTCGGCGACCCCGGCGACGACGGTGACCTTGTTGTCGGCCACCTTGACGAAACCGCCGTGCACCGCAGCCAACGCGACGCCGTGGGGGGCCACCTCGCCCGTTGAGGCGGCGCCGCTCGCCGCCTCGTCGCCGCCCGGCGTCCCGTCACCCTGTACACCGTCGAGGCGTAGCACGCATATGTCGACGGCACCGATGTAGTCCATGTGGTTCGCGAGAAAAGTCGTGTCAGCCCCGTCGGCGCGAAGCACGACCGCTTCGGCCTCGCCCGAGAACAGGACGCGTTCGGGAGTGATGAGATCGACGTGGGTCAGGTTCGCCATGAGATCTCTCAGCGCTGTTCGATGGTCTTGGCCTTCGCGATCACGTCGTCCACACCGCCCACGTTCAAGAACGCCTGTTCGGGAACGTCGTCGAGATCGCCGCCGACGAGTGCTTCGAAGCTGCGCACGGTCTCCTCGGTCGACACGTAGACGCCGGGCAGGCTCGTGAAGACCTCGGCGACGAAGAAGGGCTGCGACAAGAACCTCTGGATCTTGCGCGCCCGGGTCACCGAGAGGCGGTCCTCCTCCGACAGCTCGTCGAGACCGAGGATGGCGATTATGTCCTGCAACTCGCGAGCACGCTGCAGTACTTCCTGCACCCTTCGCGCGCACTGGTAATGGCGGTCGCCGACGACCTCGGGGGCCAAGATGTTGCTCGTCGAGGCGAGAGGGTCCACAGCGGGGTAGATGCCGAGGGCCGCGGTCTGGCGGGACAGCTCGGTCGTGGCGTCGAGGTGTGTGAAGGTGGTGAACGGCGCCGGGTCGGTGTAGTCGTCGGCGGGAACGTAGACCGCCTGCATCGAGGTGATGGAGTGACCCCTTGTGGAGGTGATCCGCTCCTGCAGCTCCCCCATCTCGTCGGCGAGCGTCGGCTGGTAGCCGACGGCCGAGGGCATGCGGCCGAGCAGGGTCGACACCTCCGAACCCGCCTGCACGAAGCGGAAGATGTTGTCGATGAAAAGCAGCACGTCCTGGTTCTTCACGTCCCGGAAGTACTCCGCCATGGTGAGCGCCGAAAGCCCCACGCGCAGCCTCACGCCGGGTGGCTCGTCCATCTGCCCGTAGACGAGGGCCGCCTTGTTGATGACGCCCGACTCCTGCATCTCGAGCCAGAGGTCGTTGCCCTCGCGGGTGCGCTCGCCGACGCCTGCGAAAACCGAGACTCCTCCGTGCTCCTGGGCGACGCGGTGGATCATCTCTTGGATGAGCACGGTCTTGCCGACGCCGGCGCCGCCAAACAACCCGATCTTGCCTCCCTGCACATAGGGCTCCAACAGGTCGATGACCTTGATCCCCGTCTCGAACATCTGCCGCCTCGGCTCGAGCGCGTCGAAGTCGGGCGCCGGGCGGTGGATCTCCCACCATGCGTCGGGCTCGCCCATCTCGCCCGCGTCCAACCTCTCACCTATCACGTTGAAGACGTGGCCCAGCACGGCGTCGCCGACGGGAACGGTGATGCCGCGGCCGGTGTTGACCACCGTCGCCCCACGGGAAAGGCCGTCGGTCGGCTTCAGGCAGATGCAGCGCGCCCGGCCCTCGCCGATCTGCTGGGCGACCTCGGCGGTGATGAGGACCTCGTTGCCGTCGACGACGAGCTTGACCTCGAGGGCCGTGTTGATCTCGGGCAGCGCGTTGGGTGGGAACTCGACGTCGATGACCGGGCCGGCGATGGCGACGATACGGCCGTTCTCGAGATGCCGGGCCTCAGGGATGACAGGGGCAACGGTGGTCATGGGCTCTGCTCCTCGGTTGCTTTGGGATGAGTGAGTTCCTCGGGGACGCCGCCGGCCGAACGCAGGGCCTCGGAACCTCCGACGATCTCCATGATCTCGGTCGTGATCGAGTCCTGGCGGGCACGGTTCATCACCCGCGTGAGTGTCTTCAGCAGTTCTTCGGCATTCTCGGTGGCGGCCGACATGGCCCGCTGGCGCGAGGCGTGCTCCGAGGCCGCCGCTTCCAAGAGGGCGGCGTACACGGCAGCCTCCGCGTACAGAGGAACGAGCCGGGCCAGCAAGGCTTCCACGTCCGGCTCGAACTCGAAGAAGCCGAGCTTGCGCTCAGGCGCCGGCGTGCCGGTTCCGCCAACAGCGCCTGCGGCGCCGGGACCGGTCCCCTGCCCATCGGGTGAGGACCCGGCGGCCCGTTCGCCGACCGGCCCCGGGCGGGGCGGGATCGGGAGCAACTGGCGAGTCTCGACGACCTGGCGGCTCGTGGAACGGATCCTCGTCGAGACGATCTGCACGAGGTCGACCTCACCGTCGAGGAACGGCTGCACGACCACGGCTGCCACGCGCCGTGCGTCCTCGTAGGTGGGCCGGTCGGACATGCCCACGAACTGCCGATCGACAGGCCGGTGGCGGAAGCGGAAATAGGTCTGCGCCTTCTTGCCGACAGCCATCACCCGGTAGCTCTGGCCCGCCTGCGACCCGGAGCGGAGGAGGCGCTCGGTGGCGCGCAGCACGTTCGAGTTGTAGGCGCCCGCCAGGCCACGGTCCGCGACGACCACGAGCACAAGGACGTTCTCCGGCGAGAGCGGGATTCCGAGCAGGCGCGTCGGGTTGGCGCCCTCGCGGGCTGTCTCGGCCACGATGTCCGAGATCGCCGCGAGATACGGGCGGGAGCCGGCGATACGCCCCTGGGCGCGGGTGATCTGCGACGCCGCGATGAGCTCGAAGGACCGGGTGATCTTCTTCGTCGACTGGATGGTGCGGATGCGCCGGCGAAGGATCCGCTCCTGACCGCCCGCCATGTGACTACTCGGCCCCGGTCTCGCCCGCGACCGAGGTGGCGGTCTCGGTCGGGCCCCCGGCGGGCGCCACGGCGGGAGAAGCGTCAGAAGGGCCGAAACCTCGCTTGAATTCCGCTAGGGCAGCTTCGAGCTCGCCCTCGTCGGGCAGGGCGCCAGTCGAGGCGATCCGGTCGAGCAGATCGGCGTGGCGTGCCCGCATGAAAGCCCGCAGCTCGGACTCGAAACGTTGCACGTCCTCGACGGCTATGTCGTCGATGTGCCCACGCACACCGGCGTAGATGACGACGACCTGCTCCTGCACCGGCATCGGAACGTTCAGGCCCTGCTTCAACAGCTCGGTCAGGCGGTAGCCGCGGTCCAGCTGCGCCTGCGACGCCTTGTCGAGCTCGGAGCCGAACGTGGCGAAGGCCTCCAGCTCCCTGAACTGGGCCAGGTCGATCTTGAGGGTGCCGACGACGGCCTTCATCGCCTTGATCTGTGCCGCGCCCCCGACTCGTGACACCGAGTTCCCGACGTTGAACGCCGGGCGCACGCCCGAGTAGAAGAGCTCGCTCTCCAAGAAGATCTGGCCGTCGGTTATGGAGATGACGTTGGTCGGGATGTAGGCCGAGATGTCACCCGCCTTGGTCTCGATGATCGGCAGGGCCGTGAGCGACCCCCCGCCCATCTCGTCGGAAAGCTTCGCCGCCCGCTCCAACAGGCGGCTGTGGAGATAGAAGACGTCGCCCGGATAGGCCTCGCGTCCCGGCGGGCGGCGGAGCAGGAGCGAGATCTGGCGGTAGGCATCTGCCTGTTTGGACAGGTCGTCGTAGACGACGAGGGCGTGCTCGCCGTTCTCCATCCAGTACTGACCCATCGCGCAGCCCGCGTACGGGGCGAGGTACTTGAACGGCGCGGGCTCGGAGGCCGGCGCCGCGACGACGACCGTGTAGTCCAGGGCGCCGTGCTCGGAGAGCGTCGCGACCGTCTGCGAGATGGTCGAGCCCTTCTGGCCGACCGCGACGTAGATGCACTTGACCCCGGCACCGCGCTGGTTGATGATCGTGTCGGTCGCGAGCGTCGTCTTGCCCGTCTTGCGGTCGCCGATTATGAGCTCGCGTTGGCCGCGACCGATGGGCGTCATCGCGTCGATGACCTTGATGCCGGTCTGCAGCGGTTCGAAGACCTTCTGGCGCGACACGATGCCCGGCGCCTGGATCTCGAGGCGGCGATCGATGGTGACACCGAGCGGGCCCTTGCCGTCGATCGGCTCGCCGAGCGGGTTCACGACGCGGCCCAAGAGCGCGTCGCCCACCGGCACCGACAAGATCCTGCCCGTCGAGCGGACCACCTGCCCCTCGTCGAGGCCGTCCATCGTGCCCAGCACGACCGCGCCGATCGACTCCTCGTCGAGGTTGAGGGCGAGGCCCACGGTCCCGTTCTCGAACTCGAGCAACTCGTTGACCGTTGCCCCGGGCAGCCCGGTGACGCGCGCTATGCCGTCGCCGACCTCGGCGATCCGGCCTACCTGCTCGGCCTCGGTGCCGGCCGTGAAGTCGCTGACATTTCGCTCCAGCGCCGCGGCGATGTCGTCGGCGTTGATCGTGAGCTCAGGCATCGGTGGGGGTCCTTTGTCCTATTCGTCTTGTTCAGGAACGGTCATGCTCAGCGCTCGACTGGTCCTTCAGTCCCGTCGAGGGGGCGAGGGCTTCGCGAAGCTGGTCGAGACGATGTCGCACGGAACCGTCGATGACGGTATCGCCGATCTCGACGGCCATCCCGCCCAGCAGGGAGGGCTCGATCTGCACGCGGACCTCGACGGGACGGCCCGTTGTGCGTTGGAGCGCCTCCACGAGCCTCGTGTACTCGTCCTCGTCGAGCTCGACCGCCGAGCGCACCTCTGCGACACGTCGCCCCCGCTCCTCGGCGGCGAGCCCTGCGGTCCATTCGAGGGTCCCGACGAGATCGCGGCTGTGGCCGGCCTTCAGCACGTACGCGACGAGGCGCGCGGTCGCGGACAGCACTTTGGACTCCAGGAGATCTCCGACCAGGGCGACCCGTTGCGCAACTGCGATCGACGGGTCGCTGAGGGCGAGGCGCAAGGCGCGGTTGGCTTGGACGATCCTCGCGAAACGGACCAATTCGTCCTCGATGTCGTCGATCGTCTCGAGGGTGTCGACCTCCTGGAACAATCGGTCGGCGTAGCCGCGGATCCGCTCACGCACCGCGGTGCGGCCACCGAGGAGCTCCTCGGCGGGTATGGGACGGACCAGGCCCTCCTCGGCCGCCTGGGCGGTCTCCGAAGCCAGCTGGACCAACGTCGCCACGGCGAGGGGGAACTCGGCGGCCGGCTCCACAAGGGCCGCCCAGCAAAGCAGCGCCTCCGACTCGGGGGCAGCCTTGGCGTCGAGGAGGTCGTGGACGACGCCGCGTCTCGCCCTGGCCGGGATGGCCACGTCCGTGAGGGCGTTGCGGAGCAGATCGGATTCGGTGAGCGCCCGGGAGAACGTGGCGAGGTCGCTCGCGACCTCCGGCGCGCACCCGGCCGCCGTCGCCGACTCGAACACCGCCGTCGCGTAGCCGCGGAGGATGTCCCTCATGCCATCGCCTCGGCCGCATCGATCGTCTCGGCGATGTACACCCGCTGCAGCGACGCGTCGATCTCGGCGGCCACGACAAGCTCGGTCGCGGCCATCACGACGGCTCCGACCTGCCTGGTGACTTCCTCCCGGGCGCGCTGGCGCTCGAATTCCTCCTCGGCGGCGGCACTTGCCACGAGCCTGTCGTATTCGGCGCGGCCGTTGCGCTCGCCCTCCAAGAGCAGCTGCGCCGAGGTCTCGTGCGCCCGCTCGAGTATGGCCGTTGCCTCCGATTGTGCAGCCTCGAGAGCCGCGCGTGCGTCCGCCAGCATCCGCTGGGCGCCCTCCAGCCCCGCATCCGCCGAGGAGAGGGACAGGCGGATCGACTCGGCCTGGCGGTCCATGAGCTTCTTCAGGGGTGGCTTCACGTAGTGGTAGATGAAGAGGCCCAACAGCAGGAAGGCGAATACCTCGGCAAGGTACGACGCCACCGCTAACCTTCCCGCCCGGCCGCGGCGGCCGCGATCGCCTCGTCGATCAGCCCACGGTGCTGCTCGAGGTCGACGCGGCTTTGGAGCACCCGCTCGGCGGCGGCGGCCACGAGGGTGTCCAGGCGCCCCATGAGCTCGATACGGGCGCGGCGGCCCTCGTCGGCTGTCGTGGCCCGGGAGGCGGTGACCAACCGTTCGTATTCCTCTTGACCCCGTTGGCGGCCATTCTGCATGGCCTGGTCGGCCCCCTGGTTGGCGTGGTCGACGATGGCACGGGCTTGCGCGCGTGACTCGGCCAGCACCCGGTCACGCTCGGCGAGCAGGCGCTGGCTCTCGGCGCGTGCCTCCTCGGCACTGTGCGACGCAACAGCGATGCGTTCCTGTCGCGTCTCGGCGACCGCCTGTAGTGGCGGGAGGATCCATTTCGCGATGACCCCGAGCACGACCAGGAAGATGACCAGCTCGACGACAAAAGTGCCGTTCGGGATCAGGAAGTTCCCACCGTTGCCGGAGCTTGCGGCCCCGGCGCTTGCAAACAGCATCCAGCAATCCTCCGTCGCTACTTCTTGGCGAGGACGAAGACGAACAGGACCATGAACACGAGGTTGATGAAGTACATGGCCTCGACGAGACCCACGATGATGAACATGATCGTGAACAGCCGGCCCTGGGCCTCGGGCTGGCGGGCGACGCCGGCGATCGTCTGGCTGCCGGCCAAGCCGTCGCCGATGGCGGCGCCGATGGCGCCTCCGCCGAGGGCAAGTCCGCCGCCGACCATGGCACCGGCAAGCTCGATCGCCTGGTTGAGGTCATTTGCCATTGGGTTACCTGCTCCCTTCCTTGACGGGTTGGACATGTGTGACGCCGTGAGTGCTCAATGCTCTCCCGACATCGCGGTCTGGAAATAGAGGATCGTCAGCAGCGAGAAGATGAACGCCTGTATCGGTGCGACGAACAGGCCGTCGAAGATCTTCCAGATCAGGTCGGGGATCGGGACGATGAACCACGGGAACAGCGCCCAGATCAAAAGCAGCATGATGCCGCCCGAGAAGATGTTGCCGAAGAGACGGAGGGCCAGCGTGAGTGGCTTTGCGATCTCCTCGATCACGTTGATCGGGAAGAGAAGCTTGTAGGGCCGGAAGTAGTGGCCGAGGTAGTGGCCTAGGCCCTGGGTCCGGATCCAGGTCGCGTGCACGAGGACGATCACCGTCAGCGCCATGGCGTAGGTCAGGTTCACGTCACCGGTCGGGGCCGGAAGGTACTGCGGGGCGTGACCCGTGGGGATCATCTCGAGCCAGTTGCAGAACAGGATGAAGAGAAACAGCGCCATCGCCAGTGGCACGACGCGGCGCCCCTTGGAGCCGATCGACGACTCGACCTGGTTGGAGATGGCGTTCGAGAGCGCTTCGAAGGCGAGCTGCATCCTGCCGGGGACACCGGCGGTGATGTTCGCCCTCACGGCGAGCCCGATCCCGATGACGGTTATCCCCGCGACGAGAGACGAGATGACGTCGTACTTGTTGACCGTGAGGCCGAGCAGCTTGACCGTGGGGGAGTTGCCGACCGTGATCGAGCTCGCGCTGGCCAGTAGTCCGAGACCTGTCACGTGACGGCTCCCTGGCGCAGCAGCGTCGCCACAAGGCTCACGATGAACAGGAGGTAGAACACCGCCACACCGCCGAGCACGCCCATCCCGAGGGACAGGTTCACGATCACGAGGCCGATCGCGACAACAGTCGTGAGAGCGAGGCGCATGAGGGTGTTCATCGCCATCGGGCGCTTCACCTTGGTCGTGCCGAGAGCGTTCAGCCGCGACGCAGTCGACATCACGAGGCGGATGTTCGCTAGCCCGAGGCCCAGGCCGATCACGGCACCGAGGCCGGAAAGCGGGTAGCCCACTATCGACAGCACGACGAGCGCGACGATGCCGACGCCGATGGCGCCGAACACGGTCCGCCGGAGCATTCTCGAGATCTCCGGCAGGTCAAGCTGCTCCAGTACTGCTGCGAGTCGCTCCATGCCCTCTTCTTGATCACCTCGAGGACAGCGGGCGTGCGACCCATGCGGGCCGGCCACGCTGCTGGCTCTCAGAGAAATGTTTTGACATCGGAGTAGACCACTGCAACCGCGGCGACCACCCCGAGCGCCAGACCTACAAACGTGAGCAGCTCACCGGTGTGAAACGTCCTGTCCAGCCAGTACCCGCCGCCCACTCCGACGGCGATGCACAAGGCCGTTGCGACACCCATGCCGATCAGCTTGCTGAAGCTCGGCGGGGGCTTGTTGCTCACTTCGGTTGCCAATCCTGGCATCGCCGCCTCCGAGTCGGCAAGACAATAGTCCTGTTCGCGGCGGTCGCCCTCACAATCCTGTCCCCGGAGGCGAGGACGCCCCCTACCCGGCCGACGCGACACCTCCCGGGTAGGGGTCGAACCGGCCGCAGAGCTCCCTCACCTCTTCGCGCACAGCGGTGAGCTGGCGCTCGTCCTCCCTCCCGCGAAGGGCGCGGGCGATGAGGGAGGCGATCTCGGCCATCTCCGCCTCGCCGAGCCCGGCGGTCGTCTCGGCGGCCGAACCGAGCCGCAGCCCGCTGGCGACAAAAGGAGGCCTCGGGTCGTTCGGGATGGCGTTGCGGTTGCAGGTGATCCCCGTACGGTCCAGCACCTCCTGGGCAACCTTGCCCGTGAGATCGGCCTCGAAGGTTCGAAGGTCGACGAGCACGAGGTGATTGTCCGTCCCTCCGGCGACCAGCCGGAACCCTTGGGAGGTGAGAGCCCGGGCGAGCGCGGCGGCGTTGCGGACCACCCTGGAGGCGTAGTCACGGAACTCGGACCTGAGCGCCTCGCCGAACGCCACGGCCTTGGCGGCGATCACGTGCTCGAGCGGTCCTCCCTGCAAGCCCGGGAAGACCGCCGAGTCGACCGCCTTCGCGAGGTCTGCACCGCACAGGATGGCACCGCCTCGCGGCCCCCGCAGCGTCTTGTGGGTCGTGAAGGTGACCACATCCGCGATGCCTACCGGGCTCGGGTGAACCTTGCCGGCGATGAGGCCGGCCGGGTGGGCGGCGTCGAACATGAAGCGGGCCCCGACCTCGTCGGCGACGTCACGGAACGGCTTCGGGTCGATGACACGGGAGTAGGCGGTGGCGCCGGCCACGATCAACCGGGGCCGCTCGCGCAGGGCGAGGTCCCGGACCTGGTCCATGTCGATCCGCTCGCCCGAGCCGTCACCGGCGGCCGGTGTGACCCCGTAGGCGACGAAGCGGTAGAGCTTGCCGGTGATGGAGACAGGCGAGCCGTGCGTCAGGTGCCCGCCCTGGTCGAGGCGCATGGCGAGGATCGTGTCGCCCGGCTCCACGAGGGCGAGGTAGGCGGCCAGGTTGGCGTTGGCTCCGGCGTGGGGCTGGACATTGGCGTGCTCGGCGCCGAACAGTTCCGTCGCACGGGCCCGGGCGAGGTCCTCCACCTGGTCAGCGACGACGTTCCCGCCGTAGTAGCGCCGTCCCGGGTAGCCCTCGGAGTACTTGTTCGTCAGCACCGAGGCCGAGGCGGCGAGCACGGCCGGAGAGGTGAAGTTCTCAGATGCGATCAGCTGCAGGCTCGTACGCTGCCGTTCGATCTCGCGCTCGAGCAGGGCGTGCATCTCGGGGTCCCCCGCGAGCGCGCCCGGCAGGAAGGCGCTTTCACCCGATGTCCCGGCAGTGTGTGTCACTCTGGCTCCTTCGGGAGATGTCCTGGCCAGGTTCCCGGCCTCAGCCCCGGCTTTGCTCGAGAGCGGTGACCTTCTCGACCCTGCGAAGGTGCCTGCCCCCTTCGAACTCGCTTCCCATGAACGCCTCCAGTGCGTCTGTCGCGATGAGGGGGCCCACCAGGCGGGCACCGATGCAGATCACGTTCGCGTCGTCGTGCTCGCGGGCAAGACGCGCCGAGGTCACGTCGTGGACCACGGCCGCGCGCACACCAAGAATCTTGTTGGCCGCTATCGCCATACCAGTTCCGGTGCCGCAAGTGCAGATCCCGAAGTCGGCGTCACCCGAGGTGACGCTCCGGCCGACCGCTGCCGCGAAGTCCGGGTAGTCGACCGGGTCCGGCGAGTGCGTGCCGAGGTCCGCGACCTCGTGTCCCAAGGACCTGAGGTGCTCGATCAGCAGCGCCTTCAACTCGAAACCGGCGTGGTCCGATCCTGCCGAAACTCGCACGGGGGGAGTCTACCGGGCACGTCTGGCGCCGCCACTTGGCGTCGCGCGCTCTTCGCTCGGTCGCCGGGTTGACAGGATCTAATGGCGTCACGCCGTCCCGCGGCGGCGGTCGGTCCCGTCGGGTTGGGCCGGTCAGCCGGAGCCTTCAGAGCCGGCGGCCACCAGGGCAATCTCCGCGAACGCGAGCGCCCCCTCCCGCAGGCACTTCACACCCTCACCGGCGAGCGAGATCACCGTCGACGGCTTCCCGTCACACCTGCCGCCGTCGAGCACCGCAGTGACACCGGCCCCGAAGTGCCGGCGGACCTCGCCGGCAGAGTGCAGGGGAGCCTCCCCGTGCCGGTTCGCGCTCGTCACCGCGAGCGGGCCTGTCCTTCCCAGCAGCTCCCTCAGCAACGCGCTCGCGGGGCAGCGCAGCCCTATCGTCGCCCGGTCGCCGCCGAGGTCGAAGCCGACCCCGGCGCGCCGGGGCAGGACGACTGTGAGCGGTCCCGGCCAATAGCGCGAGATGAGGCGCAACGCGGGCGGCGTCGCCTCCGCCAGGTCGACGAACCCGGCCGGGTCCGCGATCAGCACCGGGAGCTGGAACAGCTCCGGCCTTTTCTTGAGCGCGAACACCCTCTCGACCGCACCCGGCAGGCGGGGGTCGACCGCAAGCCCGTAGACCGTGTCGGTCGGGACCGCCACGACCTCCCCGGCCGCTAGTGCCGCCTCGATCTCGCCGAGCTCCGGTGAGCTCATGGTTCGGCCACGAGCACCCGCGACCGTCCCGCCAGGTCGGGCTCGACACTCACCCTCGAAAAGCCTGCCTCGCGCGCCATGGCGAGAGCCCTCCTTGCCTGGTGGGGCGCGATCTCGACGACAAGAGCGCCGCGCCCGGTGAGCCACGGCGCGGCACCGGCCACGACCGTCTCGATCGCCTCGAGGCCGCTCGGGCCCGCCACGAGTGCACCGAACGGGTCGAAGCCGCGCACCAGCGGGTCCAGACCGGCCCATTCGTGCTCGGCAAGGTAGGGCGGGTTGGCGACGATCAAGGTGACCCGGCCGGCGAGATCGACGGGCAGGGCGTCGTACCAGTCGCCCGCTAGGAACTTCACCCGGGCCGCCGCCCCGGCCGGTATCCGTGCCAGGTTGGTAGCCGCGACCTCCAAGGCGCCAAGATCCCGATCGGTCCCGATCACGCCGAGGGTGTCCCGCTCCACGGCGAGTGAGAGCGCTATGACACCCGAGCCCGTGCCGAGATCGACGGCGAGCACGTCCCCGTCCGCGTGCGCGCCGGGCTTGGGAGCTGACGTTGCGGGCTGTGGGGCGAGGATGCGGTCGAACGCGGACAGGGCGACGGAGACGACGACTTCGGTCTCCGGACGCGGGATGAGGACACGTCGGTCGACGACGACGTCGAGCGACCGGAAGCCCCAGTGGCCCAAGACGTGCTGGAGCGGCTCACCGGAGACCCGGCGTGCCACGAGCGACTCGAGCCGAGCTGCGGCCCCGGGTGGTGCCTGGTTGTCGAGCTCGCGCAACAGTCGCGGTCCCGAAAGGCCACTGGCCTCCTCGAGCAGCCACCGCGTCTGAGCCGGGTCGCCGATCGCCCCGGCCGTGTCACTGCGCAGCTTCCGCCAGGTGACGGCGGCCACTTCGGCCCGCTCCCTCATCCCTCGAGCAGCTGACGGCTCCGCTCGTCCGACAAGAGCGCGTCGACGAGCTCGTCGAGATCGCCCGTCAGCATGCGGTCGAGCTTTTTCAAGGTGAGCCCGATGCGGTGATCAGTCACCCGGTTGTCCTTGAAGTTGTAGGTGCGGATCTTCTCGGAACGCCCGCCACCGCCCACTTGCGCGCGGCGCTCCTCGGCCAGAGCGGCGGCGTTGCGCTGACGCTCGAGCTCGTAAAGGCGGGCCCGCAACACCTTGAGCGCCGCGGCCCGGTTTTGGATCTGGCTCTTCTCGTCCTGCATCGACACCACGAGACCGCTCGGAAGATGGGTGATCCGGACGGCCGAGTCCGTCGTGTTGACCGATTGGCCACCCGGCCCGGTCGAGCGGTAGACGTCGACACGGATATCACCGGGCTCGATCTCGACTTCCACCTCATCGGCCTCGGGGAGCACGTTCACCGTGGCCGAGGAGGTGTGAACACGTCCCTGAGACTCGGTGACCGGGATGCGCTGCACGCGGTGGGTACCCGCCTCCTGGTGCAGCCGCTGCCAAGCGTCCTCGCCCTTGACGAGAAAAGTGACGCCGTCCACGCCCCCGAGCTCGGACTCGCGCAGGTCCATCACATCTGCGCGCCAGCCCCGCCGGTCGGCATAACGCCGGTACATCTCGAAGAGGTCCTTGGCGAAAAGGTTCGCCTCCTCTCCGCCTTCGGCCCCCCGGATCTCGACGATGACATTGCGCCCGTCGTGGGGGTCGCGGGGCATCAACAGGTCGCGCAGCTGCGACTCGAGCTCCGCGACCCGCTCCTCGGCGGCAGCCTGCTCGTCACGGCCGAGTTCGCGCTCGGCGCCGACGGCATCGGCCGCCAGCTCGCGCGCGATGGCGACGTCCTCCTCGGCGGCGCGTAGCTCGTGCATCTTGTGCACCACGGTCTCGAGCTCCTTGTGGCGGCGCGACAGCACCCGCAGTTCATTGCGGTCCCTGGAGAGAGTTGGGTCTGAGAGGCGGGCGAGAACCTGCGAGTACTCGGCCTCAAGCGCCTCAAGGCGATCGAGCACGGACTCAGGCTAGTCAAATTGGGCGGGCCGGCCCGGCGGGCCTTCAAGGCGCGCCACCCCGCGAGGCTGCCGAGAGGCGACGCCACAAGGTCCGCGAACGCCGTAGCCTCCGTGTCGGGAACTCTTGCGCGAGGCGGGACCCTGACTGCTCGCACGACGAAAGCGGAGGTTCGCCATGCCGGTACTCGTTGTCTACGCCAGCAAGCACGGTTCGACGCGTGGGATCGCGGAGCGGATCGCGGCCAAGCTCACCGACGAGGGGCACCCGGCCAAAGCGACACCCGTACAGGAGGCCTCGGGCCTCGAAGGCTATGACGCCTTCGTCATCGGCAGCGCCGCCTACGCCTTGCACTGGATGGACGAGGCTCTGGATTTCGTGAAGCGAAACAGCGCCGTCCTAAAGCGGGTCCCGGTCTGGCTGTTCAGCAGCGGGCCGCTCGGCAACGAGGCCACCGACGCAAAGGGCCGGGACCTCCGGGCCGCCACGGTGCCGAAGGAGATCCCCGAGCTGGAGGAAGCCGTCGATGCCCGCGGCCACCGTGTCTTCTTCGGAGCGCTGGACCCCGGCACGCTCCCGGCCGCCCGGGCGGGCCTTCCCGAGGGTGACTTCCGTGACTGGGTCGAGATCGATGCCTGGGCCGCCGAGATTGCGCAGGGGCTGACTCCGCCTCCGGCAGACTGAGACCGGGGCGCGCCCTGGTCCGACCCGAGAGCAGCTACCCAATGCCGGGTGTCGGATACGCCTACCGGTGCGACTGCGGGCGGGGTGGGACGACTGCAGCCGGCTCAGCGCTTGGTCTTGCGCTGGCCGTAACGGCGCTCGAAGCGCTCCACGCGTCCACCTGTGTCCACGAGCTTCTGCTTGCCCGTGTAGAAGGGGTGGCATTCGTTGCACAGCTCGACGTGCAGGTCGGACCTCGTCGATCGCGTGGTGAAGGTGTTCCCGCACGAGCAACGAACCGACGCCGTCGAGTAGGCGGGATGAATGTCTGTCTTCATGATGTCTCCATTGTAAACCGGGCGGGGCCGCGCTCCGCCAAGACGACGCTTTCGTTGTTCAGCCGCCGGGGATCGGTGCCTTGGCGATCTCGGCCAGGAACTCGTCGTTGGATCGAGTGGTCTTGATCTTGTCCATGAGCAGCTCGAGGCCGGCTCCACCGCCCCCATCGCTGCCGAGGGCGTTCAGCACGCGGCGCAGCTTCCAGACCTGTTGGAGCTGGGAGCGGTCGAAGAGCAGCTCCTCGTGGCGTGTCGAGCTGGCGTTGACGTCGATCGCCGGGTAGATCCGCCGTTCGGCCAGTTTTCGGTCGAGACGGAGCTCCATGTTGCCGGTGCCCTTGAACTCCTCGAAGATCACCTCGTCCATCTTCGAGCCCGTCTCCACGAGGGCGGTCGCGAGGATCGTGAGCGAGCCCCCTTCTTCGATGTTGCGGGCCGCGCCGAAGAACTTCTTCGGCGGGTAGAGGGCACCTGAGTCCACGCCGCCGGACATGATGCGGCCGGTCGCCGGCTGGGCCAGGTTGTAGGCCCGGGCGAGACGGGTGATCCCGTCCAGGATGATCACGACGTCCCTGCCGAGCTCGACCAGGCGTTTGGCCCTCTCGATGGCGAGCTCCGCCACGGTGGTGTGCTCATCGGCCGGACGGTCGAAGGTCGAGGCGATCACCTCGCCCTTCACCGAACGGCGCCAGTCCGTGGCCTCCTCGGGTCGCTCGTCCACGAGAAGGACCATGAGGTGCACGCTCGGGTCGTTCTGCTCTATCGAGTGGGCGATCTGCTTGAGGATCGTCGTCTTGCCCGCCTTGGGCGGCGACACGATCATGCTCCGCTGCCCCTTGCCGATGGGCGAGATCAGATCGACGATGCGCGCCGTGGTGTTGAGCGGGTCGTCCTTCAGCTCCAGGCGCATCCGCTGGTCGGGGAACAGCGGCGTGAGGTCCTCGAAGCGCGGCCGGTCACGTGCCTCTTCGGCCGACATCCCACAGACACTGTCGATGCGCAATAGTGCCGGGTACTTCTCGCTCGGCCCAGCCGGGCGGCAGGCACCCTCGATGGCGTCACCGCGGCGCAACGAGAACCTGCGCGCCTGCGAGACCGATATGTAGACGTCCTTGCCGCTCGGCAGGTACCCACTGGTACGCAGGAAGCCGTAGCCCTCGTCCCTCAGGTCGAGCAATCCGCGAACGGGCACGAGCTCGCCCTGCCACGCGACTTCCTGACCTCCACCCTGCGGTTCTTGACCGACCCGCTCCCGGTCGCGTCCGCGGCGGCGCCGGCCACGACGGTTGCCCGCGTCGATCTGGCCTCCCTGGCCGATCTGGCCACCCTGATTGCCTCTTCCGGGCTGAGAGTGCTGAGGCTGACGTTGCGGACGCGTAGTCGTAGAGACCTCCCCGGACACCCGATCGGCAGTCTCGGCACCTGCACGGGCACCGCCGGGCGAGCCCGAGGTGAGCTCACCCGAGTCGTGGGATGCGCCACCTTGAGCCGGCGACCGGCTCCCCCGACCGAAGCTGCCCGCCAGGACCGCCGCCGCGCCCTGCGCGACCGCGTCCTCGCCCGGGCCCTGGGCATCGTTCCCGTTGACGGCCACAGTGCTCTGAGACGGCACCTCATCGATACTCCCGCCCTGCCCATGAGCCTGCCCGCCGCCACTGCCGTTCACTTCGGCGTGGTCTGGCGTCACGTCCGACGAGCGCGGCTTGACCGTACGGGCCCTCGAGGTGCGGCCTCGCGCCGGCTTGGACGCGGAAGCGTCCTCAGCATCGGCCACCGGGGCCTTGTCGGCGGCGCCGTTGGACAACGGCGACTGCAGCGACGCCGCGCCACTCGCATGCAGGGGCGCAGTGCCCTCGACCTCGACGCCGGCGGCACGCAGGATCTGGTTCACCAGATCCGCCTTGCGCAGACGCGCGACGGGCTCGAGGGACATGGCGGTCGCGATTGCCCGAAGCTCGTCGCTCGCTTTTCGCTCGAGGATCGAACGTTCGAGCTGTTCTTCGCTCATCAGCTTCCTCTCTGGATCTCTGTTGCTTGAGGTGCATGTTCGGAGGTGGTACCCGGGCCTTCCGGGATCCCGCGATGTCGGTGCTCCCCCGTTTTTCTCACGACATACCCTGCCGGTCCGTGACCCCGGACCGGTTCGGGTCATGCATCGATCCGAGCCTGCAATCCGTCGGTGGGAGTTTCCCGCACAGAACAAGTCATCGACTTCGCCGGATCACACAGCCCAATCAGTGGGTGCCCACGGTGGCTAGTGCGTCTGCACGGGAGGAAACACCAGTATAGGCAATAACAGGGAAAGGGCCTCTGCGATTCCCGCCGCCCCATTCGGGTCGCCCGCCCCGGAGGGCGAGCTGGCGTCCGCAATGACCAACCAGGGCAAACGCATACTAGCGAGGAGTCGGGCCATCGGCAAACACCGGTGGCGTTCCGGGACCCTCAGCCGGCCGCCGGCCGCTCGATTCGGGACACGCCCGAGGCCTCGATCGCCTGGGCCGACTCGGGCTGAGCCATCGGGATCGGTGACGCGGCCGGCTGTGCGGGGGCTTCGAGGCGGCTCATGCGAAGGCGCTGGCAGGGGTGCACGACATAGCAGTAGGTGACGAGATTGTCCCGCGAGCAGGCGCCCATCTCCACGATGGTCGTGCCGAGCCGCCACCCTCCGGACGGGTCGGGCCGTGCCGACTTTACGACAACGGTTCCCGCCACATGGAGCGTTTTGCCATCGAGCCCCGGCAACGCCGACTCGAGGTGCAACAGCGATCCCTTTTCGATCGCGGCCGAGACCAACAGGCCGATGCCGGACAATGAGACGTCTACAACTCGCCCGTAGGAGTGCTCTCTGCCGCTGTCGGCGATCGCCGCCGGCGCAAGGCAGCCGAAGCGGACCTGCTCGCGTCGCTGGCGTCTGCGGAAAACGATCCGCAGTGATTGGACTATCCGGTAGAGCTCCCAGGTCCCAAGGAGCATCGCGGACGTCGCCGCGCACGCCGGCAGTGACCGCGCGTGCACGTAGCCGAGGACGCCGAGCCCCCGCCACACGAGCCCGCAGGCCAGGGCAAGGGCTGAGACAGCCACCAGCTTGAGACGAGCAAGTGAGGGGAGACCGCCGGCACCGGCGCCGGACTTCGGGGTGACCTTGAACTTGGTCCGCGACGGCACGAGGGCACATCGCTGCGCACGCGTGAAGATGGCGGCGGTGACGAGGGTGTAGTGAGACGACTCCCCTGTGCGCAGGTGCCCGCGGCACAACGCGGTCGCCGTGGTCACAGCGAGGATGGTCCAGGGGGCCCACAGCACCGCGAGACTGAGCAGGCTCATGCGGGCCCGCAGCACGCCGGCGACAAGGACTGCGACGAGGAGCCAGATCATCGCCAGGCGCGAGGCGCCGGCGCCGTAGGCGAACAGGCTGCCGAAGTAGGAGAACCTCTGGCGCACGCCGAGGCGCGAACGAAGCCTCAGGGGAGACTCGTGCAGGTGGAAAACGGCCAGGTTGCCGCGCGCCCAGCGGTCGCGCTGCTACAGGTAGCCGTCGAGGTCCAAAGGAGCCAGCCCCTGCACGAGGATCTCGTCGTGGTAATGGGTCCTCCACCCCGCCTCGTGCATCTTGATGGTCGTGTGGAAGTCCTCGGCGATCGTCTCGGTGGCGACCCCCCCCCGATCTCGACAAGAGCTCTCCGACGCAAGATCGCCGCCGAGCCGCACCAGTAAGCGCCGTTGTGACGGTCCTTGCCCGGGCAGACCACCTCGAAGAACAGGCTCTGCTCGTGGCGGCCGACCTCGTAGTGTTGCACCGAGTCCTGGTTGTAGAAGTCGTGCGGGCTCTGGACGAGGGCGACCTTCTCATCGTCGAAGTAGCCGACGGTCGCGTCGAGGGCGTCTGGAAGGCACGTGGTCGGCGTCGAGGCAAAAGATCAGCTCACCGCTCGTCACACCGAGCGCGTGGTTTATGTTGCCCGCCTTGGCGTGGGAATTGTCAGGCCGGCTGATCCAGTGTGCGCCCCACTCCGCCGCCGGAGCCTCCATCTCGCTTCGCCGACCGTCGTCCAAGAGGTAGGTCTCGTGCGGGTAGCGCAGGGCCGCGCATCTCGCGAGCGTCGGTTCGACCACCTCGCGCGGCTCGTCGTAAGTGGCGACGAAGACGTCGACGAGGTAGCCGGGTGTGGCCGCGGGTCGTCGCGGAGGTGACCAACGCCAACCGTAGAAGGCCAGGAACACGAGCGAGGTGAAGTTGTACAGCTCCACGAACCACAGGACATAGAACGCCTCCGGGTTCGCCGCCCGTCCGGTCTCGAGGAGCCGCCAGGCGAGGTAGGCGCATCCCCAGGCGAGCGCGACGACCGCGACCGCCCTCAACAGCCGCGGCTGCAGCTCCCACCAGTGGCCGGCCCGTGTCTGAGGAGCCCTCGTCGCCCGCCAGTCTCCCGGCCCGTCAGCGACTGCGATCGGTTCGTCCTCACCGGTGCCAGATGTCCTCGGGTGGTGTTCCACACAAGGATGATCGCCCCCTGCGAGGAGACTTTCGAACGCTGAGAGCGGTATTCACCCCCGATTTCACCCTGTTCGACCACTCCTCGCGTTCAACTGGGGATCGGGACCTGACCTGTCACATCAGAGCCCGAGCGCCGCCAGCACGGAGCTGAGGTCGGCGTCGACGACGGCGGGGACCGACACTTGGCTGATCGCCAGGTCTGGGTCCTTCAGCCCGTGACCGGTCAGCACGCAAACGACCGTGGCGCCTTCCGGCACCGAGGTCTTCAGCAAACCCGCGACAGAAGCTGCCGAGGCCGCTTCGCAGAAGACGGACTCCTCGGTGGCGAGGAAACGGTACGCGTCCAGGATCTCCGTGTCGGTCACGGCGTAGATGCCACCACCGGACTCCGACGCCGCAGCTGTCGCCCCGTACCAGGAAGCCGGGTTCCCGATCCTGATCGCCGTCGCCACCGTCTCCGGCTCGGCGATCGGATGACCGGCAACGATCGGAGCGGCCCCGGCCGCCTGGAAACCGAACATTCTGGGCAGCTTCGTCGCGCGCCCGGCGTTGCGGTACTCGCAGTAGCCGCGCCAATAGGCGGTGATGTTGCCGGCGTTGCCCACCGGGATGCAGTGGACCTCGGGGGCGTCGCCGAGACGGTCCACGATCTCGAAGGCGCCCGTCTTCTGTCCCTCGATGCGGAACGGGTTCACCGAATTCACGACCACGACCGGCGCCCGGGCGGGCAGCTCCCTCACGACTTCGAGCGCGACATCGAAGTTGCCCCGCACCTGCAGGACCCGGGCGCCGTGCACGAGCGCCTGGGCTAGCTTGCCGAGGGCGATGTGGCCCTCGGGGATGAGCACCGAACAGGTCATCCCGGCCCGGGCGGCGTAGGCCGCCGCGGAGGCGGAGGTGTTGCCGGTCGAGGCGCAGACAACGGCCTTAACGCCGTCCTCGGCGGCCTTCGATATGGCCATCGTCATGCCCCGGTCCTTGAAAGAGCCGGTGGGATTCGCTCCCTCGAGCTTGAGCAGCACGTTGGCGCCGACGCGGGCCGAGAGCCGCGGGGCCGCGAGCAGGGGCGTGCCGCCCTCCAACAGTGTCACCACGGGTGTCGACTCCGAGACCGGGAGGAAGTCCCTGTACTCCTCGATCACTCCCCGCCAGGCGGTCATCCCGGTCAGCGTTCCGGCCCGATGAGCCGCAGCAGCACCCCGACTCGAGCGACGACGTCGAGTTGCGCCATCGCCGCGAGCGTTGCCTGCACATCTGCCTCACGGGCGGTGTGGGTGATGAACACCAGGCGGGCACCACTACCGAGCCCGATCTGTTCCATGGACCGGATCGAGACATGGTGCTCGCCGAACACGTGGGCGACGGTCGCCAGCACACCGGGCTGGTCCTTCACGTCCAAGGTCAGGTAGTACTGGGTCCGCAGCTCGGAGATCGGGCGGACCTCGACCCGCTCGCGTCGCACAGCGCGACCTCTCGTCTCCTCGCGGCGATGGTGCGCGGCCGCCACCACGTCACCGAGCACGGCGCTGGCCGTGGCCGTCCCGCCTGCGCCGCGGCCGTAGACCATCAGCTCCCCGGCGGTGACGCCCTCGACGAAGACGGCGTTGAACGCCCCCCGCACGCTCGCCAGAGGATGCTCACGGGGCACCATGGCCGGGTGCACGCGAACGGCGACTGCGGGCGTGGGCCCGTCGCTCACACGCTCGGCGACGGCCAAGAGCTTGATCACATAGCCGAGCTTGTGGGCGAAGGCGATGTCGGACGCACCGATGGCGGTGATGCCCTCGGTGTGGACGTCGCTCGCGACCACATCCGCGTCGAAGGCGATACCGGCCAGGATGGCGGCTTTGGCCCGGGCGTCCAGTCCTTCCACGTCAGCTGTCGGATCAGCCTCGGCGTAACCAAGTTCCTGCGCTTGCGCCAGTGCCACGGCGTAGTCGCACCCCTCCTCGCTCATGGAGGTGAGCATGTAGTTCGTGGTGCCGTTCACGATGCCCATCACGCGTACGATCCGCTCCCCGGCAAGGGAGTCGTTGAGGAGCCTGACGAGAGGGATGGCACCAGCCACCGAGGCCTCGTAGAACAGGTCGACTCCGCCTTTTTCGGCCGCGGACAGCAGCTCGGCCCCGACGCTCGCGAGGAGCTCCTTGTTGGCCGTGACGACGGGCTTTCCCGCCTGAAGAGCCTTGAGGATCAAGCTGCGAGCAGGTTCGACGCCGCCTATGAGCTCGACGACGATGTCGATCGACGGGTCCTCCACGATCGAGCCGGCATCGCCGGAAAGTCGCGCGCCGGCCTCGGCGAGGACAGTGTCAGGCCTTTGCTTGGCGGTGTCACGCACAGCTATGCGCGTCACCCGCAGCTCGTGGCCCGTGCGCAGTGCGATCGCCTCGGATTGGGAGTCGATGAGCCGGGTGAAGGCGGTACCGACGTTGCCGTACCCGAGCAGCCCTACGCGCACGACATCGGGGCCGCGCTTGTCTTCCGAATGAGGGTCGTCCACGTGCACAACGTACAAGAGGGCGGCCTCAGGCCTCACAGGCGAGCAGGTCGGCCACTGTTTCGCGCCGGACGACGATCCTGTAGCTGCCCTCCCGGACGAACACGACGGGGGGCCGCAGGACCCGGTTGTAGTTGGAGGACATGGAGATCCCGTAAGCACCGGTGACCGGGGTGGCAAGAACATCTCCGACGACAAGGTCGGACGGAAGCCTGGCGTCGTCTACCAGGACGTCACCTGACTCACAGTGCTTGCCCACGACCCGGGCGGCAAATGGCCGGGGTGCCAGCGGCGCCCGCGGCAAGAACGCCTCGTAACCGCTGCCGTACAGCACCGGCCTGGGGTTGTCGGACATGCCACCGTCGACGGCGACATAACAGCGCAAACCGGGCAACTTCTTGATGGTGCCCACCCGGTACAGCGTCACCGCCGCGCCCGCGACAATGGCGCGTCCCGGCTCGGCCGTAAGGCGCACACCGGAGGGAAGTCCCGCCTCTGCGGCCGCCGCCTGCACGGCGTGCGCCCACTCGGTGATGGAGGGAGCCACCTCCCCTTCGACGTAGGCGACACCGAGACCGCCGCCGATGCAGCACTCCGAGAACCGGTTCTCCACGACGACCGGCACCAGAGCGGCGATCTCCTCCACGAAGGCGGAGACCTCGAAGATCTGGCTGCCGATGTGCGCGTGCACGCCTACCAGTTCGTAGCCCGGCAACGCCCTGAGCGCCTCGACCGCTTCCTGCGCCGCCCCCGAAGCCAGTGAGAAACCAAACTTCGAGTCCTCCTGCCCGGTCTTGACGTACTCGTGGGTGTGCGCTTCGATGCCGGGCGTGACCCGGAGCAGAAGGCGTGCCCGACGGCCACCTGCGAGGCCGGCGGCACCAAGGGCGCGCAGCCGGTCGATCTCGTCGAACGAGTCCACGACGATCCGGGACACGCCCGCACGCAGAGCGGTCGCGAGCTCCTCTAGCGACTTGTTGTTGCCGTGGCACACGAGGTGCTCGCCTGTGGCCCCGCCGGCGAGCGCGACCGCCATCTCGCCACCTGTCGAGACGTCGAGGGCCATCTTCTCCCCGATGACGAGCTCGGCCATCGCCTTGCACAAGAAGGCTTTGGTCGCGTAGGCGGCGCCACCCGGGAAACCCGCGACAGCCTCGCGGCAGCGAAGGCGCATGTGGTCCTCGTCGTAGACGAACACCGGTGTCCCGATCTCGTCGGCGAGGCGCAGGAGATCGACACCACCGACGCTCAGGTGGCCGTCAGCGTTGACCCCCGACGAGTCGGGAAGCAGGTCCCACAGGATCGGCCCCTCGGACGGCGAGGGTGGAACCTCCGCTTCAGGCGTCACGGCGAATGGCTCGGCGCCGGTCACATCGCCTCGGGGGCACGCACCCCGAGCAGGTCGAGAGCGATCGCGAGGCCAACCCGGACCCCTTCGACGAGCCACAACCGGGCCTGGGTGAGCTCGGGCGGGACCTCGTCGGAAAGGACGCGGCAGTCGTGGTAGAAGCCGTGGAACTCGCCGGCGAGCAGGCGGACCCAGTTCGTCACCTTGTGCGGGGCGCGCTCGCGGGCCGCTTCGCCGACAACGTGGGGCAGGTCGACCAGGCAGCGGATCAGCTCCAGTTCCCGGTCGTGAACCAAAAGGGCGAGATTGGCCTGCGAGATCGGCACGCGCTCGATTCCGCGCTCGGCCCGCTTGCGGTCGATGGCGGCGATGCGTGCATGGGCGTACTGCACGTAGAAGACGGGGTTCTCCATCGACTGGCGCTTCATCAAGTCGAGGTCCAAGGTCGTGGCCTGGTCGATCGAGTTGAGGAGCGACAACAGCCGCGTCGCGTCGGCCCCCATCTCGTCGATGACCGAGTCGAGCTTGATGAAATTCCCGGCGCGCTTGGACATCCGGGCGCCCACCAGGTTGACGAGCTGTCCGAGCCGTATCTCCAGCCTGTCGCTGTCGACCCCGAGGGCTGCGACGCCGGCCTTGAGGCTCGCGACCTGGCCGTGGTGATCTGCACCGAAGATGTCGATCACCCGGTCGAACCTGCGGACGAGGAACTTGTCACGGTGGTAGGCGAGATCGCCTGCGAGGTAGGTGAGGTCCCCGTTGCTCCTGATCAGAACGCGGTCGCGGGTGTCGCCGACCTCGCTGGAGCGTAGCCAGATCGCCCCGTCCTCCTCGTACACGAGCCCCCGCGCCCGGAACACCTCGATCGTCTCGGCCACCTGGCCGCTCTCCTCGATGGAGGCCTGCGAGTACCACTCGTCGAAATGGATGTCGAGGCGGTCGAGTGTCGCTCTTATGTTCGTGAGGATCGCCTCGCTCGCGAACCGGCCGGCCTCGACGACGTCCTCTGGCCCCTCGTACAGCTGAGCGAGTTGGGAGACGTACTCGCCCTGGTAGCCCTCCTCCGGGACGACGTCGCCGCGGCGGCGCGCGAGCAGGCTCTCGCCGAGGAGGCGGATCTGGCCCCCCGTGTCGTTCACGTAGTACTCCCGCTTCACGTCCCAGCCACAACGGCTCATCACACGCCCGAGGGCGTCGCCGTACGAGCCGAGCCAGCCGTTGCCCACGTGCAGCGGGCCCGTCGGGTTCGCGGACACGAATTCGATCTGCACCCGCTCGCCGCCTCCGAGGTCGGAAGTCGCGTAGTTCCCCGTGCCGGCCTCGATGACCTCGGTCAGTGCGTGGTGCAACCACGAATCGGCAAGTCGGAAGTTCACGAACCCCGGCCCCGCCACCTCGACCGCGACCACGTCCTCGATCGAGGCGGCCTGAAGTGCGGCGGCGAGGCCGTTGGCGATGTCACGGGGCGGCCGACCAGCCGATTTCGCCACCACGAGCGCGGCGTTCGTGGACCAGTCACCGTGCTCGAGGCGCGCCGGACGCACGAGCTGGACCTGGAGGGGATCGATGGGGATGCCCAAGCCCGCGAAAGCCGCGACGATCTCGTCGGCCAGACGTCGTTCCGTGCTCATTGGAGTCCGAGGATGGCCGAAGTCCCGCTAGCATGCAACATGCGCTCGAGTGAGCCCTCGTAGCTCAGGGGATAGAGCATCGGCCTCCGGAGCCGGGTGCGCAGGTTCGAATCCTGCCGAGGGCGCCGATCCCGGCCGTGCCCGAACCTCTCCGATCCGAGGGGGTCAACCGCGTCGGACGGTGCCATCGGGCGATAGCCGCGGCGATCCTGAACCTTGCCTGCAAGTGCCTCCGACGTGTCCCCACCTGTCAGCGGCCGCCGACGATCTTCCGGCTGCGCTGCTCGACACCTGGTTGGCCGTAGGGGTAGTCGGCAGGACCGGGGTCGCTGGCCGCGTCGAGCTGTTCGGTCTCCGCCGGCGAGAGATGCAGGTCCGCCACGCCGAGATTGTCCTCGAGCTGCTCGAGCGTGCGTGCGCCGAGGATCACCGAGGTGACTGTAGGCCGGTCAACCAGCCATGCCAGCGCCACTTGGGCCATGGAGACGCCCCGATCGCCGGCGATGTGCTGCAGGGCGGCGATCACGTCCCAGGTGCGCCCCACCCGGCTCCTGCGATCGTAAGCCTCTACGCCCCTGTCGGGGTTCTCACCCAACCGGGTGGCGCCCTTCGGCGGCTCGTCCCTGTGGTACTTGCCGGTGAGCCACCCGCCGCCCAGTGGCGACCACGGCAGCAGACCGAGACCCTCCGCACTGCAGGCGGGAATGATCTCCCATTCGATCTCTCGCACCAAGAGGTTGTACTGCGGCTGCAGCGTCACCGGTCTCGACAGGCCCCTGGCGTCCGCCACGTCGACGGCCTTTTGCAACTGCCAGGCGGTGAAATTGGAAAGACCGACATAGTGGATCTTGCCGGCTCGAACGGCATCGTCGAGGAACCGCAGCGTCTCCTCGATCGGCGTGAGGGGATCGTGGGCGTGGACCTGGTAAAGGTCGATCGTCTCGCACCTCAAACGACGTAGTGAGTCCTCGAGCGCTAAGGCGAGGTGCCTGCGCGACAGCCCGCGGTCGTTCGGCCCGGCTCCCATGGGGAACCGCCCCTTCGAGGCGAGCACGACCTGGCGACGGAAATCAGTCGACCTCGCGGCGAACCAGCGCCCGATGATCTCTTCTGACACCCCGCCGCTGTACACATCCGCGGTGTCAACCAGGGTGCCCCCGACTTCGACGAAGCGGTCGAGCTGTGCCCAAGCAGCGGCTTCGTCAGTCTCACTGCCGAAGGTCATCGTTCCCAACGCCAAGCTCGACACGGCGCAGCCACTTCGACCGAGCGTGCGGTACTCCATCTCTCGCAGATCCTTTCGTGACACAACGACGGGTTGCGCTTCTATGAGCCTCGCGAGCCCCGGGTTCGCGAGCCGGCAAACGGCGGTTCCGCCGGCACTACAAGACCACCGCGCCACGGCTGTGGCAGGCCGGCCACGGCCCTCAGGCCCAGATGGCGGCCCCGTGCTCGTAGTCGAAGAAGTTGAGCCGCTCGGTGTCGACGGCGAAGGTGGCCCTCGAGCCCGCCTTGAGCTCGCTGCGGGGCGAGACCCTGGCGACG
>JBKQHU010000089.1:0-9017 GCA_052148655.1 Acidimicrobiales bacterium
CCTCGCACGCTCAGCTTCGGACGCCTCGTAACCAACGAGAGGCCGCGACCACCGGTCAGGGTTCGTTATCTCGCCTCATCGAGCTTCGAAGCCGGGCCGCATTCCGGTTCGGACCCACGCACCTAGCAGGTCGGAAGCAATCCTGATCTCGGCTCGCTCGGTGCTTCCGACCTCGTCGCGACCAAGCTCGAACTCCACCTTGAGCCAGTGGCTTCCGAAGAACGCGAGGCGAATCTCGAACGGCTTCATGATGTAGTCGTCCGGTACGCCTTCCGGATGTGGAGGATCGAGTTCGGCGACCGTGCCGGTAAAACCACCCCACCCGGTCGCGAGGTTCTCCTGCAGCTGGGCGATGTAGTCGTCGAGGTCGAGCAGCTTCCCCCTCGATGCGTCGAAGTCAGGAGTGAAACGACTTCCCGCCTCGCCGATCCGCAGCTTCATCGCTGTGCCGCCCTTCACGACGCCGTCGGGGATCATTTGGCCAACCACGGTGTTCGCGACGGCGCGCTGGATTCGCCGAACCGGACGTCCTGTCTCGTTCGATAGCGAAGTGATCCGAGCCTCCAGCGTCTGACGGTTCCTGGCCGGCTTGATCGGCTTGTCGCTCATGCCGCCTCCAGCTCTTGCAGCACCCGGTCAGCTTCGCGGCGGGTGAGAAGTCCCCGTCGAGCAGCCTCGCGCGCCGCGTCAATGAGGCGCTCTTTCATGACGAGCGGTTGGCAGTCTATGAGTGCCTGGGCGACGGTGGTTGCCGGGATGCCTTCAACGTTGGTGAGCTGCCGCGCAGGCAGATCGCGCCTGATGATCTCTACGTAGTCGGGGGTGCGCGGTCGAGCCCGCTTCGGCGTTGCGACTCGGATTCGACGAGGATTTACCTGACCGAGGTCGTGGATTGCGAGCACGGCGTCATGGGTCAGGTACGCGCCGGGGCCAGCTCGAAGGACCGCCTCCATGAACTGATCACGGCCATCGCGCGGGATTTCGGGGAACCGGTAAACGCCGTAGGCGACATGCTCGAGGCCGCCCCTGTTCGCGATCTTACGTAGCTCGACAGCGGGAACGTCAGCCTCTTCTGCATCCTTCGTGGTCACAAACCCGTGCTGGTTGATCGCTCGCTCGTACAGGCGACGACGATAGGTGTCCGCTGGTTCTCGCACCGCTCCTCCTTCAAGTGTCACAAGCGTACCGGAAACAGTACGGTTGTGCCACACCGATGGGCGCAGCGCTCTTCCAAACCCGTGCAGTCGCGCGATGCGTCGGGACTAAGCTAAGCCGCAGGAATCTGGAGGTCCTGCTCGAAAGTGCTTGCAACCAGGTCGCGGTGACTCTCGGCGCCACCGGGCGTGACGTTGTCTCTGCCCACCAGATCTGGCGGGTACCCGATATCAGCATTAACTGAGAGCCCACTAATCGATCCTCGAACTTGGAGCGCCTAGACAGATCGGCGGAACGCGGCAGCGACTGAGGCATGTCGCAAACGTTCATGTCACAGGGGCACTTGGCCTATGACTTGCCGAATCACGTGGAATTTAGTGGCTTGACTCGCACCCAGACGAACCCGAACACCTGAAACGGATCAGCCGAGGACGCGAGCACGCCGTAGCCTGAGCACGTGAAGGCATTCATATCCGCACCACCGGGCCAAGCCACCGACGCGATCCGACGCGCCCTCGTCGGCCTTCAGATCGAGCCCGTCGAGGCGGAGAAGCTCATCGGGGGGGGCGACTGGAACACGTGGATCCGAAACGCGATCGACAACGCTGATGTCGTCGTTGTCGTGCTCCCCAACTCCGACGCAGTCCCACCGGCGTTCATGTTCGAGACCGGTGTCGCAGTCGGCCTCGGCAAGCCGGTTCTCGTCGTCGTCCCCAAGTCGCGACAGTCGCCGCTCGCGTTCACGGGCCTGCGAGAGGTGCGAGCGAACCTGGACGACGTCGAAGCCATCACGTTGGGGCTGAGTGCATTCCTCGGGCTCGGTCAGGTTGGCCGCGCTGGACCAGAGGCGACGTTGCGGCGGCGGACTCCGCAGCCCGAGCTGGGTCAATGGCTCGACGTCAAGCTGCGAGAGCTTCAGACGGTGACGTCCCCGACGTCGCAGGGACATCAGCTCGAACAGATCGTCGCCGAGCTTTTCCGAGAGTCCGGTGCCGAAGTCCAGGTGGCAGAGCGCGGTCCTGACCGCGGCATCGACATGGCAGTGATGTTCGGCTCGGACGAGCCGTTCGGTGGCGTTCTGTTCGTCCAGGTCAAGCGGACCCAGAGCCACCACGCGTTTCGCAACGCTATGGCGCAACTGCAAGCAGCGGTCATAGACCGCGGGACGCAGCTTGGGCTCCTCGTCTACTGGAGTCCGATCGCAACCTCCCGCTGGTTCGAGACTGTGCCGCTCGTCGTCGCACTCGACCTGACTGAGTTGCCAGTACGGCTGGGGTCTCAGTCGCTCGTCGAGGTCGTCGCCGAAGAGCGCAACCGCGCAATCCACGCGATCTAGCCGTGTTCGACCCCGCCGTCTACGCGTCGCTGCTGGAAGCGGTCGACGCGGCCATCGGATCAGTCGAGAAGGGCAAGACGCTCGAAGAGCTTCTGGCGTACTTGCTCGAGTCCATTCCAGGGAGCACCGAGCTGCGCCGGAACGTCATTAACGAGTTCGGCACCGAAGAGATCGACCTCATCTTCCTCCATCAGCCTTGCCCGGACGGCCTGTGGTTCTTGTCCGCACTGATCCTCGTCGAATGCAAGAACTGGAGCCGACCGGTCGACTCGAGGGCGACGAGCTACTTCGCGGATGGGATCAGATCGCGAGGGTGCGACACAGGAATCCTCGTCGCAGCGAACGACGTATCCGGCACGACGGCACAACCGTCGGGCGGCCGCTTCGTCGCCGCGACCTACCTCATGCGCGACGGCGTCAAGGTGCTCGTCGTGACCCTGGAAGAGCTCCATCAGATCACCACCATCGCCGAGTTCGTCGCGTTGTTGCGCCGGAGCTTGATGGACCTCGTCTCCTCCGGCGTCTACCGCGCGCTTTAGGGCGAACACGTCGTGGCGGCAGCACCAGCCACTGTTCGGCGACCGCGGCGGAGTTCGTCGCGTCGACACCTGGATCGATCGCGCTCCCAGAGGTGCCGCATCTCCAGCCAGGAGATCGCCTCTTCTCACCGTTGTCCCGGCCAGCATCGGTTCGATGCAGTCGATCGTCGAGGCGCTTCAGTCGGAGGCAGCGTGAGGTCGCCGATGCCCGCAGGGCCTACGCAACGGCATCCCGCAGCTCCGATACCGAGCGTCAGGCACGTTGAGGCACGAGGAATGGGTGAGGCGGCAGGATCGCCCTCGGGGCATGTCTAGGACCTGCGCTGACGGCTTGCATCGGCGTCACAACAAGGGGCGTCCGGCTGCACACGGTACGCACATTCGTGCCAGGGACAGCGCTGCGAACGGACGACCGAAACAGCATTAACCCAGCTCAAGTTGGTTGTAGGTCATTCTGGGCTCGCCGAGCAAACGCCAGGTGGGACTGCGTTTCAGGCGCGTAGTAGGCGCGCTCGCCGTGGGTAGGCCGGCATCGGGTTCGGTTCGCCGCCTCGGCGGTCGCTGGCAGGCCAGGGTGTCGCACCTCGGTAGGCAGGTGGCTCTCGGGACCTATTCGACCCGACAAGAAGCCCTCGATGCGATCGCACAGGCGCGAAGTGACGCCACCCGTGGCCGTTTCGTGGCGCCCACGGGGAGTCGCACCTGTGTCGAAGCGGTCGTCGAGGCGTGGTGGCAGACGCGACAAGGACATCGCGCCTCGACACGAGCAAGAGACCGGATGGTGCTCAATCACGACGTGCTGCCCGAACTCGGACGGGCTCGGCTCGTCGAGGTCACCCACGAAGAGGTCCAGGCGTGGGTGAACCTGCTCGCGAAGCGACTTGCTCCCTCGAGCGTGCAGCGCAGCTTCACCGTCCTTCGCCAGGTGCTCGACGTCGCTGTCGACTCCGGACTGCTGGCGGCGAACCCTGCAAGCCGTGTCCGGCTCCCGCGACCACAGCGGTTCGAGGCCCATTTCTTGACTCCTGACGAGTTGGAGCTACTGGCGTCCTCGATCGCACCGCGTTATCGGGCGATGGTGCTCGTGATGGCGTGGGGCACGCTTCGGATCGGTGAGGCCACAGGTCTGCGACGGATGGACCTCGATCTCGCCGCAGGGCGTCTGCGCATCGCGAACAACGTCGTCGAAGTCGGAAGCCGTCTCCACGAAGGTCCGCCCAAGACCGCGGCTGGGCGACGCTCGATGACGCTTCCGCCGTCAGTTGCCGCCGAGCTGCGCGTCCATGTCGCACGCTCCGCCTCCTCGCGCTACGTCTTTCCAGCACCAAAGGGTGGACCGCTGCGAGCCGCTGACTGGCGCAAGGGCGTGTGGCATCCGGCGGTGGAGGCGGCACGGCTCGCACCATTAAGACCCCATGACCTGAAACACACCGGAGTCGCTCTGCTCGCAGCCGCGGGCGTCGATCCCTCGGAGATCGCGAGGCGGGCCGGCCACACGAGTGTGGCCTTCACCTACGACCACTACGGACACCTGTTCCCCGAGACCGATCGCGACGCCGCCGCCAAGCTCGACGCGATCCGCGCCAGCGGGCTCGATGGACGAGGGGCGGTGGGGTCGTAGGCAGTACCTGCCGATTACGGGCGCCGTACTGGCATCCACGCATCACCGGGTCGCGCGTCATTCATTCCGTCGCGACCCGGTGATGAACGGCATCGAATTGGACGAGACCGGCGCGATGAACGTCCCTTTACCGGCTCACAAGATGCCGGATCGGACTCATGATCGTCAGTCGGTGCTATGGGGAGAAGCCCGTCTTAGGATCTCTCGTGTGGTAGGTCGGCCGCTTTCGATATCGCACCCTCAGCTTGCCGCTGAGGCGGCAGGTTGGAACCCAGCGGGAGTGACACGGCGGGAAGTAATCGAAAGCTCATGTGGCGATGCCAACTCGGGCATGAGTGGGGAGGCCACTCCCAACAACCGGACCTCGGGGACGGGCTGCCCTACGTGCTGCGGTCGCAAGGTGCTCGCTGGTTTCAACGATCTCGCCACTACCAGGCCCGAGTTGGCGGCGCAGGCCGAGGGATGGGACCCGAGGACGGTCACCGCCGGAAGCAGGCGAAAGCTGGCATGGCGCTGCCCACTGGGGCACGAATGGGATGCCGCAGTTGTAGACAGGACCAAGGGGAGCGGCTGTCCAGTCTGTGGCGGGAAACAAGGTCTTCCCGGCTTCAACGACCTCGCCACCACCAACCCCGAACTGGTATCGCAGGCCGACGGCTGGGATCCGACGACCGTGACCGCCGGTACCGAGAGGAAGCGGGCATGGCGCTGTGATCGGGGTCACCGATGGGAAGCTCGTGTCTCGCACAGAGCCGAGGGTTCTGGATGCCCGGTCTGTGCCAACAAGGTTCTACTGCCTGGGTACAACGACCTAGCCACGACCGACCCCCGACTGGCAGCAGAGGCTGATGGGTGGGACCCGACGACGGTAGGACAAGGGAGCGCCAGCAGACGTCGGTGGAAGTGCGCGGAAGGCCACGAGTGGGAGACGAAGCTGTACAGCCGTGCAGTAGACGGCTCCGGATGCCCAATCTGCTCCGGCCGGACGACACTGGTTGGAGAGAACGACCTTGCTACCACCCACCCTGATCTGGCAGGCTGGGCAGGTGCCCCAGTAGATGACCTCGGCTTCGTCGACGATGAACCCGTGATCGTCGGCCGCCTCAAGGCACGGTGCTTCGTCTACCGCGCAGTAGACATCGACGGTAGCGCCGCAGCTGCGACAAACGAGGTGGTGGTGGTTGTCGTTCACCCGGTCCTCGTAACGAGCCGGCGAGCGCGCCGGCTGGATGCGCCGGATGAGGCCCTTGTCGGTGAGGATGCCGAGCGCGTCGTACACGGCTTGGCGCGAGACGGCACCGATCTCAGCCCGCACGAGCTCCTCAATCTCGTCCGCCGTGCCGTGCGGTCGGCACGACACCGCGCGTAGCACCGCCAGGCGTTGAGCCGTCACCTGCAGAGCGTGTTGGCGGAGCAGTTCTGCTGGATCCGACGGCTTTCTCTCGGACACGATTGCACTATCGATCTAATTTTGGACCTTGTCAAGAATCGTACGTTCCTCGATGGCCAGAAGCACACCCAGCAGGCCCAACTCAGGTTCAGAAGGCCCCTGCCGCTGAGCAGACTCGCCTGAGTTGTGGCAGTTGAATGGTGTTCGGTGGTCACAGGCAAGTGAGGGGCGAGCAGAGCTGGCCCACCCCACCGACTGCTTCGCCGAGGTCGACAGAACTACCGATCCTCACTTTCTTCAGAGTCCTCAGCATCCTCCAAGCCGCGCTTGGCGGTGACCGCTCAAGTGAGGTCCCCGAGCGGCACGGATTGGTTCTCGAGGTCGATCAGCAGTTCGACCCGTCGCCCGTAGCGACGCCTGGCCTCGGCCAAAGCCGTCACCTCGGCGTCGTGGTCGATCGGCCAGTCACAAACAGGGCCGAGCAGCCCGAGGAGAACAGAGTCTTCGGGACCGGAGATTCGCGTCATCACGAAGGATTCGAGCGCCTCTGAATCGCCACAGAGCTTGCAGACCGGTACACAGCGACACTCGGTGATCCGAGACCCGCAGGGAACCTCGCCTTCGGAGAGAGCAGCACCACAACGTGGGCAACGGCCGGCATCAATCAAAGCGAGAAGCTCCGGAACCTGTTTGAGCCCCTCATCACAGGCGGACTCGATGTCTCCGCCGTTCTCCTCCAGCACGTCTTGCGTGTACGCCTCCAGGAGGCACTCGGAGCGAAAGGGGTGCGCTCCGCTGAACGTCGAGATGCCCATTTGCCTCTCCGTCTCTCTCACGCCCATCTCTCCGACAGCATCGCGCTTGCGAAATCCTCGCGCCTACCCAACAAGGGAACCTGATGAGGCCATCAAAGGTGTCTGCGGCGAGGTGAGGTGAGTGCTGTCGTTGCCAGTCGTCCGACCGGTTCGGGTCGGACTTGGTGTCATCAGGGCCGGTCCGAATCCGCTTCACTTCGTAGCAGGTGTACTGCTCAACCTTGGCTTTCTGATATTGGAACAAACGGTATGGAAACAGATCCCAGCCGGACCCGTCAGAAGGTCCTTCTCTCGTGTGGTGCCAGCGAGTGGCTCACGGTTTTCCGAAGCCCGTTCCGAGCCGTCATGCGACTGACGTCACAGGCTCAGACAACGCTCGCGCGCCGTGCGTGGGCGACGACGATCGAGCAGGCGACCAGACCAACGAGGGACTCAGTCACCCACACGGCCGGATAGGCCAGCATCCCAAGGGGGTCGGGTCCAGGTCCCGACCAGAAATAGACGAGCCATGCTAAGGGCTCGAACACGAACAGCCCCGCAGCAAGAAGCGCTATCGCCACCGAGTGCCGTCGCCGCTCCATGGCCCCGAGAGCTCCGAAGACCGGACCGCTCACAAGGCCGATTCGTATGAAGTAGGCACCGCTTCTAAACGCCAGACCGACCTCTACGGGCCATGGGTGCCCTGTGAAACCGAGCACGTAGATGTTGGAGATGTAGAAGGCGATGAGCGCAACGAGGCTCGCCACACCGCCGACGAGCGCTCCGCCGCCGCGGTGTCGTTCACCAGCGACGGCGCCTGCGACAAGTGGGAGGAGGAGCCACGGAGCGCTGACGTTACCGATCTGCGCCCGCAATCCGCCGCCGCTCCCGTGCAGCACCGACATCCCTACACCAAAGGCCAGAGCAACGGTGCAAACAACCAGTACCCGCACGAGACCACGGCTGCCCACGACCAGAATCTACCGTGCGCGGGGCCGACTCTCCAGGTTCGTAACTGGGGTCTCACGACCAAGGGCGGCGGCTTACTCCCCTGATTACGACATTGGTCACGGCATCATTGGAAAGAGCTTCGATCGACCCCTCTGCTGCACGGCCCCTTTTGATATAGGTATCAACAGTTGTTGCGGCAAACCACCCACCAAAGAGGAGGAGTGTGAGGGCTCACTAGGCCAACCCATGCCCGCATGCACCTCCGCCTCCCGGAAGCAGGCATCGTGCGCGCTGGAAGCAGGGACATCCACGAGTACGAACTCGCCGCCTAACCGCAGTCCATGCATCTCCCCGCACCGAGTGAAGGAGAGTCCGCGCCTTCGCGACGCTCTCGCTCTGGTGCGAGTCCACAACCGAGGTCCTCACTGCACGCCCAACTCCCTGGGTCCGCTGGAGCGCGGGGTAGATCGGGAAGGCTTGGATTCTTGGACCTTTCAGCTTCGATCGTAAAGGTCGCAAGCGTCCGGGACAGGTGAAGGGCACCAACTCACCGATCGGACCGCCGAGTCTTAGGAGCGATGCACGAGCCAGATGGTCCCGAAAGCGAGGAGAACGGCAAGACCGACCAGGACCCCTCCCTCGACGCCCTGGAAGATCCAGAAGCGGCTCGCCGGCTGGTAGCTCACCCAGTAGGCGGCGTGGTGGAGAGATAGCCACCTCGTGGGGTCGAAGCTGCCGACTCTCTTTGTCGACCCGAGCCGGAAGTAGAGATTGTTCGCCGCGGCGGTGCTGAGCACGCGTCCTCCGGGTCCCGTAACCCAGGCCCGTACGAGCCAGCTGCCCGAAGGTCCCTCGCCTGTGACCGCACCCGTATTGAGCACGCCGAGCCCGACGCCGAATGGTGAACCGGATGTGGTAAGCGGGGCAACGGCGAGCAGACGGTGAACTAGGACGATGAACGACGCGACGACGAGGCCGCCAACGCTGACTGCGGTCGCGACCGTCGCGGTCACCGTCCGCTTGATCAGCGCACCGAGAAACGTGCCGAGGACGAGGGCGAAAAGAGTCCATGCGGCGAGCGTGAAACCCGTGGCGTTGAAGAGCCCGGACTGCCATTGACTCTCGGCGCCGATGACCTCGAAAGGATGGGCATACCAACCGAGGAGGAGGCCAAGGATGCAGGCAGCCGCCATCGTCAAGCCAGCGAGAAAGATGAGCGTCGTGATCACAA
>JBKQHU010000090.1:0-8065 GCA_052148655.1 Acidimicrobiales bacterium
GGTCGAGACGGTCACTGTGTCGGTAGCGACGCTGAAGTCGGCCATTACGGCCAGCGGCCTCGTCTGATCGCGGACGCTGAGGGTTCCGGCTAGTTCCAGGCGGCCCGAGCCTGCCAGACGGCCGCTGGTCGCCTCGAAAGTGATGGCTGGAAACCTCTCGACCTCGAAGAAGTCGGCCGTACGCAGGTGGGCGTCGCGCCTCTTGAGTTTGGTGTCGATCGATGCCGCATCAACGACCAAAGTCCCACTGATGCTGCCGTCGGCACCCACGGCTCCGGCTCCTTCGATCGCCTTGACCGTCCCTTTCACCGGGACCACCCAGAAGGCCTTGATGTGAAAGACGATCGACGTCCGGTCGGGATCGAGCACCCATGTGCCAACGAAGTCACCCAAGTCGACTGAGGTCTGATTGGGCAATGTCACAGGAGTGCCTCCACAAGGATCACGGTCACCTAATCTGGCCACAGGCGGCCTCGCTGACCACCTGGCATTTCCAATCTTGAACGGCGCCACCAGCATCACGTAGGGGCAAAGGTCACATCGCAGACTGCCAAGTGTCGATCCTTGCCACCTGTCCCGGTTGGGGCCCTGCCCCCGACCGCCGGTTCGGGGCACGCATCCCCGGGGGGCGCAAGGCGGTCGCGCCGGGCCGTAGCATTACTCACATGCCCACAGCTGTCATCAATCACCTTCATTTCCGAGAGACACCCGATTCCGATCTCTTGGCTCGCGCAGAGCGGGAGCTGGTGCCGCAAGCGCGTATCACGGAGGGAATCCGTGGTCTCCACATCGTTCAGGTGACACCGGATCACTGGATTCTCGTCATCTTGGGTGATGACGCCGAGGTACTCGACAAGTTCGCTACCGAGGTTGGCTCGCCCTGGATGGAGTACGTCGTGCCCCTACTTGCTTCACCACCAGAGCGACACCTCGGACCTCTTGTAGTGACGACCGAGTGAACTCACGGTGTACCCAAGGCCGTGAGGCTGATCCTGCCCCAGATCGCCGGGAGCGGGCGCACCTTGCGGGCACCGTGGGGACAGGCTTCAGAGGGACCAGTTTCTGCCCACCTGACTGCAACTAAGGATCACATTCGACTTGAATGGAGATTCGAGTGCCACGTGCGACTTGTGATCCAGGAACAGGCGCTTCGCTGACAGTGTGACCGCTGCCTATCCTGGTCGAGCAGTTGAGATTGTCGATTGAGTTGTACAGGCCAACCGCTTGGAGGGCGGCTGCCGCATCAGATGGACTCATTCCCACAACATTGGGCACGACTACAACAGCTACAGCTGTGGGTCCGATGGAAACGGCAAGGGTGATGACCTCGCTGCGTGAAACAGCCGCACCAGCATGCGGCGACTGTTCAAAAACGACACCGTTGGGGACACTTCCACTCGTCTGAAACACGGTTCTGTTCTTAAGACCGCTCGCTTGAAGGCTAGCTGTTGCTTGGCCAGCCTCGAGTCCGAGCACGTTCGGAACGGTTACGCGAATCGCATGTGAAGCAGAAGGCGGACTGCTTGGTCCGCCGCCGAAAGCGCCCGCGAGAGCCGCGATGCCGAGAGCAAGCGCGCGGCCAGGACTCCGACAGCGGACCACACGAGTAGCGAGGAATGCTTCGCCTGGTGCTCCGTCTTTCGATCCGCGATAGCGGCTGCTGCAATGTCTTCGGGCAAGCCCAGTCGTTCAAGGATTTGGCGGACACCAGTCTCGTCTTGATTTGGAAGTGCTGCACGCGCCTCGCTAAGGTGCTCGCCGACCTGGGCGATGATTTGTTCCCGGTCGCTGCTCTGGACATCGCCAAGCGCGACTCGAAGTTGCTCCAAGTAATCGGCGCACAGGGTGTCCAAGTCGTCAGACATCGCGTTCCTCCAGGTCGAGCAGATCGTTGACGGCGGCCGCAAATCGTCGCCACTGCGCGATGAACGCCTTCAATGCGATTTGGCCGTCCTTCGTGATGCGGTAGTAACGCCTCGGTGGACCACTAGGAGATTCCTCCCAGGTGGCCTCGACTAACCCCTCACGATGAAGACGAGTGAGAAGGGGATACACCGTGCCTTCGCTCGTGACCAAGCCATCTGCCTCGCTCAAGGCGCGCGTAAGTTCGAGCCCGTAGCGGTCCTGATCGCGCAAGAGGGCAAGGACGCAGTACTCGATCGCACCTCGTCGCATCTGGGCTAGCAGCTTCTCGGTACCGCCAAGTACCATGCAGAACATAGTAGCTATCGATGGCGCTGCTGGCAAGATCGGCTATGTCGAGCGATCAGATGCCAGGTGCCCCACTTCGCCGCCGGGCTGGTGTCAGGTCAGTTGCTCAAGAAATGACCGTGCCGCTGAGGCTGAGTCAAGCTCGACAACACTCAGATGCTCATGAAATCGCTCAATCGCCCCATCCAGTCGTGGGCGACTATCGGTTGGATAGCGCCACACCCAGCGGAGAAACTTGAGGTCGAAACGCTCGGGACAACCCTCGGCTTGAATCGCCTCCCCATGATGCTGGAGGCTCCTCTTGAGGGCTCGCCATGTGCACTTCCATCGGGGCAACGTCAGCACGATGATCGTGTCGGCCTTCGAAAGGCGGACGTCGAGGGTGCCTCCGTAGTTGCCGTCGGCGATCCAGCTATCGCCTGAGAAGAGCCCAACTTGGCAGTCGATCCACTCCTCCCTCGGAGTGGCGACCAATCCCACAGGACTCGGGACATCCTCCTAAAACCGACCGCCAGTCGAAAGGGCCTCTGAACTGGGAATTTCCGGTGGTCGGGACCGGCGTCGATCCGGTGACCTCACGCTTTTCAGGCGAGAAAACGATGTCAACCAAACTCAGCGCAGACCCGAACGACGCCGAGCGGCGGGCGATGCCGAGAGTAGCCTCTTGAACATGGCACGAAAGACAGCCACGCGGCGCTGGCGGGAGCGCCAGCCGTGGTTCTACTGCGACCGCTCTATCTGACGATGCCGATCAGCGAAGAGCTCGCTATCCCCACGGTCGAGCGGTTCCTCGCCTTAGTCACCGCACTTGACGCGATTTGGGACCCAGGCGCGAGCTACTTGGACGACCCAAAATACTCCGAGCTCAGACGGGAGATCGACGGATCCATCAATCTTGTCAAGACCATCGCAGACGAGTGCGAACCAGGCCTGAGTGATCGGATCACGGAAGGGCTCCAGGGCACATTTGGTTACTCTGGAGTCGTGAGTGCTGTCACCCACCTATTGGGTCAGCTCAGGACGGCCGAACAGGATCGGCGAAACTAGCGGCGCGAGCCGTGACCCGAGGTGTCGATACCCACTGGGTTTCGAGCCGTTTGCCACGACTCCCGGCCAGAACCTTAGAAGGCGGCGGGTGCTGAGGCTCCGTTGCAATCCCCGGTTCCACCCAGTTCGCACTCTCGTGCGGGCGCGGAAACTTGAGTGAACTGCAGCAATATCCCGAGTCCCGACGGACGCGTGGCGCGGGGTTGATTGAGCAGGGTCAGTTGGTGCTCTCCTCCATCACAAGAGGTACTGCCAACTGCGAGCTATGGCAAGTCACTCAGCTCCCAAGGGGGGACATCGAGCATCATCGGAGTCAGATGACCGTGCGACGAGCTTGCCCAGCTCCCAGAGCGCGACGAGGGTGACGGCGGGCGCGAGCGCCCAGGCGAACTCACGGAAGTTGAGCTGGGTGGTGCCCAGGATCCGGCGCAGGGCATCCATCTGAGTGACGAGCATAGCAAGGACGAATTCGAGGAGGATCGTCCAATTCATCTGACGACTGTCGAAAGTCTCGGTCGTAAGGATCGAGTCAGTCTCGCTGCGGCATTCGAGGGCAGCGACGATCAGGCACAGCGCGAAAGCGGTGAAGGCCATTGAGTTGCCGACGGCCGCGCTGTTGAAGTGCGTGGTGCCGAGTTCGATCATTCCGAGCAGTTCGACTGCGATGGCGAGGCCGGCTAGACCGACCGTGACCATCATGCTGGGTGTCAGCACGGACTCGTCACGCGGCTTCGGCACGCGGGTCATGATCCCCGGCGTCTCCCGATCGAAGCCGAGTGCGAAACCGAAGGGTGCGTTGACCAAGAAGTGGATCCACAGGACCTGGAACGCGGTAAATGGCTCACCCGCGGCGATGTCGAACACGGCAGCGCCGAGGAAGGCGAGGACGAAGACCACGAGGAGGACAAGAACGTAACGGATGTACTTGCTGAGGTTGTCGAAGATCTTGCGGCCCTGTTCGACCGCGTAGACGATCGTGGCGAAATTGTCGTCGGAGAGGACCATCCTCGCGGCGTTCTTCGCCACCTCGGTGCCGGTCCCCATGGCGATTCCGATGTCGGCGGTCTTGATGGCGGGCGCGTCGTTCACGCCGTCTCCCGTCATCGCCACTACCTCGCCCTTCTTCTTCAGGCTCTCGACGAGGAGGACCTTGTGCTCTGGGGCGACCCGGCCCATCACGCCGATGTTGTCGATGCGGGCCAGACGCTCGAACTCGGAGAGGGCGGCGAAGTCGGAGCCGAGGATTGCCTCGCCGGGAATATCGAGCTGCTGGGCGATGGCGGCGCCCGTCGTGACGTCGTCGCCAGTGATCATGCGAACACGGATGTGGGCCGCCTGTGCCTCTCTCACGGCAGCCTTGGACTCCGGACGTGGCGGGTCGACCATCCCCACCAGGCAGGTCAGTTTCAGTTGCGTCACAGAAGCGAGCAGGTCTCCTTCGGGATCGAACCCGCCAGGATCCAGATCACGCGTCGCAGCTGCCATGACCCGCTCGCCCAGTCCCGCCATGTGATCGACGTCGTTCTGAGCTCGCTGCGCGAGGCCGCCATCCCAGGGGATCGTCCTCCCGCCCGAGAGAGCCGTGGCAGCGCGGTCCATGACCGCTGGAGCAGCACCCTTTACGAAGCAGCGGATCACGGGGTGTCCGGAGGAGTCCGCGGTCTTGTGGAAGGTCGCCATGAACTTGTAGGTCGGGTCGAAGGGTAACGTAGCTACCCGAGGCAGCCTCTCCCGGGTGGCGTCGACGTCGACTCCGGCCTTGTGGCCGAGGACCAACAAAGCACCCTCCGTGGGGTCGCCCACGACGGCGCCGTCGACCAGGTCGGCGTCGTTTGCCACGAGCAGAGGCGCTATCGCGTCCTCGATGATGGCGGTCGTGCCGGCAGGATGTTCCACGCGTCCTTCGAGGCTGTAACCCGAGCCGCTGATCGTGTAGTGGGTCGCCAGGTCGGTCACCTCGACAACGGTCATCTGGTTCATGGTCAAGGTTCCGGTCTTGTCGGAATTGATGGCCGAGGTAGACCCGAGGGTCTCGACGGCGGGCAGCTCCTTCACGATGGCGTTTCGCTTGGCGAGTTCCTGGCTCCCGAGCGAGAGGATCACCTCGGTGACGGTGGGCAGCGCCTCGGGAATGGCCGCAATGGCCAGCGCGACTGCACTCACGAAGAGCGTGTCCCATGCTTGGCCTCGAGTTCGGCCCAGGGCGATCATCACCACCATCGTCAGTCCAGCTGCGCCGGCGATCCAGAGCGTGAGGTTGTCGAGCTCCTTGGTGAGCGGTGACCTCTCCTTGCGGGTGGTCGTCAGCATCCCCGAGATCTTCCCGAGCTCGCTGTCGGCACCGCATCCGCTGACGATGACGACGCCAGTCCCGTGGGTAACGGGGGAGTTCATGAACGCCATGTTCACCTGGTCGCCCGGGTTCAACGCATCTGCCTGCAGGGTAGTTACCTCCTTCAGCGCAGGCGTGCTCTCGCCGGTCAATGTCGACTCGTCGATCTGCAGAGCGTTGGCCTCAATGATCCGGCCGTCTGCGGGAACCAGGTCACCGGCTGAAAGGAGCACGATGTCTCCGGCTACGACCTCTTCGACGGGGATCTCAGCCGAGACACCGTCGCGTCGCACCCGCGCGGTGGCCTTCGTCATGGACTTGAGCGCATTCATGGCACTCTCGGCCTTGCCCTCCTCTCGGAGGCCGATGACCGCGTTGAAGATGGTGAGGACCAAGAGGAACACGGCCGTGACCCACTGCTTGACGGCCAAGGAGACGGCGGCTGCACCGACGAGGATGATTTGCATGTAGCTCGTGTACTGGTCGAGAAACCGACGCCAGCCAGGTTTGGGCTTCTCCTCTGGTAGGGAGTTGGGCCCGTACTCGTCTAAGAGCTGGGTCGCGCGGGCCGACGAGAGTCCGACCGCCGTATCGACCCCGAAAGCAGCGGCGACATCCTGCACGCTCTGGGCGTACCAAGGAGATCCCTCGGTCGCAGTTCTCTTTTCGACGGACTCCTTAGTGGGGACGTCGGTCATCGGGCCAGCGTGGCGACATCGATGGCGGCGACAGTGCTTTCGCCGCTGACGTTCCAAAGCGTGGATTTGGTCCGGGTTCGACCCGACACGCTCTTAGCAGTCCCGGGTACTTTCGGCCTGGTCATCGACCGCACTCCGATCCGCCCCATATAACCCGGCAGGCCTCGCTTGTGAGCACGCTCTAAACCTTCCTGTCAATCCTCGGAAGGGGTCCCCACGGGATCATCGCAGGCAATTGTTGCATAGATCAAAGGCCTGAAACAGAGAAGAAAAGTCCCGGGTTTCGCTTCTCGGACCTCGATGGCGACAAAGGATCTGAACTCGACTTGTCGAACGAGCTGATCTCCCCCGTGGTCGATGACGTTCGTCGCGCCATCTGGCGGGCTGCAGGTACGACCGTCAACCGGCCAACTGCGAGCCGGCCCCCTGTAGCGGCAGCCCGTAGGACTAATAGCCCTACCGCTGCCGCTGCCGCTGCCGCTGCCGCTCCGGCTTCGCAAGATCATCTGTCCGGAAGTGAACCCCGATTGGGACCTTGGTCCCTACCCCGGTGTTCTGCTTTCCATCAGTGTGAGTACGCAGCACAACTAAGTGAGGTCGGCGAGAGCAGGCAGCGAGCGTGGGCCTCAGAGAGTTAGGACCGTCTCCGGCCTCACGAAGGAGAGCTTCGCCATGTCCCTCGTCACCGCCCCCCCGGCCGAGCCAGGCGCTTCCTCCGGGCTGTCCGAACGGAATCAGCAGAAGGCCCACGCCCTCGGGCTGACATCCGCCACCGCTCTCGTCATCGGCAGCATCGTGGGCACCGGTGTCTTCACCATGCCGGCCGTGATCGCAGGCGCCGGCACCTGCGGCATCATCGTTCTGGGGGCAATCGCCGTCGGCGCGATGCTCCTGGCCGTCCTGTTCGGTCAGCTCACGAAGCGGATTCCCAACTCCGATGGCGGGCTCTACGCCTATTCGCGCCACGAGTTCGGGGACTTCGCCGGTTATCTGGTCGGCTGGTGTTACTGGATCCAGTCGTGGGCCGGCAACGCAGCCATCGTGTCGTCTTGGGTGTTCTACGTCGACGCGCTGTTCGGCTGGGGACACAACACCGGCTTGGAGAACTGGTTCATCGCTCTCGTGGGCCTCTGGGTACCAGCCATCATCAATCTGGCCGGGGTCCGTCAGATGGCCTGGTTCCAGAACGTCACCGTCGTCTTGAAGTTCCTGCCGCTGCTCTTCGTGGGCATCGTTGGCTGGGCCTTCGTCACTTCGGCGAACTTCGGTCCTTTCAACGCGTCGGGTGGCAGCCTCTATAGCGCCATTGGGATCGCCGCCGGTGTGGCACTGTTCTCGTTTATCGGTGTAGAGGCGGCCGCCGTCACGGCCAAGCGGGTCCGCGACCCCAGGCGCAACGTCATGCGGGCGTCGCTGATCGGCACGGCAGCGAGTGCGCTCCTCTACGTTCTCGTCACCGCGGCCGTCATGGGCTTGGTCGCGCATGGGACACTTGTCAAGACCGGTTCGCCGTTCGTCAACGCGTTTCAGACTATGTTCCCGGGCGAGGCCTGGGCCGGCAAGTTTATCGCCGCGATCGCCGTGGTGTCGGGCAACGGCGCCCTCAACGGCTGGACCCTCATCGTCACGGAGACGTCCCGGGCCATCGCGCAAGACGACATGTTCCCGCGGCCCTTCGCCTGGAGCGACCGGAATGGCACGGCGTGGTTCGGCATACTCGTCGGCACCGCGTTGCCGTCGCTGCTCATGCTGTGGCGCTACACCACGAGCTCGGGCC
>JBKQHU010000091.1:0-28410 GCA_052148655.1 Acidimicrobiales bacterium
TCGCGCGGGGGCGAGCGAAGGGGTGCGAGCACCGTGGGCACGATCGTCGCGGCCGCCTCGACGAGCGGGCCGAACAGGCGCCTGTAGCGGGCGCCGTCCTCACCGAGGGCGTCGGCGGTGCCGCCGAGGCTGGCGAAGACCGCCCCGGCGCGGTCGTCGCCGAGCGGGTGGGCGAACGCCACCTCGGGCCTCAAGAGCTCCACGCCGAGCCGCTCGAGGTCGAGATCGCCGAAGAACGGCGAGAGGGGTGCCATGGACTGGACTGTCGAGCAGACGTCGTGGAGGAACCCCGGCAAGGTGAGCTCCGCGGTTCGGCAGCCTCCGCCGGCGACGGCGGCCCCTTCGAACACCTCCACGCACAAGCCGGCGCGTGCCAACACGAGCGCGGCCGCCAGGCCGTTGGGGCCGGATCCGACCACGACGGCGTCAGGAGTGCCCAGGGCGGCCCAACCTCACAACTCGAGCACCAGGGACTCCGCCGCGACTATGACCTGCGGCTCGGCGCCGAAGCGCTTGGGCAGTTCGTCGAGGGCGTCGTCGGTTCGGTCCGGCTGGTGGTGGAACAGGACGACGCGCCGCGCGCCGGCGCGCCGTGCGAGCCCGACGGCGTAATCCACGGTGGCGTGGCCGAGGAAGGCAGCGCTCGCGAGCTCGTCTGGCATCAGCTGGGCATCGTGGACGAGGGCGTCGGTTCCATGGGCGAGCTCGAGAGCGTCGGGGTGGTACTCACCCCAGCCGTCGGGCCCGGGCCCTCCGACGGTGGGGCAGTGGTCGGGCATGTAGGTGAGCACCGACCTGCGGTCGCTGACCCGGTAGCCGTAGGTGCGCCCCCCTTTGTGGGGGATCTCCACCGCCTGGACGCTGAAGCCTTCCGCTTCGATCAACCCAGGCGCCAGGTTCTGGAAGCTCCAGTCGCCACGCAGTCCCTCGGGCCCGATCGGGAAGTGCGGCGGCGACATGCCCCGGGACAGCACGTCGGCCGCAGGGGCGCGATCGGGCTGCTCGGGCAGGTACAAGGTGACGCGCGCCTCGTCCCGGTCGCCCGCCGCGAAGAACGGCAGGCCGTGGACGTGGTCCCAGTGCAGATGACTGAGCAGTACGGTGCCGGCGAATGCCTTCCCACCCCACAGCGCCCCGACCCGTCTTATGCCCGTGCCGGCGTCGAGGATGAGGCTGGGCGCCGCCTCGCCGTCGTGGGCGATGGCGAGGCACGACGTGTAGCCGCCGTAGCGGACAAATTCCTCCCCGGGGGCGGGAGTCGAGCCTCGGACACCCAGGAAATGGGCTCGCACCCGGTCAGCCCGCTCCCATGTGCTCGCGGCGGTGCCCCGTGGACAGCTCCTCGAGTGACGAGCGGTCCAGGGCCTCTGCCGGGGCCGAGGCCACCCTGCAGGCGGTCACGGCGACGAGCGAGGAGGTCCGTTCCCCGCCTTCTAGATGGGCGCGCTCGCCCAACAGCGCGCCCGGTCCGTACTCGGCGAGGCGTTCGCCGTCCACCTCGACGCGCAGCACGCCGTCGAGGACCAGGTACACCTCGGAGCCCTTGTCACCCTGGCGTACAAGGTACGTGCCCGCCTTCACCTTCTTGATCTTAGGTTTGGCAGCCCCGTGCATCAGCTGGGCGGACAGCGAGCGCTCCAGGGCGGACTCGACGACCGTGACGAGAGCCTCGGAGTCCTGGTCCCCCCACGGGGTGTGGGTGCCGAAGGACTTGCGGTACCAGTCCTTGAAGTCGATGAGACCGGACTTGGCCTCGAGGCGGCCCTCATGGTCGTAGACCCAGTGGCGCGGGAACCTGCTGGCACCGACTAGCGAGCCCTCGGCCCGGCCGTCCGCGTACAACGTGAGCGAGAGTGTCGTCCAGGCCAGGGGAGCCTGCCACTGGATGAAGGGCGCCCGCCGCACGCGCCGTGGTGCGGGCATCCCGGTGCGGCCCCCGGCGGTCTGGGTGAAGCGTCGCCAGCCGTCGCCGCGCTCCGGCTTGCGCCGGATGTCGGGGAGCGCAACTGCCTGGAAGACGTGGCTCAGGCCGCCGATGCGCACGGTCGTGCTCCCGATCTGACCGCCCCCGGCGTAGCCGGCGTCGGTGATCCTGCCCGCCCGGTCCACCTCCACCCAGGCGGCCAGGTGGTTGGCGAAGCGGAAGCGGTCGGCTCGCCTCAGCTCGTCGAGGTCGCCGAGGACCTCGGGCGGCGGCTGGTCGTAATGGGCTACCCCGGCGTCGAAGGGCAGGCGTGTGCCGCCCACGACGGCTTCAGAGGGGATCCAGGACAACGAGGTGATCGAGCTCTCGAATCGCATGGGGCAATGATCCACCGGGCGCCGACAAGCCAGAAGGGTGTTGCCCAGGCGCGGGGGGTGGTCCTAACACCCCCTCCGCCCCGGTGGCCTCCCCCCTGGTGCCACAGGTCGCAGTGCGCGACAACTTGGGGTGACATGACAGCCACCGGCGATACCCCGACGAGGACGATCAAGGTGTTCCTGGCCGACGACAACCTCATCGTGCGCGAGGGGGTGCGTGCCCTGATAGAGCGGCACGCCGACCTGTCGGTGGTCGGTGTCGCCGCCGACTTCGAGGGCACTGTCACCGGCGCCATCGCCACCGAACCCCACGTGCTGGTCAGCGACATCCGAATGCCGCCCTCGTTCCACCGCGAAGGCATCGACGCGGCTAAGGAGGTGCGCAAGCGGCACCCGGGCACGGGGGTCGTGATCCTGTCGCAGTACGACGATCCCGAGTACGCCGTGTCCCTCCTCGCCGAGGGCTCGGCCGGTTACGGGTACTTATTGAAGGACCACATCGCCGAGGGCAATCAGCTTGTCGATGCCATCCGGGCAGTGGCGACGGGTGGGACCGCTCTCGACCCGGCCATCGTCGAGGCCCTCGTGCGTCCCGTCACCTCGAGCGGCGAGCTCGACGAGTCCGAGGAGTCGCTGCTCGCCCTCGTGGCCGAGGGAAAGCCCATCAAGGCGATCGCCGCCGCACGCGGGCTCCCGCCCCAGGCGGTGGACGCCGCCGTTGAAGCGGTCTTCTTGAAGCTCGCCCAGGGGGTGAGCGCCGGCAACCAGGGAGCGCTGCAGCGCCTCCGCCTCCTGCACCAGGCCATCGTCGACCGTGAGGAACAGGGCGAGACGCTCTCGCGCCTGCTGCCGGGCGGCTTGGCGGAGAAGCTCCGCTCCGAGGGCCGGCGCATCGGCGAGACCGAGCGGGTGGAGGTTACGGTCGTCATGAGCGACATCCGCTCCTACTCGACCATCGCGGAGCACGCCGACCCGAGCCAGCTGGCGGGCCAGCTCAACACCCACCGGGCCGCGATGAACAAGGCCATCCTGGGTGAGGGCGGGACGGTCATGCAGTTCGTCGGCGACGCGGTGATGGCTGTTTTCGGCGCACCGGTTTCCCAGAGCGACCATGCGGACCGTGCGGTCGCAGCGGCCATGGCCATGCACGCCGGCCAGGCCGAGATAAACGAGCGCTGGGCCAAGGAGGGCCTGCCGCCTTTCGGCCTCGGCCTCGGACTGTCGACCGGAGAGGCCGCGGCTGCCCTGCTCGGGTCGGAGGAGCGGCTCGAGTACACGCTTGTGGGCGACACCGTTAACCTCTCCCAGCGCCTGCAGCAGCTGGCCGCGGCCGGCGAGACAGTGCTTTCGGAAGCGACGCTCAGAGGCCTCACGTGCGAGGTGGCCACCGTCGCTCTCGGAGAGCAGCTGGTCAAGGGACGCGACACGCCAGTTGTCGCCTACAAGGTCCTGTCAACGGGCCAGTCGTCACCCGGCGGCGCCGTGGCAACAGCCATCGCGCAACCGCCGGCTCGGATGAACATGCAAGGGGGAACAGAATGACCGACACGGCAATGTCCGGTGGTACGGGGCAAACAGGCACGGGTACGCCTGCCCTCGAGGTGCACGGTGTGCGCAAGACGTTCGAAGCCGAGAACGCTCCCGTGCGGGCGCTCAGGGGGGTGGACCTCACCGTCGAGCACGGCAGGTTCCTAGCGCTGATGGGGCCCTCGGGTTGCGGCAAGTCGACGCTGTTGAACCTGGTGGCGGGCCTCGACGTGCCCGACGAAGGGACCATCAAGGTGGCCGGCGAGGAGGTGACGGGCAGCAGTGAGGACGAGCTCGCCCGAATGCGCCGTCGCCACATCGGCATCGTTTTCCAGTTCTTCAACCTGCTCGAGGGGATGACCGTCCTGGAGAACGTGGCGTTGCCGGCCATCATCGCGGGACGCAAACGCAAGGCGGCCGAAACCCGGGCCCGCGACCTGCTCGACCTGCTCGGCATCGGCGACAAGGTCTCGGCGATGCCCGGCGTGCTCTCGGGTGGGCAACGCCAACGTCTGGCCATCGCGAGAGCACTCGCCAACGAGCCAACGCTGCTGCTGGCCGACGAGCCGACGGGCGCTTTGGACTCCGCCGGGGGCCAGGAGGTGATCGAGCTTCTGAGCCGCCTGCATGCCGGTGGACAGACCATCATCCTGGTAACCCATGACCAGGACGTGGCCGCAGCGGCGGACACGGTGCTACGGATGCGCGACGGGCGGATCCTCGGCGCAGATACCGACATGGTCAAGACCATGGTCGAGACCGTGACAGTGATCGGGACGCTCTGAGCATGGGGGGACCAAGGTGATGGTGGAGTCGGTCGCCGGCGCCGCCGGCGCCAATGCCGGCGCGGGTGCGCCCTCGGCCGAGCGCGCCGAGGCCCGCGTCCTGCTCCCGGGCGCGGTCGTGTCGGCCGCCACCGTCGCCCTCGTTGTCGTCTCGCTCGTCGCGGCGCCGCTCCACGGTCATCGGACCCTGGCAGTCTTCATCGGGGTCGCCATCGTCTGCACAGCTGCGGCCGGGCTCGCGACACTCACCCGGGTGCCCCGGCTCGGCTGGCTCGTGACCCTCGGGGCGCTTGTCACCGCCGTTTCGGCGGCTTGTTCGCGGCTCGCTCTCACCCACGCCGACCGTGTGCATAGCGCGCCTCACGTGGTGGCCACCGTCGCGGCGCTCTTCGCCATGGCCATCTCGGTCCACGGCCTGTTGTCCCTGCCGGACGGTGTGCTCGGGCGCAGGTCGCGCCAGGTCGGCGCCGGGCTGTGGTACGCGGTGGCCCTTGTTGTGGCCGTCGCGCTGACGACCACTGCCCACGTGCTCGCCCCGTGGCCCGCCGCCCTCGGATGGCTGGTGGCCATCTGCTCCACGCTCCCGGCGGTGCACGCCCGGTACCTCGACGCGCCCGCGGCGGGGCGCCAGCGGATGCAGTGGATCGCCGTGGGCGCGGTGCTCGGCAGCGAGGTCATCTTGATTGCGGTGACGCTCAATCTGCTTGTGGCGTGGCCCGCCCAGATCGCGGTCCCCGCCGCCGCCGCCGCCGTGCTCGCGGCACTGGGCCTGCTCTGCACGGCCAGCGCGCGCCTCGCCCCGCACGGCGACCGCCTGCTCGTCAATCTGCTGTCGATCCTCGGCTTTACCGTCGTGGTGGCGGCCATCTACCTGATAGTGGTCCGGGGACTCGGCAAGACCCCGACAGGGACGACCGACCGTGAGGTGCTCGGCTTGTCGATCGTGGCAGCCGCCATCGCCGCCATCGGCTACATCCCTGCCCGGGACCGATTCGCGCGCATGGCGAACGGTTTCGTCTACGGGGCGCGCGAAGCCCCCGACGAAGTGGTGCGCACCTTCGGGAGCCGCCTGACCCGCGCCATACCGATGGACGAGCTGCTCTTGCAGCTGGCCGAGTCGCTCCGTAAGACGCTCTCTTTGCGGTCGGCTGAGATCTACACGGGCACCGGCGAAGTCCTCGAGCTCGCCGTGTCGGTCCCGGACCTCGGCGAACGTTCGATCGTCGTGTCCGCGCGCGAGCGGCCCGTGATCACCCACGCCGGAGTGTCGGGCAACGCCTGGGCCTCGGTCTGGATGCCTTCGCTGTTGAACGGGCGGCCCGGCGGCCCGATCCGGGTAGCCCCGATCTGCCATGCCGGTGAACTGCTGGGGGCGATCGTGGTGGCGCGCTCGGAGGGCGCTGTCGGTTTCTCCGAGGAGGACGACCGTGTCCTGACCGAGCTTGCCCGCCAGGTCGGACTTGCCTTTCACAACGCCCAGCTGGACACCGCCCTGCAGACCTCGCTCGACGAGCTCCGCCGCCAGGCCGACGAGCTGCGGGCCTCGAGGGCTCGCATCGTGGCCAGCGGCGATGCCGAGCGCCGCCGTGTGGAGCGGAACCTGCACGATGGCGCCCAGCAGCACCTGGTCGCCCTGGCCGTCAACCTGCGCCTGGCCAAGGACGTCGTGCTGGAAGATCCGGAGGCTGCCGTCGATATGCTCGACGAGCTGGGCTCGGCCGTGCAGGACACCATCCAGGAGCTGCGCGAGCTGGCCCACGGGATCTATCCGCCGCTGCTAGTCGACAGCGGCCTCGCCGGGGCGCTGCGTCCTGTGGTCAACAGGAGTCCCCTCGACATCGAACTGTCGACCGAGGGGATCGGCCGCTATCCCGGCGACGTCGAGGCCGCCGTGTACTTCTGCTGCCTCGAAGCCCTGCAGAACGCGGGCAAGCACGCGCCGGAGGCGCACGTCACGGTGCGGATCTGGGAGGAGTCGGGCGGACTGCTCTTCTCGGTCGTCGACGACGGCCCGGGCTTCGACGTGCGCTTGGCCCAGCACGGGCACGGGTTCACGAACATGACGGACCGTCTGGGTGCCATAGGTGGCGCGGTCCGCTGGGAGTCAGAGCCAGGCCACGGCACGGCGATTAGGGGCTCGGTACCGCTCGGCTGAGAGCGGGCTCAGCTGGCGAAGCTGTCGGAGTCGCGTTCGTCCCAGAGCCGGCGCAGTGTCTTCGGGCTGAACTGCTCTTTGTGCATGTAGGCCCGGGCACCGCTTGTCCTGGCGTCCTCCGGCAGGTCGTTCACGTCGTAGGTGGAGCAGAGGAACACGATCGTGCCGGGGTGGCCGGCCACTATCTGCCGGGTCGCCTCCAAGCCACCCATCTCGGGCATGTTTATGTCCATCAGTACGAGGTCGGGGTGAAGCGCGTCGGCAAGCGATATCGCCTCGATCCCATTGGCAGCCTCCCCGACGAGTTCGAACCCTTCGGTGCGACGCAGCACGGCGCGCGCGGCGAGCCGGAACGGGGCCTGATCGTCGACGACGATGACGGAAAGGGGGGCATCCACCAATTACCTATTGTCCCATGGGCGAGTCGGGAAGGCCCGGGAGGTGCCACCCGAATCTTCGGTGTAGCTAGCCTCCCGACTGCGCGCTCAGGTAGACGAGCACGGCCTTTACGCGACGGTTGACGTCGCGTTCCTCGGAGAGTCCCAGTTTGGAGAAGATCGCGTTCGAATGCTTCTCGACCGCGCGCTCCGACACGCCGAGCGACTCGGCGATCGCCCCGTTCGACTTGCCCTGTGCCATCTCGGCCAGGATCTCAGCCTCGCGGGGGGTGAGCCACTCGAGATCTGACTTGCGCCGGCTCGCTCTCGCCTTCACCAGTTCGTCCACCACCAGTGGATCGATGACGGATCCACCGGCTGCCACGACCCGGATGGCCTGGGCCAGCTCGTTGGCTCCTGCAACCCGTTCCTTCAAGAGGTATCCCCGTCCCGCCGAGCCCTCCTGCAGGAGGGCCAGGGCGTACCCCGGAGCGGTGTACTGGCTGAGGACGACGACGCCCACCGTCGGCTGGTGCTCACGCAGCCAAGCGGCGGCCTGGATGCCCTCGTCGGTGCCGGTAGGCGGCATGCGGATGTCTGTCACGACGACGTCGGGGAGGTGCTCGGAGACGAGCTTGAGCAATTGCGGCAGGTCGCCGGCCCCGCCGACGAGTTCAAGGTCGTCCTGAGCCTGGATAAGTCGCGAGACTCCCTCGCGCAACAAGGCATTGTCCTCCGCGAGAACGACCCGGATCACCGCCACCGAAGCGGGAGCCTAACCGTTTGCCATCGCCGGTCGGGGAATCTCCTCGGTTTCCCGGCCGATCGCTCGATCGGCCCACGGTGCGCGAAGTGGAGCTCGCGCGATGTCGCTTTGGCGTGGTGCCCACCTCGGTGCGAGCTGCGGACCGGGACACGCTTCGAGCGACGGGGCGCGGGCCTTGACCGGAGGTCGATCAGGCGATGACGTAGGAGTTGCCGGCCGGGGCATGACTAAGGACGAGCAGGAGGGCGACCCGACGTTCGGGCCGTGCTGGCGGGGACAAGAGGTTGTCCGACGCATCGAATACGGACGCGGCGCCAATTAGTGTGGGGAAGTGGCGGGTCTTCTCGAGCTCGACAAACTAAGCCGTCGCTACGGGCCGATCAAGGCCCTTGACAATCTCTCCTTCTCGGTCCCGGCAGGGCAGGTCGTGGGTTTCCTCGGCCCCAACGGGGCAGGCAAGACGACCACGATGCGGGCGGTGTTCGGGCTCACCGATCTGGATGCCGGTACGGTCCGCTGGCAAGGGGCGCCGGTCGGCCAGGCACAACGGCGCCGTTTCGGGTACATGCCCGAGGAGCGGGGGCTGTACCCCGCCATGCTCGTTGGCGAACAGCTCGAATACCTCGGGAGACTGCACGGCATGAGCGCGGTCGACGCCCGATCCGCCACAACCGATTGGCTGGGCCGGCTGGGGATCGAGGACCGTGTCCGCTCCAAGGTGGACGCTCTCTCCCACGGGAACCAGCAACGGGTGCAGCTTATTGCTGCTCTGTTGCACAGCCCGGAGGTGTTGATCCTGGACGAGCCGTTGGCCGGCCTGGACCCGAGTGGAATCGACGTAATCGGCGCTGTGCTCGTCGAACAGGCGCACTCGGGTTGCTGTGTGCTTTTTTCCAGTCACCAGCTCGACCAGGTCGAGGACCTCTGCGAGTCGGTCACGATCATCGACCACGGTCGCCTGGTCGTGACGGGCAAGGTGGACGACCTGGCGCACAGCGGCCCGCGCCGTTTGGTGGTGCGTGTGGAAGGGGACCGGGACGCGCTGTGGGCACGAGACCTCCCGGGCGTGAGCATCTCGGAGATCGACGCGGGTGCGGCGCGCCTTGTGCTCGGCGACTCTGTCGACAGCGACACGGTGCTGCGAGCGGCCATGGCCGCAGGCCGCGTCACCGAGTTCGTCTTCCGCCGCCGCCGACTGTCAGAAGTGTTCCGGGAGGCGCTGGCGTGAAGCAGGCCGTTATTGGCGTCCTAGTGGTTGCCTTCCTCATTTTCAGACTGCGCAGTCGCGCCAAGCGCCGAACGGCCGGCCCGACACGGAACTGGTCCGGGTTGGGACCCTTCACGAGCGACGTCGCCCTGGTGGCCGCCCGCGAGATGCGGGAGCGGTTCCGGGGCAGGATCTTCCGCGTCGGCACCCTGCTCGTGCTGGCGGGCGTGGCGGCCGCCATCGTCATCCCCACGCTCGACAAGGGGACACCTCATCCGCAGACAGTCGGCCTGGTCGGGTCCCTCCCTGCTCGGTTGCGGGCGATCGTCGTGTCTTCGGCCGATGGTGTCGGTACGACGGTTCACTTCGTGTCCCTGAGCAAGGAGACGGCCTACTCCGACCTGCGCTCCGGGGACCTCGACCTGGTCATTTTGGCGGGTCGAGAGGTAGTCGTGAACAAGCCGATCGCATCGACGGACACCTCGACGACAGCAGAGCTGGTACAGGCGGTCGCCAGCCAACTTGGCGTTGCCGAAGCCGTCGCGGCAGCCCATCTCACTCCGGCGCAATCCGCGGCGCTGGCCGGCGCCGGGGCGCTCCCGGTTCACAGCCTCCAACCGGGGAAGACCAAGGGAGCAACGGACACAACATCGTTGATCGGGATCATCCTCATCTTCGTGATGCTCTCGCAGTACAACACCTGGACACTGATCGGGGTCCTGGAGGAGAAGTCGAGCCGCGTGATCGAAGTGCTCCTGGCAACGGTCCGCCCGATTCAGCTGCTCACGGGAAAGGTGCTCGGTATCGGCCTCGTCGCGTTCACCCAGGCTTCACTCATCGTCGTGTTCGCCTTGGCGCTAGCAAAGGGCGTCGGCTCGGACCTGCTGCACGGAACCGCGCCGGTGGAGATCGTGAGCACCCTCGCCTGGCTGCTGCTCGGCTACGGCTTTTACTGCTGGGTCTATGCCGCCGCAGGTTCTCTGGCCCAGCGCCAGGACCAGGTGCAGAGCCTCGCGTTCCCTTTGAGCCTCCCGATCATCTTCGGCTACATCACAGCCCTCACCGCCGTCGGCTCGGGGAACCCGTCCACCCTGTTGAAGGTCCTCGCCTATCTGCCACCGACGGCCCCTTTTGCGATGCCCGTCCTCGTCGGTCTCGACGCCGTCACCTGGTGGGAGTTCCTGGCCTCAGTGTTGATCAGTCTCGCGTGCACCTTCGGCGTGGCGAGGCTGGCCACCAGCATCTACAGGAGGGCCATTCTCCGCACAGGTGCACGGGTGAAACTCCGCGAGGTGGTCACTTCTCGGGCGCGCCAGGCACACGGTCCGGCGTAAGCGAAGCGACGCCGGGGCGGGCACTGTGAGACCATTTCGTCCCACTTTTACAGGGCGTCGGCTTCCAAGAGCTCCTTCAGGTTCTCCGTTGCCGTCTCGAACTGCCTCCTGGCCATCCGCACCACGACAGGCTCGGCGAGCTTGAAGAATCCCCGGCTCTCGCCCCTGTAGACCGACGTGAGCCGCGTGCCACCGTCGACCGGGTCGAAGACATTGTCGATCTCGAGGTGGAAGGGTCCGGACGTGGTCTCGGTGGCGAACCTTTGGTTCGGCACGTAGGCGACGTACTTGGAAGACGACTCGAAGCTGCGCCCGAGGAACCTGCCGACGTAGACCACGGTGCTGCCGACCCCGAGCGGGCCGTCTTCCTTTCGTCGCACCTCCACCACGGCCGGATTCCAGTCCGGGGCTCTGGCGAGGTCCTCCATGGCGGCAAAGACCTTTGCCACGGGACGGTTGATGACCGTCACGATCTCGAACTCGTTCATTGGGAACCTCCTCGGGCTCGCGGTTGGTGCACCAGTCGAGTGTCGCCGCCTCGGAGTCCACGATCGAGGTGGGTAGCCTCACGGCTTTGGCTGGTGCCAGCACGACACGTGAAAGACGCATCGGACCACGGACCTGCGCCCGGGCCACGTTTCCTCGCCCCCGGCCCGGGCACCGGTCGGGGTCGACTCTATTGGCAATTCCCACGGCGCATACCGAGGAACGGTGAATATTGCACTAATCCCGAGTGAACGTTTCCGTTCTCACGGACGCGGAGGAATCCGACGAAGCCGGGCGCGTGGGCGATTGCGGTCAGGAACAGCCGGTCGCACACGCCTCGGTGCTCAGAGGTCTCATCACAGCCAGTCTCGCGTCGCGCGGCGCGAGGGCACGAGTCATGGAGGCTTGTCCCACGAGTGCGGAGGACCGCCTAGGAGGAGACCTGGTAGTGCCTCCCGCAGGGGCAGAGCTTGTAGCTCGCACCGTGGCCATGGATCTCGCACCAGCCCAGCCTGAAGTTTCCGCTATGGGCTTGCACAAGCTCCCAATGCTCAAGGCAGAGGTTCACTGGTGCGATGCGCTTGTCACCAGCGGCCGCTGCCCATGGGTAGCTCTTTACCCCCTCCTCGGTATCGCAGAATACGCACGGGCCTGTCGCTTCTTCGGGCATGACCTCACCTCTCTCGCGTCTCAGGTTCGTGTCGCGTCCTACGCCCGATCCGGATTTTCGCCCGAGTCGGGCCTCGAACCGCGGTGAAGGTGATCATAAGACCTCTGGAGCAGGGCCCGCGCGGGCACCGTTCGTCGTGTCTCCATGACGTCCGGACATCATGTCCACCCGGTGACACGACCGCCTAGTCCGGGAGAGACCGCGCGGTCGTCCAATCCCAGCTCATCACGGCCGTCACACGAACGTTCGCCTCCGAGCACGCTTTCAGAAGAGCGCGCCGTGGGGCCAAATGCCCCAGAGGTCCCGATATTGGTGACGCGAAATCGAGGAGTCGGGCTGGGGGCGCCGCTCTATCTGACCCCGGAGTTCCTGTGCGCCGGACCTCAAGACGTCACAGTTCCGCAGGAAGCTGTACTTCGTTACGGGTGCCGAGGTGACATCCGCGGCCATGCGGGGCGGACCTGCCGACATGGGCCTGCTCAGCGGGTGATACGCGATTTTGTCAATGCGGCGGCTAGTTCCTCACGGTTGCAGCAATCCAGCTTCCGGTAAACGTTTCGCAGGTGGTACTCGATTGTCTTCGGACTGAGGAACAGGGCCGATGCCGCCTCTCGCGTGGTGCGGCCGGCCGACAGCGAAATGGCGATCTGCAGTTCCTGGGGGGTGAGGGCGTCATGGGAAGGCATGTTTCGGCGACGGGCCTTCTCCCCCGTGGCGGCCAGTTCGGCTCGGGCCGAGGCCGCCCATGGCTGGGCCCCGAGCCGGTCGAAAGTCTCGACGGCCGCCCGTAGCTGCTCTCGGGCACGGATCCTTTGGCGGGATCGCCGTAGTCGCGAGCCGTAGGCCAGCTGAGTGCGCGCGGTTTCGAAGCTGTCGGTCGTCTGGCTGTGGGCGGCGAGGGCTTGCTCGAACAGCGGTTGCATTTCCGAATCGGGCGCGAGCAGTCCACTGGCACGTGCCGCTCGTGCCAGCGCCCAGGGCCGTCCTTTCTCCGTTGCCTGCGGCTGGTAGGCGGCTGCCAACGCGGCCGCTTCCGCTGTGGCTCCGGTCCGCAGTTGCAGTTCCACCAGCTCAGGAGCGGGGCTCAGGTCCACGTCGGCGATTGCGCATCTAGCGAGCAGGCTTTGTTGGGTGGTGAAGTGCTTGACTGCTTGCGCGATCCTGCCTTGCGCGAGGTGCATCTCGCCTAGGGCGGCGTGGGCCCAAATTTCACACAGCCGCAGCCCGAGATCGCCCGCGATGGACAACGATTCCTGGGCGTGTCCGCGGCACTCGGTCTCCCGACCCTGTCGGGCCTCGAGCCACGCGAGGCGGCCGAGAGCGGCGGACAAGTCGGTGTGTTGCCCGGTTTCACGAGCGAGGTCAATGACCTGGTGGAAGCCGGCCTCGGCCTCCGCCCACCGCTCAGTTGCGGCGTGGTCAATGGCCACGTAGCAGAGTAGGTACAGCAGCGTCCCTAGAGCCGTTCGGGAGCGAGCTAGCTCCGTGTCGCGCTCCAGCATCCTCCGTCGCGACCCACCCTCTCGTGTCCATAAGTTGCACAGCGCGGTCCACGCCTCCCAGTCAGGGTCGTCGGGAGCGACGACCCTGGCGGCGATGTCGGTCGCTATGCGGAGCATGTCGGCACCGGTCCTGGTCTGGCCGGAGAACGTGTAGGCCATGCCCTCGGCCATGGCCGCGAAGAAAGCCGCCCGCTCGGATACGACCCGACCCCGGAGAGATTTGACTGCCTCGGCTGCTTTCAGCATGGTCTGGGCGTCGCCCGCGTAGAAGGCGACGTTGGTGGCTTCGGCGAAGATCGCGACGGCGGTGTCGGGCGAGATCGCCGCCGACCGCTGTGCCGCCGACAAGAGATGGGCCAGACCGACCGCGACCGGCCCACGGCGTCCGGCGATCTGGCCCTGCAGATGCTGGAGGGCGATGCTGATCGGCTCGTCGCCTGGAAAACCTTGAGCCTCGTCGATGAGCTCAGTGGCCCGGACCGGCTGGCCGGCGTCCCACGCGCATCGGGCAGCGCGGTAGAGCAGTTCGGCGCGCGAGCTGTCAGAGTCGGCCAGCTGGCTGCAGCGCTCGAAGGCTCGGGCCGCCACCTCGTAGGCATTGCGGTCGAGAGCCCGCTCGCCGGCCTGTTGGAGGGCGGTGCAGGCGAGCTGGTCGGGGCCAAGGGAAGCCAGCGCCAGGTGCCAAGCCCGGCGGTCAGCCTCGCGGTCGGCCAGCGCGCTTGCGAGAGCGCGGTGCGCTTTGCGGCGCCTGTCGGGGGAGGCATCGTTGTAGACCGCGGACCGGACAAGAGGATGGGCGAACTCCACGGCCCCGTCTCCAATGCTCACGAGCCGGGCGTCCTCCGCTGCTGCGAGATCTGAGACGTTCGCGCCGAGTGCGCCAGCTGCCCGGGCCAGCAGGGCGAGGTCGGTCAGGTCACTGGCTGCCGCGAGCAGAAGGACGGCCGCGGTGCGATACGGAAGCGACCTGATGCGGTCGAGATAGATCTGTGACACCGATGTGGGCAACGGGAGGGGCGTGTCGAGCGGGCTGTATCGGCGGAGGAGGTCAACCTGGCGGGCAGCCTCCACTAAAGCGAGCGGGTTCCCGCCCGTGCCGCTGTGCAGGCGAGTCAGCAGGCGTGAAGGGACCGGACCGGCCACCGAGGTCACAAGTTCAGAAACGCCCGCCAGGTCGAGCCCGGCGAGCTCCATCTCCTCGAGGGCGGTGGCGGTCAGCGGCGACGCCTCGCCGGCGCGAACTGTTATGAGCACCGCCACGGGGTCGGCGAGCAGCCGCCGAAATGCGAACGCTAGAGCGTCCGCACTGGACCCGTCGATCCAGTGGGCATCGTCGACCGCCACCATCACCGGACCCGCGTCGGCGTAGGCGACCAGCAGGCTGAGGGTCGCCGATCCAATGGCGAACCGGTCCTGGGAGCGTGACGGGATGAGGGCCAGCGCACCCTCCAGTGCCTCAGCTTGTGGTCCCGGTAGCCGATCGAGAAGGACCAAAGCCGGTCTCAGCAGGTCGGCCAGACCGGCGAAGGGGATATGTGCTTCTGACTGCACTCCCCGAGCCCGCAGGACCCGCATGCCGACTGCTTGTTCGGACGCCTGCTCGAGGAGAGCGGACTTCCCGATTCCCGGCTCGCCGACCAGGGCCAGCACGCTGCTCTGCCCGGCGCGAGCGTTATCTAGAAGCTGCCCGATCCGGGCCAGCTCCCTCTGACGTCCCACTACGCGAATGTCCGTCTTCACGCCCCCCGAGTTCGACCACGTTGAACCGAAAGACTAGGGGGGTCCCCGGAAGCGATTGGCAAGTCTCATCTCTATCTTCATTCTCTCTAGCGAGTATCGAGGGGGAAGAGATGACAACTGTTGAGAAGCCGGCGCCGGTCGACATCGACAAGCTGATGGGCTTTGTTTTCCGGGCCGTCGACGAAGTGGGCGCCACCTTGAACTGTGCGTTGGTGGTGATGGGCGACAAACTGGGTCTTTACCAGGCGCTTGCCAGCGCCGGGCCTCTCACTCCAGGCGAGCTGGCGTCCCGGACGCACACAGCGGAGCGCTACGTGACTGAGTGGCTGAATGCCCAGGCAGCCGGTGGTTTCGTCGAGTACGAGCCAGATGGCGGCCGTTACAGCCTCGAGCCGGAAAAGGCTATAGCCCTCACGGATGAGTCAAGCCCTGCCTATCTGCCCGGCTTCTTCCAGATAGCTCTCGGATCGGTGCTCGACTCGCCCCGCATCACCGCCGTCGCCAGTTCCGGCGACGGCTTGGGTTGGCACGAGCACGTTCATGACGTCCTAGAGGGTTGTGAGCGCTTCTTCCGGCCCGGGTACAACGCTCATCTCGTCTCCGAGTGGCTGCCCGCTCTCCAAGGTGTTGTAGCCAAGTTGGAGCGAGGCGCGAAGATCGCCGACGTCGGCTGTGGTCACGGTGCCTCCACCATTCTGATGGCCCAGGCCTTCCCGGAGTCGCGGTTCTACGGCTCCGACTACCACGAAGGGTCGATCACCACCGCCCGCCAGCGGGCCGTCGCGGCAGGTGTCAGTGAGCGCGTGACCTTCGATGTGGCCCCCGCCGCCTCCTTTGGCGGATCCGGCTACGACCTAGTCACGATGTTCGACTGCCTGCACGACATGGGCGACCCGGCTGGCGCAGCCCGCCACGTACGCGAGTCGCTTGCTGCCGATGGAACCTGGATGATCGTCGAGCCAAAGGCCGGCGACCGCGTGGAGGACAACTTGAACCCCGTGGGCCGGGCCTATTACGCCTTTTCCACCCTGCTGTGTACCCCGGCATCGCTGTCGCAGCCCGTGGGTCGGGCGCTCGGCGCCCAGGCAGGCGAGGCCCGCATCCGAGAGACCGTAGGCAGTGCCGGGTTCACGAGATTCGTCCGGGTCGCAGAGACGCCCTTCAACATGGTGTTCGAGGCAAGACCTTGAACCTTGCTCCATGCTGCCGAAGCGCAAGCGCGCATGGCGCCCCGGCAGAGGCGCCTTGGTCGAACGCGGCGGTTAGAGGCCTTCGCCTCCCGGCGGGTTTGCACTCGGGCCTTACAACGAACTGACCTGGGCAAATGCCCAGGTCAGACGTACAAAAACCCCTTGTGGAGGTGGCGGGAGTCGAACCCGCGTCCCCCGGTATCTTGATGGGACTTCTCCGAGCGCATCCGGCGGTGGTGTCTCGGGTCCCGCCACGCCACCGGCGCCGGTGCGGGACCCCAGCCGACTGAGATGTCCCTGACTGCTCGCCGGCGGCGCCGTTCAGGTAAGTCCTGCTAGATGACGCCTGGGACCGGTCCGCAGGACTAGGACCGGGCAGACGTTGCTGCTATTTAGGCAGCAAGCGCGAGCTGGTGCTCGGCGTTTGTGTTGTTTTCCGGCTCTTTAACGTGGTTCCGGAGACCACGGCTCGCTTCTCCCACCTCGACCACCGAAGTCGAAGCCTTGTCACCCCCTTGGTGATGTCGTGTGCCTGACGCGAGGATACCGCCTGCGAAGCAGCTCAGCGCCTGCGCTCGTGCTCGCGGATCACACGCTCCGCCTCCCGGTTGGCGTCGCGCTCGGCGATGGCGTGTCGCTTGTCGTACAGGCGCCGTCCCCGCGCGAGGGCGAGCTCGACCTTGGCGAGGCCGTCTTTGAAGTAGATGCTGAGCGGCACCAGCGTGAGGGCCTTTTGTGCGACGCGCCCGGAAAGTTCGTCGATCTGTTCGCGGTGCAGCAGCAGCTTGCGCGCTCTGACGGGTTCGAAGCGGCCGTACCCGGAGGCCGCGTACTCATAAGGGGCCAGGTGGGCCCCCATGAGCCACAGCTCACCGTCTTCGATCCTGGCGTAGGCGTCCTGGAGCGACACCTGCCCGAGGCGAAGCGTCTTCACCTCCGCCCCCTTGAGCGCGATGCCGCACTCGAAGACCTCGAGGATGTCGTAGTCGTGCCGGGCACGCCGGTTGCGCGCGACATTGCGGATCACCGGCTCGTGAGGGTCGCTCAAGGACCTCGGCTTGCCGGGGCTGCGCTGAGCCCCGGAGGGCTTCCTCGTGACCATCGCGCCAAACGCTACCGTGCGGCTCTATGAGTGATTCCGAGCCGGCCTCGCCGCCAGCACCTCTCAGCCGGGAGCCATCGGCGCCGGGCACGACGAGGCTGCACGTGGCACGCTCTCACCTGGACCGGATCGTCGCCCACTGCCTGGCGGCACGGCCGGCGGAGGGTTGTGGGCTCCTCAGCGGGGATCCTCACGCCAACACCGTCGTGGCCGTGCATCCCACGACGAACCTGGCCGAGTCGGCGCGTTCTTACACCGTCGATCCGCGTGAGCATCTCCTCATCGACAGGACCGCTGAGGCCAACGGGTTGGCCGTCATCGGGGTCTTCCACTCCCACACCCGTACCGACGCCTACCCGTCGGCGACCGACATCGCTCAGGCGCCTGATCCTTCCTGGCATTACGTCGTCGTGTCCCTCAGCGACGCAGAGCCCTCGGTCCGCTCGTTCCGGATCGTCGAAGGCCTGGTGACCGAGGAGGAGATCGAGGCAGCCGCCGATTGATGCAAGGGCGCGAGCGCCATCTCTCGCTCAGCGGCGCCAGGCCTCCAGCGCCGTCGCGCCGTGGTGTCCTCGCGGAGGTTCCTGGCCGCGCCTGGCCTGGCCGGGTACCCTGCCGGGATGACCGACCCGCAACCTGGTCCCACAGAAGCTTTGCGTCACGACGGCCGGGCTCGCGACGAGCTCCGTCCGGGCTTTTTCGTCCGGGACTTCACCGAGTTCGCCGCCGGTTCCGTGCTGGCGGTATCGGGGCGCACGAAGGTCCTGTGCACGGCTTCGGTCGACGAGGACGTTCCGAGATGGATGCGCGGTACGCGCCGGGGCTGGGTGACGGCGGAGTACTCCCTGCTTCCCGGGTCATCGCCGGAGCGTGTGAGCAGGGAGGCGACGAAAGGGCGCCAATCCGGGAGGACCCAGGAGATCCAGAGGCTGATCGGCCGGGCGTTGCGCTCCATCATCGACCTCGAGGCACTCGGCGAGCGTCAGATACTCATCGACTGCGACGTGCTGCAGGCAGACGGGGGTACGCGAACAGCCGCGATATCTGGCGCCTACGTTGCGTTGCACGACGCCTGCTCACGGCTCTGCTTCTCGGGCGCGATATCGAGCAATCCGGTGCGTGAGGCGTGTGGTGCGGTCTCGGTCGGAATCGTCGATGGGGCATGCATGCTCGACCTCGATTACGCCGAAGACTCCACCGCCGAGGTCGACATGAACGTCGTGATGACGTCCACGGGACGCTTCGTGGAGGTGCAGGGAACCGCGGAGGGCCTGCCGTTCGCCCGCGCGGAGCTCGACGAGATGCTCGCCCTGGCAGAGCTCGGCATCAACCAGATCCTGGAGTTCCAGGCAGAGGTGCTCGCGACGCCCCCGACGGACCGCACACGGACCGTGGCGGGCTGACGGCGCAAACAAGACGACGCGCAAGAGCCAGGCATTCGACGTGCGGTTGGTGCTCGCGACAGCGAATCCCGACAAGGCCTCCGAGTTACAGGCCATTCTCTCTGAAGAGCTTGATGATCTGGTCGAGTTCGTCGGTCGTCCACCCGGCGTCGCCGAGGTCGAGGAGACAGGCGAGAGCCTCGAGGACAACGCCCGCCTGAAAGCTGTGGCGCTTGTCGCGGCCACCGGTGAAGCCGCCGTCGCCGACGACACGGGTCTCGAGGTGGCAGCGCTCGGAGGGGCGCCGGGCATCTGGTCGGCGCGGTTCGCCGGTGAGGCCGCCACCTACGCCGAGAACGTCGCCAAGCTGCTCGCCGCGCTCGAGGGTGGGGCCGACCGGCGGGCGCGCTTTCGTACCGTGGTCGTCTGCCGCTTTCCGGACGGCAGGGAGATCATCGGTGAAGGCGTCGTCGAGGGCGAGATCGCCACAGCCCCCCGCGGCCTGGGGGGCTTCGGCTACGACGCGGTGTTCACGCCCGAGGGCGGGGGTGGTCGTACGTTTGCAGAGATGAACCCGGCGGAGAAGCACGGGCTGTCACACCGCGGTCGCGCCCTGCGCTCGTTCGCCGAGCGCCTCAAGACGGGCGGAGAGATGGGCCCGGAAGCCTCACCGGGGTCACGGGGCTTGTGAGTGGCAGCACCGCACAGTGCCGGCGCTTGGGCGCGCCCGACGTCGACACCGAGACCGGCTTTCGCGAGCGCGCCGGAATATTCGTTTCCCTCGCTGAGCGGAAGGAGAGATACGCTTGGCCATGGCCGCGCTCGCGGGTAAGGGCGACAACGTCGACGACGTCGTCGACCACGTGCTCAGCACACGTGAGCGGATCCTCGTCGAGAGGGACGGCGCTCCTGCCGCGGTCATCCTGTCGGCCCGTGAGCTGGAAGGTCTCGAGTACACCGTCGACCTACTGTCCGAGCCGAAGACGGTGCGCCGCATCCTCGAGGCCGAGGCCGCGCTGCAAAGCGGCAACCTTTACATGGGTGAGGAGCTGGCGGCGCTCGATCCCGATGCGCGCTTTGTCGTGCGCGCCGTTACCGGCGCGGTGGCGCTCGCGGCGGCGGTGCGAACTACCGCGGACAACCGCTGGGGGCTTGTCGCGAGCGAACCGGCCCGTAAGGCCCTCGACGAGCTCCAGTTCCACGTGGCCGACGCGGCGAGACGGTTCATCTTCGGCCAGTTGCTCATCGACCCCATCGGCTCGGGAGTGGAGCTTCACGGCTTTCTGGCACGGCGGCTCGCCGCGCGCGTCGAGACCGCGCTCGTCGTCTATCGCCTGGACAGCGTCAAACGCGTCGTTCGCCTAGTGGAGGTTCTGAACATCGGGGGCCTGGTGGGCCGCCACGACAGCCGCCACTGGTGATCGGCTGGCTGCCGCCACACCTCGCGATCGGTGGCTTGGCAGCCCCCTGAGTTACAGCGGTTCGAACGCGTCGCCGAGTGTGCCGAGGGGCGGTGCGCCGAGTGAGAGAAGCGCCTCGTGGAACCGTCGCAGGCTGAAGCGCGGACCCCAGCGGGCGATGGCTTCGTCACGAAGGGCCTGGATCTCGAGCTTGCCCCAGGTATAGCGGCCATAGGTGGGATCGAAGGTGGCTCGGTTCGCCTCCGACTGGGCTGCGGGCTCTTCCAGAAAGGCATCTTCGCGAAACCGCGCTGCCGCGTCCTGTACCGTCATGGTCCCGCGATGGATCCCGAGCGAGGCAGCCAGACGAGTCACCCGGATGAGCGCCGCGATCCAGACCCCGATGGCGAATCGGGGATCTTGTTCACGGAAGCCCTCTTCCACGAGAAGTTCCTCGGAGTAGTGCGCCCAGCCCTCGACGAACCCGAGCGAGGTCAGTGACCGGCGGACATCGCCACGGGCGGTGAGCCTGATCATGCGTCCGTGGGCAAAATGCCCCGGGGTCACCTCGTGCGCCGTGAGCGCCGGCAGGGTCGTGGCGCTGAAGAGGGAACGCCACCTTTGCTTGGTCTCGTCATCCCAGGAGGCTTCCGGCGGGTTCACGTGGAAGCACGCCGGCGCTTCGGCCTCATAGGCGCCCGTCCAGGACATCATCGCCACCGCGTACCGCCTCGACGGCGGGGCAGGGCCGACACGACAGCTTCCCCCGAGCTCGGGCAGGAGACCGCGCTCGGTCGTGAAGGTGGTCAGCTCATCGACAAGCTCACGCGCCGCCTGGTAGATGCCCTCGTCGTCGGGATGGTCACCGAGAAGTTCCCGGACGAGCTCTGCAGGCCGGAGGCCGGACTGCAGCCGGTCGCAGTCGCAGGCGAGATGCTCTTTCAGGCGCGCCCTTTCCGCGTCCGCGACCTCCTCGAGCCGACCGAGGTCCACAGTCATCGCCTCGGGATCGCCGAGCAGCCGTGCGAGCTTGTGAGGCCCCAGGCTGGCGTCGGGCGAGCCGTTCACCGCCGCCTCCTCGAGATGGGCGATCAGCCTGTCGAGAGCGCTCCTGGCGCGCTCGAGATCCGCCGGAGCAGCGGTGGCGCCGCCGAGGTTCTCGCCGAGGCCGCGAACCGCCGGCAGAAGGGCGGTCGCCACAGGCGCGGGCACCGAGTCGAGCGACTCGATGGCACCGTCGACCGCGTCCGGCCACTTGTTCAGGTGAGCGGTCTTGGCCGCCGACCGCTCCTGTGCCGGCGCGTACTCGCGGTCATAGCAAGCCAGGTCGAGGTTCGCCAGGTGCACGAAAGGGTTCCATCTGTGGATCTCGGCCAGCGAGAACGAGGCAAGTCCGCCGGCCTCGGCGGCGGACAGGTGGGCTTCGTCGTGCGCGTCCGCCTCAGGCGCACCGCGTCCGAGCGATGCGAGAAGAGCCTCCACCCCGGTCGGTGAGAGGTCCTGGACCTGGCCGTCGAACTCGTGCAGGCCGGCGAGCTCACGGGTCTCGGGCATGTGCAGCTGCCAGATCGCACGAAGCCGGTCGGAAACCACGCAGGTGAACGTAGCCCGGATCGGGCACCTATCACCGATAGCCTGACGAGCCTGATACATCCTTGCGGCATCATGTCTCCCGTGGTCCTCGACCGGCCGCCTGCCTCAGGGCTGGACGGCAGGCCGGCATCGCGAGTGAACAGGATCCAAAGGAGGAGCAGTGCCCACCGAGAGCGTGTCCATAAGCTGCGATGACTGTGTGCTGCATGGGACCTCCGCGTGCGAGGACTGCATCGTCACCTTCGTGCTCGGCCCCCAGGCCGGCGGTGGGATCGTCGTCGATGTCGCCGAAGCTCGTGCCGTACGCATGCTCCAGCGGGCCGGCATGGTGCCCGAGCTCCGTTTTCGCCGCCGCGTCGGGTGAGCTGAGCGCTCACCGGGCCGTGGCGCCGGAGGTGTCGGGCTGATGGGCTGCCTGCTCGTCACCAACGATTTCCCTCCCAAGCTCGGCGGGATCCAGTCGTACCTCTACGAGCTGTTCCGCCGGTTGCCCCCAGAAGAGCTCACCGTTCTCACGACGGCCTACCGTGGCGCCTCCGCCTTCGACCGGCACCAGCGGTTCCGCATCGAGAGATCGCGGTTGCCGGTGCTGGCACCGACACCCGGGCTGGTGCGCAACCTGCGCCAGTTGCTCGAGGCCACGGGCGCAGGCCTCGTGCTGTTCGATCCGGCGCTCCCGCTCGGCCTCCTCGGCGGCCGCCTCGGGGTTCCCTTCGGGGTGGTTCTCCACGGCGCGGAAGTGACGGTTCCCGCCCGGCTGCCGGTTTCGCGCCAGCTCCTTCGGTCGGTGCTGTCCAGGGCGTCGCTTGCGATCGCGGCGGGCGGTTACCCGGCCGCGGAGGCGGCGCGCGTCACAGGGTCGAGCAAGCCCCGTTTCGTCGTCGTACCCCCAGGGGTCGACCACGAGCGCTTCCGGCCGCTCGCGGCCGACGAGCGGGCGGCGGTGCGGCGGAGGCTGGGCCTGCCCACCGAAGGCAGGCTCGTGGTGAGCGTGAGCCGGCTTGTTCCTCGCAAGGGCATGGACGTGCTGATCGAAGCCGTTGGTCGGCTGAGCCCCGCGCGACCCGACCTGATGCTCGCGATCGGGGGATCGGGCCGGGACCGCAGACGTCTGGAGCTCCTCGCGAGGCGTTATGGCGCGCCGGTACGTTTCCTCGGTCGGGTGGCCGATGACGACCTGCCGGGGCTCGATGCCGCGGCCGACGTCTGGGCGATGTGCTGTCGTGACCGCTGGTTCGGGCTCGAGCAGGAGGGATTCGGGATCGTCTTTCTCGAGGCGGCCGCCGCCGGCGTGGCCCAGCTCGCCGGGCGCAGTGGCGGCTCGTACGAAGCTGTGCTCGACGGTGAGACCGGGCTTGTGGTCGACCGCCCAGGCGACGCGACCGCGGTCACGGCCGCGTTGGCGAGCCTGCTTGACGACCCGGAGCTTCGAGAGCGCCTGGGCGCCGAGGCGCGCCGGAGGGCTGTCAGTGAGTTCGACAACGACAAACTCGCCCGGATGTTGCACTCGAACCTGGTAGAGATGGGTGGCTGATCGCGCCCGTTGGTGTTCTGATGCCGATTGAGGGCAGGATCGCCACGAAGAGTCGGCGGATGCTGGCCGAGAGCCCGAGGAGATGCGAGGCTGGAGACCACTGGGGGAGAAAGGAGGGCGTGTGGCCGATCAGACCATTGAGCGGATGGTCGTCGACGGCTCCCCGACGCGGTGCTTCGAGGTCGTAGCCGACATCGAGCGGTATCCGCAATGGGTCGCCGATCTGAAGGAGGTTCACGTCCACGAGCGGGATCAAAAGGGGCGTCCCTCCCTTGTCTCGTTCCGTGCCGCTGCCTTCGGGCGCAGCACCAGTTACACCCTCGCCTACGACTACTCGCAGGCGCCGACGGAGCTTCGCTGGGTCCAGCGGGAGGGTGATCTCACTAGCCGGCTCGACGGCATCTACCGCTTCAAGCCCGCGCCGGAAGGCGGGACGGAAGTCACCTATCAGCTGGCTGTCGAGCTGCGCGTGCCACTGCCCGGCTTCATCAAGCGACGGGCCGAAGGCAACATAATCCATGCGGCGATCCGGGACCTGAAGGCGCGGGTCGAGTCGACGCCGTGAACCGGGAGCGCCTTCGGTCCGGAGGGGCCTGACGGCGTGAAGGTCGGTATCACTCTCCCGACGTTCGAGCCGACCGCGGCGCCGGCGCTTGGCGCCGCACGCACAGCCGAGGAGGCGGGGATCGACGGCGTGTTCGTCTTCGATCACCTCTGGCCGGGCGCGTCGAAGTCGCGGCCCGCTTTGTCGATGTACCCCGTGCTGGCTGCCGTCGCCTCAACGACGCAGCGCCTCAGGATCGGATCGCTTGTGGCGCGTATAGGTCTCCTGCCCGACAGGCTCATCTCCGAGTCGTTCGCATCGCTCGACGAGCTGAGCGGGCACCGGATCGTGGCGGCGCTCGGAATCGGCGACGCCAAGAGCGCCTCGGAGAACAGTGCCTACGGGATCGCGTGGCCGGCGCTTTCGGACCGGCGCGCCTCGCTGACAGCCATCCTCGCCGAGCTCACCGGTCACGGCATCGAATGCTGGGTCGGGGCGAGCGCCCCCGCCACGCTCGCGCTCGCGCGTGGCGCCGGCGCCGCGGTCAACCTTTGGGACGCAGGTCTGGAGCGGCTCAGGGCCGAGTCGGCTCTCGGGCCTACGACCTGGGCAGGCCCGTTCCCGGCCGACGCGGGCGCGGCGGCTCGGCACCTCTTGGGCCTGCGTGCCGCCGGAGCCACGTGGGCGATCTGGGGCTGGCCGCGCTCGATCGACCTGGTCACCGAAGCCTTGTCACTGGCGGGCTTGCAGGACCGCAGAGACTAGACGCTATCGTCGACCGATGGAGCTTCGCAGGATTCAGGGACTTCCTCCGTACGTTTTCGCGCAGATTGACCAGCTGAAGCTGCAGGCGCGCCGCGCAGGTGACGACGTCATCGACCTGGGCTTCGGGAACCCAGACATTCCCTCGCCTGAAGTGGCCGTGGAGAAACTGGCCGAGGCCGTTCACAACCCGCGCAACCACCGCTACTCGGCGAGCCGCGGGATCCCCAAGCTCCGCCAGGCCATCTCGGACCTCTACCTGCGACGTTTCGGGGTGGAACTGGACCCCGACCGCGAAGTCGTCACCACCATCGGGGCCAAGGAGGGCCTCTCGCACCTCATGTGGGTCGTCGTGGGCCCGGGCGACACGGCGCTGGTTCCGTCACCCTCATACCCGATCCACCTGTACGCGCCGCTTTTTGCCGGCGCCGATGTCCGGATGGTGAGGCTGGAGGGTCTGGGCAACGACGAGGTGGACACCGGCGAGACGTTCTTTGCCAACCTTGTCGAGGCTTGGGAGTCGGCCTGGCCCAAGCCGCGGGTCGTGATCCTGTCCTTCCCGCACAACCCGACCACGGCGTGCATCGACCTGGCCACCATGACGAGGCTCGTCGAGTTCGCCCGCGAGCGGGGCGTGCTCCTGGTGCACGACTTCGCCTACTCGGACACGGCCTTCGACGGGTACCGGCCACCTTCGATCCTCGAGGTCGAGGGCGCCTTCGAGGTGGCAGTTGAGCTCTACACCTTGACGAAGTCGTTCTCCATGGCGGGATGGCGGGTGGCCTTCCTCGTCGGCAATGCCGAGATCGTGCAAGGCCTCACCAAGCTCAAGAGCTACCTCGACTACGGCACCTTCCAGCCGATCCAGATCGCGGCGATAGTCGCAATGAACGAGGCGCCGGACTACCCCAAGGTGGTGAACGAGATCTACCAGGGTCGCCGCGACGCCCTCTGCGAAGGACTGGCGCGCCTCGGCTGGGATGTGCCGAAGCCAAAGGGCACGATGTTCGTCTGGGCGAGGATTCCGGAGCCTTACCGGGAGATGGGCTCGCTCGATTTCGCCAAGTTCCTTGTTTCAGAAGGGAAAGTGGCGACCTCGCCGGGGCACGGCTTCGGGCCGGGGGGCGAGGGTTATGTCCGGTTCGCCCTCATCGAGAACGAGCAGCGGATCGCACAGGGTATGCGCAATCTCCGTGCGGTCCTGAAGCTCTGAGCTCGGTCGCCTGGTTGCTGTAGGAAATGGCAAGACTCCCGTCCCGCTGCGTAGGCCTGGCGGTGCTTTTGGTCATCACCGGCTCGTTCATGCTCCTCGGGGTCAGTGGCACCTCCGGCGCCGCCCGAACAACGCCCGGAACTGCAACGATCGGAAAGGCGCTCACGGAGCTGAGAGGCTCCGACACCGCCGCGGGCGACTTCTTCGGTGACTCAGTGGCCATCTCGGGCACGACCGCCGTCGTAGGCGCGCAGGACCACGCTCACAATGCGGGCCGGGCGTACGTGTTCTCGAGGAACCAAGCCGGGTGGAGCCAGGTCGCCGAGGTCGAGGGCGCCGACACCGTCGCCGGCGACGAATTCGGCTGGTCGGTGGCGGTCGAGGGGGACACCGTCGTGGTAGGCGCGCCCTCCCGGACAAAAGATTCGGGACGGGCCTACGTGTTCGGGCAGACGTCAGCAGGTTGGGCACAGCTCGCCACCTTGAAGGGCACAGGGACCGTTGTCAACGACAGCTTCGGTGCCTCGGTGGCCGTCTCGGGCACGACGGTCGTTGTGGGCGCAAGCGGCCACAAGAACTACGTGGGAGCGGCTTACGTGTTCACCGATACAGCCGGTGACTGGCACGAGACGGCCGATCTGGAGGACCCAGCTCCCGTCGCCGGCGACGAGTTCGGCTGGTCGGTGGCCGTCTCGGGCACGACGGTCGTGGTCGGTGCGCAGGGGCGCGCCGACGATGGCGGCCTGGCATACGTGTTCGAGAAGACCGGGCGCTACTGGACACAGGTGGCCGAGCTGAAGGGCTCCGACACCGTCGGCGGGGACTTCTTCGGCGATGCGGTGGCCGTCTCGGGCACCACCGCCGTGATTGGCGCGTGGGGTCATGCCAGAGATTCAGGCCGGGTGTACGTGTTCGAGAAAGCGAAGGGCCGATGGAGACAGGTGGCCGAGCTCAAAGGCTCCGACACCGTCGCCGGGGATTTCTTCGGCGACTCCGTGGCCGTCTCGGGCTCTAGGGTGGTCGCGGGGGCGGAGAACCACGCCGGTGGTGCCGGCCGGGCCTACGCGTTCACCGAGACGGCAAAGGGCTGGAAGCAGGTCGGCGAGGTGGACGGCTCCGACACCGTCGCCAACGACTGGCTCGGCTACTCGGTGGCTGTTTCGGGTGCGGCAGCCGTCGTGGGCGCACCGAACCACGCCAGCGGTGCAGGGCGGGCGTATCTCTTCGCCGCTTGACGGCGCGACGGTCGTGGCCCGCCGAGCCGGCCGCGACGTGCCCGGGCATCGTTGCGAGGAGCACTGCTCCCGAACGAGGCAGCTGGTGTGGCGATGCAGGTCGCGAGACGAGCCCTACCAGAGCGTGTAGCCGCCGTCGACCACGAGGGTCTCTCCTGTCACGAAGCTGGCGGCGTCCGAGGCAAGGAAGAGAACCGACTTCGCGATCTCGTCGGTCGAGCCCATTCGCCCGAGCGGCGTACCACCGATCCAGTAGTCGCGGCACGCGTCGGTGTCGACCAGGTGCTCGATGAGGTCGGTGCGCGTATATCCGGGCGCCACGGCGTTCACGCGGACACCGTGAGGTGCCCACTCCGCGGCGAGGGACTTCGTCAGCATGATCACTCCCGCCTTGGCGACGTTGTAGGCCACCTGGGGTTGGGGACGGTTCACGATGAGACCCGACATCGAGGCGATGTTCACGATTGTCCCCGAGCCGGCCGCGATCATGGGGACGCCGAAGGCCTGGCTGCAGTAGAAGACTCCCGACAGGTTCGTGGCAATCATCCGATCCCATTCCGGCACGCTCATCGTCTCGGCGGGTTCGTGGTGGGCGATCCCGGCGTTGTTCACAAGCGTGTCGGTGCGACCCCATCGAGCCGCCAGAGCCTTTTCGGCGGAGGTCACCTGCTCGTAGGAGGAGACGTCGCAGACCTCCGTCAGCACCTCGGCGCCGGGCACCTCAGCGTGCAACTTCGCGGCCGCCCCGTCGAGGCTCGCCCGCTCGAGGTCGATGAGCGCCACAGCCGCGCCGGCCCTGGCGGCGGCCCGGGCGATGGCGTAGCCGATGCCACGGGCTCCACCGGTGACCAAGACCTTGCGTCCCTCGAAACCGTTGTCGGCGCTCACGATTTCGTCCCCTTCCCCGTTCATGGTCCCGTCGGGTATCTGATCACAACCGGGGACACCGGGCCGCGGTGCCAAGCCGACACGTCAACGTGACGGTCCGAGGGCAGGCGAGACCCTTCGTGAGGAGCGGCGCGCGGGTTCAGATGTCACCGGGCAGGACGGTTCGGGTCGCGCTCGTTCGGGTCCGCCCAGGGCCCGCGCCGCGCCTCACCGGTGTCGGCCGTCACGCACTCAGATAACGATTTCTGACACCGGGAGGAGATCTGGTAAGGTCGCAGAAATTTCGTTTCGAGCCTAAGGAATTGGGGCGAGTTTCGATGGAGGATACAAACTGGCTGGTAGATCCGTCGCGAAGAGGGACCATGACGGGCGCCCGGGCAGAGGTCACCGAAGCCGACAAGAAAGTCCTGCGTGGCTTGGGCGAACGGCTGGCGGACGTCGCCGCGCTGGCGGGGCACGCCGAGACCGCCGCCAGCTGGCGGGCCATGAACGGGCTCAAGCACGTCAAGCCGATGGTCTGGATCTGGACCGACCAGGTCCCGTGGCACGAGATGGACGACACCGACGAGCTGCGCCTCCGCACAACCAGCGAGTGGGCCCGCTACCACGAATGGGAGATGCGCAGGCTGCTCTATCAGTGGGAGCACATGCCGGCGGACATGGTCGTGGAACCGGTCGTGTGGTCCCCGCTCGTGGTTCACAACACTGCGTTCGGTA
>JBKQHU010000092.1:0-13695 GCA_052148655.1 Acidimicrobiales bacterium
CGTAGGCCTCGTTGCAGGCCACGTAGTGGAAGGTGACGTCGGTGTTGTGCACCGGGGCCGGGATCGCCTCCAGGAGCTCCTCTAAGAAGTGGGAACGCTCGCTGGCGACCTGCTCGGCCTGGCGCAGCTGGGTGATGTCGGTGACGACGTGCACGCCTCCCACGACCCGACCTGTGGCCTCTTTCTCCGGTGTGAATGTGATGCGCAGCCACACGCCGTCGCGCTCGACGATGTCCGTCTCCGCCTGTCCGGTGAGGAAGGCGCGCCTTCGGGGGCAGCCGGCGTAATCGGGATCATGGAAGACCTCGTGGCAGAAGTGCCCGACGATGTCGCGGAAGTCGCGACCCGTAAGGCGCACGGTGGCGGCGTTGCAGCGCACGATCCGGCCGTCGCGATCGAACAGCGAGACCGAGTCGCTCATGGCATCGAAGGTCGCGCGCCACTCGAAGGCGGCGTCCATGAGTCGCGCCGCGGCCTCGTGCCTGTCGGTGACGTCCTGGAAATAGCCCACGATGGCAACCGCTTTGCCCGTGTCATCGCGTTCGGTCGTACTAGCGCCGTGGATGAAGTGCACGCTGGCGTCTCTGTGGACGACGCGGAACTCGATCGGCGGCGCTTGACCGGTATTGAAAGCCGCGTCCCGAACGGTCATGAAAGCTTCCACGTCATCGGCGTGAATGCGCGACTGCAGTCCTGACATCACGTCGCCGTCGAAGGTGTCGGGGTCGACGTCGAACAGCTCGAAGAGCTCCTCCGACCAGAAGAAAGCGGTCGGGTCGAAGTGCCACCGCCAGCTCCCGACGCGGGCGACGCGCTCGGCCACGTCGCGCATGGTCTCGCTCTGCGACAACGCCTCTTCTGCTCGTCGGCGTTCGGTGATATCGGTTATGAAACCGATGATTGCGCTCCCGTCCTGAAGCCGGACAGTCCCGAGCGAGATGTGGGCCGGGAACAGCGACCCATCAGCGCGTCGCAGGACGGACTCGAACTCGGACGGCGTGGCGAGCCCGAGGGAGCGGCGTCGGGTGCGCTCCTTGCTGTCCTCCTGGGTGTGCGGGGCGAAGCCCTCATAGATACGCCCTCCGACGAGTGCCTCGGAGCTCTCGGCCCCGATCATGTCGGCGAGGGCCTGATTCCCATACAGGCACACCCCGTCGCGCGCGACGATTATCGCCACCGGCGCGTTCTCCACGTAGTTCCGGAACTGTGAGTCCTTCTCCCGCAAGACCGCTTGAGCATGCCTGTGCTCGGTTATGTCCTCGACGAAGCCCTGATAGTGCTCCTGGCCCCCGCCAGGCGAGGAGACCAGGCGGCCGTTGATCGAGACCCAGATGCGGCTTGCGTCCTTTCGGACGAACTCGCATTCGTAACCGCGCACATCGCCCTTTTCGCGAAGCAGGCCGACGAAGCGGGCCTGTTCGCCAGGATCGGCCCAGACTTGGCTTACGTCGACGACCTCTGTCATGGCTTGTGCCGCGGAGTTGTAGCCGAGCATCTGCGCCCAGGCTTCGTTGGCTCTTAGGTGCCCGCCATCCAAAGAAGCCTGATATATGCCCTCTATGGCGCCGTCGAACAGCGCTCGATGGCGCTCTTCGCTCTCGCGTAGCGACATCTCGACAAGCTTCTGTTCGGTTCTGTCACGAATGATGCACACATAGCCGGAGACTTCATCGTCAAGATCCCGCAGCGCGGCCGCGGAGATCTCCACATAGAAAGTGGTCCCGTCCCTGCGCAGGCCCTCGTACTCGGTGGAGCCGATGTCCTCGCCACGCAGACGGCGCTCGATGTTCAGCCTGGCCCGGTCCCGATCGGAAGGCACCACCAACTCCGAGGCATGGACGCCGATGAGATCGTCCGGTGAGTCGTAGCCGTGCAAACGGGCCTGCGTACGGTTGGCCGCCAATACGCGACCGCCTCTGCCTATGAACAGGACGCCATCGGGTGACGAGTTGAAGAACTCGTGCTCCACGCTCTCGAGCAGGCCGTGGTCCAGCACCCCGCCCTGGCGGCGGCCCGTCGTGATGGCCTCAGTGTCGAAAATGCTTATGGGAACCGCCTCCTCTCCAACTTTGAGCGACCGACCTGCCCGATGGCCGCTCGCTGCGGGCGAGGCCCTCAGTAGCCCCGGCAAGAGGGCCACAGACAATCATACGACTGGCTCATGAGTGCCCTGAACCGCTGCCCTCCGGGCGCTTTTCGCGGCTGGGTGCCTGGGGTGCTGTGCGGACGCGCTGCGCCCCCGCAGTTTCTCCGGAAGGAGCATTCCTGCGGGGGCGGCGCGTCGTCGCCCGGCTATGTGCCAGGTCTCAGGTCAGATCTCAGGTCAGAGCTTCAGGCTCTCTTTGACATCGATGAACCTGTTGCCGCGTTGGGTGAGACCCTTTGCGCCCGTGATGTCGTAGATGCCAATGACGTCCCACGCGATCGTGTTGTTCTTTACGGTGACGTCGACGGTCGGGAACTTCGGCGAGTCACGCTCGATGAACACTCCGGTCGTGACCTGGTCCGGCGTGCCGGGGTCACCGGTGATGTCATTCGTCCCGAACCAGTTGCCGCTGATGACGTCTCCGCTCAGAGCGTCGACGCCGTGCTCGTGGATCGTCACGCCGGCAAGCCCGTTTCCTGCAACCTCGTTGTCGGTGATGGTGTTGTCGTAAGAGGCTGCGCCCGCCAGGAGGATGCCGCCGCCTTCACCCGTCGTCCCGTTGCTGAGAACAGCATTGCCGGTGATGAGATTGTCGAAGACGCCCCCTGCACTCGGCTGGGGGACACCCTTCGCATTGACGCCACCGGCGTTGTGGCCGACGACCGTGATGCCGCAGTCGGACTCGTTGTCCTCGACCAAATTGCCCTCGATCGTGTTGTGACTCGTCGGGCCGAGATCGTCGGAGACCAGGATCCCGCCTGAGTTGAACTCGATCGTGTTGTCCTTGACCGTGGAGTCCGAGGTCGTGAGGACACCGAGGCCCTCACCACAGTCCCCTGGGACGTTCCCGGTCGCGGCGCAGAAGGGCCAGGGGCTCTTCGGCGTACCGTTGTCGTTGTGGATGACGGCGTTGTCCGCGATCGTGACCCCGCCTGTCCCGGCCGCGAGGATGCCCTCACCGATGGCGTTCTCGGCGGTGAAGCCACGCACGCTTGCCCCCGCGGCACCTGGACCGAAGAGCGTCACGGCATTGATGAGCCCCGTGGCGTCGATGACTGCCCCGGGCATGCCGTAGAGGTGAATCCTGGTCGCTATGAGGGCACCGCTCGTGATCGTGATGGTCCCGGCTTTGGACTTGACCGAGATGGACGCCGAACCTCTGTAAGTTCCCGGACAGACTTCGACGGTGTCACCGGGGCCTGCCGCCTTGATGGCTGCATTGATGCTGTGGAACTTTGCTGTGGCGCAAACGGGCGCCAGCTTCGCCCGGCCCCGCAGGGGCGCGACGTAGAGCGTGCTGGCCACTCTCGGCTTCTCCCCCGCCCCGGCCGGATTGCCGATGCCGGCGACCAGGCCGAGCCCGAGGACCGCCGGCAAGACGACCCTGATTAAGCCACGTTGAAGCTTCATTCGTCTTCCCCCCAAATTGAGTTGCCTGTTTTGAAAGCGGGAGTATCGCGCCCGAACACGCTGTTGTCCACACCCAGCCTCTTCTCAGCGGACCGAAGTGGCAAGACTCACCCTTCGCCAACGGGACATCCTGGGGCAGCCCGCCGTATTCCGAGTGAAAACTCATCGTCGACGAATGCGGGTACGCTCCCGACGAAGACCGGGAGGGAGAATGTGACAACCGTTCAGCAGTGGTGGCACCGCGCTGCCCTCGTCGCGGCGCTTGTCGCTTTGGGCGTCGCGGCACCAGTGGCTGCCGGCGCCGGCACGACGTCCACGAGGGTCCAGACTGTCTATCCCTGGTCATCGCACGGAATGCTCAAGGCTGGGTTCAAGGTCGCGGGCACCGTCAAAGGCACGTGCTGGACGAGCTCGATCGCCGTCTCAAGCAGCGACGCCTACCGCTGCATGACGAACAAGTCGGTCCTCTACGACCCGTGCTTCGCGCCCGGGGAAAAGACCTTCACGCAACTGGCGTGCATGGCGTCGCCGTGGGGAGAGGTCACGCGCTTCGACTTGACGGCGCCCATCCCGAAGTCGGCCGTACACCCGAACGCCAAGCCGTGGGTCTGGGCTGACCAGCTCGGAAACGGCGTCCGCTGCATCACCGACACCGGCACCGGCGTCGAGGTCGACAAGGTCGCGCTGAACTACTACTGCCTGCCGGGCAAGGGCTGGGCGAGCGTTCCCGACGAGCGGACCGGATTTTGGACAGCCAGGTATGCGAAGAGCTACCAGTCCAAGGCCCTTGAGACCGAGAGGGTCACCACTGCCTGGTTCTGATCGCTGCATCTCCGCGGTGTTAGGTTCCCGGCGCTTACCTCACGGGTTGCGAGACTTCAATCGGGGAGTGTGAAAGCCCAGGCGCGAACCGCGGCGGGCGGTCGCGCCGCCTCAGTACCGATACATCGCGGTGTCGGTCGTCTTGCTGGACCCACCGAGGGCGAACACTATGACGTGAACGGTGCCCGACCCCGCCGGCGCCGTGACCGTGATCTCGGATGAGGAAAGCACACGCAAGCTCGTGCCTCGCTTCCCGCCAAAGCTCACCCAGACTTTCCCGACGAAGTTGTGACCCCAGATGGTCACCCTCGTGTTTCCCTTCGTGGAGCCGACCGCAGGCGCGACCTTGGAGATCATCGGAGCGGGCACGTAGCTGAAGCTGGCCGCCGCCGTCGTTTTACTGGTCCCACCGAGCGCAGAAACGGTGATGAAGACGGAGCCGGATCCCGAAGGCGAGATGGATGTGATCTCCGACGAGGAGAGGACCCGCACTCCCTTTGCCAGTTTCCCGCCGAAGTAAACCGAGACGGTTCCTACGAAGCTCGTTCCCCAGATGGTGACAGCCGTACCCCCGCTGGACGCCCCGCCGGTAGGTGTGATCTTCGTGATCGTCGGGGCGGGCACGTAGGTGAACACCTCGGCGGGCGAGGCTGTCGAGGTGCCGTTCGAAGTGGTGACGGTGACATCGACCGTACCTGGCGATGCATATGGCGAAGCAGCACTGCAGCTCGTCGTGGAGGCGCAGCTCACACGCGCGGCCACGTTCGTACCGAAGTCGACCGTCGTGCCTCCGGGACTGACGGAGAACCCCGTCCCGGTGATCGAGACCGATGTGCCTCCCGAGACCGGGCCGGAGCTGGGTGAAATCGCCGTGACAGTCGGGGGGGAGGGCGGAGGCGGCCCGGAAGGCGGCGGGCCCGAGCTGTTGGCCGCCCACTGGGCATAGAGGGTGACGCTGGCGTTGAACGGGTAGGTGGCCCCGTCGGCGTAGGCGGTGCCGATGCCGTTGGAGGCGGTGTTCCAGCCCGTGAAGCTGTAGCCGGAGCGGGTGAAGGTGTTGAGCGTGAGCGCCGTCGGGACGTTGTCGGTCTCTGTGGCCATCGTCCCCGAGCCGCCGTTGTTGTTGAAGGTCACCGTGTAGGAGCTCCCCGAGCCACCCGTGGCCGACACTTGGCTGGAGAACGGGCCCACTCCGACGGCGTCATTGGCCTGGACCTCGTAGTAGTAGTTGGAGCCGGCGCTGGTGGAGCTGTCCGTGAAGCCCGTCGCCGGCGCGGAGACGGTACCGACTGCGGTCGTCTCCTGACCTGAGGAGGTACCCCGCCATATCGTGTAACCACTTGGTGGCGCCCCGCTCGGCGCGCTCCAACTGAGCGCTACTCCGCCGGCGACACTCGACGCGATGAGGCCTGTCGGCGCGCCCGGAGTGTAGGACCATGACCCCAGCCCGGTGGCAAGGTCATAGCCGGCGGAAGCCAGGTACCCGTTGCTGCCCGAGGTGATGTCACGGAGCGGGATGTTCGCAGGGCTCGCGTATACGTATTGGGCGTTCACTTCGGCGCCTGCGACGGCCGCTTCTGCCGCCGCCATGGGCGTCGCGGCGCTCGTGCCTCCTACCGTGAACCAACCCGACTGGTCGCCGTAGGAGATGCTGTCGTACACCGATACCCCTGAGCTGGGGTTGGCGTCGAGGGCGATGTCCGGTGTTGCACGCATGCCCTTGCAGTTCACGTTCCCGGTCGACTGGTAACTGTTCGCGGTCTCGTAGCCGCTGCAGCCGCCACCACCGTCCGTCCAGGCCGTCTCCTGAGCAAGCTCACCGCCGGAGGTGAAAGTCAGGGTGGTCCCCCCGACCGAGATCACGTCAGGCGAGGAAGAGGGCCACTCCACCTCTCCTCCGTAGTCGCCAGCGGCCGCGAAATAGCTGACACCCGGCTGGCCGAAGGATGAGTCCCCGCTTGTCTCGCCGTTGTACTCCTGCGATCCCCAGCTGTTGGACACGTAGTTGGCGTTCTCGGCCGCATGCTGCTCGGCCGCGAGAAGGTCCGATGTGTTGTTGCTGTTGGCCTCGACCAGCAGGATGTTGGCAGCGGGGGCGAGCGCATGGGCCCACTCGATGTCGAGGCTTATCTCGAGGTCCCAGTCCGAGTTCGAAGCCGGCAGTTCGCTGCCACCGTTCTGATTGACCTGCTCGAACCTGAAGCAGGATGGCGGCGTGGCTCCGCCGGTGCACTCCAACGGCAAGCTGTACTCCGAGCTGAACTCATCCAAGTCGCTCGCCGCGTCTGGATCGTTGTAGGCGTCCACGATCGCGACGGTCTGACCGGAACCGGCCGTGGAAGCCGACGTGTAGCCGTAGACGTCCTCGATTGTGCTGGGTGGCAGCCCGGTCGGACCGGTGGCATCGGGCGTCGCGCCACTCGGCTTGAGGACGTAGGTGAGGCACTGTGCGATGCCAATTCCCGGCTGTCCACATACGGCCTGGGCGGAGCCGGCGAACGGCAGGTGGGCGCCTCTTGGCGCGTACTCAGCAGACGAATACCGAGCGGCCACCTTTGCGTGTGCGAGCTGCGCGGTCGCCGGCACAGCCGCGAGCGCGGCAAATACAACAACCGCGACCGCGGACATCACGAACACGACTGCACGTCGCACTGCGCTACTCACCATTCCTCGCGGCACCATTATGCGCTTCATGACTGTCTAGTGTCGACTGGTTCCTGCCTAATCTTGAATCCTCGCTTGGCACAAATGTGAACGTTAACCGGTTAGCGGGCGAACTCCCGCCAGCGGCTAAGCCCGTTCCTGTCGTTCGGTGCCAGTGGCGCGCCCATGGGAAGTCGCACCCTGATGCACTTCCTGTGAGAACCCTCAAGAATGACTGCGAACCGGATGTCTCCCTCGGCGTAATTGACCGGGAATTACCTCTATGTCGTGAACAGCGAACGCGTCGTCGCAAGCGCCATGTCTTGTGCTCGCGATCACAATCCCTCTTCGCGGCTAGTGGTGCTGGTGCGATGAGCCAACACAGGGTAACTACCTTGGCAGGCCTCCTCGGTGGGCGACACAATGACCTGAATCTGGGAGGAGGTCCTGTTGGGGGCAGTGAGGCTGGCGTTTGGCTGCGAGTTGCGCCGCCGGTGGCGAGCCTGGATGGCCGTCGCCATCCTCATCAGCGTCGCCGGCGGGATTGTGCTGGCGGCCGCGGCCGCCGGTCGTCGCACCGAAGCTGCGTTCCCTCAGTTCGTGGCCGCTCATGGTTTCGACGCCGATGTTTACGCCGGCCGGCCCTTGCCGATCCTCGCGAAGCTGCCCGGCGTGATCTCGGCCTCAGAGGTGCGCGGTCCAGACAACGGCCAACCCACCTGCGACTGCACCTACCCTATCAACCCCACTGACTTCGGCGTGCTCGTCGTATCGCCCAACGCGAGACGAGTCTTCAAACTCGTCTCCGGCAATTTCCCCAACCCGAGGTCTGTGGACCAGGTCCTGGCATCGTTCAATCTGCAACAGGACGGAGTGCATCTGGGGACCGTCATCCATGTGCCGCTCTATTCGAGGTCGCAGGCTTCGGCCTATAACAACGCAACGGGAGCGCCCCCGAAACCGGCGGGACCCAACGTCGCCCTGCGTGTGGTCGGGTTCGAAGCAAGTGAGTTCGAGTTCCCCTCCGGGACAACTCCCTCCTACGACGTCTACACGACACAGGCATTCGCGCGCACCGTGCTCCCCGAGACCGCTTTCGGCTATGTGTACCTGGTCCGCCTCCACGGCGGCGCCGCGGCCCTCCCGCGATTCGAGGTGGCTGCCCACCGTTTGATTGCGGTCGGCATTCTTGGCGTCGGCGGCCAGGACCAGCAGGCCGCGTCCGTCGAGGCGTCTATCCAACCCCAGGCTGTCGGATGGTGGATCCTGGCGCTGCTCGCCGCTCTCGTCGGACTGGCGGTTGTGGGCCAGGCGCTCGCCCGTCAGAGCATTGTGGAGGGTGAGGACTATCCCACTATGGCAGCCCTCGGCGCGGACCGTCGACAACTTGTCACCCTCGCCACCGCGCGGAACCTCGCCCTGGCGCTTGCCGGTGCGGGCGGAGCGGTGTTGGTCGCCACCGCCTTGTCCCCGATCGCACCGCTCGGCGAGGCGCGTATCGCCGAGACCTCCACGGGCGTATCTCTCGACCCGCTGGTCCTGTCCCTCGGAGTGCTCGCCATCATCACCGTCGTCGTCGCTCTCGGGACCTGGCCGGCGGTCCGGACGGCGCGCACTTTGCGGCCCGCCGACCCGTGGGTTGCCTCCCATCGTTCGTCTACTGTGGCTCTTCTCGCACGGACCGGCGCGCCGCCCAGCGCGGTGGTCGGGGTCCACAACGCCCTGCAGCGCAGGACCGGCAGGGCCAGCGTTCCCGTGGCTAGCGCCCTGCTGGGCACCGCGCTCGCCGTGACTGCGCTTTGCGGGACGACGGTCTTCGGAGCAAGCCTCTCCCACCTCATCGCCACGCCCAGGTTGTACGGTGCTCCGTTCCAGCTCAACTTCACTGACCCCGCGGGGGGTGAAGAACCACCGGCTGGTCTGCTCACTCGCCTCGAACATGACAGGGCTGTCACCGCCATCAGCCGTGGACTCGCCGTCGAGGTTTCCGTCAACAACAAGGTGAGCATCGGAGCCATCGCCGCGACGGCGGTGCGTGGCAGGCTCCTGTTCTCGACCGTTGCCGGGCATCTTCCGAGCACCGATGGTCAGATCGGCCTCGGCCGGACGACGATGCGCGAGGCCGGCGCCCATCTGGGCTCGGTCGTCGGGGTCACGGTGTCGTTGCCGTCAGGAGCCAGACGAACCGTGCCGTTCAAGGTCGTGTCCCAGGTGTCGCTTCCCGTGCTCTCTGGAGTCGTCAGCCTGGGCAGCGGGGCGGTGCTCACGACCGCCGGTTACGAGCGCGCCCTTTGTCCTGCGCGACTTGTGCAAGAGGCGTGTCAAAAAGCCGTGGCGGAGGAGACCAACGGTGGGGGGCTCCTCGTCAGTTTCGTCCCGGGGCCGCCCGGCCAGGCAGCGATCAAGCACTATCTCGACGCCTACCAGTCGGTGGCGGCACTCAAGGTCACACCGACTTCTCTCGTCAACTTCGGGGAGGCTGTCAACTTCCCCCTGGTGTTCGGGGCAATGCTGGCTTTGTTCGGTGCTGCCACGCTGGCTCATCTGCTCGCTGTGAGCGTTTCCCGCCGGCGACGGGAAGTCGGGCTCTTGAAGGTACTCGGCTTCGTTAATTTCCAGGTGGCGTCGGCGGTGATCTGGCAAGCCACGACGCTGGCCCTAGTAGGTGCCGTCGTCGGCGTTCCGCTCGGGGTCGTGGCGGGTCGGGCGACATGGAACGCGTTCGCTGACAACCTCGGTGCCGTCCCGGTCTCTGTTGTTCCGCTCTGGCTCGTCTGCGCGCTCGTGGCGGGCGTTCTCGTCGCGGCGAACGTAATATCCGTGGCGCCCGCGCTGGTGGCGACGCGATCCAAACCGGGAGAGCTCCTTCGCACGCTCTGAAAGGCGGCTGCAGTTGCCCGGCAACAACGCCCAGCTTGCTGCAAACTCCCAGCGCGGGACCTCAACCACACGGCTCAACTATCGAGGAGAACTCCCCGTCCGGCCCGTCGAGCAGTAAAGCTGGGTGTCCCTTCAGCCATTGCGTGCGAATAGCGACGCTTTCCTGCTTACCATCCCACCGCACCGTCCAAGAGCTCGCGGATCAGGTCTGCATGACCGTTGTGCCTGGCATACTCCTCGATCATGTGGACATAGATCCACCTGAGCGAGCAGGGATTTCCCCGCCGCAGACCCGTGTCGGCCAAGGCGTGACGCTCTGCGGCTTGACGACTTGCCTCGCACTCGGCCTGCCAGGCGGACAGGTCGTCGTCCCAGTTGGCGCCATCGAGCGGAACGAGCTCGCTGTCATCGACTGCAGGGTCGTACCACAGGGGTGGCGTGTCGGGCTGGGACAAGAGCACACGGCGAAACCAGTTGCGCTCGACCTCCGCCATGTGCCGGACGAGGCCGTGCAGGGACAACTTCGATGTGGGGATCGGGCGCGCCTTGCGGCGTTCGTCGTCCAAGCCCTCGCACTTCAACAAGAGCGTGGCGCGGTGGAACTCGAGCCACGCTTCGAGCATCTCGCGATCCTCGAGGAGGAACGATGGCTCCGTCCGCCGTACATCCTGAATCTCATCGACCATGGGTCATCCTTACCATGCGTGACCATCGGTTGGAAGGGTGGCGATCGCCGCGCCGTGACCTCGTGTTCACCTGCTGACAATTGCACCGGGGCCCCGTCGGGGTCGGCTAAGACCTGAACCTCTCGCAGATTGGAGAAGGCCGTGGCCGAAGCAGTGCGCCTGTACATAGACGCCATTCCCGCGCAACACAGCCCCCTTTTCGACCGGCTCCACCGGCTGATCCTTGCCGAGGGCGGGGTCCGCGTCTGACGCCGCAAGAAAGCCAGGCCACCTACCGGTCCTGCCGATAGTCGTCCGGCGGCACGTCGCTGCGTCCGGCGAGGCATGGACACTGGTACCATATGACGTACCACTTGGAGAGGAGGCGGCCATGGCGATAACCGCGAGCGAGGCGAGGAAGCACCTCTTCCCGTTGATCGAGCAGGTGAACAACGACCGCCAACCGGTCGAGATCACCTCGAAGCGGGGCGACGCCGTCCTCATGTCCCGAGCGGGCTACGACGCACTTCAAGAGACGGCGTACCTGCTCCGTGTGCCTGCCAATGCCCGTCGCCTGCTCGAGAGCCTCCAACAGTCGCTCGATGGACGACGCGAAGAACATGAGATCGCCTAGTGCGCCTGGTTTTCACGCCATACAGCTGGGAGGACTACCTCTACTGGCAAGCGACTGATCGGACCACGAGCAAGCGGATCAACCACCTGCTTGAAGCGGTACTCCGCGATCCGCTGACGGGGATCGGCAAGCCCGAGCAGTTCAAACATGTTCTTCAGGGCTGCTGGTCGCGGCGCATCGACGAGGAGCACCGCCTCGTGTACCTCCTCGACGGCGATGACCTCGTAATCCTCCAGGCCAGGTATCGCTACGAGCACTGAAGATCGGGTCCGTTCCTAATGTTCCCGACCGCAACGGGTCGAGCTCGAACAGACCTGCGAGCACGAAGTCGGTGCGGCGCGAATGGCACCAGTCCGGAGCGACGGACAACACGACCGGTTGCAACACCGGATCACGTGCGAGAGGTAGCACATGACGAGCGTGGGTGTCCGAGAACTGCGACAGCGGGCAAGCGAGCTGCTCCGCTTGGTCGAGGGCGGCGAAACGGTCGAGATCACCGATCGCGGCCGACCGGTCGCCCTCCTGGCGCCGCTGCCCGAGGGCAGCCCCCTGGAGCGGTTGCGAGCCGCGGGCGAGTCCGAGCCCGCGGAGGGCGACCTCGATGACCTTCCCCCGCCGCTGCACTCGCGTAGCTCCGAGTTACCGTCGGTGGTCCTGGCGCGCCTGCGCCGAGACGAGCGGTGATGCTGGCGACGCCCCTGGACTCGTCCGCTCTCGTGAAGCTCGCGATCGAGGAGCTCGAGTCGGCCGCTCTCCTGCTCACTTGCGACGGCGCAGGATTCTGGTGTCGAGTGCGCTCGCCCGAACTGAGGTCTTGCGCTCTCTGCTCCTGGAAGGCGAGGACGGCATCGCGCGGGGCCGCGCGGTACGGGTTGAACTCATCCGCGTCAACGACCGCCTCCTCAACACGGCTGGCTTGCTGCGGCCTCCGGACGTGCGCTCCCTCGAAGCGATCCACCTCGCGACAGCACGCGAGCTTGGATCGGACCTCAGTCAGGTGATCTCCTACGACGAGAGGATGGTCGAAGCTGCCAAGGGTCTCGGGCTGAAGACGGCCTCCCCGATCTGAGACCAAGTCGGCGAACTCATTCTGTCACGCTCATCGGCATCGTCGAGCGGGCATGCCCGATGCCAGCCCGCACCCGTCTCGTGAGCGGGCGCTCGCCATCCTCATTCAGCTCGTGCGGGGGCTAAGGGAGTTGAGGCGGCGGGAAACTGCCGGTCGCAGCTCGCCGTAGAGGCGCTGCAATCGTCGGCGGGCAGTAGAGGGTGCGGCGCAACTTGCGTGTACGTAGATCAGCTCAGTACCGTGGCGGCCGCACGACCCCGGTGCTTCCCTCGCAAGGCAACGGGGCTCGTGCACCCAGTTGTCTCCCTAGCGTGGGTCAAAATGCTCACTCTTGCCGCTTCTCACGCTCGGGTGAGGCTCGTATAGTTGCCTCAGAACCGGCGCCTGGGCTCGCTGCGAGGAGCGAAAACCCAGGCGCCGTACGCGACAGCACCTCTCGAGCCAAGCCCGCAAGGTTGGACCCTCCATCGCTTCGCCCGCACTCGATGGGGCACGGGCCATGATCAAACCGCAGTACCGCGACATGGTCGAGCCAGGAGCCCCATTTGGGGCGGAGGTTCCTCCACCGGCCGGCGCCGACGACTGGGAACGCCTCGCCGCCTTCATGGGACGCGACCCACGGGCGTCACGTGTCGCTAAGGGATGACTGAGGACGGAAGGCTGGCCAACGGCAGGGAGCCGGCCAGGACGAACAAGAACCGCGTTACGCGCCCGCAACGTGATCTGGCCGCGCACCTCGCGCGGCACACAGGGCGCCGCGGCCAAACGCGAAGCATCGCGAACCCGGGGCCGGCCTTGGGATGGTGGGGGGGCGCGGTTGACAGCCGCTATTTCTTCTGTAACTTTGTCTTATGACGTTAGATAAAGCGCTCAGCAAGACCGCGGCCCCGAGGGGAGTCTCGCCGATAGAGTTCCGGCTCGATCTCGCTTCGGGCGTGCCGACCTACCTGCAGCTCGTCCATCAGGTCGAGCACGCGCTCCGTCTCGACTACCTCAAGCCGGGCGATCAGCTTCCGAAGGTCCGAGACGTTGTTGCGGAGCTGGTAATCAACCCCAACACCGTGCTGAAGGCCTACAAGGAGCTGGAGACGAAAGGCCTCGCCGTCGGGCGACCAGGCCAGGGAACGTTCATCGTGGCGACGCTCGGCCAGATGGCACTGCCCGAACTCACTGAACTCCGTCGCTCCCTCGTCTCGTGGGTTGCCTCTGCCGACGCGGCGGGACTCGACGAGGACGGAATCGCTGCGCTCGTCGCGAATGTGCTGCGGGATTTTCGTGAGCGTCGCGGGGGTGCTGCCAACCGGCGCGACGCAGCGAGAGGCGAGGCGGAGGGAGCGGCATGAACGTCATCGAAACCCACGCCCTCGGAAAGTCCTACGGCTCGACGAGAGCCTTGAATGACTGCACGTTGGCGATCCCCGACGAG
>JBKQHU010000093.1:0-4011 GCA_052148655.1 Acidimicrobiales bacterium
CGGAGTTCGACCTGCGCGGCGTGAAGATCATCGGCCTGTCGGTCGACTCCACCGGAGACCACGAGCGGTGGGCCGCCGACATCGCCGAGACCCAGGGCACGGCGCCCAACTACCCGCTCATCGCCGATCAGGACTTCAAGGTCGCCAAGCTGTACGGGATGCTGCCGGCCGACGTCTCGGGCGACGCCAAGTCGCGCACGCCCGCGGATAACCAGACTGTGCGGAACGTGTTCGTGATCGGCCCGGACAAGAAAATCAAGCTGGTCCTGGTGTACCCGATGACGACCGGGCGCAACTTCGACGAGGTGCTACGGGTCATCGACTCGCTGCAGCTCACCGCCAAGCACAAGGTGGCTACGCCGGTCAACTGGAAGCCGGGCGAGGACGTCGTCATCGCCGGCTCGGTCTCCAACGACCAGGCCAAGGAACTCTTCGGGGAGTGGGAGCAGCCCAAGCCGTACATCCGGATCGTGCCCCAGCCCAGCTGAGCCCCACGGTCGACGGGCTACGCCGCCGATGAAGGTGACCCAGGGCACCTTCAGGTCCCGGGCCGGGCCGTCGCCCTATCAGGACTGCACCGCGACCACGCCAGACGGCCCAAGCTCCAGCCCGTCGAACAAGCTCAGGATCTCCTCCGGCGAGTAGAGGTAGATCCGCGAAGCCGCTGGCCTTGAGCTCCTCGGTGACCGCCGTGAGGAACCGGACCGTGCCCGAGGCACGGGTCCGCGTAATCCCCACAGCATGCCGGATCAGCATGAACCGCTCATCGATCACGCGGAAAGGCCGAAGCCGGCGGCCAGGGCCTCGCGGGAGAACGCGGTCGCGGTGGCGCGGTAGCCGATGTCGCCGGGCATCGGCTGGTCGAAGAAGATCAGGAAGTTGATGTCGCTGGCCATTGTCGGCGGGCTCGCAGTGGGAATCCGCGCCCTCTTCCTCGGTAAAGCTCCCAGGGCCTTCGTTCCCTGGGAGCTTGGCATACGCTCGCGGGCGGCCGGGAAGTCGGTGCAGGCCTATTGCTACATTGGCCTGTGCTCCAACACCGCGCTGGGACAAGATGGTGCCCGGCGCGTGAGACACCGGTCCCTTATGCATCGGCCTCGAGTCGGACATTGATGCCGATACCGCCTAGAAGTGCGGTACCGGAGCGGGCTTCGCGCAATGCGGTGACGAAACGACGCGGGCATTTCGCTGCCGCTTGGATGGTCGCGAAACATGGGCGGGAGGACGAAGGCGGTGGGTAAGGACGAGAGGCCGCAGTGCCGACTAGGTGCCCCTATGGCCGTTGCCGGGGTGTCCTCTGTCCCGTTGAATTCTTGGCTTCTCGGCTACAGGGCCGCGGTTGACGACCTTGTGAAGGAAGCGAGCAGATACCTGGAACCCTCCGATCTGCTCGCAGCGGAGGGATTTGTCGCCGAGCGCCTCGGACAGCAGGAGTTCACATCCGTGCTCTCGCGCCTTGAGGGAGGTGTGGACGCCGCCGCTAGCCGCCTGATGCGTGAGATTCGCAACTACCGGCCCAGTGTGCGCAGCTCGGCGAGCGACTTGGCAACGTTTGTCCGGATTCTTCTGCTCTCCCAGATCGACTCGGTATGGTGGAGCGGGACGGCTCCTTTCGTCTCTGACACCGACGTGCTGAGCTCGACTGAACTGGTGGATCTCGCGCCGCTTAGGTCGGCAAAGATTCTGCAATTCCAGTACCGCGCTCAGTCGGCCGGGCTGCCCGGCCGAGCTCGTGACTGGGCACAGCGGCAGGCGCTGCCGGCAATCCGTCCTCGCACGGCCGGATTGCGCTTCACGCGTTCGCGACCCGCAGTTGTCGCCGTCGTCAACCAGATCGCTCGCGAGCTCGCCGCCGCGCTTCCGCCGCGTACCCCTCGCCTCTGGGTGACCAGCATGGTACGTAGCATCCAGCACCAGCGCCGACTCCGATCCCTAGGTTACGCCGCCGTACTTCCAAGCTCCCACTGCGTGGGATATGCCTGCGATATAGAAATGCAATGGTTCCGCCGGTTCGACCAGCACAATCTGCTTGCTCGGCTACTCCTTGAACGGCAAGAGGCAGGCCAGCTCAATGTCATCGACGAGGGCCAGGCGTGGCATTTGTGCGTCAACCCGCTCGCGCACGATGAGCTGCAGGCCGCTTACGACGCCCAGCATGCCGACCGGTAACGTGGGTAGAGAAAGGCTTTCGATATGTGCGGTATCGCCCTCATCATTGGGCCGAGCCCGAGCGCGGTGGTCTTCGACCAGATGCTGGATGCGATCGAACCGCGAGGAGATGTGCGCGAGACACTCAGTGGTGATCGGTACCACCTCGGCACCCAGCGGCTGAAAATAGTCGATCGCGAGCGCGCCATCCAGCCATGGAGCTCACCTGACGGCCGATGGGCGGTTTGCTACAACGGCGAGGTTTACAATTTTCGTTCGTTGCGGGCAGAGCTCGCCGCCCTCGGCCACGAGCTGCGGAGCGACAGCGACACCGAGGTGATCCTAGAGGCGTTCCTTGAGTGGGGGGAACAGGCGGTGCACCGCCTGCGGGGTGAGTTCGCGTTCGCCGTTGTTGACCGAACTGTCGAGCGGGTCTATTTGGCTCGTGATCCGCTCGGTGTTAAACCGCTCTATTGGTCACGCTGTCATGGTCATCTGTACGTGGCATCGGAACTGAAGGCACTTGTCCCCGTGGGCGGGCAAGTTAGCGAAATCCTTCCGGGCCACCATGGATGGGCGAGCCCTGTCCAGGATCCAGCGGCCACCGCGTATGTCGACTTGCTGACCATCGGGGACGACGACGAGCTCATCACCGACGTCGCAGAGGCCGCCAGGCTAGTGCGAGCCGCACTGGAAGACAGCATCCGAGTTCGGCTCGATACTGACCTGACGGTTGGCGTTATCCTCTCAGGCGGCCTTGACAGCACGCTGACGCTCTTGCACGTACGTGAAATGCTCCCCGAGTGCGTGGCGTTCACCATCGGGACTCCCGGCAGCGACGACCTGGCGTATGCCCGCCGCGTGACCCGTGAGCTCGGGGTGGAGCACGAGGTCATCGAGCTGGCTTCGGGCGATATTCACAGCTCGGACATCCGCGAGGCCATCCGGCTTTCTGAGCTCACCGAGTATGGCGACGTCATCAACGCTGTCATCGCCAGGCTGCTCTTCGCCCGGGTCCACAGCTACGGTGTCAAGGTGGTCCTTTGCGGGGACGGTTCTGATGAGCTTTTCGGCGGATACGAGATGTACCGGCAGCCCGGCCCCGCTCTGCGACAGCGCCTGTTCCAGCACAAGCTGCATAACCTCGGGCGGACCGAGCTGCAACGCGTCGACCGTACCAGCATGGGACAAGGCGTGGAAACGCGCGTGCCATTCCTCGATCTGGCGCTTGTCCGGCTGGCGATGCGTCTGCCCATCGAGCTGAAGCTCCGTGACGGCCAGGATAAATGGATCCTGCGCCACGCCTTCGCCGACATCTTGCCCGCTTACGTCCGCCAGCGCCCGAAAAACCCTTTGTCACACTCATCCGGTCTGCACGAGCGCGTCCGCCTCTATCGGTCCCAGTTTCCTCGCATCTATCGGTCATTCGGATACGATCAGCTCGGTCCGATGCGGCGGGACTTCTCGATTGTGCTTGAGCAACACGGCCTGGACCTGGACCTGGCGTTGCATGACATCGACACCCGGCCCGACTACTCGATGGCCGACCATGCACGCGACCTAGCTGGAGCCCTTCGCTGGAACGCTGTCGACGCGCTGCGACGGCGAGGCGGTCACTCTCGCATGAGGCCGAAGAATGCTGTAGTTCCGCAGGGATCAGCTGAGCGATAACAACTAAGCAGCAGACCTGGGAAGCGGTCACCATGGCCGCACCCCCCAGGGTGTTCTTCGAGTGGAAGAACTTCTACACCAAAGACCATCCGATGATGAGCCCGCAGCAGACCGTGGCCACGGACCCGCACCTGTCCGTGATCTCATACCAGTAACCACGCCCTCGGGGCTAGTGCGGAAGGCTGGAAAGCG
>JBKQHU010000094.1:0-2834 GCA_052148655.1 Acidimicrobiales bacterium
AACGCCGACGATGCGGACGCCAAGACTCGAGAGAGGCGGACTGTTCTGGCCGGGAGCGCATTCCTTGCTTTGGTCGACGCCTTCTTGGTCTCGATTGTCGCGTTGACCGGAGGCGCCGCTGTCTTCGCGACATCCAACCTCGTGATGGCGAGAGTCGGCTTGCTGGCCACTAGCCGCTTAATACCGCGAGCGAAGCGAGCCGGGAACTTCTCCCGTGGCTTTCCGACTCGGAGGCTGAACATCGTCTTTGCAGTCATTTCGGTCGGGGGCTTTTCAATCCAACTGGACACGCGTTCGATGACTGCAGAAGTTGCCGGACCCGCAGCACTACTCGTTGCCAAGGCGCACAAGCTCCACGACCGCGTCGAGGACGATCGGTCGCACCGCATCAAGGACAAGGACGCATCTGACGTCGTCCGCTTGATGCAAACAACAACGCCTGCCACGCTCGCAGTTGTCTTCGAGAAGCTCCTCAACGACCCGGTGGCGGGAACGCCCACTCGTGACGGCCTCGATTATCTGCGTCAGCTTTTCGGACGGCGAGGGCGTCCGGGCGTGACCATGTGCGATGAACGCACTGACTATCGCAATGGATCCGGACACAGTGGAGGTCATCTGCACCTCCTTCATGGCGCAGCTGGACAACGCGCTCGCCGGGCCGCCCCGGGCGTAGCAGCAGAGGCACATCTGGCAGCTGGCGCTGCAGGTCGTCAAGGCAATGCGAACGCTGCTCGGTGCCCGGGAGAAGCCCAGGCATTGCCGGTGGCGCCGTCTCGGATCTTCCCGCGCACCGCCTCGTTGGGGAAGGCTCGGCCAGGCCTGGTTGCAGCGTCGCAGACGACTGGGCGGCACCATCCTGACGCCGGCAGGAACAAGCGCCTCCCTTAGCTTGTAACTAAACCTTCACCTCTGCCTCGAGGATGAGGTTCGTCGCTGCTTCGGCCACCTCGCGCAGCTCGTCGATGAGCGCACGGAGCCTTCGGTCGTTGCCGGTCCACTCCTGATACAGCTCGGCTTCCCGAGCGCTCAGGCGTCGGTTCACGGTCTTGCCGCCGACTTTCGCGGTCCACTGCCAGTACGGCCCGTGTGGCTGCGGCGGATCGGCGTGGCAGCGGCAGTTGGGCTTTCCGCAGTAGTTGAGGCGAGGAGCGACGCTGCCCGAGCGGATGAAGCCGATCTCGGTGATCTGGGCGAGCAACTCGCGATAGCGCCGCTTGTGCCCGGTGAGCGTTGATGTCTTCGCTGCTCGTGCCACTTATGCATTCTCCCGCGGGAAGGGGATCCACCACGCACTATCCGATAGTAGTCAGACTATCGGCCATGGCTTCCACCGAGAAGGAGCCGCTCGTGGCGTTCCGTCGCGATCTCTATGCGACCTTTCGGTCGTGGGGCGACGCCTTCTTCGAGCTCACCGACGCCGTGCTGTGCGCGTCCGGTCCGGTCACTTCGTTGCCCCGGCTCTCGCTCGAGCCGGAGTTCCGAAGAAGCCACGGCAGTCTCTACAGGTCCCTCGCCAAGGGAGCGATCGACGCAGACGCGCTCCGCTCGCTGCTCGTCGCAAATCGCCCTGTTAAGTGGCCGGCCGTCTTCGCTGTCGACGCGTCGACCGTCGAGCGGTGCGACGCCGAGTGCAGTCCCGAACGCGGCTTCTACTACTCGGCGTCCAAGCACTCGGCCGGCCAGCCGATCGTCGCAGGGTGGCACTACCAGTGGATCTGCCAGCTGTCGTGGGCTCCCGACAGCTGGACCGCACCGGTCGACATCTGTCGGATCCCGCCGGCAGAGGACCCGACCACCGCCACGGTCACCCAGCTCCGCCGACTCGTCGCGCTGCTTCCCCCCGACGGCGAGGTGCCGATGTTCGTGCTCGACGCCGGCTACGACCCGATCGGGATCAGCCACGACCTCGCGACCGAACGATGCGAGGTGGTCTGCCGGATCCGCGACGATCGCGTCTTTCACACCGACGCCCCAGCGCGTGCGAACCGACCGCCCGAGACCGGAGGGCGGCCACCCCGGCACGAAAGGCGGTGGAAGTGCTCCGACCCCGAGACCTGGCCGGAGCCGGATGCCAACCTCGTCACGTCGGATCCCCGCTACGGACGACTCACCGTCACTGCCTGGCACGACATGCATCCGCGCCTATCCGGACGCGGACACTGGGCGGGGTTCGCACGACCGCCCATCGTGCGCGGCAGCGTGATTCGCGTCGAGGTCGAGCATCTCCCGAAACCGACCTCTCGCGCGAAGAAAACGCTGTGGCTGTGGTGGTCGGGCGGCGGCAAGCCTGAACTCGGCCGGTGCGTTCGCGCCTATCTCCGTCGCTTCGACATTGAGCACACGTTCCGGTTCGCGAAGCAGACCCTCGGTTGGACGACCCCGAAGGTCCAGACGCCGGAACAGGCTGACCGGTGGAGCTTCATCGTCGCCGCGGTGCTCACCGAGCTTCGCCTCGCGCGCGGCCTCGTCGGCGACCTTCGCCTGCCCTGGGAGAAGCCTCAGGACCCCGCACGACTTACGCCGGCGCGTGTGCGACGGGGGTTTCGTCGACTTCGTGCAACGCTCGGCACTCCGGCCGGACTTTGGCGCGACTTTCGCGTCATCCCAGGTAGATGGCATCGCGGCGAGAAAGTGTTTCCACTACGCGTGAGATGAACGCCCTGGTCAGGCGATTGTGGCCTTGTCCCAGGTCGAGGTGTCGACGTGAAGGGCCCGGAGCACCTTGGCCTGGAGGGCGCTTCGCCGGCTGACGAGCTCGATGTTGTGATCCCCGGCCGAGACGAGCTCGAGGCGGACGTCTTTCAACAAAGACAAGGCCCGACGCGGCGTCATGG
>JBKQHU010000095.1:0-16030 GCA_052148655.1 Acidimicrobiales bacterium
GGCCGGTTATGTGAGGTCGCGACGACGGCGCAGGCGGCGGTCGGCCGACCTCGCGGCACAGGGTCTTGTTACGAGCGACCTCGGGCGGCGGGGCTGGCGGGTCCACCTTCCCTTCGTACTATTCCTTACCGCTCTTGCCCTCCTTATAGTCGCCTTCGCCCATCCGATGGCGACTATAAGGACGCCGCGGCGCGTAGCCACGGTGATCCTCGCCATGGACGTTTCGAACAGCATGGCAGCGGGCGATGTCGCGCCTTCGCGATTCGGGGCGGCAAAGAGTGCGGCGAGCGCCTTTGTCCGCGAGCAGCCGTCCTCAGTCGAGATCGGGGTCGTCGCCTTCGGCGCGAGTGCGTTGATCGTGCAGCCGCCCACGTTGTCCCACGCCGACGTGCTCCGGGCCATCAAGTCCCTGTCCTTGGGAGGTGGTACATCGCTCGGAGCAGGCGTCCTCACTTCGCTCGACGCGATCGCCGGCAAAACTCTCAAGGTCGACGTGAAGTCGCTCGGCAAGGACAACTCGGGGGAGGTCAACATCGGCTACTACGGAGGGGCGACGATCGTGTTGTTCTCCGACGGTGAGGACACAAGCCCGGTTGACCCTGTGACGATCGCGCGGTTGGCATCGACCGCGGGGGTTCGCATCCAGACAATCGGCGTCGGCACGGCAGCGGGCACAACCGTCAAGATCGACGGGTTCACGGTCGCCACGGCGCTGGATAGTCAGACGCTGCGGTCTGTGGCCGCGGTCACGAACGGCTCGTATCACCAGGTCGACAACCAGGCCGCTCTGGCCGACGTCTCCAAGTCGATCGACCTGCGCTTCACGGTCTTTACCCATTACACCGAGATCTCGGCCGTCTTCGCGGCCGCTGCAATCCTGCTGCTGGTCATCGGCGCGCTGATCTCGCTGCTGTGGTTCGGGCGAGTGGCGTGAGATGAGCTTCACCTGGCCGTTTGCACTCCTGCTCCTGCTCGCGGTTCCCGTGATGCTCGCTGGCTATCTTCTCGCGATGCGCCGCCGCCGGCGGCAGGCGATTACGTATTCGAGCATTGCGCTTCTGCGGGCCGCGGTTCCCCGCGCCGCGCGCTGGCGCCGTCATCTGCCGCTCGCCGCGCTGCTGGCGAGCCTCGCTGTCCTCGCTGTGGCGTCGGCCCGACCGCAGATCACGACGGAAGTGCCGGTCGACCAGACCTCGATCATCCTTGCCCTGGACGATTCGGGTTCGATGTGCTCAACTGACCTGCTCCCCAACCGTTTGAGCGTGGCACAGTCAGCAGCGCGCGAGTTCGTTAATTCGCAACCGAGCGGCGTGCGCATGGGTCTCGTGGTGTTTTCAGGTTTTGCCGAGCTCGTGGTCGCGCCGACCGGAGACCACAAATTGCTGGATCGTGCCATCAACAACTTGAACACCCACCCGGGCACCGCGATTGGCGCGGCGATCCTGGAGTCGCTCGACGCGATCTCCGAGGTCGACCCGCAGGTGCAACCCGTCGGGAACGCCCTGTCGACAGCGGCCGCCCAACCGTCCGCCGCCGAGGGTGCGACAGGCAATTCTGGCGGGGAAGCCAACCCTGTGCAGCAAAAGCCGGCCAGGAGCGGTTACGTTCCCGACATCATCGTGCTGCTCACTGACGGCGCCAACAATCGAGGTATCACACCCCTGCAGGCCGTCCCCTACGCCGTCGCCCGGCGTGTTCGGATTTACACGATCGGTTTTGGCACTACCCATCCCGGTCCGCTCGTGTGCACACCGCAGCAACAAGGAGGCTTCGGAGGCTTCGGCGGCGGCGGCTTCGGCGGCGGCGGCTACGGGGGCGGAGGCTACGGCTACGGCGGCGGGTTCCGTTCTCCTCTCGTGGCCGACCTCCCACCCCTTCGAGAGGTCTCCGGGCTCACCGGCGGACAGAGCTACGCCGCCAGGAACGCGTCGCAGCTCAACAAGGTGTTCGCCAACCTTGCGAAACACGTGGCGATCCAGCACGAGCGCCATGAAGTCACAGCGGACTTTGCCATCATTGGAGCGCTTCTAGTGCTCGCGGCGCTTGTGGCATCTAGCCGCTGGAGCGTCTATCCATAGGTCGGTCTGAGGCGCGCGCCTCACCGGTAGCCTCAAGGGGTCTTGACGGAGCTGCCTCGCGAGCCATCTTGTCATCTTCGGTTCGGCTCGTATCGCGGCGTCAAACAACACGGTCCCACCCGTTTCACGCGAAACAGGCGCGGACACCCACGATCTCGGATCAGACATGGCGTGTCGCGTTCTGCAAATCCGACTACTGGAGGGAGATGACACTCCTACCCCAGGTAGCTGGTGCACGACCCCCGGGTCGCCTTGCGAGGGAAGCCAGGAGGCCGTGCACCCCGTCGTCCTGGTCGCGATTCACCAGGAGACGCTTGTGGGTGGGCCAGGCGGAGGACGAGAAAGTCGCCAACACCGGCACCAGGTCGCCAAATGTCCGTCTGGTTGATTCGCTGGAAGTCGGGACTGCCAACTCATTTAGCGGAAAGAGCCGCTCGGAGCAACCCCATCTTCGCATTCTCCCCGGAGCATGAAGCCAGTCGTGAAGTCACCATGCGCTAGGTCCCGGAGCCAGCCTTTCGAGCCTCATAGGCACGTTGGCGACAGGAGCGAGCGCACTTGAACCCAGAGACACCAGTGCGCTTGTTCTGCCAACAGGTCATCGGGTTGCCACAACGGGGGCATTTAGGGTTGCCCACTCTCGTCGCTATGACAAGTTGTCCGAGTTGATTCATGAGCATCCGCACACGGGTCATGACGTATTCGAGTCCCTCGATGTCGAACTCGACGTTGTCGGCAGCGAACACCGTCTCCCAGTCGACCGATAGTTGAGGGTCGGTCACGGAGCAATCGATGGCACGCAGAGCGCGAGCGATGTCATTCACCTTGTGTACCTGGAGCAGAGCCTTTAGCCGGTCGTAATCCTCGGGCGTGGCTCCACCTGCATCAATCTTGCTCGAAAGCGTCATTATTTCGTCGTCGCTTGTCACAGTGACAACCGTAGGGTCTGCCGGCGTACTTGGCGAGCGGGTCAGTCTCACCGGTGCGTTGACGTCGTCAACCTGGAACGACCTTCACGGACATTGCTGTCCCGCCGCCCACGTCGGCGATCTTCGACAGTGTCTTCGTCGGTAGCCAGGTCAGGGCTCTCGGCACTCTCTCCTCCGTGCGCTGTAGGCGACATTGGTAACGATCGTGCCCAGGTCTCGTCATCGCTCGCCCGCCTGATGATCAGAAGGCCGCAGGCGAAGTCAAACCTCTACGTCCTCACTGGGCGCACGCGACTGGACCTCGTTTCACGCTTTTAGTCATGCTGGTGGTTCTCGGCTGGGTCGTGTTGGAGTCCCGAAGGAGCGCGTCACGGCTTTGTTTGAGAGGCCGTGCGCCGCGCCCGAGCCCAGCGGCCCTACGAGCTGATCGAGGATTGGACAACCCGCTCACGGCTAGGCCGCTCGGCGACGAGGATGCGAACCTGGCGACGCGCCTTCAAGGGCCTATCGACCCACGCCGACACTGACCTGCGGTGCACGACCGCCGGGTCGCCTTGCGAGGGAAGCCAGGAGGCCGTGCACCCCGTCATCCTCGTTGAGGCCCTCCAGGAGACGCCTGTGGATGGGCCGGTGGAAGGCGGAAGGGCCTTTCCCTGGTCCATCTCGGCTCCCGACAACAGGCAAGGTGTACGGTTAAGTAAGTTCTATCAGCAGGGACGCCCCGTTTTGGCAAGGACGACCGCTTAGGGTTGCCGCCCGGGTGCAGGCTCGACGCCTCTCCTGACCGTTTCGAGGAGGAGACGCATGTCGACAGCCGATGAGCTAGCCAAGCTCGATGCTCTGAAAAAGTCCGGCCTTTTGACGCGGAAGGCATACAAGGCCGAGAAGGCGAAGTTGTTGGTGGAGTCCCTCCCACGGCTGAGTCCTGCTCGCCTGAGCCCGTTGGCCTCGAGTCGTCGCAGGGCGGGGGATGGTGGCAGGCGTTAGACGGGAAGTGGCACGCGCCGAACATTCACCCGGACTACCGGCCACCGCTGGAGGAGTTACCGATCTCCGATACGTAGTCAAGAGGAAGGTCTGTGGAAAGGCGAAGATCAACCGCCGCCAAGTGATGAGCTGCTGGTTTGGCGCTGCGGCATGTCTCGGGGTATCAACACGACATCACCAACCGATGCGGTAAGGATCGAACCCGAGAGGCGACCTCAAGCCCTGATCAGACGGCTCCGGCGGCCTCGGCACAACCGCAAACGGCGTTTGGCATTTGGGAACCCTACCCACACAATTGCATGGCAGAGGGGGCGGTGCCTCGGGCACGATCGAGCAAGCAGCGCGGCGAGGTCTCCGTCTAAGTAGGGCGGGGTGTTGGCGCGGCGGCGACGAGGACTGCTCGGTCGAGACATTGGTTGAACAGCTCGCGGCTGGACCCTCGGCTGCGACACCGGCGTAGGAATGACCGACAACGAGCACCAGCCCTAAGCCACGCGGCCCAGCCGCCGTTCAGGTTGGGAGCGCGGTACGAACGCGCGGCTTCGCCAGAACCGGCGTCGCCTACCTGAGGACCTTCACGGAAATTGTGATCTTGCCTCCGTTGGGGGCAAGCTGGAAGCCGTTCACACCGAGTGCGGGACCGGGGTCTCCATTGTCACCGGCGACGCCGTTGGGGTTGCCATCGGCGCTGCCTGCTGCCCCCAACCCACCCGGGCCACCGGGAGGAGCGGGGCCCGCCGCGGCGTCGCCAGCTTTAACGGAGTTCCCAGCGAAGACCACTCCCGATTGAGAAAATCCTCCACCGGCGAAGATGGCGCCACCAACTGCGGCTCCACCTTCGCCGCCTACGCCACCCGCACTGCCATCCCCGCCTCTACCGCCATTGCCACCCGGCCCGAGAGCACCATTGGGCGTTCCAACCCCACCGGTGCCGCCGTTGCCACCAAGGCCGGCGTTGCCTCCCGTTCCCCCAGGGCCCCCGAGGGGCGCTTGACGGCCTCGTGCTAGAGGCCGGGACCTTGGCGGGCGTGACCGGTCGCCACTTCCCCCTCAGGTGGCGCGACACCTACGCCACGTGCCTCATCTACTGGCGCGCTGAGTCCGGGGCCACTGTGCCGATACGTTCGGGTCACGCCCGCGTCCACGCCCGAGTTTGTTTGGTCAGCCTCGGTGTAGAGCCCGTCGAGACCGTCGTCCAGTTCCTAGCAAAGGCGGCGTCACGAATCGCTGAGGGTTGCGTCAAGAGTGATGGCGGTGCCAGTGAGCGCCTTGCTCACTGGACAGTTGGCCTTGGCGCCTTCGGCGGCCAGGCGGAACCCCTCAGCCGACAGGCCCGGTACCTGACCGGTCACGCTGAGGTGGATGCCGGTGATGCCCTCTCCGGGCTGGAACGTAACTACGGCACTGGTTTCGAGCCGCTCCGCGGTGTTACCCGCGTTGGCCAGCGCGTGGGACAACGCCATAGAGAAGCAGGCCGAGTGCGCGGCCGCGATGAGCTCCTCTGGACTCGTGCGGCCCCCTGGATCCTCGGCGCGGGAGGCCCAGGTCACTTCGTAAGTGCCGAGCCCGGATGAGTCGAGCGAGACCCGACCGGCGCCCTCGAGGAGCGACCCTTCCCACCGGGTGGTGGCCCGTCGCGATGTGGCCATGAGCAACCTCCTATTCGAGAACGGCAGCCGGATGGCGCCGTCGCGCGTCGGGATCAGAGAGTAGCGTTCTGCGTGCCAGGCTCGAACATATTGGCAACCGTAGCGCCGAGCTACGTCGGCCCCGACGTGTCGTACCCTCCTGGCACCATGGTTCGGAAGCCCGTGGTGCTCGTTGGCTGTCTGGATGATGCCGTGGCCCTCGAGCGAGCTGACGACGACACGACCACCTACCCGCCTGACCCGCACCTCCCGGAATGCGCCCTTTACGCCGGCTCTGGCTCTCTTGCCGGCGCCGTTCCCTCGGACGCACGGCTTGAGACGCTGGTCGATGGAGGAGGTGACGAACACAAGACTGTCAGTAACGGCACCGCTTGCGGGAGAAATATCGTCACCGTCTGAGGTATGCGCGCTGATCTTGCCTTCCGGTCGACGCGCCGACCCACACGGGACGTTACGCGGCTCGGCCACGCGCGAAGAGGTTTTCGTTGACGTCGCCAATCATTGGACGGGCCGGCGGAGATTTGTGGCGGCCCGCTGTCGGTGGGTGTATCTAGCATGGTGGACACGACAGTGCTGCGCCAACAAGGGGGACCATGACCACACTCGAGAACCGGCCGAATACGGCGCTCCTCGTCATCGACGTGCAGAACGGAGTCGTCATGGGGGCTTATGAGCGCGACGCGGTCGTCGCGAACGTCGGCAACCTTGTCGACAAGGCGCGGCGGGAACGGGTCCCCGTTGTCTGGGTCCAGCACTCCGACGAGCAGCTTGCTAGGGGGAGCGACGAATGGCGGATCGTCCACGAGCTGACTCCGAACGGCAACGAGCCGCTCGTCGAGAAGAACTACGGCGACTCGTTCGAGGACACCACGCTCGAGACCGTGTTGTCGGGTCTCGGAGTTGGGCGACTTGTCGTCGCGGGCGCGCAGACCGATGCGTGCATCCGCTCGACGCTCCATGGCGCGTTCGTCAGGGGGTACGACGCGACCCTTGTCAGCGATGCCCACACGACCGAGGACCACACGGAATGGGGGGCGCCGCCACCGGACCAGGTCATCGCGCACACGAACCTGTACTGGAGGTACCAGACGGCCCCGGGGCGGACGGCGGGAACGGTCGAGACCAAGGATGTCGACTTCGGCGGCACGACCTGACGCCTATCTGACGCGGCGCCATAGTCCGCAGCGCAGCCGGAGGGCACCACTTATGTGGCTGGTCTGACGACAAGAAGCTCGCTGCCGTCTGACCCACAAAAGGTGCACGACCCCGGGTCGCCTTGCGAGGGAAGCCAAGGGGCCGTGCACCTCGTCATCCCGTCATAGACGGTCCGGGAACGCTTGGCGATGGGGAACAGGCAGACGACGAGAGTCTTACTGGCATCAGCCCGCTGGCCGAAATGACCGTCTGAATATGTGCGCTCGTCCGACCACCAACGCGCGCCGTTCGGTAGCGACGTTCTGTATCAGGGTGACACCAACCGGCGGCGGCAATGACAAGGTGTCCTGCTGGCCCCCGGCTTTGGCGCGCAGCGCCCCCGGCCTGGCCAGAACCGGGGGACGTTCGCTACCCAGGGTCTCAGAGCGCTCGTGGGACCCGTTTTCCTCGCACCCTTCTCTGACACCGAGTGACTGGGCGTCAGCTCAAACCCGTGTATTTGGCCGACGCTTTCGCCGTAGAAACCGACGATCGCCCCGGAGTCGCTCGCACCGTTCAGGTAGATACCGTACGGACCAAGTGGATCGTTGATCGTGGTGAACTGGCCGTCGTCCGAATTGTGGACCTCCACACCCCGGAAAGCAACAGTCGGGACGACAGAACCTTAGACCGCTGGGACAGGGACTGCGGGCGAGACCATACAGCCAGGAACTCCTCCGAGGGCGACGGCGGCAGCGGCACGCTTGCTCAGCGTCCATGTGGATGAGGTTCGGGCACATGTTGACGTGGCTCAGGAGATCATCCTCCTCGCGCACCCCCTCGCGTCGCGTCCTTATCGAACAATCACGAAAATCAGATCCCGAAAACGCCGGCGCGCCGCCTGTTTATTCGGCACGCAGGGCCACCGTCGTCGGGGTACGAGCGGCCACGGCCGCCGGCACGGCAGCCAACATCATCCCCCCGACGAGCACGCCGACAACGCCGAACACGATCGTCACTGCGGGCACCGCGATCACCGGTACGACGCCAAGCGACGAGGCGAATGTCGCCCACGCCCAGCGACCACCCGCGATCCCGAGGGGGACGCCGATGAGGAGCGCGACGACGAACAGGGTGAGCGTCTGTGAGACGACGATGCTACGCATCTGACGACGCCGCAATCCGAGGGCCTTAAGCACGGCGAGCTCATGGCGTCGCCTCCGCGTAGCAGCAACAACCGTTGCTGACAGCGACACGAGCACAGCAAGGGCGAGCGCGATGGCGAGGGTGACCGGCTGTCCGCCCATCTGCCCGGCGTTTACGATGGCCGCGCCAACAACACGCGACACCTCATAGACGGCGCCATCCGCACCGTCGCGATTTAGTGCGGCGACAATCTGCCGCACGACAGCAGCCGGGTCGGTATGTGACCTGATGTCGATGGCGATCGTCGACGGTAACGCCGAGAAGGCCTCGGCTGGTGCCGGATTAAGCGCGCTGAGGTTCATGATCGAGAGCAGAGTGCTCTCGGCGAGCATCGCGCCACGCCCGAGGGACACGTGATCTGAGAGCGTCACCCCGATGGACGGCAGAGTGACCACGCCGACGATGGTCAGCCGGCGTGCTGTTGGTCCTGTTCCCACTTCGACCCGGTCCCCGACCTGCTTGCCCAGCTGGCGAAGCGTGCTCAGACCGAGCTCGATCCCATCAGGTCCAACGGCCGCTGCGCTTCCGATCGTCTCGGCCTCAGTATCGGAGAGGCGGCGCCCGCTCACTGTGGGCGGCTCGACATCACCCCCATGGGTGGCCAGGCCGAGCACCGGCACCTGCTGCCCGTCAATCAGCAGCTGGGTGAAGCCGAATGTCGACCACCCACGAATCCCCGGCGTCGACGCCAAGAGGCGGTCGAGAGGCCCATCCCCGTTGCCAATCGTCGACATGTTGACGTCGTTGGGAAGAAAGCTCCCGTATCCACCTTGGTTCTGCATGAGCACGTTCCAGTTCCATCCGTAGCGGGATGGATGGGTGACCAGCCCGTTCAGGCTTGCCGCGAATACGACAGCGGTGACCACGGCGGTTACGGCGACGGCCGAACCGAGGACATTCGCCCGGACCGTCATGCGGTTCCGCCCAGGCGTCGCGCCCAGCGCGTAGCTTGCACCAAGCGAAGCGGTCATTGGCAGCCCGAGCGAGACCGCGGTCGTGGCAATGGCGGAAGAGCGCTTGACAAGCCTGCTGTTGACGGCCTTCACAGCGTGCCACGAGATCCATGCCGTCAGCGCGAGCAGGAGCACGAGCATCGTCACCGCGCCTCCGACCAAGACGGTGGCGTCAAACTGGAAGCCCCGAGCGGGATCGATCGCGCGAACGGGCCCGACTGGTCCGAGCGGTGACAGTACGGCCGCACACCCGACCGCGAAAACAACCCCCGCGGCGACGGCCTCGGCCCCTCCCAGTCCACAGGCCAAGGCCACCTGCCGGGGCCGCAAGCCCACTGCCCGGAGCGCGCCCGCCTGCGCAGTCGACGCCTCGAGCAACTGCGATAGCGCCTGGCCGCCAAGGACGATCAGCGCCAGCACGGCGAAAACTCCGAACGCGGCGATCGCGAAGGCCTGCGGGCGGATCGCTTCCTGGACCTGCTGGTGCACGAGGTCCAACTGCCGGATCGCGAAGGTGTACCCGTGGGCGACTCGAGCAGCGAGCCGTGACACCGCGTGGTCGAACTTACCGATACCGGCGCCGCCGTTTTGCAATCGCACCCCGACCCACGAGAAGGCAACTGCTCCTCGGTGCGCGAGCGCGGCTTGGGTTGCCGCCGGGGGAATTACGGCCGACTGCACCTGGTCGAACTGGTCGACAAGCGCCGGCGGCAGCTTGACGATCGCGGCGACTCGGTACGTCACAAAGCCCGTTGGCGCGTTGGTGAGAGAAAGCGAGTTCTCGAACTGATAAGTGACGTGGCCACCGACACGGACCCCGAAGAGTCGAGCGAGGCCTGCGGTCAAACAGATCTCATTGGACGAGTCGAGTCGTGGAAGATGGCCCGCCACGACCGTCATCCGGTCCTGGGTGAACAGCTCGCCGCTGACGCTGCCCGCAAATCCGTCGGTCACGGACGAGTTGTCGGCTCGGCCGTGGACGACGGGATTCGCGTTCAACCCGAGCCAGACCGAGCTCGACGAAATGCCCGGTAGCGCTGCCACCTTGGCGTCGAGTGCGGTATCAGGCGACGGGACGTTGACGTAGACATCGCTCGAGTTGATCGAGACCAGATACCGCCCGTACGCGGACTCGGTCCTGCGGGCAGCCGCAAGTGCAGCAAGCGCGGCCGCGCCCAGGATTCCACAGAGCAGCGCGACGACTACCATCGAGCGCCACGTCCGCCTGCTGCTCGACCGCCAGTAGTACCGGGCCGCCCGCATATTGGGCATCATGCAGAACGCGCCGCAAATGAACAAGGTGGTGGCCACGTGTCCTTGGGTGTGGCTACCACCCTTAGCGACACCCATTTGGGCATCCCAGAACGCCGGGAGCGCGACCCCGCTAACGGCGTCGCGGAGAGAGGCTTTTGTGGTGCTGCTGATCGATGCCGCGAACGTGATTGGGTCTCGTCGCACTGGCCGCTAGAAAGATCGTCCCGTGCGGCACGAGACTTCGTCGGAAGGGTGCGCCGTTCCGCCCGAGAAAACCAGCTTTCAGAAGCCGTAGTCGTACTTGAGGGCGTTTACCTGTCACGGCATCGAAGAACGAGTCGCCGATAGGGTGACTAGTGCTTCGTGCTTCGTGCTTCGTGCTTCGTGCTTCGGCGAGCGGCGACCTTCTGGCTTTGCCCGCGTCGGAGGCCACGGATCGGCCAGTCTTGGGCTCATCCGACCGCGCTCTGCGAACTCGTGTCGAGAAGTGGGGGGCGAGACCGTTGATCCGCGATGGCTGCTTGAGCGGTTGAGCACGTCCCAGGTGTCGACGCGCCAGAATCTTCACCGGATTGACAAGTCCTGAGAGCATTGCTGACCCGCACGTATTCGGAGCGGGTCAGGACGGACAAGAACTGACATCGAGGCGCCCTTCAGGAACGTCGATAAGGCGCGATCGCCGGGGCCTCCAACCCATCGTCGCGACCACCCAGATGAGACGTTAGGTCGCTGCTGCCGTGACTGGCCAAGCATCGCCTCACGATGCAGTCTGCAGGTCCTGTGGTCTAGAAAATGCACCCTCCGTTCGCAGAAACACACCCACATCGCGATCGAAGAGCGGTCATGGAGGCCAGCTGCTAGTGCAAGGTCCCTGTTCGGCCGTGTGTAACGCTAACGACGGGAATCCTCGTGCGAGCAGGGTCCCGGCGCTCCGCACCACCACGGCACCCCGTACGGGCTAGCCCACTTCTCCAACTCGGACACGGTGTCAGCGCAAATCTTCCGGTACTCACGAGTCCAAGATTGACCCGGTGAGGGCGTGCCGCTGATCGACCAGCAAGTGGCTCGGTGTAGCACAAGGTAGGAAGGTTTGGGACTCCTGTTGCAGTTCAAGACGAACCCGCCTGGGTGGTCGGCGAGCCAACGAAGGTAGCGCTCGTCCTCATTGCTCCCGTCGTCACCGAACTCCTTGAGCATGATTGGATTGTGCCACTGATCCACACCCAGGAGTGCCCGGGACTTACAGCGTGTGTGACAAAGGGTGCACGACCCCCGGTCGCCTTGAGAGGGAAGCCAGGAGGCCGTGCACCTCGTCATCCCGTTAGAGACCTCCGGGAGACGCTTGTCGATGGACCAGAGACGCCGAGGGAATCTTGGCACTGCCATCTGCCCGCGGGGCGAAATAACCGTCGATCGGAGTGGCCGTGGGTTTCGCAGCGCCAGAGTCCGTCCAGATGAGCAGTTATGTCCAAGGTCGAAAAACCCTATGTCTTAGGGGACCTTCGCCGTACCGCCATCGAAGGAACGGTGCCATTCTGCGCGATGGGGTGGTTTCTATGCCTCTTAGCCTGAAGTGGCAGAGGAGCCCGCCGGGAGGCGGAGATCCCGACCGGACTAGGCGCCGATCTCGCGCCCGAGCATCCTCCAGATGGCGAAATTTGAGTGACCTCATTCCTTGAAAGGTGGAGGCCGATCAACCCGCCGATCAACCCCAGGATGGACGAAAAGGGCCGGGAATCCTCGCACACTGGAAGAATCGAAGAAAGGGGTAATGGAAATGTTTCTTCACGACCACTGGCGCACAGACGTCCGTCCGGATGGCCCGCCCAGCAGCAAAGACGAAGAACGCCGGCAGGCCATCAATGAGATTGGACACAGGCGCCGCTTTCGTATCGAGGTCGTTTCGTCTGTCATCGGCATGGTCATCCTGGTGGTCATCTGGGCCATCGCGGAGTACCACAGCGCAGGCGGCTGGCCGACCCACGGGTTCGGCCAGAGCTCCGGAATCCACGACGTGTGGAACTTCTGGATCATCTACCCGTTCACCGCCTGGGTGTTGATTATGGCTGCGCGTGCCTGGTCCGTGTATGGGAACAAGCCGATCTCGGAGGGCGAGATCAAGCGCGTGATCGAGCGACGGGCGGAGGCACGCTGACGTGTCGCCTGCCGGGCACGACGCTTGTTTTGCGGGATGCCCGGACCATTCCTCAGCGTCGAGAACTCAGGCAGCGGCCTAGGAGTCACGGGAGAGGCGACAGGGCGCAGCGGTCATCCGGCCAGTCCGTGACGATGCGCGTAAGCGGTCGCTTGGGCTCTGTCGCGGCTGAGGGTCTTGGCGAAAATGCGGTTGACATGGGTCTTCACCGTGGCCTCGCCGACGTAGAGGCGTACGGCGATCTCGGCGTTCGACAGACCCTCGGCGATGAGCGCAAGTACTTCTGCCTCGCGCTCTGTCAACCCGTCCGGCAGGACACTGGGCCGGCCGGCGCGGCTGCGGGCGACATCGACGAGACGCTGCTGCACGGCCGGATCCAGCACGCCTTGGCCCGCAGCTGCGGCCTCGATCGCACGACGTATGTCCTCGCGTCCGGCATCTTTGGTGAGGTAGCCGGTCGCGCCCGCGGACAGCGCGGCGAAGATCGACTCGTCGTCCGCGTAGGTGGTGAGCACGACGACTCTCGTCTCGGGGAACTGGGCGCGGATCGCCGCCGTCGCCTCGGTGCCGTCCATCTTCGGCATGCGAAGGTCCATCAGGACGACGTCGGGATGGTGTTGCCCGCAAAGCGCCACGGCCTCAGACCCGTCCTCGGCTGTGGCCACGACTTCGATGCCCGCGAAGCTGCCGACGATCGTGGCGAGGCCCTCGCGCACCACGCGCTGGTCGTCGGCGATGACGACCTTCATGCCGGCAGCCTCGCCTCTACCAGCCAGCCTCCTTCGTCTGTTGGGCCGGCTAGCACCTCGCCCTTGAGCAGGCGGACGCGTTCTCTTATCCCGTCGAGGCCGTAACCGGCACCGCTTGCCGAAAGGGCTCCGGGAGGCTCCGAGCCCGGCCCGTTGGCGACAGAGAGCGCCACGCATTCGTCCCCGAAGTCGAGTCGTACCGACACTTTCGCCCCTGGTGCGTGCTTGGTGGCGTTCGTCAACGCCTCTTGTGCCACCCGGTAGAGGGCCACGGTCACCTCCGCACCGAGCGCACGTCGGGATCCCGAAACCTCGAGGCCAGCGCTGTCGTTCGAGCACAACGCCGCGAGCTGCGCCTCGAGCGGGTCGGCGTCCTCCCGCAGCGACCGTACCGCCCGACGCGCCTCGGCGAGTCCGTGGCTCGCGAGCGCCCTTGTCCGCCGCAGCCCGTCGCGAAGGGCCTCGACGTTGTCCGGATCGGCCTCGCACATGACGTCGAGAGCCTCGAGCTGCACCGTGAGCGCACCGAGCGTATGGGCGAGCACATCATGGATCTCCCGAGCAAGCCGGTTCCGCTCGTCGAGCACACCGGCCCGGGTCCGCTCGAGCTCGGCGCGCTCGCGCATCACGGTCATCACCGCGACTTGCTCGGCGTGCTCCTTGTACTCACGGCGGCCGATACCGAGCATGAGTCCGATGAAGGCGGAGAGGGCCGGGCCGACGACGAGGCTCAGGTGGTGCCCGGCCACCGCCGCGGCGAGGAGGTAGGCGGTAGGGCCGAGTACTGAAACAGCGATCGCCTCGGGAAGCTCGAACGCGACACCGGCGCCAAGGGCGGCGACGAAGACGCCCACGTTGGCCGCCTCGGCGAAGGGGGACATTACACCGCCTGCAGCCGCCATGACGGCTAGTGCCGCGAGTTGACTGGCATGGCGGTCCTGGGGACCGAGCGTCCACATCAGCCATGCCGGGAAGTTCGCAACGAGGGCCACGAACACGGCGAGATGCGCCCCGGAAGTACCGGGGCGCATCTCGAGGACGACGGCCACAATGAGGATGACCAGTGCGACGAGTCGCCCTCCGGTCAAGAAGGACGACTCGAACCGTCTGCCCACCTGCTCAGGACCAGCCGCCATCAAGGTCCATCATGGTCCCCGCCACGGCCGGCCGCGGCGACGACGGGATGTGATCGCTGTCGCCCCGCTTGAGGGCCAGCGTCCTGATGGCGAGCACCGCTGTGCGACCGGCCACTTCCATCATCCCCATCAGGACCAGGCATGCGACCCAGGCCTGACCGGTCGTTATCTGATGGGTCATGCTGAAGCGGCCAATTTCAGCTGCTCCGCCGTTTTGGACGTACAGCGAGAAAGCGATGCGGGAGCCAACGCCGACGACCCACAAGGAGGCGGCGAGAACTCCCGCCTTGGACATCAGCAAGCAGCGCTTGTCCCGGAAGACCGAGGTCGCCATTCCGCATGCGGTTCCGAGCACAAGGCCGACAGCCGCCCCTGCGAGCGCGAGATAAAGGTCGTTGCCGGCCGTCGGGATGCCGTGAAGGTAGACCGAGGCGATGTAGCCGGCGATCGCGATCGGCAACATCAGCGACCAGGCCGTGAGACGCCGACCGCGGACTTGGAGTACGACGAGGCTGACGAGCAGTCCGTTGAGGAGATAATCAGTAGAGTTCATGCAGCCAGTGTGCGGGGATTCCCGACCCTTTTCGTCCACCTCTGGGTTGATCGCGGGTTGATCCGCCTCCACCTTCCAGGGTCTGACGGTGAGCGTACAGAACGTTCCCCTCGACGAACCCATGAGCCCTACGCTTTCGCGCCCGAGCGGCGATCGGCGCAGGACAGGACGAACAAGAACCTCGTTCGGGTGCACATCCGAGATCACGAGACTGTGCCGAAGGCGTGCGCGCATAGATCTCTTCGGCGCACTTGCCAAGCTTTGCACTAGGGCAGTCAGAGCTGAATAACCGCCGCCACTAACCGCCGCCACCCGCGGAGGGCTACGCTCCGGCCCTGAAAGGGTGGGCATGCAAACAGAGCTGCACGTAGTCAAGTCGGAGCAGGTTGACGAATCCTTCGAAATCTCCGTCGGGTAGAACACGGCGATAATCCAGACCTTGCCGCCCGAGGCAGTGTGCCGCCAGCTGTCCAGCTTCAGATCGACCGAGGCCGGGTCGTTCAGGAAGTCCTCGAACTCCTGCGCTGATCTGAATGTCTCGACCCGCCAGGCCATTTGATCCCGATCTATCGAAGGGCCTAATGCAGGATCGCCAACAGCAACATGCCAACAATCAACGCGCCGATAAATGCCGTGACGACGTTACCGCCCTTTGCAATCACCACGATCCAGACACCTGTGACTACTAGAGCGCAGAACAACGCCCAGCCGGTGGTCATCGGAGTGTGACCAGCGTCTGCGCCTTGGTGGAGGCTCGGTGATAAGCGTCACCGAGCCGGACGTGGACAGCAATGACCCGACCCGCATCCTCATCCGGCAGGTCCTTGGGGCACTTGCCCAATACGAGAAGACCCTGTTGAAGGCCAGGATGGCTGCCGGTCGGCGGTTGAAGGCCGAGCGTGGTGGCTTCACGGGTGGTGTCCCGCGTTTTGGGTACTCGGTCGTTCGCCACGAGTACGTGCCGCTGGCAAGCGAACAGGAGATTATTGCCCGCATCCAAGCCCAGCGTGCCGAAGGAGCCACGTTCCAAGTCATAGCCGATGCCCTGAACGCTGACGGTCTACGCGCTAAGCGGGGCGGTCGCTGGGTTCGCGGAGGCATCATGCGGGTGGTCAGGCAGAACAAGCACATCAGCGAGAACGCCCAGGACGCCCACACCGACGACGGCTCATGAGCGGGGACTGGCCCCTGGTGAGTCGGTTGGGGAGACGTGGTTACCGCGGTGGTTTTCGTAGTTGCGGGTGTCT
>JBKQHU010000096.1:0-61055 GCA_052148655.1 Acidimicrobiales bacterium
CCGCTGGCACTGAGCCCAGTGGTTATACCGGGCCGGAGGAGCGAAGTACGCAGATGTCGCCGAGCTTGCTTGCGCTGGCTGACGATAGGCGAGGTCAGGAAACTGCGAAGGTTGCCCTGGCGTCAGAAGGTTCTCCCGCTGGGCTACAAAGACTGTGGAGCGCCGCGAGCGTGCAGTCGGCCAGCCTATGGCTTGATAGGTCACCGTCATGGTGGTCAGGGACATCCGTTGCGCTCTCTGTAGCAGCGCGGCAACGGCCTTGGGTGAGGTCGGCAACGGCGGAGTTGAAATCGTCGAGCTGGTGCAGGCGGCGAGCGTCAGCACCATGGCCAAGGTCGCGATCTTGAGGACAATGAGCCTTCGCATCGCTTCCTACGGTTCTGGCCCCGGCGAGGGGCACCAGGGTGAGCCGTCACAGATGGGCGGAGACGCCTCGTCAACCTTCAGCTGCTCCGGCCTTGATGGCAGGACGAATATTTGCCTTGAGTACGACAGCGATAGGGACACCGCCTCCATTTGGTTGCTTTGCCCATTCGCCGGTGGGTCTTGGCTGTAGACGAACTGGCCGCTATGAGATAGGCACCAATCGCCGCCGTCGTCGAGCTTCAGGCACCACAAATCGTTGTCCATCCACAACCCTGTAGAAGAGTCTGAGCGGCTGGGCGAAGCCGTCGCTAACGATCTGTTCCCCGACCCACATCGGGAGTCGGTAGGACTCGACCTGCATGATTTGGCCGTTGAATACGGGCACGTAAGGACCGACACACCTCCACCTGGCTTTGAGCGTCACTTGCACGCACTCGTAGTCGATACCGTCTCGTCTACCGGACCGCACTGCGTCGTGGCACCTTCCGTTTCGTCCGCACGGCGACGATGTCAAAGTCTCTGTTACAGAACGTACAGTGGCGTGACCTACCAGTTCAGAGCGCCGGTGCGAGTTCGTCGATGAGCCGCCACAGCATGTCCACGTGCTTCTCTGCGGTCCAGGTCCCGCCGATGCAGCACCGGATGACGTAACGACCGGCGAGCTTCGTGTGGCTGAGAAAGACACGTCCGGTGGCGTTGAGATCCGAGAGCAGCTGCGCGGACACGTCGTCGCCGCCGACGTGCCTGAAACACGTCAGGTTGGAGGTACGGGTCTGAGGTCCCCTTGCAACTCCTGCCCAAACCCTTGTACTCGCTGGGGAAGGTCCCCGGTGACCTGTCCAGCCCTGTCTACTGCTATCCAGGTCCTACAGTGGGTGTTGCTGTCAAAAGTGGTGGCAGGCAAGGTACCCCGGGGGGGTGGTCACGGTAATGATGTGATGTGCTGTGCGGGGGGGTCTTTGTCGGCTATCCACTTTTCCCATGCGAACTATAGAGAATGAGTCAAACCTCGCAGTCCAGTCTCTGAGAATGGACCCGAGCCAGCAACACGGGTTTCATACGTCAGACACGCTGTGGCTCGTTCTAAGCCTCTGGAACCACCGTCCGGCACTCCGGTACCGGTCACCAGGTGCTTACGAGCACCTGAACCAGACCAGCCGTCGCAGCGAGGACATCATCTTGAACACCTCCTTGGGGTTGTTGTAGAACGACATCGAAAAGTTGTTCTACAACTCTTCGATGTCGTTCGGAGGTCACTTGATAGACTAGACCTTGTACCTTCCAGGTACTCTCCGGTCGATGCAGCTCGTCGGAAAGCAGAACCCTCACCGTTGTCCTTACGGTGGGGGTTCTTGCATGTCTGCCCCTGGTGTGGGACAATGCGCGCCTAGCCGGCGAGTCGTGCCGGGACAGGGGATGTGCCCCCTGCCCCGGCTGCCGGAAATGGGGGTAAAGCCCATGACCGACAAGCAGAGCCTAGACCTTGAAACCATCGAGCAGCGTGACGAACTTCGCAGGAACGTTGCCTACTTGCTGTCGCTCACCGAACGTCGGCAAGAGGTCCAGCCGGTTGCAGTTGAGCGACGGTTGCTCCTGCCGGGTCGTCGCTGGGGCGACCACTGGCAGACCTGCCCTGGCACTGCTCAACTGACGCCCCATCTTGTACTCAAGGAGCACCCCGAGCCACGTAACAGGGCTGTGCTCGCTTGCATCGAGACAATAGAAGTTCAACGCAGCCTACAGCGTCACCCGGCAACGAGGTCTTGGTTGTGAAGCGCGCTCGCTGGCGTGCCGTGGTCGAAGCCGTCGCCCTAGGTGCCCTCCTCTATCTCGGGCTGGTGTGGGCACTGCCGCACTAAAAGTCTCCTCGCAGAGAGCACCAGCCCCGGTCGGCTTCCTTCGCAAGAACTGACCGGGGCTGGTTAGCGTCCGAACTTCGCAGCGTACTTGACCAATAGGTCCAACTCACGGGGCGACATCACAATGATGGTCTTGCGTCGGGGACGTGCCCTGATGATGGACCTGCCCTGTTTCCTGAGCAACTTGATTTCTGCATCGAGGACCTTGACCGAGGGGTTCCTGCGTCGTTCCCTCCTGCGTGTCTGCGTGTCGAGACATCTCTGACACTGGCGACGGTCGGGAGCAGCCTCTCGCTGGTGACAATGTGAGCAGGTGGTCATTTATCCGTTTTCTCCGTTTGGTGGTGCTTCGCCCGCCACCGGGCAGCGTCACAAGTCCTGCAGCGATGACGCTGTGCCTTCGGGTCGTAGCGAGTGTCGTGATGAGCAGCCCGGCACAAAGCCCCTTGGGTTCCCGGTGCCGGCACCTTCGGGGGTGGGGGTGGTGCAACTGCCTCCTCTACTCGCTTGACGAGGTCGGGCGTCGGGGGTGGCAACCGGGGCAACAATGCAGACTGACGCTCGGGCGTGTGGGGCAGCGTCAACTCGCGCGCCGCGCGCTCCTCGTCACTCAGCCACGCTCGCCAGCCCGGTTCGTCCTGTCGTTCTTCTTCTACTTCCTCGTGGACTTCCTCGGGCACATCCTCACGAACTGGCTCTGGCACAGGAGGGAGGAGGGGCACCGCTATCCCTCCTCCCGAATAGAAGTAACTCACCGTCTGCCCGTTCGGGTGCGACCGCTATGCACTAGCGGGTGTGGGCTGGGTGTTTGCGAGTCACGTCTCGCACCGGTGCAACCGATACAATGGCAACCAGGGTCACTGTTGGACTGCTTCACTTTTGGATACCGTCGGCGTAGCGCAGCCGCTAACCCTCCGTCTCTTTCATTCGACTGAAAGCGACGGCAGTCCGCTGGTCCCGTCCATCTTCCTTCGGGATCTACAGCGTCGTCGTCTGTCTTCGTCCACTCAGCCGCCATATTCTCTCGCTATCTCCTGTTGCCTATTCTCTTGCTGTCCTTTCAGGACACGCTCAAGGTCCTTGACCATGTGTTCGAGCACAGCGAGGTCGGCTTCAGACACTTGGAACGCAGGTGCCACATACGGTGTTTGCTTCCCACCGATACCACCGACACACGCCGCAGATATCTTGTGCTTGTGATAACGGTCAGCATGACCCGTCAGTGCGTGTCGTGCCATTACGCTGGGTACTTCGCTGTCATCGCAGACAACCTTTTGACCTCGGCTTCCAAGGCTTCGAACCTTGCTTGTACCGGGTCCTTCGGTGGTGGCTCGTAAGGCTGGGGATACATCGGTTCACCGGCTGCTATCTTCCGGCAGTACTCGGCTGGCGAGTCCGGAACACCGTTCCAGTTTCGACGCGCCGCACCGTCGCCCCATAGGTTTCTGTACTCCTGGTAACTTTTGCGAAGGTCAGCCCGTGCCTTCAGGTCGGGGTCTGCCACGAACACCGCCTGGTCGTCCTTCACTTCGACCAGTTTGAACCCCTCCATCGCCATATCGTCCTGAATGAGGTCTACCGCCAGTTGTCCGCTGACCTTTACGGTCGGTGTGTTTACAGGGCGATAGTCCTTGGTGCTCACCGTCCTGTGCTCGCCCCTGTCAATGAGGGGTAAGAACCCCTCTGACGGTGCCTCGGCTGGGGGTGTGAACTGCTTCAGGGCTTCGGCTATTTCTATCTCTCGCTGACCCATCAGTCATCCTCTCCGCTGGTTAGGTGGTACCCCAGTACCTCTGCTTGTTCGTCTGACAGTTCCTCAGGAGTGGTGTCGTCAAGGATGCCGCACTCCATCTTGGTCACCCATAGAATGACGCTTTGCTCATCGGGGGTTAGTTCATTCGCCTCGTTGGGGGCACGGTCATATCGACCATTCTCCCGCTCCCGAGCCAACTTGCCCATTCCGCTGACATACTGCTCTAGTAAGGTGCTCATGGTGCCACTGCTCCTGTGTCTATGCCGTTTCCGGCTATCTTCCAGTCTGTGTCCCTATGTGCTTGCTTTACCCTCTTGGCATTATCGGCAATACGCTTCCTTTCTGCTTTTGCGTGTGACCGCAATACAGGGCTTTTCGCCACGCCATCACCCTTAGCAGGTGTGCTCGTCTTGGCAGGCGTGTGCCGTTGTTTCGCTGGCTTTCCTATGTTGCCAGGGTACAACTCGCCACCATCAGGTAAGCGTGTCATTGCTGCTCTTCCTTTCTTTCTGTTTCTCCACCTTGGAGACTTGCACTTCAGACCACGGCTTGCCCGTCACCGGGTTTGCGCTGTACTGGAAACCGAACGCATACGTCGTGCGAACGACTGGTAGCCCGGTGCTTCTTTCGATGGTCACCCCGGTTGTCGGGTCCCAGGTTCTACCGTCATCACACTTGATACGCAGCCGCTCCAGTTCGTCGGCTTCACGCTGCTTGAGAAGGTCTTGATACACGACTTCTCTTTGTACCTTATCTCTTGCAGCCCTTGCAGCCGCACGCTCAGCAAGGACACATTCGTGTTGTCGTGCTCGCTCTGCTCGCTCTGCCGCTTCTACTGCTTGAGCCTTGATGCGTTCGACCTGCTCGGCTGCTCGACGGTCCGCGCGTTCGGCTTTCCGAGCCTCCCGCTGGGGACGCTCGGTGTTCAATTGCTCTTTTCTACGCCACCACTTGGCGAGACGCTCTTCATAGGCTTCGTCGGACAAGCCGAGCCGACGTGCTTTCTGGTGTTGGTCTAGGGTCAGGGTCACGACGCCACCCGCTTTAGGTGTCCCGACCCGACGAGTTCCCGCACCCGCCTGACAGCGAATGCTTGGTCCAGTATGTCGCTTGCCTCACCGCAGGTGAGGGGTTCGGTCTGATAGGACAACCTCATCTTGTCGATGAGGTCCCACTGTTTGTCGGTGACCGGGCGAGTTCGCCATGCTGCGTTCACGTCGGCGAGATAGGTGACCTTCAGTTTACGAGCCAACTGCTCGGCAATGACAGTCGCAGCGTCGAGACGTAACCCCTTGCCGAGGTTGACGACAGTGCCCTCAGTCCTCGGTAACAGGTGAAGCACGTTATAGGTGTCGTCGTCGCTGGTGGGGGCAATGCAGACGTGACCAGCCTTGCCCAGCCCTAGGAAGTGGACCCGGCTGTCGAGTTGCTTCCAGCGAAGTGCTCGGCGACTGAACAGTTCGACCTCATGCCCGATAATGCGAGCGTGGCGCAGAGCGAGGTCCCGGTCCCGTAGGACAGCCTCAAGCAGACTGTCGCCATCATCGAGGTCGACCTCAGTGAGGTCGTTGAGCGTGACGGGTTGCTTTGCCTGCTCCATTGCACTGAGGTCGTGACGCTCGGTGGCACCGACAACGTCGATGACGAGACAGTCGTCCTTACCGGGGGCGAGCCGGGAACCCCTGCCGATCATCTGGGCGTAGAGGATGGGCGACAAGGTCGGGCGGGCGATGACGATGCAAGCCGTCTCGGGAAGGTCGACACCCTCGGTGAGCACCGCACAGTTCACGATGACCTTCGTCTCGCCGGCACGGTACCTGTCAAGGACAGCGTGACGCTCATCGAGCGGCATGGCTCCCCAGACAGCCTCAGCCTTGACGTAGCAGCGTCGGGCGATGGCGTCAGCTGTCTTGTGAGCGAGGTCGACGCCAGGTGTGAACACAAGAGTCGGTCGTTCCTCGCCAAACTCCGACCATGCTTTAGCGACGACCTCGGGCGTCTCGGCTCGCTCGAGCATATGGATGAGGGCAGCCTCGTTGTAGTCCCCGGCTGTCCGGGCGATGCCGGCGAAGTCGAGGTCCTCCACTAGCACCCGACGACCCCGGAGGTCAGCGAGCCAACCGCTCGCAATCATGTCGATGAGGTCACGCTCGAACACCGCTGTCCCGAACACGTCCCGGACACCGTCCCGGTTCGGTGTGGCAGTCACACCCAGCAGCAGAGGGGCGTCGAGATCGGCAATGAAAGCCTGATATGACGTAGCAGGCACGTGGTGGGCTTCGTCAATGACGACGGTGTTGAACTTGCCGGCGAGCAACCGCTCACGTCGAGTCTTGCGAGCGATGGTTTGCATCGAGGCAAGTACGACCCTGGCACCGACCTCGTCACGTCCAGCCTTCACCCAGCCGATAGCAGCCGAGTCGATGCCAGCGTGAACTAGCTTTGCCTCGGTCTGAGCGAGCAGCTCGTCACGGTGGGCGATGACGAGGGCACGACCACCCCGGCGACGGATGAGTTCGGCGAACACGATGGTCTTGCCCGTGCCGGTGGGCAGGGCGACAAGTTGGTGAGACTTGCCGGCGACGAACGCAGCGTCGATGGCGTCGAGAGCATCGGTCTGGTAGTCGCGCAGGACAGGGGGCGTCATTCTGACACCTCGCCCCCAGCAAGCGACTTGCGATAATCAAGGGCTTCGTCAACGAGACTGCCCCGCCTGCCCTTACCATCGCCATCAGGGTCAGTGGTCAGTGCTTGGTTTGCCGTCGTCCGGCTGGCGTCGAGTGGCACACCCAGTTTGTCGAGACGCTTAGCGAGTTCCTTGCCTTTAACGGTCCAGGGGGACGTCTGCAGAACATGAGTGAAAGGGGGGTCGTTGGGACCCCCTGACTCGTTGAACACGTAGGACTTGGCGACCCAAGACATACGAACATGGGTCCTTGTCAGGGTTCTTTGGCGACCGACGACCCCCAACCTGTACACAAGGTCGAGGTCATCGACCTTCGCCGAACTGCCCCGCTGTCCAAGACTCAGGTCCTTACCGCCGTGGTCGAGACGAAGCAGAGGACAACCCAGTTCCTTAAGTCGCTTCCCGGTGTAGTTGTAGAACCGCCTGTAAGTGTCAGCCTCGTTCTCGCCACCGTTAACTATGCGAGCCATCGTGTCGAGGACGACGACCCCGGCGCCGTGCTGGGCGACCAACTGGGCGACCACGTCGCCACCCTCAGGAGTGTCGAGCATAGGAAGGTTCGACAACTGGTAGTAGACAAGGTGGTCCTTGAGGGCGTCATCTGGTCCATAGCCCATCGAGGTCAACCGCTCGAACAGGTCGTCGTTAGTCATCTCCATGTCGAAGTAGAGAACGACCACGGGGTCAACGGGACGCTGTCCGAACACCGGTCGACCTGTCGCCAGTGCCACCACGCCATCAAGAACAAGCAGCGACTTGCCGGCTTTAGCTGGTGACCAAATGCCCGTCTGTCGTCCTGCAGCGATGATGGGCTTAGCAACCCAGTCCTCACTGGGTGGGGGACGGTTCCAGAAGTCGGGACCGAAGTCGACAAGACCTCGGAGTGTGATACGCTTATCGGAGTTCTTAGAAGCCGGTTCGACTGTCCCCGCAAAGGTGGTCGTTCCGGCTTCGCTGCGTTCCTGAGTCATGGTTCACCGAGTCTCCAGGTACGCCCGAAGGTCGGCGACACGAACCATACGACGGTTGAGAACCCTGATGGACTTCAACTGGTCGGTGCGAATGAGTTTGTAGACCGACTCATGACTCAAGCCGAGCCGGTGCTCAACCTCCTTGAGGTTGAACACCTGGATGTCAGCCAGGGGGTCGGTGACGGGTGTTGCAACACGGGACATGCGAGGTACCTTCCGAACGTAGAAATGTTTCCTAGGTTCGAGGTACGGGTGACCCTCGTCGCATTGTCCCCGTCGCTGCCCCGGTCGTCACGCCCCCGGTACACGTCCTGCAGTGACCACTATAGCAGACTGCTCCCGGCTGACTCGTACACCTTGACGCCAGCCGTGTCAACTACACACTAGCACATCGAGGAGTTTCGGCTCAACAACCCAAAGCCGACGAGAGTAACAAGCCGGCTCCGGCATGAGCAGGAACGCCCGAGGGCACCCGAGGGCGTAGGAACCACCGAGCCGAACCTGCCACCACCCCCAGCCATCACCTGGAAGCAGCCACGCCTGGCACCACCGAGTCAACCCGTCGTCAGTGCCCCCGTACTGGACAGCCACTGGGACAACCCCAAGTGCATTTCATACACTTGGTGTTTTGTCCCGTTTTGGAACGGTCGGGGACATAGTGGGACACGGTTGCAAAGGTGCAGGTCAGCACGTTAAGGGTTATTTGGGACAAGGTGGGACATGTCCGAAGTAGAAGGGGGGTCAAAATCTTGTCCCGGACAAAAACTCTTGTCCCGGACAAAACCGGACAGGTGGCACCAGGTAGCGAAGTGGTGTAGTAGCGTCTAGCGAAATAGTGTCATGCTTCGCAGCCGGCAGCAGAGCAAAAGGGCTGGTCATACGGCAAAAAGCGTTACGTGTGGTTGTGGAGGGTGGGTGGTCGTGTGTCGGTCCTTCATAGCCTGTAGTTAGCGTTTGCTAACTCCAGCAAGCACTCGACCGGTTACCGGCTGGTCCCGACCATCTGGTTCATCTTCGTTGCAGCATCCTGGTAGGCAGCGGGCAGCAGGTGAGCATACGTCGAAGCCGTCGTGCTGACCTTGGAATGCCCCAGCACCTTGCTCACGACCTCCAGCGGTACGCCGGCTGCGAGCATGAGGGATGCTGCCGTGTGTCTCATCTCGTGCGGGTGCCACGGCTCGCCCAGGGCATCGGTCGCCACCTTCACGAACGCAGCGTAGAAGTGCTGGGGGTCCTGAGGCTTGCCCACCGTGTTCGGGAACACGGGCGTGTCACCGATGCCGGGGTGCCGGCTGCGATGCGACACCAGGGAGTCGAACACGAACCCTGGCAGGTCGATGGTCCTCACGCTCGCCCTGGTCTTTGTTCGTCCAAGTTCGCTGTCACGAACCGTTAGGGCACCGTGAGCGAGGTCGACGTCCGACCACCTCAACCGGAGCACCTCACCACGACGCAGCCCGAGTCCCAGCATGACGGTGAACGCTGCCCCCCACCTCTCGTTGGCTGCGAACGCATCGAGCAGGGTTCGAGCTTGCTCGGGTGTGAGCGTGCGTCCGATGTGCGGTTCCTCTGGGATGCCCTGAGTCTCGGCTGCTACGTTCCTGCTGACGTAGCCCCGGCTTTGTGCGAACTTCAGCACCGACACCAGCAGGGACCGTACCCGACGTACCGAGGTGTTCGAGTAGCCCGAGTCCAACGCTTTCGACACCATCCGGTCTACGTCTTTGGCTTGCAGCCCCGACACCTTCCAGGAGGCTACCTCACCCAGAATGTGAGTTCGAGCGATGCCCTGGTAGTACCGGAGGGTTCCCGTGCTCCTACGAACACGCAGGGACTCGAACCACTCATCGAACAGAGCTGTCACCGTGACAGCCCGGTCAACTGCAGGAAGCCCTTGTTCCAGCCGGCGTTCGACCTCCCTGCGCTTTTGGAGCACCTCACGTTTCGTGGTGGCGTACACCTGCAGCCGAGGTCTGCCGGGGATGCTCAGAGCTGCTACCCATCTTCCATCGCTGCCACGCTGGTAGACAGACCCCTCTCCCGATGTCCTGCGCTTTGCCATTTCAAGCCCCTTTCCTCGCTGGTTGCTGTCAAATCTGGTGGCAGCATAGTCGTTTTCGGGCTAGAAAGCAAGCCGGAGCAGGGAGAATGTCTCGAATATCCCTCAACACGTCAGGTTCAACGCCGCCGGGGCGGACAGCTCGAAACGAGAGTCGGAGTCCACGAGTGCCGCGAAGCGACGCGACAGTCGCACGTGCTCGCGAATATGCCGTCGCAATCCCTCGCCGCCGTAGCAGCGAAGCACGAACCACAACTTGAGCGCCCTGAAGCGCCGACCCAGCGGAACCTGCCAGTCCCGGTAGTCGATCACCGCGCCGGACTCACTGGCCTCATTGCGCAGATACTCGGGGGTGATGGAAAGGGCGTCGATGAGGCTGGCCCGATCGGCGACGTAGAAGCAGTCGCAGTCGAAGTTGGTGAGCAACCACTTGTGCGGGTTGAACGCATAGCTGTCGGCGAGCTCGAGCCCGTCGTGCTGGCTTCGCAGCTCCGGGCAGACCGCCGCGGACCCTGCCATTGCCGCGTCGACATGGAACCAGACCTCCTCGGCACAGCACACTTCCCCGATCGCCCTTATGGGGTCGAAACCCATCGAGGAGGTCGTCCCGGCAGTGGCGACTGCCCAGCAAGGCACCAGGCCCGCTGCCCGGTCGGAGCGGATGGCCGACTCGAACGCGGCCGGGTCCATCGCGAATGTGTCGTCGGTCGAAACCAGGCGTATGTGCCCCGGAGAGAAGCCCGCCACCCGGGCGCCTTTTTGCACCGACGAATGGGCCTCCTCGGAGGCGTACACGCATAGGTCGGTGATGGCAGCACCCGCACGCACCGCCCGTTCTCGCGCTGCGAGCAGCGAGCACAGTGTCGCTGATGACGCGCTGTCCTGGATCACGCCGCCGCCTTCGGAGCCCGAGCGGAAGCGAGTCGGCAAGCCCAGCAATTCGACCAGCCAGTCCAGCATCACAGTCTCGATCTCTGTGCAGGCCGGGCTTGTCGCCCACACCATCCCGTTGACTGAGAGCCCTGCCGCGACAAGCTCGCCCAGGATCGCCGGCGGTGATGCGTTGGCGGGGAAGTAGCCGAAGAACCCCGGTGACTGCCAGTGCGTCGTTCCCGGCAGCACGATCCGGTCCAGGTCGCCAACAATGGCTTCGAAGGGCTCTGGTTGCTCGGGGGCGGAGCGCGGGAGCATCGCCGCGATCTCTCCCGGGACCGTCCGGGCGAGCACCGGATAGCGCTGCAGGTCGGACAGGTAGTCCGCGACCCAGTCGATCGTCCGATGGCCGTGATGCCTCAAGTCCTCGGGGGTCACCAGGAACGACTCCGGACCGGTCATCCCCGAAATCCTACGACGGGCGGCAGTGGTGCCAGCTCGAGACCGAACGCCGGCGGGCACGGCGCTCGGAACTCAGGACTTTCGCCTCTTACACTTCGTCAGCGGCTTACACTTCGTCAGCGGCGATTGAACCATGATCCATGGGATCCGAGATCTCGAAGGAGGTGCGACGATGGACGCCAAGGTCGGAGATCATCTTCTGGTCCGGGGCCACACGGTTGCCAAGCCCGACCGGACCGCAGAGGTCCTGAAAGTGCTCGGCGCGGACGGCGGCCCCCCTTACCAGGTCCGTTGGACCGAAGACGGGCATGAAGGCCTCTTCTTCCCAGGGTCGGACGCGCTGGTCGAGCACGTGACCAAAAGGGCCCCGAAGCGCGGCAAGTAACCGCCGCGGCACGTCAGCCCGGCCCGAGCACCGAGTCCAGCACGGCTAGCTCACGCACGCCCACGAGGCCTAGGTCAGTGACCGCGTAATCCGGGATGGAAGTGATCTCGAGGAACATCAAGTAGCCGAACGCGGACGGAAGCTCGCAACCGAGCTCCCGAGCGGCGGTGTCCAGCCGGACCTCCGCGTCGGCCATGGTCTCGACATCGATGTCTGCGACGATGCCACCGACCGGCAGTGCGAGCGTCTCGAGCACATGGCCGCGGTCCACGACGGTGAGACCGCCTCCCATGCTGATCACCTCGTTTATGGCGAGGGCCATGTCGGACGGGTCCGTGCCAACGCAGATGATGTTGTTGTCGTCCGGGGCGGCGCTCGTAGCCAGCGCGCCCGAGCGCAGGCCGAAGCCACAGACCACGGCGACGCCCACGGTCCCGGTCTTTCCGTACCTCTCGACCACGGTCACATAGAGCGCGTCCTGGGTGACATCGGTCTGCACCACGCCGTCGACCACCGCCAGGACGACATCGCGCCTCCGGCGCACGAAGGGGACCTCGCGGTCCATCTCCATGGCAAGCACGCGCACAGGTGAGCCGAGGGCCGAGGTCAGCTGGATCTCGGCGGGATCGATCGGCCTTCGTTGCATCGTGTTGAGTAGGGCCGGGCCACGCGAGGGCGCACGCGGCCGGCGCGACGTCCGCCGACCCTCGGCCGCCAAGATGCCCTTGGCGATCACTCGTTCGACGACGAAGCTCGTCGGGTCGTCCACGACCACCACATCGGCAAAGCGCCCAGGGCATATGGATCCGACCAGGTGATCGATGCGGTACATCTGCGCCGTGTTGACCGTCGCCATCTGGATCGCCGTGACCGGCGGCACGCCCGCCTTCACGGCCATCCGCACCAGCCGGTCGAGGTGTCCGTCGCCGAGGATGCTGGTCGCGGTGACATCGTCGGTGCAGAAGCCGACCCTGCCGGGATTCGCGCCCAGGCGTGTGACTACCTGGATGTTCTCCTCCATGAAATGGGCCACGGCCGATTCGCGGACCATCACGTACATGCCTGCGCGCATCTTCGCCAGGACCTCTTCGGCGTTGTAGCTCTCATGATCCAAGCGCACGCCAGCCGCGGCCAGTATGCCGATCGTGGCCTCGCTGGCCATCGGAGCGCAGCCGAAAACCGGCAACCGGTTCCGGGCAGCCATCTCGATCACCTCCAGCACTTCCGGGTCACGGTTGGTGATGAACTCGGTGACGGTCTCCCAGACCCCGAAACAGTCGTCCCACTTCTGGGCTATCTCGTGGGTCTCAGGTCCGAGGCGAAAGCCGACGTTCGTCTCCGGGATCGTGTACGGCACCTTGTACGGGGCCGCCCAGAAGACCCTCAAGGGGCTGGCTGCGGCTTCTGAGAGCGCCTCTCTCACACCGTCGAGGCCTGCCACCGCGAAGGTCTGGTCGAGGCCCGAAACAACACTTGTCGTGCCGTAGCGGACAACCGCGTCGGCGAACATCGTGATCGACAGCTTGCTGCACTCGATGTGCAGGTGGCCGTCGATGAGGCCGGGGACGAGGTAGCGCCCGCTCACGTCGATGACGGCGGTGTCCGGTCCGATGTGTGACCCGACGTCACCCACTGCCGCGATAATGTCGCCGGCAACGGCGACGTCCGCCTGGTAGATCTCACCCGTCGCTACGTTGACGAGCTGCCCGCCCCGGAGCACTAGGTCGGACTTACGGACACCCTCCGCGGCATCGATCTTCTCCCGCAGTTCCATGTGACCTCCCCACCATGTGTCCTCAGGAAAAACGCGCAGGTGCCCTCGCGCCGGACGTCGCCCGAGGGCACCATACTCGCCCACAGCCCTGACCTATCTTGCGCCGCGCACAAACTCTCACGCGGCGAAGCTGCGAAACACGCCCGGTCCGGGGTGAGGTCCCGCCCCAGAGACTCGCATACGCCTGTTCAGACGAGGAGCTTGCCGCCCGGGCGCGCCCCGACAGGGAGCCGTCGAGAAGCAACTCGGCCTTGCTCGGGACAGTCGTCAAATCGCTGCCGAGAACACGGCGTGCAGCTCGTCGCGGCTCAGTTCGATCGGGTTGCCCTTGGTGCTGCTCGCGCGGAGCGCTCTTTCGACGACGTCATCCGCGTTCTCTGCGGTCAGACCGAAGCGGGACAGCTTCGGTACGCCGAGAAGTCTCGCCGTCTCTGCAATCCAGTCGCTGCCCTGCTCGATCGTCGCGTCGGCGTGACCGGTGAGCAGACGGGCTGCCTTTTGATACCGGGCCAGACCATCACCATCTGGTTGCCGGGCGCGCAGAGCCTTCACGTTCGCCTCCACGGTCGCCACCAGTAGCGCGCCACATGCGATCCCGTGCGGCACCTCCACGGTCCCGCCGATGACGCCGGCCAGCCCGTGTACCGCGCCAAGCTTGGCGTTGGCCAGTGACAGCCCGCCGAACAGGCTGCACAACGACATGTCGGTCCGGGCCTCGATGTCATTGCCATCGGCAAAGGCGCGGCGCAGGCCCGCGGCCGCCCGGCGCAGGCCCTCGCTTGCCAGCGCGTCGGTCATCGGCGTCGCACGAACGGAGACAAGAGGTTCGAGGCACTGGGTCAGGGCGTCCATCCCGCTCGACGCGGTCACCCCGGGCGGACAGCTCAGCGTCAGCAGCGGGTCCACCAACGCCAAGGTGGGCAACATGAGCGGGCTTCTCAGGCTCGCCTTCAGTCCGGGCGAGGCGAGGACCGCGTTCGGGGTCACCTCCGCTCCCGTGCCTGCCGTCGTGGGCAGGGCGACGCACGGGACCGACGGCTTGGCGATGGAACGACCTTCCCCAACGACTTCGAGGTAGTCGAGAGGGTCCCCCCCATTGCCGAGCAACATCGCCAGGGCCTTGCCGAGGTCCATCACACTGCCGCCCCCCACCGCGATGACAAGGTCCACGCCCTCGTCGCGGGCGGCCGCGACCGCCAGTCGGGCAAGCTCCACCGTGGGCTCACCAGCGACCTGGAATGTCGCACAGACCAATGCGAGGTTCTCGAGGATCCCATCATGGCGACCTGGGCTCGCACCCGTGCATACGAGCGCCCGCGATCCGAGGCGCCCGGCCAGCACCGGGAGCTCCTTCGCCCGGCCGGCCCCGAAGACAATCCGGCCCGCGGTCGCGAACTCGAAGTCAGGCAATGGCACTGGTCACCGAGCTCTCCCCCTCACCCGAGTTCATCCTTGAAACGGCTCGGTCAGCCGTTCGCCTGGCCGTAGTAGGCGTTGCTCCCGTGCTTGCGGAGAAAGTGGCGGTCGAGCAGTTGCGAACCGATCTGGTCGAGATCCGGCCTCAGCTCCAATGAAAGCTTGGCCATCTGGGCAACCTGTTCCACGACCGCCGCGTGAAGAACCGCGTGCGAGACGTCGCGGCCCCACGTGAAGACTCCGTGCGACGCCACAAGCACTCCGGGCAGCTCATCAGGATCGAGCGCCTCGAAGGTCTCGACTATCACCCGCCCGGTTTCCTTCTCGTAGGCGCCGTCTATCTCTTGGGCAGTCAGGTCGCGACTGCACGGCACCGGGCCTTTGAAGTAGTCGGCGTGCGTCGTCCCAAAGCACGGTATCGGCCGATGTGCCTGTGCCCAGCTCGAGGCGCAGGCCGAGTGCGTGTGAACGACGCCGCCCACAGTGGGGAACGACCGGTAGATCTCAAGATGCGTAGGAGTGTCCGACGACGGCTTGAGACCCTCCAGATGCCCTCCTGACCCGAGCGCGACGACGGCCATGTCCTCAGCCGACAGTTCCCCGTAGGGAACACCGCTCGGCTTTATCACCACAAGGCCCAGCTCTCTGTCGATGCCACTGCAGTTCCCGAAAGTGTCAAACACGAGGCCACGTTCGACGAGCTCGAGATTTGCCTCTAACACCTCTCGCTTCAGGGCGGTGATCATCAGCTGGTCCTCCAATGACTCGGCAGCCAACAGTTAACGACACCGAGCCGTCAACGCGCCAGGCGACCGACACCACGAAGTGCGCATCCACCCGCGCTCACCTCCGACAATTCTGCGAACCGCCCCCTCCCCCACAACCGCTCCGAGTGCACAACAACGCAACGAAATGCCCCGACTTGCGCGCTCCCAGCAGCGGGTAGCAGCTCGGAGTCAGCAACACGGCCGTGTTGCACGGAGCGACAATCTGCAAAACGGCGGCATCGCTCCCGTCGGCCGCGGGCCGACCCGGAGCAACGGACATCTCACCTCAAGGCGACTACAACTCCACTGATGCAGACCCGTGCTTTCTCAGCCAGACGTTGTGGCTTATCGCCACGTTCAGAATCACCACGATCGGCAACGGGATGAAAAAGGCCATGGCCAGTGGGATGGACAGCAAAATGGTCAGCACGATGAACGAGCCCCAGTGCCACCACTTCGGCCCGACCATGAAGCCAAACACGACGACCAGCGCGAGCAGCACCACACCGATCAAGGCTGCAGTTTCGGTTCTCGACATCGCGGCAATCATGGTGTCCCCCGATCTTCCGGCATACCGGGCCCTGTCGGCCGGCACGTCGCTCTTCTTTGAGTAGTCCCTCTCCAGCCTCCTGGCTTCTCCTCTGATTGTCGGCAGTCGTCCGCCAAGTAAACAGAGGCGAAAGACCCGACCAGGAGGACCAGAACGCGTACCGCCTCCAGCCACGTCTGTTCGAGAATTGCGAGCCGTTCCCCTCTAGAGTCCAAGCGAAGAGCCGGCTGCGCGGCTTCTCTCCCTGGGTAACCACTCGCAACACCTTCAGACGGCTCGAACCGCTGGGCCGTCGAAGCAAGGAGCAAGGAGAGGCTCCCGCACTGCGGGGCGCCTTTCTGATCTTTCTGTGCCAGACGGCAGGTATCGCACTCGATAACCGGGCTCTAACGCGCAAACAGATACCACGTCCGCGCCAAGTCGCTGGGACCGATTGTCGACTCCCGGTTGCTACGCCTTCCTTCCATAAAGGTCCAAGAGGCGTAACTGCGCTGCATCCAGTCGCGTCATCATCACGGAGGCGAACCGCTTGATCAGCTCGTAGCCGAAGACCGGGTCTGCCTCCGCCTTTGAGCGCAGGCAAGCTGCGTCCACTGCGATCGCCCCGACAGGTTCGATGGCACGGGCGTCGAACTGCCAGCGATAGGGCGGGAACAGCCATGACCAGCCTAGGCCGGCACCCGGCTCCAAGGTCTCGATCACGACTGGCGCGCGGCCCGGAGCACTCGCCTCGAGCGACACCCGGCCCCTACGCAACAGGTACAGGGTGTTCGCGGGATCTCCCTCGAGAAGCAGGAATTCCCCTGACTTCACGGCCACATTGCGGGCGCAGCCACTGACAAGCGCGGCCATGTCGCCGGGAAGACCTGCCAACAGCGGGTGGCTAGCCACAAGAGCAGCAATGTCCTCGGGCTTGTGCGTGTCACCTTCACTCAAAGGCGCGGTCGCTTGTGACTGCATCTGGGACACGATGCCCCCCTTTCTCGTCAAACTCCCCTCTGAACCAGGCTGCTCTGCTGTCCGCCTCCGCGCTAGGGCCGTTTGGCACTACCGCGCCCCGCGCCCAGGCGGTAACGGGATCGCCCACCGGCATTCAACGAGGGTCCTGCCCGCCCCCGAGCCCGCGGGGCCTTCCCCGCAGGCGCACAGGGTCTGTCGTGCCCGACTACGACCGTCCCGCTCACAGCAGCCCTTCAGGCAGTGAACACGTAGGCACGCCCGGCGTCGCTGGCGCGATCCGGCGCCGACACGACGGCGGTCGTGCCCGACAGGGCAACCGAGACACCGAAGCCGTCATTGGCGACCGTGTCGGCGCCTTTCAGCTCGCCCACCTGTTTCCACGTGCCGGCCGCGCCTGTGAACACGTACGCGCGGCCGGCGAGCTTGGCATGATCCGGTGCGCCGATCATGAGGGTCGTGCCCGAAAGGACCACCGAGATGCCGAATCCGTCATTGGCGACCGTGTCGGCGCCTTTCAGCTCGGCTGACTGCTTCCAGCCGCCGACCGAGTTGGTGAACACGTAAGCCCGACCGGCGCCCTTGGCATGACCATCGGCACCCACAACGGCCGTCGCGCCCGAGACGGCGATCGCGACGCCGAAGCCGTCCTCCCCGACGGTGTCGGAACCCTTCAGCTCGGCGGCTTGCTTCCAACCGCTCGGCGTGTCGGTGAATACGTATGCCCTACCAGCGTTCTTGGTGTAGACCGGCGCACCGACGGCTGCCGTCGTGCCCGAGAGGGCCACCGCATAACCGAAGCCGTCGTCGGCGGCAGTGTCGGAGCCCTTGAGCTCGGCGGTCTGCTTCCAGGAGGCACCGGCCTTGGTGAACACGTACACCCGACCCGCGGTCTTGGCGTGGCCTGGCCCGCCGACGCCTATGGTCGTGCCCGAGATGGCCACCGAGTAGCCGAAATAGTCGCCGGCGGCAGTGTCGGAGCCCTTGAGCTCGGCAACCTGCTGCCAGCCGCCGCCCGTGGCTGTGAACACGTACACCCGACCCGCGTCCTTGGCGTAGCCGGGTGAGCCTACGACGACGGTCGTGCCCGCGATGACCACCGAGTAGCCGAAGTAGTCACTGGCGGCTGTGTCGGAGCCCTTGAGCTCGGCGGCCTGTTTCCAGGCATCGCCGCTCTTTTCGAACACGTACGCCCTGCCGGCACTCTTCGCGTATCCCGGTGCTCCCGCGACAACGGCCGCGCCGGAGATCGCCACCGAGACCCCGAAACCGTCTTGGGCGACCGTGTCGGAGCCCTGGAGCTCACCTTGCTGTTGTCCGATCCCATGAACCGTTCGGGGCTCTGCTCCGCGCGCCCAGGCTGGGCCGCCGACGATCGCGGGAAGCACCGCTGCGAGAACGACAAGCACTGTCAAACGGGACGTACGCATGTGACCCCTCCGATCGCGGGCTCACGCCCCGACAGCCTTGATGTCCTGATGCTGACACCGTAGACCGGGGTGGCACCGTCCGGTGCCGCACGGCCGTGACTCAGCCACAAGACGGCAGGTAGCACGGGTTCACCCTCGGTCCGCGCCTCGAGCGCGTTCCAGATGTTCACCCGGGCTCCTCAAGGCGCCCATATCATCTCCGGCTTTCGCCCTTACATCCTGGCCGACGTACGGATTGGAGCGATGGCGAGAGCCACCGCACCGGACCAAACCGCCGGGAAACGGTAGGTAGCACGGGAATCGGCTGAACCAGCGTCTCGGCAGTCTCATCGCTCAGCCACGACGGAGGTCCAGCAGTGCCCGTGCAAGTCGACTCAAGCGCCACAACATGTCCCGACGGGCCGGCACGTCCTCCTGAGCGGGAACGGGTCCACCTCCGCGTCGAGCCATGGCCCGACCCGGTGATCGACGAGGTCGGCTACGACCCGCGATCAAGCTACGTGGAGACCTTCTGGTTGCCCGTGCTAGGTCCCTCGACGACCTGGCTGCTGCGTCATCTCATAATCCGGCTCGAGGAGTCGCCAGGCGGGATCGAGATGGACGTGGAGGACACCGCCCGGTCACTCGGTCTCGGGGAGCGGCTCGGACCGAACGCTCCGTTCGCCCGGACCTTGAAGCGCTGCGTCGACTTCGACATGGCCGAATGGCGGGGACCAGGACGGCTCGCGGTCCGGCGCTTGCTCCCGCCCCTCGCCCGACGCCATCTTCGACGGCTGCCGGATTCGCTTCAGGCCAGGCACGAGGCCGCACAACACGAGCGCCCGCCCATACCGCCCGCCGACAGCCTCCGCCGGCACGGTTACCAGCTGGCACTCAGCCTGGTCGATCTCGGGGAAGACCAGTACACGACCGAGCAGCAGTTGCGGCGCTTGAGGTTCCACCCGGCGCTCGCTACCGAGTGCGCCGCCTGGGCCGTCGAGGAACAGGCGCGACGGGCGGTCGCCCGGCTGCCGGCAGATGCCTAGCCGCGGCCGCCTCGCCAGTCCGACAACGACGCCCAGGTAGTCTCTATCCCCAGTGAAGGCCGCGAAAAGCTATCTCGAGTGTGTCCGCGAGCGGGTCGTCATCTACGACGGCGCCACCGGGACCAATCTGCAGCTCCGCGAGCTCAGTGCCCACGACTTCGGCGGCGAGTCGCTCGAGGGCTGCAACGAGATGCTGTGCGTCACGCGTCCGGCCGTCGTCCAGGAGCTGCACCGATCGTTCCTCGAGGTCGGCGTCGACGTCGTGGAGACGAACTCGTTCGGCTCGCTTCCCATCGTTCTCGCTGAGTACCAGATCGCGGACCGGGCCGAAGAGCTCGCCCGCGCCTCGGCCAGATTGGCGAAAGAGGTCGCCAGCGGTTACTCGACGGCGGACCGGCAGCGTTACGTGGCCGGGAGCCTGGGGCCCGGCACGAAGCTCCCGACACTCGGCCAGGTCAGCTTCGGAGACCTTCGGGACGCCTATGAAGTGCTCGCACGAGGCCTGCTCGACGGTGGCGCCGACCTGCTCTTGATCGAGACGTGTTACGACGTGCTCCAGGCCAAGGCGGCGATGCAGGCCTGCCGCCGCGCAATGCGGTACGCGGGGCGTGAGGTACCCATCCAGGTCCAGGTGACCATCGAGCTCACCGGCCGCATGCTGCTGGGCACCGAGGTCGGCGCGGCGCTGTGCACCCTCGAGGCCATGAAGCCGGACGTCATCGGCATGAACTGCGCCACGGGCCCCGTCGAGATGTACGAAGCCCTCCGTTTCCTCTCCGGCCAGGCTCGCACCCCGATCTCGGCCCTGCCCAACGCCGGCCTGCCCTCGGTCGTAGACGGCAAGATGCACTACGACCTGACGCCCGACGCGCTCGCCGAGCACCTGTCGGTGTTCGTGCGCGAGCTCGGTGTCTCGGTCATCGGCGGCTGTTGCGGTACCACCCCCGAACACCTAGCCAAGGTCGTGGCCGCCTGCGCGGGTCTCGAGCCAGCTCGACGCTCGCCTGTGCACGAGCCGTCCGCCGCCTCGCTGTACGCGGCGACGCCGTTCGAACAGGAGGCGTCGTTCCTTGTCATAGGGGAGCGCACGAACGCCAACGGTTCGAAGCGCTTCCGCGACGCCATGCTCGCCGGCGACTTCGAGACCACGGTCACCATGGCTCGTGACCAAGCCCGCGAGGGTGCTCACCTGCTCGATGTGTGCGTCGATTACACCGGCGCCGACGGGGTCCGGGACATGACCGAGGTGGCCCGGCGCTTCGCGACACAGTCGTCGATCCCGCTCGTCATCGACACGACCGAGGCCCCGGTCGCCGAAGCCGCCCTGCAATGGATCGGAGGGCGACCCGTCCTCAACTCGGTGAACCTGGAGGACGGGGACGCCCCCGGCACCCGGCTCGACCGGTTCCTGACGCTCGCGCGCGACTACGGCGCGGCGGTGGTCTGCACCTGCATCGACCAGGACGGCCAGGCACGCACCGCCGAGTGGAAGCTGCGTGCCGCAAGGGCGATCCACGATCTCGCCGTCGGGCGCTACGGCCTCGAGCCCGAGGACCTCCTCTTCGATCCGCTCGCCCTCCCGCTTTCGACCGGCATGGAGGAAAGCCGCCGGGACGGAATCGAGACGATCGAGGCGATCGGGCGCATCAAGACCGAACTGCCGGGCGTGCACACCGTGATCGGCCTCTCGAATGTTTCCTTCGGGCTCGCCCCGGCCGCACGCCAGTTGCTCAACTCAGTCTTCCTGCACGAATGCGTCCAGGCGGGCCTCGACGCGGCGATTGTGCATGCCGGCAAGATCCAGCCCCTGCACAAGATCGCCGAATCTGACCGCGACATCTGCCTCGATCTCATCTATGACCGCCGCCGCGAGGGTTACGACCCGCTCTCAGCGCTGATCGCGGCGTTCGAGGGTGAGAGCGCGGCGGCGCACTCCGCCATCGAGGACCGATCTGGATGGGCGGTCAGCCGCCGTCTGGAGCAGCGCATCGTGGACGGTGACCGCAACGGGCTCGAGTCGGAGCTCGACGAGGCACTCGGCGTAGGCAACGCGCCGCTCGACATCGTCAACGACATGCTCCTGGCCGGCATGCGCACCGTTGGTGAGCTGTTCGGCTCCGGCCAGATGCAGCTGCCCTTCGTGCTCGCCTCGGCCGAGACGATGAAAGCGGCAGTCGCCTACCTTGAACCGCACATGGAACGCTCCGAGTCCGGCGGGCGGGGGCGTATCGTCCTTGGGACCGTCAAGGGCGACGTGCATGACATCGGCAAGAACCTGGTCGACATCATCCTCACCAACAACGGCTACGAGGTCCACAACCTCGGCATCAAGGTGCCGGTCTCAGAGATGATCGCCAAGGCCGAGGAGGTCGGGGCCGACGCCATCGGCATGAGCGGCCTGCTCGTGAAGTCGACGCTAATCATGCGCGACAACCTGGAGGAGCTGAACCGGCTCGAGAAATCCGGCTACCCGATAATCCTCGGAGGGGCGGCGCTCACGCGCACCTACGTCGAAAAGGACCTGCGCGCTCTCTACAAGGGCCGTGTGTTCTACGGCAAGGACGCCTTCGAGGGTCTGCACCTGCTCGACCGGCTGATGGAGATCAAACGCAGCGGCGTCGACGACCCGAGCTTCGGGACCGAGCCGTCGGGCCGCAAGCTCCCCCCGCGGAGAAGCGTCCAGATGGCTGGGGTCGACAGGACCGCGCTCCCGGCGCGCTCTCCGGCCGTCGGCGTGGACAACGCGCTTTTCGAGCCCCCCTTCCTCGGCACCCGTGTCGCCAAGGGCATCCCTCTCGACGACATCGCCTCGTACCTCAACGAGACGGCCCTCTTCCGCAACCAATGGGGCTACCGCCCCGAGCCCGGCGAGGCCGACGCGGACTTCAAGGAACGGGTCCGGGCCGAGCTCAGGGCCCGTCTCGACGACGTGAAGGCCGAAGGCTTGCTCGTCCCTCAGGTCATCTGGGGCTACTTCCCGGTCAACTCCGAAGGAAACGATCTCGTCGTCTACAAAGACGACGAGCGCACGACCGAGCTCGAGCGGTTCGCCTTCCCGCGCCAGGCCACCGAGCCCTACCTGTGCATCGCGGATTTCTTCAGGCCGGTGGAGTCGGGGCAGGGCGACTACGCCGCCTTCCAGATCGTGACTGTGGGAGCGCTCGCCTCGGCCCACACCGCCGAGCTGTTCGCTTCGGACCGTTACAGGGACTACGTGGCCATGCACGGGTTGTCGGTCGAGATGACCGAGGCGCTCGCCGAGCTGTGGCACAGGCGCGTCCGCGAGGAGTGGGGCTTCGCCGCCGAGGACGGCCCGACCCTGACAGGTCTCTTCCGCCAGCAGCACCGGGGCGGCCGGTATTCGTTCGGTTATCCGGCCTGCCCTGATCTCGAGGACAACGCGAAGGTGGTCGAGCTCCTCGAGGCCGGCCGGATCGGGGTCAGCGTGAGCGAGGGCTTCCAGCTCCATCCCGAGCAGACGACGCTCGCCATCATCTGCCATCACCCGATGGCCAAGTACTTCGTCGTCTGAGCCCACACGACGGCTCGGGACAAAAGCACCGCGGAAAGTCGCCCGTGAGCTAACCTCACGAAACATTTCAATGCGGTCCCCCGGGTGGTGTGCCTGCGGCATGGAGCCTCCGGTGAACGGGTGACCGGGGGTGGAGGACCCAGATGAGAAGGCTTGCGAGGGATTTCAAACCGCGTCGTGTCGTTGCCGGCCTTGGATTGGCGGTGGTCGTGGCGGTCGTGGCTGCGGGGTGCTCGAGCACGAGCACGAGCACCACGACGACCACTGCCGCACCGAGCTCGACGACGGCGACCACTGCCGCACCGAGCTCCACCACCACCACGGCTTCGACCGGCCTGTCGGGATCGAGCCTGCTCTCGAAGTTCCAGTCGGGCGAGCACGCCACCTTCATCGCAACCTACAAGATCACTTCGGGCAGCTCGAAGTCGCTGACGAGCCTCACGATCGCGGAACAGCCACCGGACTCGCTCTTCGGGGGGACCACCGCCTCGGGCACCTTCAAGCTCATAACTCTCGGGACCAAGAGCTACATCTGCACCACTGCCAGCTCCGGGGCGACGTGCTTCAGCGAGGCCGCGGAGGCTTCGTTGGCGGACCTGTTTGCGCTCTACCAGCCGAACTACTACCTCCCCTACTTCCAGGCGGCCGCCAAGGCCGCGGGCGGGCAGGTCAGCTACTCGTCGAAGTCGGTCAACGGCCTCTCCCTCTCCTGCGTTTCTGTGACCGGTGCCACCAACGAGAAGGGGACGGGGACCTTCTGCGTAACCAGCCAGGGCGTCCTCGGTTACGTCTCGTGGACGGGCACTACGGCGGCGGACGCCGGCAGCTTCGAGATCACGAGCTTCTCGACGACTGTGCCCGCCGGCGAGTTCACCCTGCCGGCAACTCCTACGACGATCCCCTAACAGCGCCCGCCGCGTCAGCGGGCCTGTCGCTTCCTACCCGCGGTCGCCCGTGCGACCGCGGGTAGTAGCCGGCGAGCCGTTAGGGTTTTGCCCGATGACATTGGATGCCACTGACGCCTCGTTCGAGAACGACGTACTCGCCCGCTCCGACTCCGTCCCGGTCATCGTCGACCTGTGGGCGCCCTGGTGCGGCCCGTGCAAGACGCTCAGCCCGATCATCGAGCGTGTCGTCGAGGCAACCGACGGAGCAGTCGAGCTCGTCAAGGTGAACGTCGACGAGAACCCGCGGATCTCGCAGAGTTTCCAGGTCCAGTCGATACCGGCCGTGTTCGCCATCCAAGAGCGCCGCGTCGTCGACCAGTTCATCGGCGCGCTTCCCGAAGCCGCCGTGCGCGAGTTCGTGAGCCGGTTGCTGCCGGCCGCGAGCGAAGCCGACCAGCTCGTCGCCCTCGGCGACGAGGCCTCCCTTCGCCGGGCTCTCGAGCTCGAGCCCGACCGGCCCGAGGCCGTCACCGGCCTGGCCGAGATCCTCGTCGGGCGCGGCGAGCCAGAGAGCGCCCTCAGCCTGCTCGCCAAGATCCCCGACACCGGTGAGGCACGTCGTGTCGCCGCCCTGGCCCGATTGGCCATCGCGGGCGTTGCTGTTCCGAGCGAGGGCGCGGGCGGCGAAGGGGCTGAGTTGGAAGCGCGCATCGGCGCGCTGCTCGACCGGGTGAAGACCGACGACGAGGCCCGTCAGGAGCTCGTCGACATCCTCGAGACGATGGACCCCTCGGACCCGAGACGGGCACAATACAGGCGCGCCCTCACATCCCGACTCTTTTGATCCCCGGGCGCGCTGGAGCCTGAAGTGCCGCCGACCCACAGCGCGGTCTTCTGGGCCCGCCGTCCCATCGTTCTCGAGCTAGGCGGACGCCGCTACGACCTGACGACGAGGGCGCTCGTCGTGGGCATACTCAACCGCACGACGGATTCGTTCTACGATCACGGTTCCTACTTCGAGCTGGACCGTTTCTTCGAGCACGCGCAGCAGCTGGTCGAACAAGGCGCCGACGTGCTCGACGTCGGCGGCGTCAAAGCCGGGCCGGGTCCGGAGGTGACAGAGGAAGAGGAGCTCGACCGGGTCGTTCCTGTGATCGCCTCCCTTCGCCAGCGCTTCGACGTCCCCCTCTCGGTCGACACCTGGCGGGCGTCGGTCGCCGCCGCCGCGTTCGGGGCCGGAGCTGTCCTCGGCAACGACATAAGCGGGTTCGCGGACCCCGCCTATCTCCCGGTTGCCGCCGCCGCCGGAGCGAGCGTCGTTGCCACCCACATACGGCTCGCGCCCCGAGTGCCCGACCCGGACCCGCACTACGACGACGTCGTGGCCGAAGTCGAGCGCTTCCTCAGCGCCCGCGCCGAGAGCGCCCGGTCGTGTGGGATCCCGGCCGACCGCATCATCCTCGACGCCGGCCTCGACCTCGGCAAGACGGCCGGACAGTCACTCCTGCTCCTGCAGAGCTCGCCTCGCCTCGCCTCCCTCGGCTACCCGTTGCTCCTCTCCTCGTCGAACAAGACCTTCCTGGGTGTCCTGCTGGACCTCGGCATCGGCGAACGCCGCCAAGCGTCGTTGGCTTCAGCCGCGATGGGCATCGCCGGCGGGTGCCGCCTGGTCAGGGTCCACGACGTCGCCGGGACCTGCAAGGTGCGCGACCTCCTGGCCGCGATCGCCGAGTCGGCCGAGGGCGGCGGGGCCGGGCGGGCCGGCGAGGGCGGCGCTTCGGGGACGACCATCGGCGCGGGGAGGCCGCAGTGACCGCCGTGAGTTCCCAGGGCGGCGAGCCCGCCTCCGTCTTCGTCGTAAAGGGCGGCGATCCGGCGCTCGTGGATCGCGGTGTCGAGCAGCTGCTCGCCGAGCTGACCTCATCCGAGGGGCCACTCGGCCGAGCCGGGGACCCGGGTTCGGCCAACCTTGGTGCCTCGGTCGCGATCGAGGAGCACCGCGCCCCCGGCGCCGAGGACGAGCTGAACATCGGGCCGGTGCTGGACGCACTGTTCACGCCTGCATTCCTGGCCGAGCGCCGCATCGTCGTGCTCCGCGACGCAGAACGTCTCGACGCCTCACAGGCCGCCGAGCTCGCCTCGCGCCTCGGCGAGCAGTTCGCGCCGAACGTGCTCGTGCTGGCCGTCGTCGGAAAGGCGCTGCCCGCAGTCCTCGCCAAGGTTGTCAAGGCACGCGCCCAGGAGATCGACACCTCCCCGGGCGCCTCCGGCAAGGCCCGCACGCAGTGGCTGGGCGAGCAGCTGCAGGCCGCGTCCGTCCACCTCGACCCCGCCGCCAGGCATCTCCTAGAAGGCCATCTCGGCGAGGACGTCTCGCGCCTGCACGCGCTCTTGGACGTCCTCACCGCCGCTTACGGCGATGGCGCGAGGGTGAGCCCGGCTGAGCTCGAGCCGTTCTTGGGTGAGGAAGGCGGTGCACCGCCCTGGGAGCTCACCGACGCCCTCGACAACGGCGATGTCGCCACAGCGGTGCGGGCCGCGCGCCGGCTGCTCGGTCCCGGAGGCCGTCACCCCTTCCAGCTCCTGGCGATGCTGCACAAGCATTTCGGGGCGATGCTGCGTCTCGACGGGAGCGGCGTGACCGACCCGGGCGAGGCGGCATCGCTGCTCGGCATGTCGCCCTACCCGGCACGCAAGGTGCTCGCCCAGGGAAGAAGGCTCGGCACGGACCGCATCGCCCGCGCGGTTAGCCTTGTCGCCGATGCCGACCTCGACCTCCGTGGTGTGGTGGACTGGCCGGACGAGCTCGTGATCGAGGTTCTCGTGGCGCGCCTCGCCCAGCTCGCCCATACGCGCCTGGCCGCGCCGGCCGGTATGCGCCGCCCGGCCCGCACGTCATGACAGCCCCGAACCTGGGCGGTTACCACCGGTCCGATCTCCTCGAGCTCGCGCAGGAGATTGCCGAGGCTGCGGGCAAGCTGCTGCGCTCGCGCCTTGAGAGGGTGGCGGGAGGAGTCCTGCTCTCCACCGGCGCCTCGTCGAAGTCGAGCCCGACCGACCTCGTCACCGAGGTCGACAAGGCAAGCGAGGCTCTCATCGTCAGCTCTTTGCTTCGCGCCCGGCCCGACGATGGCGTGCTGGGCGAGGAGGGCAGCTCCCGGAAGGGCTCCACCGGAATCACCTGGGTCATCGACCCGCTGGACGGCACCATCAACTACCTCTACGGCATCGAGGAGTTCGCCGTCTCGATCGGCGCCACGCTCGAGGGGCGCAGCATCGTGGGAGCCGTCCACAATCCGATGAACGGCGAGATGTTCGCCGCCTGCGAAGGCGAGGGGGCGTCGCTCAACGGTCACGAGCTGCGGCTTTCGGCGTCGGGACGGACCCTCGCCGAGGCGCTCGTCGCCACCGGCTTCACCTACGTGGCCAAGGACCGGGCCGACCAGGCCCGCATGCTCCCGGTTGTCCTGCCGGCCGTGCGTGACATCCGCCGCCGCGGCTCGGCGGCGATCGACATCTGCGGGGTGGCCGCCGGGCGCTTCGACGCCTTCTACGAGGCGTGGCTACGGCCCTGGGACCGCGCCGCCGGTGACGTCATCGTGCGCGAGGCCGGGGCGACTGTGACCGACGTCGAAGGGCTCGCCGACGGGTCCTCGACATTCGTCGTCGCGGCTCCGGGCCTGGAGGCCCCGCTCGTCGAGCTGCTGAAGAGCGCGGTCTCGAGCTAGCGGTCCGCCTCGGCGCGACAGCTTCGATCGCCGGCGCGTTCGTGTTGGGCGTGCGCAGCCCAGCTCAGGAGGCTGTTAGCGTCCCGATCCAACGTCCGCACGACCACACCACAGACGAGGCTTGCCGATGGAGTTCGAAGTCGTAGTGGAGATCCCCAAGGGTCAGCGCAACAAGTACGAGATGGACCACGCCACGGGTCGGATCTACCTCGACCGGATGCTGTTCACCTCGACCCGTTATCCGGCGGATTACGGCTTCATCGACGGGACGCTCGGCCAGGACGGCGACCCGCTCGATGCCCTCGTGCTCGTCGAGGAGCCCACCTTCCCCGGCTGCGTCGTCAGGTCACGCACGATCGGCATGTTCCGCATGACCGACGAGAAGGGACCCGACGACAAGATCATCGCGGTGCCGGCCCACGACCCTCGCCTTGAGCACCTGCAGGATCTCCGTCATCTCCCGGAGTTCGACCGGCTGGAGATCCAGCACTTCTTCGAGGTCTACAAGGACCTCGAGCCCGGCAAGTCCGTCGAGGGCGCCACCTGGGCCGGCCGCGAGGCGGCCGAGACCGAGATCGAACGGTCCAGAGAGCGCGCCAAGAGCCTGCACTGAGCCGGCGTCGGCCCGGGCTGTTCGCCAGTGCTAACCGACGTGCAGATTGACGTTCCAGGCCCGCTCCATCGGCTCCACGAGCGCCTGAGCGAGCATGTCGTAGCCGGCCGGGAGCAGGTGCACGCCGTCTGTGGAACGGATCTGCTCGATCGATCCGTTGATCGTCATGTACAGCTGGAAGCCCCCCTTCCTGCCGGCGAGGACGCTCGCCGCCGGGAAGTACGCCACACCCGGGTGCGCATTGGACTCGGCGTAGAAGACGCCGTTCAACTTCTGCGGGAAGCCCGCCGGGACCGTCGAGCCGGCGCCCATCGGCGGTAGGCCGACCCACATCACATGGGCGCCCGCCGCGGTCGCCTCGTCCATGACGAGCGCGACCCGGTGCGCGTAAGCCTGCCACCACTGGCTCGCCGTCAGGGAGAACGAGATGTAGTGGCCGTTGCCGGTCGAGAAGTACTGCATGTCGTTCGCGCCCAGCATGACGACCACGATCTCCGGGTGGTACTGCCTCAGGTCAGCCTCGAGCGCCACCGGCCAGTTGTAGTAGTCGCTCCTCGCGAGTCCCGTGTCCTCGAGGGCCTTCTGGACGACGCGGACGTCGGGATCGGTCGAGAACACGTCCCCCAGGCCGAAGCCGAGGTCCTCGCCGATGGAGTCGCCGATCGAGAGCAGCGTCAACGGGTGCGAAGTCGTCGGGGACGCAATTGGCGGGGGTCCGGACGGCTCCACCGGCGGAGGTGGCGGCGGAACGTAATGGATCCCGGGACCGAGATGGGGGGCGCCACCGAGGCCGAGATAGCCCCATGACCTGTGCACCGGCCCGTTCACGGTAGGCGTGGGCGCCGGGCCGCTGATGCAAGCCGGCGCCCCGCCGATCCCGCATCTGCCGAGAGCCGAGTCAGCGGAGTTGACCGGCCCTGAGATCCTCAAGGCGTCGGTGACGGCGGCTATCGGGCGCAGGACCGCCATCGCGACGGTGCGGCGGACGCCGATCTGGCCCGCCTCGGCGGCGTGGTAGAGCTGGTTGGCGTCGAACGCGAGCCAGATCCCGAAACAGACCAAGCCGACGCCGATTATGCGGCCCGCGGACGCCCGCCGCCTCTGGTCGGTCGGCCCGCCTTCGCCGACCTGGCGCGGTTTGGTTCTCGGGACGGGGCCACGTCCCGTCGTGGTCGGGGCCGGCCGCGCCGCCCGGGGCCGTGCCGAGGTGCTCGACCGGCGCCTCGAGGCGTTGGCGGACGCGGACCTGGCCGGGGCCGGGCGCACCCTGCGCCCGTCCCGGGGCTGTTCGCCCTTACGGCCGCCCGGGCGGCCGGCAGGGCTCGGTGCCTTCCGGAAGATACTCAAGTAGTTCGCGCCACCTTCGACAAGATCGTCCCAGTCTCAAAAGCGGAAGTAGATGAAAGGCGCGACGCCAGGCGGGCCCAGCGTCGTGATGACGAGCAGCACCCCCGCGAGAACGGCTCCCTGGGCCAATACGCTAAGTCGCGAGAACACCTCCTGCGCGCGCAGGGGCCAGGCCTTCGGCACGTACTGGGACCCGATGCCGACGACTATGACGAGCAGCACGGCGAAGTTCACGAGCGGGGAGGGCTCGGCCCAGCCGGTGAACAGCCGGCCGAACATCGCGAAGGCGTTGGCGAAAGAAGTGGCCCGGAAGAACACCCATCCCACGCAGACGAGCTGGAAGGTGGCGAACCGCTCCCAGGCGACCCAACCGCCTCCCTCCCGCTGAGGAGAGAGACCCCTTTCGACGCGTCTGGCACGGCGGAAATGACCGGTGCACTGCCCGATGCCGTGCAGGGCGCCCCAGGCGACAAAGGTCCACGCGGCACCGTGCCACAAGCCGCCGAGGACCATCGTGATCATGATGTTGCGGTACATCTGCCGGCGCGACCCCTGGTTGCCACCGAGGGGGATGTACAGGTAGTCACGCAGCCAAAGCGACAAGGTCATGTGCCACCGGCGCCAGAAGTCCTGCAGGGACCGGGCCGTGTAGGGGGCGTTGAAGTTCTCCGGGAAGCGGAACCCGAGCAGGAGGGCGCAGCCGATGGCGATGTCGGTGTAACCGCTGAAGTCGCAGTAGATCTGCACGGCGTAGCCGTAGATCGCCAACAGGACCTCGAGCGAGGAGTGCGTGTGAGGGTTGGCGAACACCGGGTCCACGATCTGGGACGAGACGTAGCTGGAGAGCACCACCTTTTTGAACAGGCCGCCGAATATGAGGTAAGCCGCCTTCGGAAGGGCTATCCGGCGCGGGTCGCGCCGGTGCGCCCGGCGGATCTGGGGAAGCAGGTCCGACCCGCGCACGATCGGCCCGGCCACAAGGTGCGGGAAGAAGGCCACGAACACGGCCACGTCCAACCAGGGGGAGGGCTCGAGGCTCCCCCTGTAGATGTCGATCACATACGACAGGCCCATGAAGGTGAAAAAGGAGATCCCGACCGGGAGCGTGACTTGTACCAACGGGATGGGATCGCCCATTCCGAGGTGGTGGAGCACGTTGTCGAGGTTGACGCTCAACCAGCCCGCGTACTTGAACCAACCCAGCAGGCCGAGCTCCGCGGAGACGGTGGCGATCATCCAGGCTTTCCGGGCCGATGCGTCGCGGGCCTTGTGCACCAGGCGGCCCCCCGCCACCGTGCAGAAGGTCGAGGCCGCCAGCAGGAAGACGAAGCGCCAGTCCCACCATCCGTAGAAGACGTAGCTCGCGATGAGGATGAAAACGCGCCACTGCTTGGGGAACGGCGCCAGCAGCCAGTTGCCGATGAAGACGATCCCGAAGAAGATTGCGAAATCAGTTGTCGGGAAAAGCAACCGGTGAGTCCTTCATCTGCGCTCTGGCAACGCGGGTCGCGTATGCCCTCGGCCGCCCGACGATACATATCCTTTGACCGCAATGTGCGGAGCCCCGAAGAGCCCTTTCAAACCTTGGTGATCGTGGCGCCGGCGCGCCCGTCGCAGCGGGCTGGCAACTGGTCGCGACCGGTACCGGTCGCGCCGGGGCCGGACTCAGCGACGGGCCTTGATCGCCGCTATGAGCTTGGGGAGCACGGTTGTGACGTCTCCGACGACGCCGAGGTCGGCGACCGCGAAGACCGGGGCTTGCCTGTCCTTGTTGATGGCGATGATCTGCTCGGCGTCCTTCATGCCGACCAGGTGCTGGGTGGCTCCGGAGATCCCGCATGCCACGTAGACCTTGGGCCTGACGGTCTTGCCCGTCTGGCCGATCTGGGACGCGTAGGGCGCCCAGCCGGAGTCGACAATGGCGCGCGTCGCACCGGCGGCTCCGTTCAACAACTGCGCAAGCTCTGTGACGAGGGCGTAGTTGGCGGGCGATCCGAGACCCCTTCCCCCCGCCACCACGACGGCTGCTTCGTCGAGCTTCGGGCCGCTGTGGTCGGAGACGTGCCGGGCGACGATCCTTGCCCCGTCGCCCATCCCCGTCTCGGGAACCTCGATGGCGACGATCTCCGGGGACCTCTGGCGGGCCGGCTCGGCCGGCTCGGGGACGAACGACTTCGCCTGGACCAGGAAGATGCCCGGCACAGAGCCGGTGAACTCGGCACGCACCACTACCGAGCCGCCGAAGATCGTGTGCACGGAGGCTGGCCTCGGGCCCGAGGCGTCGATGCCCACGACGTTGGCCAACACGGGCAGATCAAGGCGCGCCGACAGCCGCGCCGCGACGTCACGGCCGTCGTGGGTCGCGCCGATGAGGATGGCCTCGGGGCGGTCCGCGGTTGAGAACAGGGCCGCCATCGAGGCTGCGACCTTGGGCCCCGGCAACGACTCGCCTATGTCGCCCAGGGTGTAGACCTTGCCCGCCCCGTAGCGACCGAGGACTCCGGCCGCCGCTTCGGCCCCGGGCGCCCACGTCACGGCCTCGACGGCTGCGGCAAGAAGGCGGGCGGCCGTCAACAACTCGAGCACGATGCCCGCCGGCAAGCCGGCCTGCTGCTCGGCGAGAACCCAGACCTTTCCCATCCGCGACCTCACCCTCTACAAGACCTTTAGCTTCTCGAGGAAGCCGATCACGCGCTCATGGGCGTCACCTTGGTCGACGATGATCTCGCCGGCCTTGCGGGCGTCGGCGGACTCGACGGAGATCACCTGCTGGCGGGCACCGCTGAAGCCGACCTGGGCAGGGTCCAGGCCGAGATCTGCCACATTCAGCTGCTCGACGGGTTTGGACTTTGCGGCCGCGATGCCCTTGAAGGACGGGTAGCGCGGCTCGACGGCGCCGGAGGTGATCGTGACGACGGCCGGGAGGGGGCACTCGATCTCGTCGTGGCCTTCCTCGGTCTGGCGCCTGAGCTTGGCAAGTCCGTCGGAGATCTCGACGTGCTCGGCGAAGCTGACCGACGGCCAGCCCAGCAGCTCGGCCACCTGGACAGGTGTCGTGCCCGTGTAGCCGTCCGTGGACTCGGTCCCGGCGATCACCAGGTCCGCGCCGAGCCGGGCGATGACCGCCGCAAGCACCTTCGCCGTCCCGAGCGCGTCCGAGCCCGCCAGCAAGGGGTCGGACACCACGACAGCCCTCGAGGCTCCGATGGCGAGGGCCGTGCGCAGCCCATTCGTCTCGCCGTTGGGGACCATCGAGACAAGCAAGACCTCGCCACCCCCGCCGGCTTCCACGAGCCGCAGGCCCATCTCCACCCCGTAGGTGTCCGATTCGTCCATGATCGCCTTGCCCTCCCGCACGAGGGTGTGGTCCTGCGGGTCGAGCGCGGGAGGGTCGGCAGGGTCGGGGATCTGCTTCACACAGACAGCAACTCTCATGGGGCGATTCTCCACGACCGAGCGTTCACCGGCCACCCGGGGGATCAGGTGCTGCTCAGAAGCCGAGCGCTGGCGGCGGGTCCGCTGCGGGACCGGAGCGCCCGAGGGCCCGCAGTGCTGCCGCCACGTCGTTGGTGATGACGGCGTCGACACCGAGGCCGGCGAGCGCCGCGACCCGGGCCGGGTCGTCCACGGTCCAGGTTCTGATCGCCACGCCCCCGCGCTTGGCCGCAGACACAAGCGCCGTGTCGACGCCAGCAAAAAAGGGGTGCAGGCCGCCGTGGCCGTGCTGTTGTGCCGTCACGAGCGCCTCCATGGGGTCTTTGTCGAGATCCACCAGCAACGCCGTCGCGAGGTTGGCCCTGAGGGCGCGCACGGCGTCGATCGCCTCCAGAGAAAACGATGAGACCAGCATCGAAGGCGCCTCGTCACGCTCCGCCAGCAGCGTCGCCACCTTGAGGGCCAGTTCCATGTCGCGCTCGGGTCCCGCGTCCGTCTCGTCCGTCTTGATCTCGACGTTGACAACGAGAGGCCGGCAGGCCTCCAGCGCCTCCGCCAGCGAAGGCAGCCATGCGGGCAGCTCCCACGACCGGAGGTGGGCCAGGCTCCCGAGCCCCGGCACCTGGCCGTCATGGTGCACCACCACGACGCCGTCCGCAGTCAGGTGAACGTCCAGCTCGACCCCGTCCGCCCCCAGCTTCCTGGCGGCGGTGAAAGCCTCGACGGTGTTCTCCCTGGCCAGGTGCGACGAGCCCCGGTGGGCGAAGACCTCGGTCACGCTGTTAGCTCCCTCTGTCGGCGCTAGTGAGGGTAATCGATTTTCCTCTGATTGTGATCGTGATCACATGCTTGCATTGGCCGGAACCGTCTCCTAAGATTAGGTATCGCAGTTAGGGAATCGGCCCTCTGTTCGCCGGGTTCAGCCAGCGATTATCGGTCTGGTTGTTGACTGCAATGTTTGTGATCGTGTTCACGGACGCGCTTGGACGGCCATGAACATCTGCCGCGCTTTCCAAGCCGCAAGGAGGCAGAGTGGCTCTGACCTGGACCCGCTCGAGCGAGTGGGACAGTGACGATTGGCGCAAGGTAGCCGAGTGCCGGGACACTGACCCTGACCTGTTCTTCCCCATCGGCACCACGGGTCAAGCCATTGAGCAGATCGACGCGGCCAAAGCCGTCTGTTTCTCCTGCGAAGCGCGCGAAGCTTGCCTCGAGTTCGCTCTCGCCACAAATCAGGAATCCGGCGTCTGGGGTGCCACCTCCGAGGACGAGCGCCGCAAGCTCCGCAAGGCGTGGCTGGCCGCTCAGCGCCGCCGCGCTTGGTGAGCCACCGCCTTCTCAGCTAGAGGGCCGCACTACCGGGATCGCCAGGCGGACGACCGTACCGCCGTCGCTGTCCATGCTGATCGTGCCACCCAGCTGACTGCGGACGAGGTCCCGCACGATCGACAGCCCGAGGCTGCGGGTGCGGTCGATGTCGAATCCCTCGGGCAGCCCACAGCCGTTGTCGCGTACGCCCACCACCAAGGCGTCCGGCTGTTCGTCGAGAAAGAGATCGACTCGTGGCTCGCTTAGCGCGGCGGGCTCGGGGCCCGGCACTTGAGTTGCGGCCGCGGGTCCCCGGTCCACTGGCTCGGGCGCCGGTCCCGGTCCCGCCCCAGGGGCCCAGAGCGAGCCCTCTGCGTACCAAGGCTCGGGGAAAGCGTGCTCGACGGCGTTCTGAAGCAGCTCCGCGATCGCTACCGCGAGCGGGGTTGCCACTTCGGCGGCGACATCTCCCAAGCTCCCCGTGACCTCGATCCGCACCGGGAACGAGATCGTGCTCGTCTCGCGGATCATGTTCACGAGCGCGGCGACGATCTGCTCGAAGGGCACCTGCTCGGTGGCGTCCCGCGCCAGGATGTCGTGGACCAGGGCGATCGCACGGATCCGGCGCTCGGCCTCGAGCAAAGCGATGCGACCCGCGGCCTCCGCCTCGTCCAGACGCCGCGCCTGGAGCCGGAGGAGGGACGAGATCGTCTGGAGGTTGTTCTTCACACGGTGGTGGACCTCGCGGATGGTCGCGTCCTTGGTCAACAAGAGCCGGTCCCTGCGGCGCAGGTCCGTCACGTCCCTGAGCAGGAGGGCCGCCCCCGTGACCTCACCTCGCGCGATGAGGGGAATGCACCTGATCATCAATCTGACGTCGGGTGGCCGCTCCACCTCCTCGAACGTTGGGAGCTTGCCCGAGAAGGCGTCGTCGACGACCGAGGTCTCGAGCCCGAGCTGGGTCAGGCTCGAGCCGACGATGGCCGAGGTGATCGAGGCACGGTGCAGGGCGTTGACGGCATTCGGTGAGGCGTAGGTGATGCGCTGCCGGGCGTCGACGACGATCACCCCGTCTCCGACACGCGGCGCCTCCTCGGCCGCGGCGGGTCCGCCGACGAAGGGAAACAGGCCGTCCGCGACCATGACAGAGAGCCGCTCGAACAGATCGAGATAGACCCGTTCCAGCGTGCCTCTCCGCCGCGTCGTGCGCGGCGACCAGACCCGGCAGAGCACCCCGAGAACCTTGCCGCGGTGGCCAACAGGGATGTTCGTGACACGCACGAGGGCGTCGGCGGTCTCACCCGGCTGTTCGGAGCGCACGATCGCACCGGTCTGGTAAGCCTCGGCGACGTTCGCCAGGCTCTCTGCAGACTCAACCTGGCCGACCAGGTCGACCTCGTACAGGGTCTGGTTCGTCGTCGGCCGTATCTGGCCGAGGATGACGAACGCTCCGTGATCAACCGCCGGGGCTTGGGACCCCCCGATGCCCTCATCAGGTTCGCCGCGGTCGCGCGTGACCGGCACGAACAACAACAGATCCGAGAACGACAGGTCGGCGAGGAGGCTCCAGAAAGCCATCAGGCCTTCCAGATGGCGGCGTTCGGGACCGTCAAAGGACGTGTAGCGGCGGATCAGGTCCGGTGCTGGGACGATCCTGGCGGCGAGGGGAACAAGGGAGCGGTTCATAGGTCGTGGTCAGCCTTGCCGTATCGCTCGAGGGGCGCAGGTACCGGCGCGCCGGCTTGACCCGGCGGTCGTGGTCTGGTCTCAGGCATAGACGTGCTCCATCCTTGGTAGTTCCCCGGAGCCCTGAACGGACCGGTCCGGCAGCTGCCGCAACGAGATCATGCCGCGCCCGTCGCGCTCCATGGCGACGTCAAGGACCGGCCTCGGGTTCCGGCGCGGCCGGAGGACGGACCGGGTCGGGCGCCCCGCCGGTCGTGGCGCGCCTTTCCGAGGTGGCTGTCGGGGTGGCGGGCGGTGACCCTCGCTTGGCACGGGTCTGGCGGCCGGTGCGGGGGCGTGGCTTGTCTGTCGCCGGCGGGTCCTCGTCTCCCCAGATCTTGGCGCCCACGTCCAACAGACCCCGCAGGTCGGTGACATGTCCCGGGTGGTACGGCACGATCGCCGTCATCTCGTGCGCCGCGGACAGCTCCCCCAACAGCTCGGCCTCGCGCGTCGCCACGAGCCGGAAGTTGGCAAAGCTGCGAGCCACTTCGGCGAGGACACGTCCGACCATCTCGTCGGTGCGGGGATCCGCCCCCGTCCGGTCCGCCCCCGATCGGTAACCGAGCGATTCCGCCAGCTCACCTGCGCGCTGACCCAGGAGCTCGGCGGTCCGGCCGACGAGCGGGTCCGAGAACGATTCCGGCAACACCCTGTTGCAGACGAGCAGGCCGAGATGCAGCCGTCGGTCCTGCAGGCTCTCGATGAGCTGCTCGGCGTCAACGGCCGGGACGGCCTCCAGGGTGGTCACGACCACGAATGTCGTGCGGACGTCGCGGATCAGGCGGTTCACCGCCTCGGCGCGGCCGACAAAACCGTCCCTCATGGTCTGCAGCAGGATGAAGAACCCGGCCAGGTCCTCGAGGAATTGGCTGCCGAGCACGCGGTCGGCAACCTGGTAGAAGGGCCGGGAGGCGAAGTTCACGAGCCGGGAGCGGTAAGGCACGATGAGCCAGCGGAGCAGCCTCGAAGAGAAGAATTCGGCTACCCGCCCTGGCGCGTCGAGCAGGTCGAGGGCGTTCAGTGACGGTGGCGTGTCGACCACCAACAGGTCGTACTCGCCCTGTTCGTGAAGCTCGTGGAGGCGCTCCATGGCTATGTAGTCGTGGCCCTGTGCAAAGCGCCTCGTGACGTTGCGGTAAAGCGGGTTGGCAAGTATCTCGTTCGCGGTCCCCGGATCGGGTGCGTGCCTGCGCACGAGCGCATCCCACGACTCGCTCATGTCGAGCATGGCCGCGTAGAGCTCGCCTTTGGGTCGCACACCGGCATCGGCGAACGCCTCGTCGGGCACGCGGCGGGCCTGGTTCCCGAGCCCCCCGATCCCGAGCGCATCGGCCAGGCGGCGTGCCGGGTCGACGGTGAGGACGAGCACGCGGCCGCCGAGACGGGCCGCCGCCGTGGCGGCGAGCGCGGCCGAGACGGTCGTCTTTCCGACCCCGCCTGGTCCGCAGACCACGATGATCTCCTTCGCCGACAGCAGCTGGTCGAGGTGGCGCGTCCTGTCCTTTGCTGGAGGAGACCCGACGCGCCCAGGCGCCGGACGGCTCTCGGGAGCGGGACGACCGCTGCGCTCGGGTCGGCTCAAGTCAACAGCTCCTCGGACAGGGCGTGGGCAACCTGGCGGACCGCACGCAGACCGTGGGCACGTGCGAACAGGTACGGAAGGTACAAAAGGGGCACCTCGGAGGCGACCTCGGCACGGAGCCGCTCGAGATGGGCGACGCCGTCGCGCCGGACGGTGACCGCGAGCCTCGCCGCCGCGAGCACGTCCTCGACCAGCTTGCGGGAGGTGCCGAGCTCGCGGGAGATGGTCTCGAGCGCCGGGGAGCGGGCGAGCTCGTTGAAGACCAGCTCCTCGGAGTGGCCGAAGAGCTCGGGCAGGACGCGGTTGGCCACCACACAGGCCAGGTGAACCGGCGTCTCGCTCGCCAGCCGGGCAGCCAGGTCGACGGCCTCGGTCACCGGCATCTCCTCGGGCGTGGAGACGAGCACGGCCCCGGTTCGGATCGGGTCGCCGAGGATCTCCAGGATCCAGTCGGTCTGGGACCGGACCACGCCCACGCGGATCAGCTCGTTGATGCCGGACGGCGCGGCGAGCTGGCCGACCACGTTGCCTGTCGAGGAGGCGTCGACCACGACGAGGTCGTAGCGGCCCGCCCGGATCTCGAAACACAACTTGCCCACCGTCAGGATCTCCCTGATCCCCGGCGCCGCCGTCGCCACGAAGTCGAAGGCCCTCGCGACCGGGCTGATGTGGCCGATGGTGGGCACCTTGGCCACGACACGCAGGTACTCCCGCAGCGACGCTTCTGTGTCCATGGACATCGCCACGAGGTTGTCGCTGATGCGCCTGCCGGTGAACGGGGTCGGGCCGCACTCATAGGCGCGGGCCAGATCGCCCTTCGGCTCGGCCTCGCAGACAAGTGTGCGCCGGCCCTGCTCGCTCGCCAGCAAGGCGATGGCGGCGGCGACGGTGGTCTTGCCTACGCCGCCTTTACCGGTGACGAAGAGCAGCCGGTGAGAGAGGAGCTCGGGCACCGAGCTCGGGCGTCAGTTGGTCCCGAAGCCGACGCGCCGGTCCTCGCCCCCGCCGCCGATCTCGATGTAGGCGACCTTGGCGGATGGCACGGCCACGTGACGTCCCCGCTTGTCGGTGAACCAGAGCACACCGTCGGGCTGGGCGAGACCCTTGTCCACGTCCGCGACCACATCGGCCTTCTCCGTCCCCTCGGGGAGGTCGATGTCGAGCTCTCTCACTGAATGGATGATCCCGATGCGCACGTCCACGAGTGCTCCTTCCGATTCCGCGAGTCATCGTAGGGGACCGGCCGGGCGGTGCTGGTCACAAGCCGTGGCCGCCGCGATCGCTGACGCATGCCCGCCCGCACGGCGCCTCAGCCCTCGTGGACCGGCCGGGGCGCAGTCAGGCTTCGCCGAGCGTGGGCGGAGCGCCGTCACCACGCGGGGATGCCGCAACACCCGGGACAGGGGGAAACGCCGTGCCGGCCTGCGGCTACAAGGGCCTCATGGCATTGACCAGGACGGCTGCGCGGTCACCGAGAAGCTCCACGGCCGTGGTGCAGGCGAAACGGTCGGTCATCCCGCTCACGTAGCCGACGGCGATCCGGACCGTGTCCGGGTCACCCGGAACGAGCTCGGCGCCCTGACCGAGCGCCTCCGGGTACCTGACATAGTGCTCGACGAGGGCTCGCAACAGATCGACGACCGCCGAAGACTGGTCAACCGAGGCTTGGCGGAGATAGATGCGCTCGTAGTTGAAGCGCCGCAGGGCCTCGAGCGCCTCGCCCATCGCCTCGCTGATGGCAACCGTGCCCGAGGACAGCGTCGTGGTGACGGCGTCGGTGACGAAGGCGTCGAGCTGGCGGCCCCGCGTGGTCCCGCAATGCTCGGCGACGATCGCCGGGAGCTCATCGGTCGTCACAATCTGGGCGTGAACCGCGTCCTCGAGGTCGTGGGCGCAGTAGGCGATCCGGTCCGCGAGCGCGACGACCTCTCCCTCGGGCGTGCCGGGCGCCGGACGCGACCAGGAGTGGTTGCGGATCCCGTCCAGGGTCTCGACGCACAGGTTCAGCGGCGCGGCGGTGACGTCCGCGCCCCAGACCGCGTGGTCGAAGCCTTCCGGCAGGAACGGTGACAGCGCCTCCTCGCTGGCGTGACCTCCGGGGCCATGGCCGCAGTCGTGACCGAGGGCGATGGCCTCAGTCAAAGATACGTTCAACCGGCAGGCGCGCGAGATGGCGTTCGCCACCTGCACGACCTCCAGGGCGTGCGTGAGCCGGGTCCGCTGGTGGTCAGCCGGGAAGATGAACACCTGGGTCTTGCCGGCCAGGCGCCGGAAGGCTGCCGAGTGCAGGATCCGGTCCCGGTCCCGCTCGAAACAGGTCCGCCATGGATCGGCGGGCTCCTCGATCGCCCGGCGGCCGGCGCCTACGGAGCGGCTCGCGCCCGGGGCCAGGAAGTGTTCCTCCTCGGCCTCCCGGGCCTCGCGGTCGAGCACACCGGCTGCACCTTCGAGCACCACGGCCGGATGATGCGCCGTGCGAAGGCCTTCCTCGCCGCTCAGGTGGCCGCCCATGGTCGAGGCCCAGCGCCTGGATTGCTCGCTCATCACCGACAAGGATGCCGCTTCCACGACCTCGAGGTTACGCCCGCGCTGTCACAGCTCCTGCCCGTCGCGGAGCCGGCCGGGGTTCAGCTGATCGAGAGCTCAGACCGGTAGACCCGCCCGGGCCCGAGCGCCACCACCCGCTCGGCGAGCAGAGCGAAGGCCTGGCCCGCCTCACCGTCCGGGGCAAAGGCCGCTATCGGCACACCGGCGTCGCCGGCCTGGCGCAAGGCGGGCAGGAAGGGGATCTGGCCCAGCAGCGCCACGCCGAGCGAGTGGGCCAGTGTCTCGCCGCCACCGCGGCCGAACAGTTCGTAGCGCTTGCCGTCGTCGCCGGTGAACCACGACTCGTTCTCGACAACTCCCCTGACGGGCAGGCGGAGCTGGCGGGCGAGCACGGCGGCCCGCTGGGCAACGCGTTCGGCCGCAACCTGCGGCGTCGTGACGACCAGCACCTCGGCGCGGGGGACGAACTGGGCGATGGACATGGCGACGTCGCCGGTGCCCGGGGGGAGGTCGAGCAGAAGAAAGTCAGGCCCGCCCCAGTGCACGTCGACGAGGAACTGCTCGAGGGCCTTGTGCAACATGGGGCCACGCCACATGACGGCCTGGTCCTCGTTCACGAAAAAGCCCATCGAAATGCAGCGGACGCCGTGGGCCACAGGCGGGATCAGCAGGTCCCCGACCAGCGTCGGGGGGCGGTCGATGCCCAGCATGGAGGGGACCGAGAAGCCGTAGACGTCCGCATCGAGAATCCCCACCGAAGCGCCCCGGCGCGAAAGAGCGACCGCGAGATTGACGGTCACCGTCGACTTGCCCACTCCACCCTTACCCGAGGAGATGGCGATCACCCGCGTGGGCGAAGCCTTGTCGGTGAAGGGATTGGGGCGCGACTCGGTCCCCTCGGCGCCGTGCCCGTGTCCGCCGGCACCGCCGTCGCTCCCCGGCAGGGCAAGCTCGCGGAGCCTGGCGTGAAGCTCCTCCTCCTCCGCATCGGTCATGTTGACGAGCTCGACCTCGGCCGGGTCCCCCCCGGCACCGACCACGGCTCTTGCGACCGCGTCGGTCAGCTCACGAGGCGCCGGGTGCCCACTGGAAGGAACGGCGACGACCACCTCGGTGCGGCCCCTGGCGGTCCTGATCGAGCGGAGCAGCCCCAGCTCCCCGATGCTGTGGAACAGGCCCGGGTCGACGACGGCGCCGACCACCTGTTCCAGGGACGGGTCGGGATTGGTCATCGGCTCGCCAGAATTCCGGTCATTCAAGTCCTTGCATCTCGGCCCTGCTCAGCTGCGCAGAAGCCACCGGTACGATAAGGGTGTGGGTCAAGGCACGCGCCAGTCGCAGGGACAGGTGAGCACCGACGAAGGGTTCTCGGCAACCGTCGCCGCGATCACCTCGGCTTTCGGTGACAATACCCGCCGGCAGATCTACCTGTTCGCCCGCGAGCGCAAGGGCGTCACCGCCACCGAGGTCGCCGAGCAGTTCAACCTGCATCCCAACGTCGCCCGCCACCATCTCGACAAGCTGGCCGCGGGCGGGTACCTCGACGTCTATGTCGACCGGGGCAATGCGGGCGTCGGCCGACCGTCGAAGCGCTACCTGGCGGGTGCATCCGACACGACCGTCTCGGTGCCGGCCCTACGCGATGACCTTCTCCTGGCCCTGCTCGGCCGCCTGCTGGCGATCGTCGACCCCACCCAGGCCGAGCAGATCGCCCACGAAGTCGGCGAGGAGTGCGGCCGGTCGCTCGCCATGCAGATGGCACCGGGCGAGGCTCCCAAGTCGCTCCGTTCGGCCATGCAGGCGGTCGCCGGCGCATTGACCGCTCAAGGCTTCGCCGCCCACGGCGGCGTGAGCGGATCACCGAACTCCATCGTCCGTGACCATTGCCCCTTCGGCGACGCCGCCATCAATCATCCCGTGCTCTGCGCGGCCGACCGGGGTCTCGTCGAAGGCCTGCTCCACGGTCTTTGCCGGGACGGCGTGGCGGTTCAACTTTCGTCCCGGGCGCGTGGCGACAAGGTCTGTGCCACTGTCGCAGGCTGACCCCCTCTCCAGAGCGGTCCGCATGGGAGCACCGTTGCCGGACCGCCACTACCTGGACCACGCCTCGACCTCACTGCTGCGCCCGGAGGCGGCGCGGGCGATGTCGACGTGGCTAGAGGCACCGTGGTCCGGGGATCCCGGTCGCGTCCATGCCGAGGGCCATGCGGCACGCGACGCCATCGAGAACGCCCGGGAGGCCGTGGCAAAGCTGCTCGGAACGGGGGCGAACCGTGTCGTGTTCACGAGCGGTGGCACCGAGGCCGCCAACACCGCTGTCTTCGCCGCCGGGAGGGCCCGCGGCGATGCCGCCATGATCTGTGCTGACGTGGAGCACTCCTGCGTGCGCGAGGCCGCCCACCGCCGCGGCGCCGTCCTCGTGCTCGAAGTGGACTCGAAGGGCCGGATCGATCTCTCCCATCTGAAGGCGCTTGTCGCCACCGACCCGGCCCGCCGGCCCGCGCTTGTGAATTGCCAGTGGTGCAACCACGAGGTGGGGACGCTGCAACCCGTGGCCGAGGTCGTGGCGTGTTGCCGGTCGGCGGGTGTGCCCGTGCACGTCGACGCCGCCGCGGCGGTGGGTCACGTCCCTGTCGAGCTCGATTCGTTGGGTGCCGATTTCGTCTCCGTCAGCGCTCACAAGCTCGGCGGCCCCGCCGGCGTCGGGGCGCTGGTCGTGCGCCGGGGCCTGCGCCTGGAGCCGCTCATCGTCGGTGGTGCACAGGAACGGTCCCGACGGGGCGGCCTCGAGAACCTGATAGGGATAGTCGGTTTCGGCGCGGCGGCGGCTGCCCTCAGCGAGCCCGCAAGGCTGCAGCGCGAGCAAGCTGCGGCCCGACAGCTCACCGGTGCTCTCGTCAAGGCCGCCACCTCCGTCGAGGACGTGCTCGTGCTCGGTGACCTCGTCGAGCGCGCCCCGCACATCGTGAACGTGGCGGTCGGAGGAGTCCTCGCCGAGGCGGTGCTGCTCGGCCTCGACCGGGCGGGAATTGCCGCCCACTCCGGCTCTGCGTGCTCGTCGGAGTCCATCGAGCCCTCCCCTGTCCTTGCCGCCATGGGCGTCGACCCCGACCGGTCGCTGCGACTGTCGGTCGGCTGGTCGACGACCGGGGCGGACGTCGAGGCGTTCGCGGCCAGTTTCGGACCGGTGGTGGAACGACTGCGGTCTCTCGCAGCTCACACCGGCTGACGCCGCCCGCGCGACAAATTCGCCCGCGGCTTTGGTGCCGCGGTCAGCGGGACGCCTGTCTCGCGGCGTTCATGGCGGCTCGATAGCGCGGTGGCACAGGCTCCTTGGCGGTGGCAAAAGCCTGGGCGGCGATCGGGGCGACCGACATGAGAAGGTTCTCCGAGGCTCCCGCGGACAAGGCGTCCCGGAACTGCACCGAGGCGGCCGAGGGCCTGTCGAAATCCTCGTACATGATCACGCCAAAAAGGGCGTGAGCGTCGGGATAGCCGGGCGCGACCTTGACGGCCCGGGCGACGGATGCGTCCCCGCGGGCAATCACGAGCCGGTTCTTCGCCGAGAGCCCCGCCAGGCGCACGAGCCAGCCGCCGTAGGTGAGGGCGTCGGGCTGCTCAGGGTCCGCCGCCAGGACCTGGTTGTAGAGCTGGACCGCCTCCGCCACTTGTCCTTCACTGCCGAGGATGGCCGCCCGGTCCAGGGTCTCGCGCTCTTGTTGGGCCGACGACAGCGACACCGATCCGGTCGCGGACTCTCCTGGGAGGCGGACTCCCGCGAGCGAGGTCGCGAGCACGCTCGCCGCCGCGATGAAGCAGGCCGTGGCCGCGATCGTGACCCCCAGCCGCACCCGCCCGCCCCCGAGCCAGCGGCGCAGCCGGCGAACGGCCGTGGTCCCCGAGATGCCACCGGGCCGCACGCCTGGGAGCGCTCGCCCGTCGCAATCCCCTGCACCGCCGGTAGTTCCCGAGCCCGGGGCCGCCGTGACCGCCTCGAGCTCGCCGAGACGGCGGCGGTAGCGGTCGTCCAGCACTGAGAAGTCCTGTTCGTCGAGCTCACCCGTGGCGCGCTGGTCCTCGAGGTCTTCGATCGAGCGCTGCAGGAACTCCCGCTCGTTCGCCAGTGCGTCCTGGCCCGGCCCACGCGACCGCATCCCATCCGCGCTCACGCCTCTGTCGCCCCCGAGGCTCACAGGGGCACCTCGAGCCGCCGCCGTCTCCACAGGTACCCGGCCAGGACAACCGCCGCGGCGCCAAGCGCTGCGGCCGGCACCGCCCACAACAAGACGTCCGCTCCCGACCCGGAGGGGACCAGCAGTGCCTGCTCACCGAAACGGGCGACGACGAGCTGTTCGATCCGCGCGTCACTGAGCCCTGCATGGACCCAGGCGGCGACCTCGGACCGCAACCCGACTGCGATGGGCGCGTCGGACTGCGCGATGGAGAGGTCGACGCAGCTCGGGCACTTGATGACGCTGTCGAGGTGGGCGATCCTCGCCGACGAGCTCGGCTGCTGCGGGTGCACACTGCCGATACCGAGGGCGATCAGGGCCACGACGGCCGCGACCAGCCACGCCGGCCGGGAGGCGAGCAGCGAGAGGGCGGTGTTCCTGGCGCGCTCGACCTTGCGCCCGGTGCGCGGGTCGACTCCGGTGATCATGCCCGCACCGCCACGGCCTGGGCGACGAGACGGTCCAGGCCGGCTGCGGTCACACCTCCGAGGATCCGGTCCACAACCCGGCCGTCGGGCGCGACGAGGAACGACTGCGGTGGATCATCGACGCCGTAACTGATGGCAATCCGCTCGCCGGGGTCGACGACAGCTGGCCAGGTCGCCCCGACCTGTCGCTCGAACGCCGCCGCGTTCTGAGCCGTGTCGCCAAAGACGACGCCGAGCACCGCGACCCGTTGGCCGGCGGGGCGGCCGTAGGTGAATTTGACGAGCTCCGGTGACTCGCTACGGCACGGGGGGCACCAGCTCGCGAAGAAGTTGAGGAGCACGAAGCGGCCCCGCAAGCCGGCAAGCGACGAGTCGCCACCGGCAAGGTTGCGGCCCGCCACCGGTGGGGCCGGCTTGCCGATGAGGAAGCTCGAAGCGGTCTGGGTGGCGGCTGGTCGGCCCGCCAGCACGGCGACGAGCACGAGCGCGCCGAGACCGACCCCGCCCGCGGCCCAGCGTGCGAGCCTCACCGGGCGGCTCCGCCTTGTCACGGGGCGGTTCCCGCCCCGACACGAACCGGGGCCGGCGCCTCTGAGGCGCCCTGCGGGCCGGATGGCACGGCCTCGCCCGGCCCGTCGGGCACCTCGGTCAGCCCGCCGGACGCGGGCTTGTCGGAGGCGTCCTTCGAGCCGCGCCGGCGCCTGGTCGGCACGGCGGCGAGCACGGCGCCGAAGGCGGTGATGGCCCCCCCGACCCAGAGCCACAGCACCATGGGCTGGATTACGACGTCGATGGTGGCCGGGCCGTGGGGCGAGGCGTCGATGTCGGCGAGGGTGAGATAGGTGTCCTCGCGGACCGAGGAATCCACCGCCGGGGTGCCGATCCCCTCACTCCCGGGGAACACGCTGATGGCCGGGTGAAAGGGCGCCCCGTCCACCAGCACGGTCGCGATCTCGCCGCTCTTGTTCGGGAGGCTGAACTGCCTCCAGCCCACGTAGGTGAAGCTGTGTCCGTCGAAGCCGACCGACTGGCCGGGCTTCAAGACGAGTTGGGTCCTCTGGCCGTAAGAGCTGGCTGCGGCGAGGGCGACCGCCACGAGGACGACGCCGAGATGCACGATCATCCCGCCGTTGGCCCTGCCGAACAATGCCCGCCACGCCCCTGCGCCCGCGCGCTTTGACCCGAGCGCCGAGAGCACCAACTGGCGCACGGCGCTCGCCCCCGCGAAACCGCCGAGACCGAACGCCAAAAGAGGCGTGAGACCGCGCACACCCGCAAGGACACAGACGACAATGACGCCGACACCGACCCAGGCCGGGATCGCGAGCCGCCGGCGCAGCACGCCCGGTGCCGCCTTGCGCCACGGCAGCGCCGGAGCCACGGCCATGAAGAACAGGAGCGCGAAACCTATCGGGAGCGTCATCGTGTCGAAGTAGGGCCGCCCCACGGTGACCTGCTGGCCGTTGAGCGCCTCGACAAAGAGCGGGAACACCGTTCCGAGGAGCACGACGAGCGCGAACCCGGCGAAAAGGAGGTTGTTGACGAGGAAAGCCCCCTCTCTCGAGACGGCGGCGTCGATCGTCCCCGGCGAACGCAGGCGGTCGCCCCGCCAGGCGATCAGCCCCACGCTGACGGCCACGACGAGACCGAAAAACCCCAGCAGAACGGGGCCGACCGTCGAGTTGGAGAAGGAGTGGACCGATACGAGCACTCCGGAACGGGTGAGGAACGTCCCGAGGATCGTGAGGGAGAACGCCGCCACCAAGAGCGACAGGTTCCACACCCGAAGCAGGCCCCTGCGCTCCTGGACCATGACCGAGTGCAGGTACGCCGTCGCGCACAGCCACGGGAGCAGTGCCGCGTTCTCGACCGGGTCCCAACCCCAAAAGCCACCCCATCCGAGGACCTGGTAGGACCACCACGCCCCGAGCACGATGCCGATCGTGAGAAAGCCCCACGCGAACAGGGTCCAGCGGCGGGTCGCCATGAGCCATCCCTCGTTGAGGCGCCCGGTCACGAGGGTCGCAAGGGCGAAGCAGAACGGCACCGTTAACCCGACGAAGCCCAGGTACAAAAAGACCGGATGGAAGGCGATGAGTGGGTTGTCCTGCAGGAGCGGGTTCGGTCCGGAGCCGTCCACGGGGACCTGGCCGACGACGTGGGCGAAGGGATTGGCGGGACCGGCCATGAGGGCGAAGAAGAACACGGCCACGCACAGCCCTATCAGGCTCGACCACGCGACGAGCGGATCGGAGGCCCGCTTTCGGAACACGTGGGTCATCGCGGCCAGGTAGCCGGCGAGGATGAGCGCCCAGAGCAGGATCGAGCCCTGGAGCGCCGACCACATGCCGGTGATGGAGTACAGAAGAGGCGTCCCGCGGCTGTTGTTCGCCGCCACGAAAGCGATCGAGAAGTCGTGGAGGAGGAGCGCCCGTTCCATGGCGACGCTCGACAGCACCGCCCCGACGAGCACCCAGAGGGCGAACGTGCGGGCATGGCCGAACAGCGACCGGCGCCCCGTCAAAAGGCCGACTCCGATCGTGACAACTCCTGACACCGCCGCAAGCAGGCCGAGGGCAACCCCGATCAGTCCGAGGGCGGCATTCATCTGGAGGTTCCGTTCAGTGCTTTCACCCGATTCGGATGGGCCGCGATGTAGACGTTGGAATGCTTGACGAGGATCTGGTCAGAGACGAACCGGTCAGTCGTACCGACGAAGTGACCGACCACGACCACAGGGATCCCGGGCTGGAAAAGCTGGGGGGCCGACCCGCTGTTGGTCACGGAGACCTTGACGCCGCTCGATTCGACGACAAAGGAAACCGTCGTCCCCGACCTGGCCCGCAGGGTGCGAACCGTCCCCGGCATGACCATGCCCTCGAGCTGGAAGGTGCTGTTTCCGAGGGCAGCTCTCTGGGCGATCGCCTCGTTCGCCGTTTTGAAGAACACGATCGCCGAGGTGATCCCCTTGAAAACCAGGAACCCGATGGCGGCGACGATCACGAGCCCAACCACACCGAGCCGTCGGCGCTGGCGCCGCTGCTCGGGACCGGGGGCTCTGGTTCGGCGCGGCGGAGTTGCCGCGGCGGTGCCCGCGTCGCCGGAACTGGGCCCGTCCTCGAAGGCGTCACCGGGCAGGAAGCTGTCCCCGGTCCTCGTTCCGACCCCGGTCATGGACCTGAGTCCTGCTCTCCGTCCTCGAGACCACCGTGGTTCACCGCCGGGGCGTCCTGGCGCGGCGCCGGCGCCTCGGTGCGAAGGCGGGTCTGGACGGCACCTAGCGCCGCACCGACTCGGCGCCGGGCCGCCCGCTCCCGTGTGACGAGCGTCACCCCGTAGACCGAGAGCGTTCCGAGGACCACCACGTAGCCGGCCTCCACGTAGCCGTTCATCCGGCCACCGCCTCGGCGCGGCGCTCCACGAGGGCGGCCTCGAGCCCTTCGCTGTCCTCCAGGTCCTGCAGTTTCGCGAGGCGGTAGCGGTGCGCCGTCAGCCAGAGGTACACGAGCGTGAACGAGACGAAGCCCAGCAGCAGCGTCCAGGCCATCGATCCGTGCACGTAGGTCCTGTGCGTCGTCGGATTGAGGACCGTGGGTGCCTGGTGCAGGCTTCGCCACCACTCCACCGAGAGATAGACGATCGGCACGTCGATGAACGCGATGAGGGCCCCGATCGCCGAGCGCCGGGCCCGGACGTGGGCCTCGCCGGGCACACGCCGCAGGGCGAGATAGCCCAGGTAGAGAACGAACAGCAGGGCCGTGGTGGTGAGGAGGGGGTCCCAGACCCACCATGCGCCCCACGTGGGGCGGCCCCAGATGGACCCGGAGACGAGCGTGAGGCCTGTGAACACGACACCGACCTCGGCCGACGCGCCCGCGAGGCGGTCGAAGTGCTCCGCTCTCGTCCTCGGCCACAGGTAAAGCAGGCTCGCGAGGCTGGCGACCCCGTAGGCGAGGAACGCGACCCAGGCCATCGGCGGGTGGACGTACAGCAGGCGGACGAGGTTGCCCATGAACTCGTCCGGCGGCGTGACGAAAAGACCCAACCACACCGTCGCCACGACGCCCACGAGTGCCGTCACGCCCAGCACCCGTAGTGCGACAGCCGCACGATCCGGCGGCACGGTACGCGCCGGCTTGCTCATCCATCCTCCAAAAGCGGCCCGAACGCCACGATGCCGATGGCGACATAGAGCACCGCGAAGACCACGAGCACGTCCAGCCACCCTCCTGCTCGGCCGGGTGTTCCCGCCAGAGCCTCGTCCCAGGCCTTGGTCGCGGCGAGCAGGACAGGCGCGACCACGGGGAGAAACAGCAGCGGCAGGAGCGTCTCGCGGATCCGCAGCCCCGATGCCACCACCCCGTAGAGGGTGCCGACCGAGGCGAGGCCAACGGTGCCGGCCACGCAGGCGGCCACCAGGACCAGAGCGCCCGACAGGTGCGCCCCGTACAACAGCGCGACCCCGAGGCTGAGCGCGGCCTCGAGAACAAGGAGCTGGGCCGCGACGGCACCCGTCTTGCCGAGGAAGATCCCGGCGGGGTCGAGGCCGGACAGGCGCAACCCGTCCCGAGCGGCGTCGGCCGACTCGATGGCGTAGCTGCGTTGCACGCCGAGCAGTGTCGAGAGCAGTACCGCCACCCAGAACAGGCCGGCTGAGGCCGGGGCGAGGACCTGTTTGTCAGGACCGAGTGCGAGGCCGAACAGGAGCAGGACCGCTATCGCAAAGGGCCCGATCTGGCTGAGGCCGACCCTGGAACGGATCTCGATGCGGAGATCCTTGCCGGCGACGAGGGCGGCGTCACGCAACATGAGCGGGCGCCTCCTTGACCGGCTCGGGTGTCTCGGCGGCCCCGGGCTGCTCGACGACACGACCACCGGCGAGATGAACGGTGCGGTGTGCTATGGCGGTCGCCCGCTCGAGCTCGTGGGAGGCGAACAAGACGGTGCGACCGGCCGCCCGGGACCCGGCAAGGAGCTCGTCGAGGAGGTCACGGCCGTCCTGGTCGAGCCCCGCATGCGGCTCGTCCAACAGCCACAGCCGCGCCTCGCGCGCGACGAGCACCGCGAGCGAGGCACGGCGCTGCTGTCCGGCCGAGCACCTGCCGACGGGGACCGAGGCGAGACGACCTGTAAAACCGAACCGCTCGAGCGCCGGGCGGATCGAGGTTGGCGAGCCCCTGGCAGCCCGCACCGCAAACCTCAGGTTCTCCTCCACCGTCAGCTCCTCGTACAAGAAGGACTGGTGGCCGAGCATGGCGACCTCGCGACGCACGGCACGCCGGTCGGCGACGAGGTCCCAGCCGAGCACGGTCGCCTCACCCGAGTGCACCGCGAGCAAACCCGCGAGGACCTTGAGCAGGCTCGTCTTGCCGGCACCGTTCGGGCCGCGCAGATGCACGACCTCGCCCTCGCCAACTTCCAAGCAAGCTCCTGCGAGGAGGGGGAATCGGCCGGCGAGCGCTACGGCCTCGTGGAGACGAACAGCAGGCGGCATGAAGGACGCCCATGTTACGGGGCTGCCGGCACCCTGGTCACGCGCGTGCCCGCCGCCCGGCCCGCCCGGCGCCGTCAGCTCACCTCAGCTCGTGTCGTCCCGTCACGGCACCGGGCCGTAGGGCCGCTCCGCCGGTCAGGAAACCTGGCTGCGCACCAGCGCCATGTCGGCGTCGACCATCATCTCGACGAGTCCCACGAAGTCGACCCGGGTCTTCCAACCGAGCTTCTCGTGTGCCTTGGCCGCGTCGCCGACGAGGAAGTCGACCTCGGCGGGACGCTTGAAGCGCTCGTCGATCTGGACATGATCTTCGTAGTTGAGCCCCACCCTCGAAAAGGCCACCTCACAGAGCTCTCTCACCGAGTGGGTCTCGCCGGTGGCGATGACGTAATCGTCGGGCTCGTCCTGCTGCACCATCTCCCACATCGCCTGGACGTAGTCCCCGGCGAATCCCCAGTCGCGCTTGGCTTCCAGGTTGCCGAGCCTGATCTCGCGATCGAGGCCGAGCTTGATCCGCGCGACGCCGTTGGTGACCTTGCGCGTGACGAACTCAAGGCCACGACGAGGGCTCTCGTGGTTGAACAGGATCCCCGAGCAAGCATGCAACCCGTAGCTCTCGCGGTAATTGACCGTGATCCAGTGCCCGTAGACCTTCGCCACTCCGTAGGGACTGCGTGGGTAAAAGGGCGTCGTCTCGCTCTGGGGGACCTCACGTACCCTTCCGAACATCTCCGACGAACTCGCCTGGTAGAAGCGGATCTCGGGATTGGTCAGGCGGATGGCGTCGAGCATGCGGGTCACCCCGAGGGCCGTGACCTCGCCGGTGAGCACGGGCTGGCCCCAGGACGTCTGGACGAACGACTGGGCCGCAAGGTTGTAGACCTCGCTCGGGCGATGCTCACGCAGGACCTCGATCATCGAGACCTCGTCGAGGACGTCGGCTGACGCGAGTGTCAATCGGTCCTGGATGTGGGCGATGCGCTCGAAGTTGACAGTGCTGGAGCGCCGGACCATGCCAACCACGTCGTAGTCCTTTGACAGCAGCCATTCCGCCAGGTAGGAACCATCTTGTCCGGTGATGCCGGTGATCAACGCCCGTTTTTGCACCACCACGTTCTAGAGCCTGGCGCCCGCCGTCGCAAGGAAGGCGGCACGCCATGAGGGCCGTGGGAGGGTTCCTTTGCGGCCGGCGACGACTACGGTGCGGGCGTGCGCCTGCCAGTCTCCGGCACCCTCGCCGTCGTCTCCTACCGCCTTGGGGGCACCGACGGCGTTTCGGTGGAAGCCGCCAAGTGGATGTGGGCCTTTCGTCATCTCGGCTTCGAAGTGAAAACCGTGGCCGGTGCCGGGCGTGCCGACCGGCTCGTGCCGGGCCTCGCGATGCACGCCGTGGTGAGCGACCTCCCGGCGTTGCGATCGGAGGTCGCGGAGGCGCTTTCAGGATCCGACCTTGTGCTCGTGGAGAACCTCTGCTCGTTGCCCTTGAATCCTGTGGCCGGCGAGGTCGTTGCCGCCGCCCTCAACGGCAGGCCCGCCATCCTGCGCCACCACGACCTGTCCTGGCAGCGGCCGCCTCTTGCACATCTCGGCCCACCGCCGACCGACCCCGCCTGGCGGCACGTGTGCATCAACGCCCGGTCCAAGCGTGAGCTGGCGGCGAGGAACATCGGGGCCGACGTGTTCTACAACTGCTTCGACCCGAGCCCGCCACCGGGTGACCGCGCTGCAGCTCGGGCGGCTTTCGAACTGGGCGAGGACGAGCTCGTCGTTCTCCAACCGACGCGCGCCATCGCACGCAAGAACGTCGCCGGCGGCCTGCGTCTGGCGATAGACCTCGGTGCGGTCTACTGGCTGCTCGGACGGCCCGAGGACGGCTATGACCAAGAGCTCGAACGCCTGGTCGACGCGGCCCGGCACGAGATCCGGGTGCTCAGGGGACCGGCGTGGCCTGAAGCGACGCTGGCAGATGCCTACGCGGCGTGCGAGGTGGTGACCCTGCCCTCCACTTGGGAAGGCTTCGGCAATCCGAGCGTCGAGTCGGCCCTTCACCGCCGTCCTCTCGCCATCGGGCCGTATCCGGTCGGCAAGGAGATCCGGGCTTTCGGCTTTCAATGGTTCGAGATCGAGGACCCCGCCCCCCTGGCCGCATGGCTGGGCCAACCCAGTGAGGACCTGCTCGACCGCAACCAAGCCGTCGCAAGGTCGCACTTCTCGATCACCGATCTTCCCGGCCGGCTGGAGCGGTGGCTGGCGCGAAGGGACTGACCGCGCAGATTCAGTTGGGGCAACTCTCTCCCCCACCGCCTGGCCCTGGGGTTCCAAGCTCTGGCGCGATGTCTTCTGTTCTTGCCGCCCAGCCGGCCCTGTCCATCCTCCAGACACAGTTCCGACCGGTATGGGCGGGTGCCGTCATCTCGACGGGCACCTCGCCCACCATCTCGAAGCCCAGCTTCAGGGGGACACGGCCGCTGGCGATGTTCGCCCTGTCGTGATGGATCTCGATGTGGGTCACTCCGCCCAGCCCGAGACCGATCGTGGTGAGGGCTCGCGCCGCACGGGTCGCGAAACCGCGACCTACGAAGGCAGGGTGCACCCAGTAGCCGATCTCGAGGCCGTCGGCCGCGATCCGTCGCATGAGGCCCGCCCCGCCCACGACACGAGCGCCCCGGAACATCCCATAGTTGTACTCGCTCCCCTCGGCCCAAGCCCGGTCCCAGCGTTCGATCAGCGCCTCGCGCTCGTCCAAGCTCAGCGGCTCGCCCGCGATCCAGGGCATGTATGGGCGCAGGTGCTCCAGGCTCTCGGCTATCGCCACCGCCAGAGCGGGCGCGTCGCCGCGGTGGTATCGCCGCAGCGCGAAGTCTTCGAGAACGACCTCCTCGGGCGGAGCAGCGGACGCGCACTGCATGCCCTTATTCTCGCTTGAGCCAGACGGGCGCTGCGCAGGATGCCGGGAGGTACGTCGATGCCGGAGGAGACGGAGGTCGGCCGAGGTTGGGATCCCGACCAGTACGCGAAGTTCGCCGCCGAACGTGCCCAGCCGTTCTTCGACCTCCTCGCGATGGTGCACCCGGTCCCGGGCGGTGACGTGGTCGACTTGGGCTGCGGAACCGGAGAGCTCACCGCCCACTTGCACGCTGGAACCAGGGCCGCGACAACCCTCGGGATGGACGCCTCGGAGGCGATGCTTGCCAAGGCCCGATCCCGCGCCGGCAACGGCCTCCGCTTCGAGTTGGGCGATATTGGCCGCTTCGACACCGAGGCCGGCTTCGACGTCATCTTCGCCAACGCGAGCCTGCAGTGGGTTCCCGATCACCCACGGCTGCTGCGACGACTGGCCATCGGTTTGCGCCCCGGAGGTCAGCTGGCCGTCCAGGTCCCTGCCAACGCCGACCACCCCTCCCATGCCGTCGCCGTCGAGGTGGCGCAAGAGGCGCCGTTCCTCGACCAGCTGGGCACCGATCCGGCACCGGGCATACACCCGGTGTGCGCCCCCGAGCGCTACGCCGAGATCCTCGACGAGCTCGGTTTCTCACAACAGCATGTGCGCCTACAGGTTTACGCTCACCGCCTTGACTCCTCCGCGGCGGTGTTCGAGTGGACGAAGGGCACCACCCTCTTGCGGTTCAAGAGCCTGCTCCCGCCTGAGGTGTTCGACCTGTTCGTGGAGCGTTACAGGCTAAGGCTCGCCGAGGTTCTGGGGTGGCAGGCTCCGTACCTCTACACGTTCAAGCGCATCCTGTTCTGGGCGCGGCGACCTGGGCCTTAGGCCCGGCGGCATGGTCACCTCGTGGGCGTCACCGACCTTGCAAAGCGGGCCTTTGAAGGGCGGGTACTCTCATTCCATGCGAAGACGCCGCCGTGCCGGTGTCCTCGCCGGGGCCCTTGTCCCCGGCACGCTCCTGGTTGTAGGGGTTCTCGCGGTGTCCGGCTCCAGCGCGACCGCGCCGACCGCGCCGAAGTCGGCACCCAGGGTTCTCACAGGTGCCTACCAGCTCTACTGTCCCGACCCGGTCGAGACACCGATCGTCCTGCACGTAAGGGCGAGGGCCACCATCTCACCGGACGCCCCGGCGCTGCGCGGGCGCTTCAAGGTGTCGGGCTTTCAGACCGAGGTCACCTTCCCCCAGGGCGTTGCCTCTGCTCTCGCTCAGATGAGCCCGATCACAGGTAACGTCAGGGGCACGGTGCTTGTGGTGGGGGCCACCCCCACGACTCAGCGAGTTTCCGAGTCGTTCGTGGCCAACATCCCGGCAGCGGTCCCTGCGGCCGGATTCAACTTCTGGGTGCCGGCCCGGCCGGTCAGCCTCGGCGCGTTCAAGGCCGACACCTTGTCCATCGCCGTGGAGGAGGCGAGCCGGTTCCGCCTCACCCTGGAGGTCGGCCAGGGCACGCAGGCCCAGACTCGCGTCCTCGCCTGCACGGCGTTTGCGAACAACACCCCTGACTTTCAGCCCGCCCAACCGTGGGTGGGCACCAAAGAGCCACCCTTCGCCGACGCCATCACGCCTGTCATCGCCCTGGGACGATGAGACCCGGGGCGCCGGGGCCCGCGGGCGGACCACCGTCCAACAGGATTGGCGAGGCCGCCTACCAGTGACCCCTATGCACGACTTCGTCGAACGGGCGCCGTTTGGGCTTGGCTATCGGTTGCAGCGGTCGACCTTGTGGATAGCCGAGAGCAAGCATGTAGGCGCAGGTATGGTCAGCAGGGGTGCCTAGGATCCGCCGGCACGCCTCCTGGTTCCCGACCGCGGAATGGCCGCTGCCGATACCCAAGTCCGCGCCAGCCAGCATCATGGCCATGGTCGCCTGGCCCAGGTCGTATTGATCTATGGTCCGGTAACGCTCGTCCTCGGGTTCGGGGAGAACGAGGACAATGGCTGCTCTTGCCTTCGCGAGGTGACCGGCCGCAGTCCACACGGTCGACAACTCCAACAGTTGACCGGGATCGGTCACGAGCACGAAGTCCCAATGCTGACGGTTCGACGCCGAAGGCGACCGCCACCCGGCTTCGAGGATCCGGTCGAGGTCACCTGGAGCTATATCCCGGTCCTCATAGGCACGAACGTTACGGCGAGCTCTGATGGCATCCCAGGTTTCCACGGGACGAACGCTACTGGTCCCGCTCGTGTCCGGCGGCGCGACTCTTAATCGGCCTGTCCGGCGTCCCAGCGAGGCAGCTCACATGCAGCCCCGGCAGGCTATTTCCGGTAATCCTCGAGTACGTCGAGGTTGTAGAAGGTGGGCGGCTCGTCGAGAAGCAGCCTCAGCTGCCCGGCGAACTCACCGGTGGCGGGATCGTTCGAGTTCTTCATCGCCTCCTCATAAGAGTCGAACTCGACGATGGCGAAGTAGTGGCCCGCCCGGTCCCTGTCCGCGGCGTGCACGGCCCGCCTGGCCAAAAAGCGGTCCCCGCGCTCTTCGGCCATCTTTCGCACGAGCGCATTCACCTCGTCGATGCGCGAAGTCTTGATCTCCATGAGCTGCACAAATCCCGACATCCCATGACCCCCCGATGACGTGTTCCTGAAGCGCTCAAAGCTACCCGGCCAGACCGCCAGTGTCACGGGGGCGACGCGCAACCCACTGGCCGCCTGAAACCCATGCCATCCCGACGGCCATGAAACCTCGTAGGGGCTCATAGAGGTCGCCGTTCGTAGACTCAGGTCGTGAGTCCTCCCGTCGGCGCCCTTTTCCGTATGCGCGCCCTGGCGGGGCGTGCACGGCAGGATCGGTAACCGGAACCGTGCCGGGCCACCGGAAAGCCCGCGGCGAGGCTTCGAACGACAGGTACCGAGTGATCATTCCAGTGGAGGCCACTCGCCTGTCCGCCGGCGAGGACCAGTCCGCGAGATGACACGTTCTGGCGCCGCGGCCCACACCATCTCCTCGACTCGCCGGGGACCTGTCCCATGGCCCGTGGCGTTCGTGCTGCTGGCGGCGATCTGGGGCTGCTCGTTCTGGTGGATCAAGCTCGGCCTGCGGTCGTTCTCGCCGGTGGACGTTGCCTTCGGCCGGTTGGCCGTAGGTACCCTGGCGCTTCTCCTCATCAGCAGCTTGAGCCGAGCCAGATTGCCGCGCCGGTGGTCGACCTGGGGGCACCTGTTCGTGCTCGCCCTCCTCCTCAACAGCGTCCCGTTCACCCTCTTCGCCTACGGGGAGACTCACATCTCGGCCGTCCTGACCGGGATCATCAACGCTCTGACCCCCGTCGCGGTACTGCTCATGGTCCTCGCCGTGTTTCGCGAGGAGCGACCGACCGCGCAGCGCATCGGAGGACTCGTCCTGGGATTCGCCGGCGTCCTGATCGTCGTGGGCGTGTGGAACGGGCTCGGCTCGGGCGAACTGCTCGGCGTCGGCGCCTGCCTCGGCGCTGTCTGCTGCTACGGCGTCGGGTTTCCCTATGCCCGGCGCCACCTGACCAACCTCCCTGAGGGCCCGGTCGCACTCGCCACCGGCCAGGTTCTCTGCGGTGCTGTCCAGCTTCTACCCTTCGCCGTCCTCACCGGGCACATCCATGCCCACGTCGCCGCAGCCTCCTTGTACGGGATGGCCGGCCTCGGCATCCTCGGTTCCGGGGTCGCCTACATACTCAATTTCCACGTCATCGCGCGCGCCGGCGGCACCATCGCGAGCACCGTCACCTACCTCACACCTGTCTTCGCAGTCGTCGTCGGCGCGGCCTTCCTGAGCGAGCCGGTCACCTGGTACGAACCAGTCGGCGGCCTTGTCATCCTTGCCGGAGCGGCCCTGGCGCAAGGACGCGTCCCAGCTCTGGCGAAGAGGCGGCGACGCCTGGGCGACAACTGACCTGCGGCGCGTACCGCACCTACAGCTGGCGCAGCGTACGGGGGACATGGTCGCAGGACACGCGCTTGGTGCTCGTTGCCGAGTGGCCAGACGCGCGTAGGCCGCCCCGTCCGCCAGCGATGAGAAGCCGACCACTCATGCGCAAGCACCGGCGCCACGCGAGAACTCGGCGGGGTCGGAATCCTGGACGTTCCATGGTGGCCGGGCCCGTCGTGAGCAGGCTCGGAGTGGTAGAAACACCAAGGTGGCACTTTGCTGCCAACACAAAGGGGGCACAAGTGGACCGCGACATGGTCGACCAGGTCGTCGAGGTGGCGAGGCGTGTCGTTGCCAGCGGGGCGATCTCGGCGAACGCCCACGGGAACGTCAGCCTCCGCGTGGCAGGAGAAGACGAGATCTACTTCACCGCCGGCTCGACGCTCCGTGACCATCCTGGCGAAGCGGTCGTGCGGGTCGGCCTCGACGGGGTCCTCCGGGAGGGCCTGTTGCCCCCGATCCAGGGCGCGGTCGTCGACATGCACACTGCGATGTACGCCGATCAGGCCGACATCGGTTGTGTGATCCACACCCATTCGCCTTACGCCACGGCCTACGCGGTAGCCCATCTGCCCATCGGCTGCTGGGTCGAGGCGCTGGCCATGCTCGGCCTGCCCGACGGCGTGCCTCTGGCAGGCTACGGACCCCGGGGATCCGAGCAAGCGATCGGGAACATCCGCGCTGCGGTCGTCCCCGGTGTGCCGGCCGTCCTCCTCGCCAACCACGGGGTGCTGGTGTTCCACCGCACAGCGGAATTGGCCATCATGATCGGTGGCATCGTCGAGGAAGCTGCCCAAGCCGGGGTCAACGCTTGCGGGCTCGGCGGCCCCGTACCGATCCCCTCCGACATGAAAGCCGCCGCGCTGCAGCGTGCCATGACACTGGAACGCCGGGGGACGCTTTCGGCCTGAGGGGCGCAAAGCTGAAAGATCGACCCGTCGTTTCCCCACACTCGCGCGATGGCGCCACCTCCCTGCCCTCGCCGGGAACCAAGTGAACCGACCGAGAAGCGGTCGACCTCGACCTGAGACAAGACGCTGCGTTACGCCCTGTCGAGCAGCGCAGGAACTGTCGGGCCCGGAAAAAGGGGGGTCGGAGGCCGCATAGGCTTCGACCATGAGCAGCTACCAGGTGGTTTGCGTTCAACGACGGAAGAGGCGGCACTGCGTCCGGGCGGTTGGAACCATCCGACGGAAGCGCTCTAATCCGAAGACGAACCCGAACACACATGCCACGAAACGGCGGAAGGTCAAGAAGATACTCAGGATGATGGCAGAGGGTCACGAGTTCTTCGTCTATGGCGGCAAGACGACAACCACGGTCAAGGCATTCGACTGCAAGTGTGGTTGCCACAAGGAATCAGTACGCGCCCTTCGTACATTGGCGAACCGGACCACGAAAGACGACCTCGACGACTTGAGGCTGTGCAACTTCCGTTAGGCCTGCCCTCTTTCCGCCTAACTTGAGGCTGGCGGTGCGGCGGCCAATTGAGCCGGTATCTTTCCGCCCGTCCATGCTGAACACGTCGCGGCTGTCAGGCCGGCCGTGAAGCGAGAGCGAGACGGACAAGGCCGATCGATCTATACGGGTCGATGCTCGGTGTCGAGGAGCCCCTCGTAGTGGTGGAGCTCGTCGTCGGTGCCCACGAGACGGAATCCCGCCCGGCTGAGGGTCCGTTGCGATGCGATGTTGTCGGGAGTCGTGTCGGCGATCACCCTGGTCAGCCCGTGCCCGGCAGCCATGGCCAGAAGGGCGACGAGCGCCTCTGTGGCGTAGCCGTGGCCGCGGGCCGACGGAGCCAGGCCGTAGCCGATCTCGACGCAGCCGCCGTCGGGCTGGCCCTTGAAGCCGATCCCCCCGACGGCCCTCCCGTCGGCCAGACGGGTGACCCGGTAGTAGCCGAACGGCCGTTGCTCGCCGCGCTCGGCGCTGGCACGAAGGAAGCCGCCCACTGCGCCGAAGTCGCCCTCAAAGGGGAAATCGTCCGCCCACGCATCGGCGGGTCCCGCACTTCGAGCCACGATGCGCTCTCCCTCTTCGACATCGATCGCGTGCAGCTGCAGGCGCGACGTTCGAATGTCGGTCGGCACCAGCGAAGCAGCCCCCATCGCCGGGCACAACCGAGTTTCACCGGCCTGGCGGCCCCAATACACCCAAGCCCGGGAGATGACGACCAAACCGCTACCGAGTAACCCGACCGCGGTCACGATCTTGTTCACCGACCGGAAGGGGCCGAGACCGGTCCCTTCAGACTTGGGCCATGCCCCCCACTCTGAAGCCATCGAGGCGCTGCCGACGGCGCCCGAACGGCCGGATGGGGCCCGCCCGCCAGCTGTGTGAGCACCAGACCAGAATCGGAGACGCGCGAGAAACACTCCCCGACGCCGGATCGGGCAGGCCACTCAGAAGACCTGTAGCTCGAACAGCTTCCCGACAGTCTGCAGCTGCGCCATGTCAGGCGTGATGGGCCGAGTCTCGAGGACGTCGATCTCCAGCTCCTCATCGTCGAACAGGGCCCAGCACTCCCAGCCCGACCGGATGCGGGACTCGTAGCGGGCGCCGCAGTAGGTCGGGTCCTCCCCTGTCGATGCCATGTACGCCCATTCCGAGATCATCTGGGTCACGCGCCTGTCCGGTCCGCGTACGGCCGAAACGTCGAGATCAGACAGTCCCACCGACGAGAGGCCCAGCGCGAGTTCCCTCCGCAGAAACTGGTGCGTCACAGGTGACTCGACGTCTACGAACAACAGGCCACAGGGAAGTCGCACATGGACGACTGTGCGCCGCTGGCGCCAGTCGGCGGCGACCGAGCCGACCGCCATGAAACCGAGCGCTTGCCATTCGTCCTCGACCAAGGCGAGCATCTCGAGGCTCGGACGGAACCGGGCGAGCGTCTCGCCGAAACAGGTCTCGAGGTCGGTTCCGAGGTAGGGGACGCCGTAACCCAGCGTCAGCGGGTCGAACCGGTTGGCGCGAGAAGGAGCGCCACCCTCACCCGCCGGTACGGCGAGTGCGTTGTCTCCCCGCGCGACGCGCCACAAGCCGTCGGGCGGAGGTGCGACCGTGGCTGGTCCTTCAGGCATTCCTATCCACCCGAGACGAACGCCTTTGCCGCCGCCAACGCCTCCTTGAGACGACCGTCATGGATGGCCTCGGCGGGCGAGTCGTCCCCGAGCTGTGGGTTCATGCCGATGAACCACGCGCGCACGACATGGGCGCTGTCCTCGGCTATGAGTAGGTGGAAGATCTGGAAGGCCGCCCGGAGCCGGCGTTCGGCGTCGGCCCGTGGTGCTTGCACCCCCTGCGCCCAGCGTCCTACACGCTTGGGGTCGGCGACACCTGCCATGTAGGCGACGAGCTTTTGTCCGAGCGTCTCCTGCAGGTATCTCGCGATGTCCTTGACCTCGAAAGAAACCGCTTTCTGATGGGCCTCGTTCGTCGCTGACCTTGCTGTCGTCGGCATCCAGTCCGCGCCTTTCAAAAAAGTAACCAGGAGCCCGGGCAGAGCCCGCTGTTCGCCACCGGTTATGCTACCAGAAACGACACCAGTAGCACGTCGTCGTGGAGGTCGTATGGCCACAAGCCCAGGTGGGCCAGCCTTCGGATCGGTGGCGCTGACCGATGAGCCCGCCGAGCTCCTCCCCTCTTGACCCAGCTGGCGTGGTCGCACATCTCACTTCCTTGACGCGGCCCCAGATGCTTGTGCTGCTCAAGTAGGTGGCCGGTTGTCCGGCAGTCGGCGATCGGCGGGCGGGCGGCCCCGTTTGGGCAACGGTCCAGCCTTTTTCGGCATCCGCCCGGCATCGTCGAGGGCTCGGCGCAGCAGCATCTCGATCTGGGCATTGGTGCTGCGGAACTCATCGGCCGCCCACCGGGCCAAGGCATCATGGACGATGGGATCAATTCGCAGCAATACCTGCTTCCGGTCATTCACGGATCACGAGTAGAGAGTGCCGGTGTTGACGACTGGCGAAGCCGGTTGGTCGCTGCAGAGTACGACCATCAGATTGCT
>JBKQHU010000097.1:0-19820 GCA_052148655.1 Acidimicrobiales bacterium
TCAGCCAGTCGTTGCTCACGTGTTTGACCCAGTGTCGCCAGGGATGGGCTTCACTCGGGATAGACGGCAGAGCCCAAATGGCCAAAAGAATCGAAACAACCGACCACGCGAGTCGCGATACCTTGCCGATGCGTCCCCTTGGTACCTTTGACACTGCTTTCGTACCTGGCATCTCGACCCCTCTGTTCCTACGCCATACGGTGCCTCTACAGGGGCCATGATGCGGCTCCTGTGTTCTGGCCTCCGCGGGCTATCGGTCCAGCGTAGATGGCCTTGGGTGTGTCAACCCACTAGTCACCCAGCCCTCTCATGACCCGTCTCCGGGACGCTCATCCCGATCCGCTTGGTCCCTCAGGAGCTTGTCCGGGGTCCTCGCCCATCTGCGCGATCAGGGCCTCGGCAATCTGTTCGCAAACGGCAAGCTGCTGTTCATCGGTCAGGTCGTAGTAATCGTCCGGGATCGGCACAAAGGCCCGCCTGCTGGGACCAACCATGTTCACCGCTCTCATCGTTCCCGGCGTTGCCACCGTTCCCGTAGGTCGGTTGGCGCGGAGTCTCTGGGCCAGGTCCCTCGTCCGCTCTTGATGGGTTCCACGGCGAGAATACCGGTAGTCACGCGGACAAGCTGCACCGGAGACCTTCCTCAGGCGCTCCCCCGCTGCACCCGGCACGGGTCTCGCATTTGAGCCTTGTCACGTACCAACCACAGGCACCGAGAACCACCGGCCCCAAGTCAGCTACACCGGGACCCGTCTTGGCTCACGACCCGTCGTCGGTGTTCTCGTCCTGGGTCGCGGCACGGTCACCGATCAGCTTGTCGGGGTCCTTGCCGATCTGGACCATGGCGTCGGGCCACATGGCCCTCGTGGCCGCTTGTCGCTCGTCCTCGGTCCTCTTCTCCCCCCATTAGCCCTTGCGTCCGGCTGACGGAGACAGCTGTCACGTACGAAGGTCACCACGACGCACGACAAGCGCCTAGCCAAGGTCATCGAGCGCGCCGCTGGGACTGTCGAGCGCCACGCAGGCACCGGCTAGCGCTGAGTATCGACATAGCCTGAGGTGTGGCGTCCGGCGCCGAACGCCAAGGGAGGCTGAAGGGCTATGTCGGAAGGACATCTGGCTGTCGGCAAACCTGACGAGGAGGGCAACTTCCCGGTCGTCCATCGCCGGGCCGACGGGGTATTGCGACCCCTTGGGCGCATCAAGTACCTCGAAGACCTGGAGAAGTTCAAGAAGGACGAGGGTGTCGTCGAGGTTCGCTATGAAGATGGGCTGCCGCCGTCCGGCCCACAGCCGTGAGCGAGCAGCGTGATGGGACATTCCTTGGAGCGGTTGGGTGGACAATCGTGCTGGTGGTGGTGATCGCCGTCGTCGGCTTCATCGGGATTCTGCTGACCCAGTCGCCATCCCCTCCTGGGGGTCCAGGGCCTCAGATCGTGCCCATCTACACGCAAGCCGGATGCCAGCAGAGCGGAGGCACCTGGACACTACTGCCACCTGATGTTGGCGACACCGGTCCACCGCAGTGGGCGTGCTACAAGTAATCGGTGACGCCGGTAGCCGCCGCTGACTGACGCTGCCCGCCATCGGAGAGCCGTAGGTCGGATTTGGTCTCGAAGTACGCTCGGGACCGTGCTGCTGGTCGTGACCGGGGCAGGGGCCTCGAACGGGTGCATCGATGAAGACAACCTCGATCCCGCGGACCGCCTCGACTTCCAACTTTCACGGATTCCTATAGCAAATGGACTCTTTGCGCTAAACAACAAGAACCGAGATGTCGGTGTGAACTATCCAGAGCTTCGTGGTCTCGCTGCCGAGATTCGAACAGCCTTGCTGCGTGACCCGGACCGGACTGTCGAAGATAAGTTGGCCGCAGTTGTGCAGCGGTCCGATGACGAAACCATTCGGCAGCTAGTGGCGATGCGGTTCTACCTGAGGGATTTGGTGTCGTCGCGGCAGATGGAGTGTGCGGACCTTCTTTCTCAGGGCGGAACTTACGATGCACTTGTGGCGCGCCTGCGCCGCTGGCGATCGGAGAGTTCGGAGCCGGTGCTCTACGCGACTTTCAATTACGACACGCTTCTCGATACCGCCATCGGCGTAGGTGAGCGACTCACGTTCGACAGCCTCCTCGACTACGTATAGCACCAAGAAGTGCAGTTTTACAAGCTTCACGGCTCGACGTCCTGGGTTCGGCAGGCATTCTGCAAGGCCCTACCTCCGAGCGCGGTGGGCAAACTGTTGGATTCTCAGTTCGCGAGGGATCACGCGGAGTTCCTGCAGTTTCATACGAGATTTGAGATGGCGTCGCGATCAGAACCTGCGCAGGACTTCGTCTGGCTACCCAATCGGGGTCATGAACAACCCTGTTGAAATCACTCCCCCAATTCCGGCCGGGGCCACGCGCACGATCACCATGTCGGTTCCACCGGCAGTCTCAGGTACCCCGACCACGGCCGAGGCACTGTGCGCGGCCACGAAAGCCGCGGCGAACAACTCGGTGTCGTGGTTCGAGGCGACCATCTCTGCGGGGGTTTTCAACCCGGTAGCCGCCTGGTACGAGAACTACGGAGCACAGGTTTTCCCACTCATCCCGACCGACTACAAGCAGATCGGGGTTGACGGCGAGAAAGCCTCCAAGACAGGTGACCTGAGTACCGTCAGGAGTGACTGTTCGCAGTTCGCGTCGGACCTCAAGACCGAAATCGACTACCCGAAGACCCAGGTCCCTCCGATCCCCAACACGACCTACGAGGCTGAGTGGCAGTCGTCGCTGCACGGACTGTACTCGAACGCTGTCGCGTGCGCGAGCGCTGCCAAGGCGAAGAACGCAGCGACGCTGGGGTCCTCGCTAACTGCCATGCTCCCGTTCTTCCACACCTACAGCGCGGTCATCCTCGCCGTCGAGAAGGCAGCGTTGTAGAAGGCGTCTACATGCGTCACCGCGCTCCCCCGCTGCCCCCAGTCCTCGGTTGGTGGACTTTGCGGCAACGCTCGTCTGACTAGTGCAGCGCCTGTCCGTTTGGCGGACTTTGACGGCCGTGATGCACGAAACCGACCGGCCCCAAGCCAGCTCCACCGGGTCCTGTCCCGACTCATGAACCATCGTCGCGGTTGTCGTCCTGGGCCGTGCGCTCACTCTCTCCCTACTGGTCGCGCCCTCGCCGCAAGGTGACCAGGCTCAATCAGCTGCAATGATCCCCTCACTCCGGGATGAGCGGCTCCAACCTCGTAGCGATGTCCCACACATTGGAAATGATGTGCTCCAGGACGCCAGGGCTTTCACGGTACGGCCCCCACTCACTTTCAGCGATGAGTACGCGCGGGGTGCCTACGACCTTCATCTTCACGCCAAGCAGGTCGTTGATCGTCGACCGATCCCCGCACGCGGTACACCCGCGCGGTACCGTCCCGACGAGGGCGAGAAGAGTCGGACTTCCCAACGCAGGCCACCGACAAGGGTCTCGCTGACGCGGAGAAGCGGCCACAGGAGACAGGGAGGACGAAGTGACGCAGATGAAGCTCGACCACACGCGCATTCAACAGCGCTCTCGCGATCTGGCGATGGGGACGTGGTCTCCCTGGTCACAATGCCAGAATGAAGTTGAGGCCCGTTCGGCCCTTGCGATCCTCCAATCGCAAGGGGAGATGTTCGGCACGCTGACCCTTACGGCGTCTGGCAGCGAGAAGTGCGAAGAATACAGGGTCGACCCGATGCTCAAGGCCCAGATTCTTGAGCACTCCGAAGAGAGAGTCGTGAGGATCAGCGACCTGTGACTAGCCGCGGGAGTCTTACCAGCACTCTCTAGCGAGCCGCACTTCAAATCGTCGCCGGGGGCAAGCTCTAACTGGCCGTGACAACGAAGGTGGAGCAGGCTGGCGTGTAAGCCCACCGCCCTGAGTCGGATGGGGAGCGAGTCCGGGTCCCTTTTAGCCAGACCCACGACCGGTAACAACGTCACAGCCCAGGTGGCCACGGCCCAACCACGTACTCGGACCGGACCAGGTGGCAGAATCGGTGGCGGTATCGCGCCTTTCGGAAGGATGCCGCTTGAGTAACGACGATCTTCTCGCCCGGTTGAGGCCCGAGGATCGCGCCCGGCTGCGCATCGACCAGATGCTCACGGAATGCGGTTGGGTGGTCCAAGATGGCAAGAACGCGAACATCCACGCTGGGCGCGGTGTCGCGATTCGGGAGTTCGCGCTGGCTCTTGGCCACGGCCGCGTCGACTACCTCTGCTACGTGGACGGCAAGGTCGCTGGCACCATCGAGGCGAAGCCCGAGGGAATGACGCTCACCTCGGTAGAACCGCAGACCGCCAGGTACGTCGATGGCCTGCCTGATGGAGTTCCCGCGTGGGACAACCCGCTCCCCTTCTCCTACGAGTCCACCGGCGCGGATACCCGCTTCACGAATTGGCTCGACCCCGATCCACGCAGTCGTCAGGTGTTCACGTTCCATCGCCCCGAGACCATGGCCGTATGGCTGGACGAGTGGCAACGAGCGCCGGAGAACCCGACACTCCGTTCGCGGCTTCGCAAGATGCCGCCCCTGGAGATGGGTCTGCTCTGGCCCCCGAAGGACGTGGCGATCACCAATCTCGAACACTCCCTTGCCGAGAACCGGCCTCGTGCCCTGATCCAGATGGCAACCGGGTCAGGCAAGACCCTCCTTGCGGCCTTTGCCGCTTACCGACTGGTCAAGTTCGCTGGGGCCAAGAGGGTCCTGTTCCTGGTGGACCGGGCCAACCTGGGCCGTCAGACGATGAAGGAGTTCCAGGGCTTCACTACACCGGACGATGGCCGCAAGTTCACCGAGCTTTACAACCTGCAGCGACTCTCGTCGAACGTCATCGACCCCGTGAGCCGCGTGACCATCACGACAATCCAGCGGCTGTACTCGATCATGAAGGGTGAACCCGAGCTTGACGAGGAAATCGACGAGCACAGTGCCTACGAGCTATCGGGGCCTGATGCCGCTCCCGTCGTCTACAACCCTGCCATCCCCATCGAGTTCTTCGACTTTGTCATCGTGGACGAGTGCCATCGCTCCATCTACGGGCTGTGGCGACAGGTACTCGACTACTTCGACGCCTTCATCATCGGGCTGACGGCCACACCCAATAAGCAAGCGTTCGGGTTCTTCCACAAGAACCTCGTCATGGAGTACACCCACGAGCAGGCCGTAGCTGACCATGTGAACGTCGGCTTCGACGTGTACCGGATCGCTACCGAGATGACCGAGATGGGCGGCAAGGTCGAGGCGGGCGTGTACGTGGGGCACCGCGAGCGCTCTACCCGGAAGGTGCGCTGGGAGGAAGCCGACGAGGAACTTGAATACGAGGCCAGCCAACTCGACCGCGCCGTCGTTGCCCCCGACCAGATCAGAACTGTGATCAAGACGTTCAAGGAGAGGCTGTTCACGGAAATCTTCCCCGGTCGGACCGAGGTCCCGAAGACCCTGATCTTCGCCAAGGACGACTCCCACGCCGAGGACATCGTCGACATCGTTCGGGAGGAATTCGCCAAGGGCAACGACTTCGCAGCCAAGATCACCTACCGCACCACCGGGAAGAAGCCCGAGGACCTGCTCGCCGAGTTCCGCAACTCCTACTTTCCCCGGATCGCCGTCACCGTGGACATGATCGCGACGGGCACCGACGTGAAGCCGTTGGAGTGCGTCTTCTTCATGCGCGGGGTGAAATCCCGGACCTACTTCGAGCAGATGAAGGGCCGGGGCGTGCGGGTCATCAACCCGACCGACCTCCAACAGGTGACCCCCGACGCCATGATCAAGGACCACTTCGTCATCGTGGACGCGGTAGGGGTGACCGAGACCGCACTCATGGAGACCAAGCCCCTTGACCGCAAGCCGACTATTCCACTGGACCGGCTATTCAAGGACCTGGCTTTCGGCAAGCGTGATCATGATCTTGTCTCCACCATCGCTGACCGGCTCGCCCGGCTCGACCTGCGCCTGAGCCAGGCAGACCGAATGGTCCTTGAGGACCTGGCCAACGGGACGAGCCTCAGGGAAATCACCGAGGAACTCATCACGGCCCTCGATCCCGACCACCAGTACGAAGCTGCCAGGACCGGCTCGGAACACGGCGAGCCGAGCGCAGCTGAGTTGGAGAAGGCAGCCGCCGACCTCGTGGAAGCTGCCGTCTACCCGCTCACGTCGAACCCAGAGCTGAGAATCAAGATCGTGGACTTCCGTCGCTCCTACGAGCAGATCATCGACGAGACGAGTCTGGACAAGCTGCTGAAGGCTGGCTACTCGACCGAGAGGGCGCGACAGACCATCGACGACTTCCGGCAGTTCATCGAGGACAACAAGGATGAAATCACCGCCCTTCAGATTCTCTACAGCCACCCGTACAGCCAGCGTCTGAGCTTCAGGGACATCCGTGACCTCGCCAACGCCATCGGACGACCACCACGCCAGTGGACGCCCGAGGGCCTCTGGGCTGCCTACGAGGCGCTGGACAAGTCGAAGGTTCATGGCTCTGGACAGCGGGTAGCAACGGACCTGGTTCCGCTCGTGCGGTTCGCGCTCGGCGAAGAAGATGAGTTGGTTCCCTTCCCCGAGAAGGTCAACGAGCGCTTCGCGGAGTGGCTACTGCAACAGGAGGGCGCAGGGCGAGAGTTCACAGACGAGCAGCGGCGCTGGCTGGAAGAGATCAAGGATCACATCGCCGCCTCGATGAGCATCTCCACTGACGACCTGGACTACACACCATTCGTCGAGCGAGGCGGCATCGGGAAGGCGTATGAGGTCTTCGGCGACCGGCTCGCTCCCTTGCTCGATGAGTTGACCGGAGTACTTGCCGCATGAACGACCTGCCTGCGGGCTGGCAACGGATGCACCTCGCCGACCTTTGTCGTGTCGAATATGGCAAGGGTCTTACGTCTGCAAATCGCGCTAATAGAGGAAGCGTGCCGGTTGTGGGGTCTGCCGGTGTCGTTGGAACCCACAATGTCGCACTGGTGGCTGGCCCCGTTGTGGTGGTTGGCCGCAAGGGAAGTGCCGGTGCAGTCCATCTCATGATGTACGACTGCTGGCCAATCGATACGACCTACTTCATCCGGGTGCCCCAGACACTGGCTCCGAAATTCCTTTCATGGCAGTTGACGCGAGCAGACCTCCGATCACTGGACTCGTCTACCGCCGTGCCCAGTCTTCGACGGCCCGACCTTGAAGGCTGCGAGGTCGTGGTAGCCCCCAGACCCGAGCAGGACCGCATCGTTGCTGCCATCGAAGAACAGATGTCCCGTCTCGATGCTGCGAAGTCTTTACTATTGCTGGCGCGCTTGAGAGCGGACAGCCTTCGAGATGCGATTCTGATGGTGCCCAGGAAGCTGGCGGGCGGAACAGCAACGGTGCAGATCGGCGACCTATGCGAGCCGGGCCGGAAGCTGGCCTACGGCGTTCTACAGCCTGGACCACATATGGAGGATGGAGTTCCCCTGGTCAGGGTAGGCGACATCAAGGACTTGCGGGTCGATGGTGTAGGCAAGCGGATCGACCCAAAGATCGCCCAACAGTATCCGCGCACTCGACTTCACGGAGGTGAGGTGCTGCTCAGTCTTGTCGGAACCATTGGAAGAGCTGCCGTCGCACCGGAGAACCTTGCCGGGGCGAACGTGGCCCGAGCCGTTGGCGTGATTCCCGTGGCGGACGGCGTCGACGCAAGGTACGTGGCGATATCCTTGAGTAGTCCTCTCGTAACTCGCCAACTGTCAAGCCTCGCCCATGAAGTAGCCCGCAAGACTCTGAACCTCGAAGACGTACGACGATTCGCCATCCCGCTCCCATCTCTCAGTGATCAAAGACGGATCGCGGCCGAGACGGACCGGCAACTGTCGATCGTTGGGACGCTTGCCGACACCGTTGACGATGTGCTCATCCGAACCGAGCAGCTACGTCGCGCGGTTCTCGAACTCGCGTTCTGTGGCCGACTTGTTTCGCCGGACCCCGACGACGAGCCAGCCTCGATGCTGCTAGAACGCGTTAGGAAAGCCGCCGCGAGTCGCACCACGCGCCAACGGAGAGTGACGGCATCATGACTGACTCGAACGGTCTGGTCCAGAAGCTCTGGAACTACTGCAACGTCCTTCGCGACGACGGCCTCTCCTACGGCGACTACATCGAGCAGTTGACCTACCTGTTGTTCCTGAAGATGGCTGACGAGCAGACCAAGGCCCCGTTCAATCGCCCGGCGCTCGTCCCCTCTGACCTCGACTGGCCATCGCTTCTGCGACGCGATGGGGATGACCTAGAGGTCCATTACCGACACGTCCTCACCGAACTAGGCCGCAGGCCGGGGATGGTGGGTGTCGTCTTCCGCAAGGGCCAGAACCGCATCCAGGACCCGGCGAAGCTCAAGCGGCTCATATCGGACCTGATCGACCGCGAGAACTGGATGACGCTCGACGCCGACGTGAAGGGCGATGCCTACGAGGGGCTGCTAGAGAAGAACGCCGAGGACGTGAAGACGGGAGCGGGCCAGTACTTCACGCCCCGCGCGCTGATCAAGGCAATGGTCGAAGTCATGCGGCCCGAGCCGGGCATGACGATCTGCGATCCTGCCTGCGGCACAGGTGGGTTCTTCCTCGCAGCGCACGACTACATCTCCAACCACTACCTGCTCGACCCCGACCAGAAGCGTCACCTTCGCTTCGAGGCCCTCCACGGCTGGGAGATCGTCGATAACACCGCCCGGCTGTGTGTCATGAACATGCTCTTGCATGGGATCGGCTCGGAGGACGCAGACAGCCCGATCCGTGTCGAGGACTCGCTCAGGGCCGACCCCGGTGACCGCTTCGAGATGGTCCTCACCAATCCCCCCTTCGGCAAGAAATCCTCCATGACCGTGGTCAACGCGGAGGGCGATACCGAGCGCGAGGACCTGGTGATCCTCCGCGACGACTTCTGGGCCTCCACGTCGAACAAGCAGTTGAACTTCGTCCAGCACGTCAAGACCCTTCTCGCCATGCACGGGCGCGCCGCCGTCGTGGTCCCCGACAACGTGCTGTTCGAGGGTGGAGCTGGGGAGACCGTTAGGCGAAAGCTCTTGCACGAGTGCGACGTTCACACGCTGCTTCGCCTGCCGACGGGCATTTTCTATGCCCAGGGCGTCAAGGCCAACGTCCTGTTCTTTGACCGCAAGCCCGCCTCGGAGACACCTTGGACCCAGCGTCTCTGGGTCTACGACTACCGCACGAACGTCCATCACACCTTGAAGCAGAATCCGCTTCGGTACGAGGACCTCGCGGACTTCATCAACGCCTTCCAGACCGACAACCGTTTCGCCCGCGTCGAATCGGAACGTTTCCACTCCTTCGGCTACGACGAACTTCTCCAGCGCGACAAGGTGAGCCTCGACCTGATCTGGCTACGGGACGAGTCGTTGGAGGACTCTGCCAACCTCCCACCCCCCGACGTGATCGCGGCTGAGATTGTCGAGGACCTGGAAGCTGCGTTGGTTGAATTCGCCCAGATCGCTGAGTCCCTGAAGCGACAGGAGTGATGCCCATGCAAGATGCCGTTGAGCGAGTGTCGAACGCCATTATCAAGCAGACGGAACTAGTCATCGGGTCTGACGCCTTCCAAGCTTGGGATCAGCGCCTGTCGCTCCAGCCCGGCGATCTCGTCATCTGCAACAACTCCTTTCTGTATCGAGAGGCCAGCCGAAGCGTCAAGAACGCCAAATACCTAGCCATCCCCATATCTGAGTCCGGCGAGCCGGTCCCGCAACCATGCGTCGTGACGCCACTGAAACGCCTGCTAGTCCAGTTCAGGCGCGTTCCGCACCGTGAACGTCCCCAATACCTAACAGCCTCAATTAGAGATGCGGTCAGGGCAGAGCTTGCGCACGTTGGGACAATTGTCTTAGTGCTCGTAGGTCGGGTCGGAGAGGTCGAGATCGCCGAAGTAGATTTCGATGCGCTCCCCGGCTTGCGAGCACTTCGATATGTGCCATCCCAGACGGTCATAGCCCACGTTGCTGGGGACTGCCTCGCCATAAGTCGCCTTGACGATCTGGACGCGGTGTGGGCGGCTGTGACGAAGGTCTTGGATGAAGCCGACATCGACGCCTCTCAGGCGGCTGAAGCGTTCGAGAAGGAGTTTCAGAACCTGCAAGAAGCCGCAGCTCGCCCAGTCGATATTGCAGATATCAGCATGACAGGGCCAACGATCTTGGGCAGCGTCGTTGACCGGATGGAGAAACAGGTCGGCGACTTCTCCGACTTTCTCCGACTTCATGGGGAGGCTCCTGCTGACAACGAGGGTTATAACGAACTACTGAGAGTCGCATACAATTTTGCCGAAGGCGCTAGGTCCTTTCTGAGCCTTATGGTCGGAATCTGTGATCTCAAGCCCGTAATCTTTTGGTTGACCATCTCTGATCAAATTGGGTTAGCCAGCCGATTCAGCCAGTTGCCCTTTGCCTTGGTGGGTGGAGCGAAGCCCTCCCTTACCCGATATCGCTCCGTGATCTCGGGGGCGCGCAATCGGGCCTTCCACGATCTGTATGGATTTGATCATCCTTTTAGCGCCGCTCTTGGCGAAGGCTCGCTGCGCGGTGCTGAACTACGCCTGTTTCGCGATTACAACAGCAGCGGCCCGGCCCTGACATTCGAGGATCGTGAACTCGTGGAGCTATTCCAGGGACTGACGAGAGCCTCGCAGCGCCCTGTGCCCTTGGGATTTTGGGAGAAGAACGTATCGGTGATGACTTCGGTCACGGGGGTCGCGCGAGCACTGCGAGAGGCGCTCATTCTGGTGGCAGGCCCTACCGCCGACAGGTCCTAGGTCCGCTGACATCAAAGGCTGACCACGGTCGCGGCATCGCCTGTTCACATTGAGCTGGGCGGCGATGTACATCTCGTCAAGGTGCGGGGCACAGACCAGCCTTCCGAGCCGCGCCGGGACCCGACAGCCCAGCCAACCGCGCGGTTCCAAGGTGTCCGGGGTGAGCATCGTTCCCTGACTACCTTGTTCGTGGCCATCGTCGCCGTCCTCGTTCACGGTGCCCGGCCTACGGGCCAGAGATTGCAGCCTTCGGGAAGTCCAGTCCGAACACACCCACCACGCGACCCCTGGGACGTGGCTACCGCCCACGTTAGGCGAAGACCCACTCAAAGGGGTGATCGATATACAGCCCGATCCCTCCGCCGAGAGGCTGTACTCCTTGACGTTTTGCCCGCTGGTCGAAGCACGAGTGCGAGACCACGCCCACGAAGTAGGACAGGGGATCGCCGGGATCGGAGACCCGGAGCTTCTGCCACCGGCGGTGACCATCGTCCTCACCCAGGAGCCAGAATCCACGATCTGCGATGCACATCGCCGAGACGATTCCGCCGCCAGGATCAAGGCCGAGCTTGGTCATCTCTTCGCAGAGGTAACTGAGTTCTTTGCCCGCGGCGATCTCGCTCTCGTACGCCACCAACATGTTCAGAGCACCATAAACCTCTGGCACTGTCCCCGGCTTAACCGTGAGCTTGAGGCGGGCAATCTTCCTTGATGCCTCGACGAACGACTTGAGGTCTGCTTTCGTCAGCTTGGACTTCACCTCGATGCGGCAGAGCACGCTGTCGAAAAGGTAGACGCCGTGGGTTGACTGTGGCGAGGCCAGAATCGGTGGTGCCAGGAGCGAATCGAAGACGATTATGTCCTCCTGCTTGGCATCGATCACCTCCTGCTTGCAGTCGATGATCACCCCGGTACCGCAGCCCATTGAAGCAGGGAGCCACGGCACGAGCAGGTTGTTCAGCAATAGCTCTCGAAAGCGGCCCTTCACGCCAGCGTGGCCTACCTGCCCCTCGTGGAGCGCTAGATCACAGACATGGCGGCTGTCGCACCGCAAACGTCCAAGTACGTAGTTCGTGCCCATTAGCTCTACGCTCCGATCAGCTCGACGCTCCGACGACCAAGGCTACGTAAGGTGCCGAATCCCGGTCCGCGTACGTGTGCGACGCGGTGCAAGGGATCGGTCGCACGCCGTTCACGGGGACTTCGCCCAGTACTGACACCCTTGCTGACGATTTCGGGGCGCGCCGATGAGTGACGTTCGCGAGTTGCCACCTAAGGCGCTCGCGTGACTTAACAACCCCGATAGGTGAACTGTGAGACATAGACGGTTAGTTGTCCTCCAGAACCATAACCGTCGGTCACGGTAACTTGGGTCCAGCCATTTACCTGAGGATAAGGAACGACCGCTGTTGCCGTCGTGGAATCGAGAACGTCGAGGGAAACATCCGGGCACTGTGGTGCTGCGAACCAAGTCGCCGACATAGGCGCTTTAAAACCGGTTCCGGTAAAGGTAACGTTCTCACCCGAGTACTCATTGTTGACATTGCTGACCGACAAGAGACGGAACGGCTGGGTAGTCGTAGTTGTCGTAGTAGCGGGCTGGGTAGTCGTGGTGGTCGATGTCGTCGTGGTCGATGTTGGTGGCAGCGTTGTCGTGGTGGTCGATGTCGTGGTGGTCGATGTTGGCTTCCCGGCCTCAACGACCTTCAGGTGAACGCTCGACCTGGTCGTGCCGCGCATGACCAGGTCGAGCGTGTAATCCTTCGCCCCAGTTGACGTGTTGGCTTGGAACGTGGCCGGTCGAACAACCCTGCCGGGCTTGCACTTCACAGTTCCGTCGAAGCCTGCGACCTCGGGCGACGACCCCCAGCGGCACGTGTTGGCGTTGCGAACTTCGACCGCCCACTTGATCGTGCCTCCACTAACGGGCAGGTGGCGAGTCGGGACGGCCGCGGTGCTCGCGGCACCTGCCAGCGATGGAACGGCGATGGCGAGCAGCGCCGCTACTGCAATAAGGGGACGGAGAACCGTTCGCATGTCGGACCTCCCCAGGTCACCTCTGCACGGAGCGTATGGTCATCCTTCTAGCACTCTGCAGGAGCTTGAGATGGATATGGGCATTGGCAAGTGAAAGTACTGAATGAGATACGTTTGACCAGGAGCTAAGACGTAGACGGGATAAAGGGGAGGGCCGAGTGACTGCTCGGTGCCGTCACGCGCCTGGACAACAAAGCTATTCGTAATCTCGTGTGTGGCTGATGAGACGTTTTTGATCGTTATTGTCTCGTAGGGCGGCATCTTTATTGGGCTGTAAGGCGGAAACTTCTCGACTGGCCCAGGCTCGATCTTGCAGGTGGCCTTCCACCACTGGGATGTACCAGGGGAAGCAACAGTCGTGCAGCTAGCCAACACGGCTGCCGCAAGTCCAAGGCCGAGGATGATCCTGTTCATCAAGAGCACTCCCTCTGCGACCTCGCGTTCCTCCGCGATTCCGCAGTTCTACAGGGTGACGCTACGACAGTCTGAACGGTGCTGTAGGAGACACAGTCCATGCGTCTCCAGTGCGCTCACCTTAGGGCCCAGTGTGACGGCTCGCCGTGCCTCGACTTCCCGACGGAAACGTACGCGGAACTCCTCGTCGTCGGCGAGTTCGGGTCGGATCAGCTTGAGTGCCCCGAGGCCCTTCCCGGCAGGATTTGCATGTTCAAGGGGTGACGCCTGGCGCTTTACGCTCTGGCCAACAAGCGATGGCCGTGTTGCACCAGCCGGTGAGGTAGTCCATCGGGTCGTAGCCGAGCACCTTGGGCCTATTGAGCAGACAATCGAGGTCTGACGGCGTGCAGACGATTGTGCCGTCCCGGCCACCGTTGCAGATGATCGGAGTGGATTACCTCCCAGGCTTCGAGCGACTCGGACCCCGGCGGGAGTGGCGGTCTGTCTCGTGACTCGGGCTTGGTGTCGGTCATGGTCACGACCACCGTCGTCGGGTCGACCTCGTAGCCGTCGATCTCGTGCTTGTCGTAGTCGATGCCCGTCTGCGGGACCGAGACCTGGCGCGTCACGTACTCACCCTCAACCCAATCGTCAAGGCCCTTGTACGTCGGCAGGGCCGGGTCAGGGTCACCGATGGCGACGTCCTTCTCTCTGTCATGGGTTCGCGGAGTTCCGAACGTGCGCTCATCAATGAGCGCCAGCGGGAGGGAATCGCTCTGCGCAAGCGACCTAACGTCCCATCTGGGTCGACGCGACGACCGGCTGGCGAGATCAGCGCACATACATAGACGGGTCCGCGCACGTCAGACAATCTGCGTCGCGAGTTCGCTTCCGGGCGCGACCGGCGCGCGAGAATGCCGGCATGCGCGGCATGGGCATCGCCTTGGCGGCGATCGTCGCTGCCACAGTTGGTCTCGGCGCGAGCCTTTTGGTCGGCGGAGCGGCCAGTCAACCGAGCGCCGCGGCGTCGCCGTTGCGTTCCCACGACCTCGGCCCAGACGCCTTCTCGGTCGTCGCTTGCAGCATGCGCACGCGCTGTGTCGCGCTCGGCCCAGGCGGCTGGCAGGCGACGAGCGATGATGGCGGCCGTAGCTGGAAGCTCCGAGTCGATCCAGATCTTGTCGGGCTCACCCCCGACGATCTCGCCTGCCCGACACCGCGGCGCTGCCTGGCAATCACGACTCCGGTTGTCACCTCGAGCTTGCCCTCAGAGGACAGCACCCGAACGACAGCGTTCCTTGCTCCGTCCGATGTCCTGCTCGTCAGCACCGACGGAGGGAGTTCCTGGCGCCGCGCCAGCGGGCCGGGCCGACTCTGGTTGGGCGGGCTGTCCTGTCCGACGGCGGCGGTTTGCTACGCGAGCGCCGAGACGCGCGGGAAGCCGGATCGGCGCTTTCTCATCGACACCTCGGACGGAGGGCTGAACTGGGCCGCTGGCCCCAAAGCGCCGCCAGGGAGCCTCGGCGCGATCTCTTGTCCGAGCGTCGATCGGTGCTTCGCGATCGGTGGGCCGTCAGGATTGGCGCTGACGACCGACGGCGGCGTCACCTGGCAACTCGAGCACGACTCGACGAGGCCCGCCGAGGCATTACCGCTCTCTGTCATCCAGTGCGCGACGCTGAGCCGCTGTGTCGGCCTGGGCGAGGCCGTCGGGCCGCTGCAGCCTGGCAGAGGGTTCCCCTGGATGGCGCTGTACGCCGTCTCCACGACCGACGGCGGCAAGAGCTGGCGTCGCGCGCTCGTGCAAGACAACTACTCGCAGATGATGATGCCGGGCATTACGGCCGCAGGCTGCATGGACGGCGGACGCTTCTGCGTGGCCGTGAGCGCCGGGGGGACGATCGGCGTGACCAGAAACGGCGGGCTCAGCTGGAGCCTGATGGCTGAGAGGCGCGGGCCGTTCGAGGCTCTCGACAGCGCAACCTGCGCGGCGGCAGTTGGATGCTTGATTGCCGGCACGGCACTTGACGGAGGGGGACTCATCGCCTCGGTGGGTCTCATGAGTGGGCTCGGCAGCAAGACCGCGCCTGTTATTTCCGACGCGATGGCTGCTTCGCGTTCAAGCGCGTCGACGCAGTATGCGGTCGACGCGCGCCTGCACAGCTTTGGGGGCGAGTGGACGTCGCTTTCATGCCCGGACTCGGACTACTGCGTGGCCGTAGGAGGTGGCCCGGGCCAGGAGCCACCGTTCTTCGCTGAGGTGATGACGAGTAGCGACGGAGGCTGGAGCTGGACCGAGCAGCGCCCGCCGTCCGGGGTCCTCGGGCTCGGCGCGGTCGACTGTCCGAACGTGAGCCGTTGCTATGCAACCGGGCTCGCTCTGCTGCCGCCGAAGCAGCAGACGCAGCTCACGAACGACATAGCCGTCCTGCTCGAGTCGGTCGACGGTGGGCGGCTCTGGCGGCGCGTGGGCACTGCGCCTGGGTTCGTCGATCTCAACGCGATCAGCTGCCCCGAAGTGGCGACCTGCTTCGCCGCTGGGGACACTGTGACGGGCGAGGACGGCAGCTCTGACGCAGTCGTCGTCACGACCAACGGAGGAACACGCTGGCACGAGGAGGCGGTGCCAGCGGTGCAGTCGGGCATTCTGCTGAACGACATCTCCTGTCCGAGCGTGTCGAACTGCTGGGTAGGCGGGGGGTCAGGCCTTTTGGCGACGACCGACGGCGGGCTCACCTGGCGGCAACTCGACTCGGGCTGGGTCGATTCGCTGAGCTGCCCAAGCGTGCGGCGCTGCGTCGCGATGGGCGTCAGCGGCGGCAAGGGCTGGGAGCTCGTGGGCACCGGCCTTCGGGATCAGTTCGTCACCGGTTCAGCGCCGGCGTTCCAGCCGGACCCGAGCGAGGTCTGCCCCTCAGGCTCGGTGTGCATCGCGGCGGGATCGACGGGCGAGGCGCTGTCGCGTGCGACGGCTTTCGTCAGCCGCAACGGAGGTCGCAGCTGGGCGAACTTATCCCTTCCGTTCCTGGTCGCCACAGCAGGAGGCTTCGAGGCGCCGACAACGTACGTCCCGTGGCCACAGCAGATCGGTGACGCACCGGCCTACACCGCGATCGCCTGTCCGTCCGTTCGTCACTGCGTCGTGCTCGGTAGTGGCGCTGACACGGAGGTCGCGACTAGCAGTTGAATGTCGCGCTGCAAGCGAGTCGTTACTCCGGGTTCACTCAGAACGGCGATTCGGGCGCCGGTTGACCTCCCCGGCGTCGTCGTCGCGGAGAGCGCACAGCGAGTCGACTTGGTTCTTGTTCTGATCGTCCCCCGGCACTCCGGCGTCTGCCAACAGCCTGCGCGTGAGGCACGAGGAGGGCGTGAGCGGCAGGATCGACCTCGGGGCACGTCTAGGACCTGCGCTGACGGCTTGCATCGGCGTCACAACAAGGGGCGTCCTGGCAGCCACACGCCTGATGCACAGGGTGCCAGGAGGCCGGCGGCGGCGCCCGGCGCGGACGTCCGAGCGTTTCGGCACTCACGATCGCGCCGTGTTCGCGGAGCGTAGTAACTCACGAGGACGTTCCGTCGCTCGACACCGAGCTTAGAGCCGGATTCAGGCCGTCGCCTTGTCGATCACCCGCCACTCCGCTCCGAGGGCGTCGGCGATACGAAGGAGCGTCTTCTCGTTCGGGAAGATCGAGCCACGCTCGATCCTGCTGATGTCATCCTGGTCGATGCCGGTCCTCCCGGCGAGCTCGGTCTGGGTCAGGCCGAGGAGCTCCCGCCGCTCCATCACCTGAACAGCGAGCCTGTAGGTCTGGCCGAAGACCGCCCCGTCGCTCCGCGCCTCGACGGGCAGGCGCGCGCGGCGGGTCGCCGAAGCCTCGTCATAGTTGCGAGCCATATCGCCTCCTCGGATCATTATGGGCTTTCGCCCATAGCACGCCAAACGTGACCACGGCACGATGATCCCGGAAGGCGTGCACTCCTTCCTCGGTCCCCGCTGACAGCCCAGATCCCGAGCCGCGTCGCTCCGACCGGGCCCTTCCATTCACAGGGCTGTGAGCTGGGTCTGTGAGTGTTGCTGTGAGTGTTGCTGTGAGTGTTGCTGTGAGTGTTGCTGTGAGTTGCCGAAGCGCGCAGACCCTTCCACAGGGGGTGGTCGAACCGAAGATCGTCCCGCGGGCTCGTCTGTGAGTGTTGCTGTGAGTGTTGCTGTGAGAGGTGCTGTGAGTCGATTGGCGCACCATTGCGCGATGATTCGGCTTCGCTCCACCCATGACGATCGCCCGATGTTGGTGCCATCGCGAACGCTCTGGCACGCCGACACCGCTTCGAGGGTGCCGGCCGCCGGCATCGAGACGAGCGATAAGGCACGGATCTTCTCGGCGGATGCGCCGATCCCGCGACCAACGCGAGAGCACTGACGTGGCGACGAGCGACAGCGCGCGAACGCCCGCATCAACTGTTCGATTCCTCCGGGTCGACGAGGCGGCAAGGATCCTGCGCATCGGACGAAGCGCTGCCTACGAGCAGGCAAACCGGTGGATCGCGACCAATGGCCAGTGTGGGCTCCCCGCCGTCAAGATCGGGCGGATGATTCGCATCCCAGCCGCGGTACTCGAGGCGTGGGCGACGACCGGGAGCGACACCGACCCGATATCGGAAAGCCGGTAGGCCCGCGAGAGCTACCCCGGCGTCCGCCGCAACGCCTTCACGGCTTCGCGCTTTCCGGTGTCGGTCCGACCGTCATAGTGGAGCCGCAGCGTGACCTCGCTGTTGCCGAGCAGGTCCGCAACGGTCCGGTACGGCACGCCTGCGTCGAGCATGGTCGTCGCGACGTAGTGGCGCAGGTCCTGGAGCGTCACGTTCGAGTGGCCGCGCGCTTCGGCAAGCCGATCGCTCAGCGAGTCCGGTCGTATTGGCTTCGTTCCGTCGGGGTCGCCCGCGAAGATGTACTCGTTCGGCCGAGGCTCCCGGCCAGTTTGTTCGTGCCTGCGCGCGAGCTGGCGCTCGAACGCCTCCCTCGCCGAGTCGATGAGCGGAACGTCGCGCCAATCTGACTCCTTGGTCGGCTTGCGCACGAGACCGACACCCGGGCCGCCGTCGGCGATGGCAAACGCGACATGCATCTCCTCTGCCTTCAAGTCGACATCCTCGACTAGCAGAGCAAGCAGCTCTCCTTTGCGAACTCCGGTCCCAGCGACGATCTCGACGATGTCGAAGAGCTCGGCGACCTCTGCGGCCTCGACGGGATCGTCGATCTGTTCGCTCCGTGTCCGCAACGTCTCGGTAAGAGCGTCGACGACAACGGGTGGCGGGGAGTAGGGCTTGGAGCGAGTCGTCCGCGGACGGGTCGCCTCCTGGCAAGGGTTGGAGTCGATGACGTCGCGCTTCTTTGCGTACTCGAGCGACCGATTGAGCATGGTGGCGCACCGACGAATCCAGTCGACGCCCAACCCGCTGCGCCTCATCGTGGCGTAGAGGTCTTCGATGTCCGCCCACATGAGGCGATCGGGCCGCGCCTCGCCGAAAAGGCGACCGTCACTCAACCGCTGCCTGCACATGGCGTTGGCGGCCGACTTCGAAGTCACCTGCGTCTTCACCGCGAGTTCGATCCGCCCGTCCTTCGCATCGCGCAGGTAGAGATCGAAGACTGCTCTCATAGAACGCCGATCCGCGCGCCGGACCGGCCGACGCTGCCGGGAGGCAGCTAGTTTCAGGTTCGCGAGCGCGAGCTCCGCATCCTCCCGAGTGCCATAAACGACGCGAGTGGCCCGTCGACGCTGGCCAGTCTCAGGGTTCCGCGGTGTCTCTGTGCTGAGGCGCCACACACCGTCGCGGATGGGCAGCACCCCGCCAGTCCCTTGCGGTCGACGAAGCCGATCGGACTTGCGTGCGGAACGACCACTTTTCGGCGACCGCCGTGGAGCCTTCTCGCTCCGGGGTAAAGAGTCCTGCCGAGCCCCATTCTCGTCGGGGCCTGCAGCATCAGGCATTCGCCCGACGACTCCTGCCCGAGACTCGTCCGCCCTCGTCGAGTCCAAGGTGCCCGATGAGAGCGCCGGGCCGTATTCCTCAAGAGCACGTTCGGCGTCGTCACGAGTGCCATAGATCAGCCGAGATCTGCGTCGCCGTCGCCCCGTCGCCGGGTCGCGCGGAGCCTCGACGTCGATCCGCCAGACCCCGGCTCGGACCTCGATGACCCCGCCAGTGCCTCGACGGCGAAGAGTCGAGTCGGGCGCGCGAGGAACCTCCGCCATCACCGCCACCAGCTTTCGCTCAGTAGGCAAATCATTCCGCCCAGACGCACCAGACACACCTCCTGCGGTGCTCCAGAGGGTCGTAGACCGATGTCGTAGACCATCCCTTAGTAACACGGATAGTAACGCGCCGTTCTACCAACGCTAATCAGGGACCCTTTACGGGCCCCTGACCTGCACTTATTTGGAGCGGACGACGGGATTCGAACCCGCGACCCTCACCTTGGCAAGGTGATGCTCTACCACTGAGCCACGTCCGCGTTTGGCTAAATCTTAACAAGCCTCGGGAGGTTCTCACCACCGACCGTCTGGCC
>JBKQHU010000098.1:0-16049 GCA_052148655.1 Acidimicrobiales bacterium
TCCCTCGGCATCTCGCTCGAGGCCGTGCGCGAAAAAGTCGAGGAGACCATCGGACCCGCAGGGTCGGCTCCGACAGGGTCGCCGCCGTTCACGCCCAGGGCGAAGAAGGTTCTCGAGCTGTCCCTCCGCGAGGCACTGCAGCTCGGTCACAACTACATCGGCACCGAGCACATGCTGCTCGGCCTGGTGCGCGAGGGCGAAGGTGTCGCCGCCCAGGTTCTCGTCAGCCTGGGTGCCGATCTGACCCGCGTGCGCCAGCAGGTGATCCAGCTCCTCTCCGGGTACCAGGGACGTGAGGGGGCGGCAACCGCGCCGGGAGCCGCGAGCTCGGAGAGCCCGGCCGGGTCGCCTTTGCTCGACCAGTTCGGCCGGAACCTGACCCAGCTCGCGCGCGAGCACAAGCTCGATCCCGTCATCGGTCGTGACCGGGAGATCGAAAGGGTCATGCAGGTCCTCTCGCGGCGCACGAAGAACAACCCGGTTCTCATCGGCGAGCCTGGTGTCGGCAAGACCGCCATCGTCGAGGGCCTCTCCCAGCAGATCGTCGATGACGACGTCCCCGAGACCTTGAAGGGCAAGCAGCTTTACACCCTCGACCTCGGCGCGCTCGTCGCGGGCAGTCGCTACCGGGGCGACTTCGAGGAGCGGCTCAAGAAGGTCCTGAAGGAGATCCGCACGCGCGGGGACATCATCCTGTTCATCGACGAGCTCCACACCCTCGTCGGAGCGGGTGCGGCGGAGGGCGCCATCGACGCCGCCTCCATCCTCAAGCCCATGCTGGCGCGCGGCGAGCTCCAGACGATCGGGGCGACGACGCTCGACGAGTACCGCAAGCACCTCGAGAAGGACGCCGCCCTCGAAAGGCGTTTTCAGCCGATCAAGGTCGAGGAACCGACGCTCGCGCACACGATCGAGATCTTGAGGGGGCTTCGCGACAGGTACGAGAAGCACCACCAGGTGACGATCACCGACCAGGCCCTCGTCGCCGCCGCGAACCTCGCCGACCGCTACATCTCGGACCGTTTCCTGCCCGACAAGGCGATCGACCTCATCGACGAGGCGGGCTCTCGTCTGCGGATCCGCCGGATGTCCACGCCACCTGAACACCGCAAGATCGACGAGGAGCTGTCCAAGATCCGTCACGAAAAGGACGCAGCCATCGGGCGGTCGAACTTCGAGGAGGCGAAGAAGCTCGCCGACAAGGAGAGTGACGCGCTCGAACGCAAGGCGGCGCTGAACGTCTCGTGGCGCTCCGCGGGCGAAGAGCTCTTCGACGTCGTCGACGAGGACGTCATCGCCGAGGTTCTCGCGAACTGGACCGGGATCCCGGTCTACAAGCTCACCGAGGAGGAGACGGCGCGTCTCTTGCGCCTCGAGGAGGACCTGCACAAGCGGGTCGTCGGCCAGGAGGACGCGATCAACGCGTTGTCACGCGCCATCCGGCGCACCCGTGCCGGCCTCAAGGACCCGAAGCGCCCGAGCGGATCGTTCATCTTCCTCGGCCCGACCGGCGTGGGCAAGACCGAGCTCGCCAAGACACTCGCAGAGCTGCTCTTCGGCGACGAGTCCTCGTTGATCCAGCTCGACATGAGCGAGTACATGGAAAAGCACACCGTGAGCCGGCTCGTCGGGTCGCCGCCCGGCTATGTGGGCTACGAGGAGGGCGGCCAGCTCACAGAGGCCGTCCGGCGCAAGCCGTTCGCGGTCGTGCTGTTCGACGAGATCGAGAAGGCACATCCGGACATCTTCAACACGCTGCTTCAGATCCTTGAGGACGGTCGCCTCACCGACGCCCAGGGACGCACGGTCGACTTCAAGAACACCGTGCTGATCATGACCTCGAACCTCGGGACCTCGGACCTGCGCAAGCTGTCCCTCGGTTTCCAGAAGTCGAGTGAGTCGGTGACCTACGAGCGGATGAAGATGCGTGTGCAGGAGGCGCTCAAGAACCACTTCCGGCCCGAGTTCCTGAACAGGATCGACGAGGTCATCGTGTTCCATGAGCTGACCATGGACGAAGTGGTCGAGATCGTGGAGCTCCTCATCCGCCGGGTTCGCGATCAACTCGAGGGCCAGGGCATAGGACTGGAGCTCACCCTCGCCGCCAAGCGGTTCGTTGCCCAGAGGGGTTACGCGCCCGAGCTCGGGGCGAGACCCCTGCGCCGGTCGATCCAGCAGCTGGTAGAGGACCCACTTTCGGAGAAGATCCTCTGGAAGGAGTTCCGTGTGGGCGAGACCGTGATCGTCGATGAGGAGGACGGCGCTCTCGTGTTCCGCGCCATCGAGGGCTTCGAACCTCCGGCTGTCGAGTTCGCAGGAGCCGGCGCCGACTCCTGAGCAATTCGGCCGGCAGCCATTTGCCGGATCGCAGTGTGACACCCGGCTCGTAACTTCTGTGCATGACGCGGCCGAAATCGATCCACCGCTGCCAGGTGTGCGGGCATGGTTCGCCTCGCTGGTCCGGACGCTGCCCGGCCTGTGGTGAGTGGAACACCCTCGTGGCCGAGCTCCTGGTGCCTCCCACCACGGGTGTCCCGGCGGCCAGGGCGGCGGGCTCGCCGTCCCGGTGCGGGGCCGCGCTGAACGCGACCGCGGTGCCCCTCGGTTCGATCAGCGCGGCCGGCGCTGTCGCCGCCCGGACCGGGATCGGCGAGCTCGACCGGGTTCTTGGCGGTGGTCTCGTGGCCGGCGCGGTGACTGTGCTCGGCGGCGAGCCGGGCGTCGGCAAGTCCACGCTCGTCCTGCAGACGCTCGCGAGCCTGGCGGCCCAGGCGAGGACGTCCCTGCTCATCGCGGCGGAGGAGTCCGGGGAGCAGGTGCGCCACCGCGCCGAGAGGCTCGGCGCCGCGGTCGAGGGTTGCTACGTGCTCGCGACTACGGACCTCGACAGTGTCATGAGAGCTGCGGAACAGCTCGAGCCGTCCGTCCTTGTCGTCGACTCCATCCAAGCCGTGTCCGACCCGGGGTGCGGGTCCCAGGCCGGGTCACCCAGCCAGGTGCGCGAGTGCGCCGCCCGTCTCGTGCGATACGCGAAGTCCTTCGGTGTCGCCACCGTGCTGGTGGGCCATGTCACCAAGGAGGGCGGGCTCGCAGGTCCGCGCACGCTCGAGCACATCGTCGACACCGTGCTGTCGTTCGACGGGGACCGTCACCAGTCGCTCCGCCTCCTCTCGGCCTCCAAGCACCGCTACGGGCCGACCGGCGAGCTCGGGATCTTCGAGATGACCGAGACCGGTCTGAGGGGCCTTGCGGATCCGAGCGCCCTGTTGCTCGGGGACCGTCGCCGCGGCGTGCCGGGCAGCATCGCCGTGCCGGTGCTCGAGGGGCGCAGGCCACTCATCATCGAGGTGCAAGGACTCGTCGGGGCGCAGAGTTCCGCGGTGCCGAGGAGGGTCGCACAAGGTGTGGCGGGCGGTCGGCTCGCCCTGCTGCTCGCCGTGCTGGAGCGGAGGTGCAACATGGCCCTCGGCACCTCGGACGTGTTCGTTTCCACCGTCGGCGGTATTCGTGTGAACGAGCCCGCCGCCGATCTGGGCATCGCGTTCGCCCTGGTCTCAGCGGTGACAGGGATCGCCATCGGAGACGACGTGGTCGCCTGCGGCGAAGTGGGGCTGGCCGGTGAGCTGCGACGGGTGCAGGCGACCGAGCGCCGCCTCGCCGAGGCGGCGAGGCTCGGATTCCGTCGGGCCGTCGTGCCTCAGTCTGCCCCCGAAGGGCCGACGGAGCTGGAGCTGCTCAGAGCAGGTACCCTCTTGGAGGCAGTCCGGCTGTTGCTTGGTGTGGTTCCTGCCGCCAGATCGTGTCCCAGGACCGAGGCCGGCGGCAGTCCCGAGTTGAGCGATGGCCGCGACGTCCGTACCCTGGTGAGGACCCCACCTTCCCTCGTTTCGTGAGGAGTTCCATTGTTTGATGTCGGGGACAAGGTTGTCTATCCCCATCACGGTGCCGCCGTCGTAGAGCGGCGGGAAATGCGAGAGGCCTTCGGCGAGAAACGCGAGTACCTCGTACTCCGGCTCGCCTATGGCGATCTCACGCTGATGGTGCCGTCCGACAACACTGCAGAGGTCGGGCTTCGAGAGGTGATCAACGACGAGGAAGTGGAGGAGGTCTTCGCGGTTCTTGGCAAGAAAGAGGCGCGGATGCCCACCAACTGGTCTCGTCGTTACAAGAACCATGTCGAGAAGCTCAAGTCGGGCGATATCTACCAGGTCGCTGAAGTGGTCCGGAACCTCTCGATCCGCGACAAGGACCGGGGCCTCTCCGCAGGCGAGAAGCGGATGCTCACGCGGGCGCGACAGATCCTCGTTTCCGAGCTGACGTTCGCGATCGGCGTGAGCGAGGCCGAGGCGGAGGAGCGCCTCAACGCCGCTCTGCCCTAGCGCAGGGTGCGCAACCGGCGCGTGGGCGTCGAGGTCTGGGTGATCGTTGTCGCCGCCGGTCAAGGACGGCGATTCGGTCAACCCAAGCAGTTCGCCGCCCTCGGTGGCCGGCCCGTGATCGAGTGGAGCCTCGATGCCGCCCGCTCGGTCGCCCGTGGTGTGGTGGCCGTCGTGCCGGAGTCGTTTCTCGGGAACCCCGCCATCGGCAAGGGTGCCGATCGCGTGATCTCCGGTGGACCTACCCGAGCGTCCTCGGTCCGCCGGGGCCTGGCCGCAGTGCCCGAGAACGCCGACATCGTCGTCGTCCACGACGCCGCCCGGCCACTGGCGTCGCGGGAGTTGTTTCGCGCCGTGGTCGAAGCCGTCCTCGCCGGCGCCGACGGAGCCGTGCCCGGCCTGGCCGTCGCCGACACTGTCAAGCGGGTTCGGGCCGAGCGCGTCGTGGAGACCCTCGACCGCAGCGAGCTCGTGGCCGTGCAGACGCCACAAGCGTTCCGTGCCGAGGCGCTGCGGCGCGCCCACGCCGGCGCACCGGAGGCGACAGACGACGCCGGCCTGCTCGAGGCTCTCGGTCTGAGCGTGGCGGTGGTCCCGGGCGAGTACCACAATCTCAAGCTGACATCGCCCGACGATCTCGCGACGGCAGAGAAGTGGAGCAGTCGATGACCCCCAGGCTGCGCGTGGGCATCGGCTTCGACCAGCATCGCTTTGCTTCCGGTGAGGACCGGGGAAGGGTGCTTGTGCTGGGAGGGGTCCGTTTCGAGCAGGAGCCGGGCCTCAGCGGTCATAGCGACGCCGACGTCGTCGCCCACGCCGTGGCAGACGCCATGCTCGGCGCGGCAGCGCTCGGAGACCTCGGTGCCCACTTCCCCGACACAGACCAGCGGTGGGCCGGAGCCGACAGCCTCGCGCTGGTTGCCCGAGTGGCGTCGCTCGTCTCACAAGCCGGCCTGCGGCTCGCGAACGCGGACTGCACCGTTATCTGCGAGACGCCCCGGATCGGCCCCGCGCGTGAGATCATGATGGAGCGGCTCAGCGCGGCGGCGGCAGGCCCCGTGCATGTGAAGGCGACCCGACCCGAAGGGCTCGGAAGCTTGGGGCGCGTCGAGGGTATTGCCTGCCTTGCCACCGCGCTGCTCGAAGAGATCGGTTAGGGATGCCAGAAGCCAGCAAAGGAGAAGGCACGTCGCGCGGTCCGCGCAGCTCCGGCGGGCGTGCTGCGGGCAACCGTGGAACGGGCGCGGGTCGTGCCGGAGCGCGCGAACCCGGTGGACCTCGCTTCGCGGGGCCCCGCGCGGGCGCCGGACGCGGCGGTTTCCCGAGTTCGGGCGCGCCCCGGGAGCGCCACGGCGCCGGGCGGGGCGCCGGCGGTGAGGCAGGTCGCGGCGGGCCGGCTGGTGGTGTCACCTCTTCGGGCTCTGGCTATCGCTCCTCATCGGCCGGCTATCGTGCCTCGCCCGGTGCAGGCGCCGCTCGAGGAGCCGGCACCAGAGGCTCAGGCGCCCCCTACAAGGGCTCGAGCGCGGGCGGCTCCTACCGTGGCCGCAGCCGTTCCGACACCTCGGGCCAGGCTTTGTCCGCGGGCGCTGATTCGAGCAGCTCGCGCTACCGAGGTGCCAGACAGGCTGTCCAAAGGGACGCCGTTCCAGGTCGCAGGGCACAAACATTCAGGTCCTCGACCGGGCGCGACGGTGGTCGAGGGTCGTCGAGCGGTGGATGGGATCGGCCGGCGCCCCGACGTGACGGGCCGGCGGCTTCGAGGCGGGGCGGTCTCGGGACGAACCGGGAGGAGGACGCAGAGAGGGACCCGGGTTCCGGACCGCTCCCGAGCTCGATCGGCCGCGCCGCCACTACCGGTCGCAACCTGTGGCCGAGGCCACCGCGCCCGCCGCGGCCCGAACCGGCCGCGCGGGGAGACTTCACAGGCGGGAACCTGAAAGTCCCGGTGCCATCGGGACGCAGACCAGCCCCGTCCGGCGGCTCGAAGAGGCCGACCATGGCGCGGAGAAGTGCGGGCGGTCCCAGCAAGCCTTTCGCCCGCGGCGGACGGGGTACCGAATCGACGGACGTGCGCGGTTCTGCGAAGGACAAGCGGGAACTTGGGGGTGACCAGGTCGAGGGCCGCCAGGCAGTGCGGGAACTGCTTGGCGCGCATCGCAGGCCCGTGCACGAGGTCTGGATGATGGAGGGCACCGATCCCGCCGCGATTCTGCGTGAGATCCAGTCGCTTGCCCGGGCAGCGCACGTCCCGGTGCGGCTTGTGAGCCAGCGCCAGATCCAACAGGTGCAAGGGTCCGAAGCGCCACAGGGCGTGATCGCTTTCGCCGAACCCCTGACCGAGGCCGACCTTTCTGACCTGGTCGGCTCGATCCCCGCTGCCGGCTCGTCCCAGGAAACTCGCGCCCGCGTTGGGGACATCGAAAGCGGAGGTGCGGGAACCGCCGATGCCGAGGCTGAGGGGGCGGGGCCGGAGGACGGCGACGTGCCGCCGGCCGAAAACGGCAACCCGGAGAAGGCGGCCCGACCGCCCACGGCGGGGCGGGCGGCCTTCCTCGTCGTGGTCGATGGCGTCACCGATCCGCAGAACCTGGGCGCTTTGTTGCGCAGCGCCGAGTGCGCCGGTGTGAGCGGGGTCGTACTGCCTCGCCACCGCAGCGCTCATGTCACCCCGACGGTCACCAAGGTTGCCGCGGGTGCCATCGAACACGTCGCCATCGCCGTGGTTCCCGGAGTGCCGGGGGCGCTCCAGGAGTTGGAGCGTCTCGGGGTCCTCACAGTCGGTCTCGACGAGCGCGGGTCCGAGCCGGTGTTCAACCTCGACCTCGGGGACCGCCCGGTCGCGCTCGTGATCGGGGCCGAGGGGCGGGGACTGTCGCCGCTGTCTCGTCAACGCTGCGACGTGCTCGCGCGGATCCCTTTGCACGGTGCCATCGACTCGCTCAACGTCTCGGCTGCCGGAGCCGTGGCCATGTTCGAAGTCGCGCGCCAGAGGGCCGTACAAGCCGGCTGAGCGGTCGCGGTCGCTGTTGTGGAGATGGGCGAACCCGACCCGATGCCTGGAAGGTCCGGCTGATCACCCGGTGCAAGCGGTTGTCGGGACCGTTTGGGGCATTCGTGGCTATCGAGACGACATGGGCACGTAGTCGCGGCGCCGGTTCCCGACATAGAGCTGCCTCGGCCGGGCGATCTTCGTGTTGTGCTCGAGCATCTCGTTCCAGTGCGCCACCCATCCCGCCACGCGTGGGACGGCGAACAGCACCGGGAACATCTCTACCGGGAAGCCCATGGCCTGGTAGATGAGCCCGGAGTAGAAATCGACGTTCGGGTACAGCTTGCGGGAGATGAAGTACTCGTCGGCGAGCGCGACCTCCTCGAGCCTGAGCGCGATGTCGAGGAGCGGGTTCTTTCCCGTGACCTCGAAGACCTCGTAGGCGATGTCACGGATGATCTTCGCCCGGGGGTCGTAGTTCTTGTAGACGCGGTGGCCGAAGCCTTGCAGGCGGCCGTGACCCTCCTTCACGGAACGGACGAAGTCAGGGACGTTCTCGAGGTTGGCGATCTCGGTGAGCATCCGGATGACGGCCTCGTTCGCACCGCCGTGCAGGGGCCCGTACAGGGCAGCGCAGGCTGCGGCACATGCCGAGTACGGGTCGACCTGCGACGAGGCGACGACGCGCAGCGCCGCCGTCGAGCAGTTCTGCTCGTGATCAGCGTGCAAGATGAACAAAGCGTCCATCGCCCGCACGAGGGTGGGGTTCGCGTCGAAGCGGGACTCGGGTGTCTTGAGCACCATCGACAGGAAATTGGACGGGAAGTCGTGCGAATTGTCGGGGTAGACGAAGGGCATTCCGACGCTGTAGCGGTGTGCCGCCGCCGCCAGCGTCGGCATCTTCGCGATCAGCCGGATGATCTGCTTGTGACGCACGACGGGATCGGAGATGTTCTTCGCGTCCGGGTAGTAAGTCGAAAGCGCCGCGATGGCCGAGACGAGGATCCCCATGGGGTGGGCGTCGTAGTGGAAGCCCTCGAGGAACCGCTTGCGCATGCTCTCGTGGATGAACGTGTGGTAGGTGATCTCCTGCACCCACTTATCGGCTTCGGCGGCTGTCGGCAGTTCGCCGTTGAGCAGCAGGTAGGCCACCTCGAGGTAGCTGGACTGCTTGGTCAGCTGCTCGATCGGATAACCGCGGTACTCGAGGATCCCCTTCTCGCCGTCCACGAAGGTGATCGCGCTCTCGGCCGCAGCCGTCGTCATGAACGCCGGGTCGTAGAACCAGACGCCGGGCAGGAGCTTGCTCCACTGGTCTGCTGCCACTCCGCCGTCCACGATTGGGATCTCGATCGACTGACCGCTGCGGTTATCCGTGATCGTCACGCTCTCCACCACGACCTCCACCTCCGTTCCACTCGGTGCCAGGCTGACGTCGTTGGAGCCCGGTCTTGACATGACCTTTAATTCCAATTGCCACATCCTATGGCAGTGCCGGGAGGCCCTGACTCGGGGGCATGCCGACGGCCTGGCGCCTGCCGCGATCCGGTCCGAGCCGGCTGACCGGATCTGTTCGCGCCCGAACAACTAACATGCGGGGGCGTCCCTCGAGGGCAGAGAGCCCGGGGGTGGCCCAGAGCTTCGTAAGGGGAGCCCGTTGACTGCAGAGCCATCCGGGACGACCACATGCGGGTTTCACGCCGCGGCGTCGGGTGCCCGAAGTCGCCCGACGGGTCGCTTGGTCATTGGCCGGCGACGATGACCGAACGCTCTCTTCGGGGTCTTTATGAGGACCCGGCGGCGACCCTCAGCTCGGGATTGGAACGGGCCCGGATGCAGGCGAGCATGCTCGCCGCAATCGCTTCATCGTCGCTCCGGCCGCTCCTGGTCGTGGACGTGGGATGTGGCGACGGCATGGCGACGGCTGTGGCCAAAGCGCGGTGCGACGAGACGCCGGGGGCCGATGTCACTATCATCGGGCTCGACTGGTCGTGCGCCGCGCTCGGTCGCGCGCGGCAACGCGGCGTCTCCGTGGCTCGTGCGGCAGTGGATGGCTTCGGCCTACCTCTGGCGCGCAGCAGCGTGGACGTGGTCATCATGAGCGAGCTCATCGAGCATCTGGTGGACACAGATGCTGCGCTCGCAGAAGCAGGACGTGTGCTCGTCCCCGGCGGGAGGTTGCTGTTGTCGACGCCAAATCTGGCGGCTTGGTACAACCGGGTACTTCTCGCGTTCGGGATCCAGCCCGCTTTTACGGAGGTGAGCCTGCGCGCCATCTACGGGCGACCGGGTCGCGATGTGGTCGGGCACCTGCGGATCTTCACCCGCCGGGCGCTCGAGGAGATTCTCGCGGCAGCCGGATTCGTCGAGATCGTCATCACCGGCGCCCCCTACCATGACGTTCCCCGTCCGTTCCGCCCGCTCGATCGTCTGGCCTGCCGCACGCCCAGCCTCTCGTCCATTCTCCTGGCATCCGCCCGGCGGCCGATGTGAGCCTGGACGCCCACACCTCGGCGGGGATCGCCATCGCAGCCGTGTCGGCGGTGCTCACCGGTACCGGCACGGTCGTGGAAAAGGTCGCTCTGCGGCGGCTGCCCGAGATTCACGCCCGGCACTTCTGGGCGATGCTGCGGACACTGTGCTCCTCGCAGCAGTGGCTGTGGGGTTGCGCCTGCTTGCTGGGAGGCCTCATATGCCAGGGTCTCGCCTTGTCCCTGGCACCGATCTCGGTGGCTCAGCCGATTTTCGCCTCGGGGATCGTGCTCCTGCTCGTGCTGTCGCACTTCGTGCTGCATGACCGCCTGCGGCCGGTGGAGTGGTTCGCGCTCGCGATGATCGTCGTCGCGCTCGTCCTGTTGGGCCTGTCGATCGACACGCGCGTCGACCACGCGGGCGGGCCGGCCCGCCTGGCTTACTTCCTGTGCGCCGCGATCCCGACTTTCGTTGTCGGTCTCGTTGTCTTTGTGATCGCGGACCGGGCCCACGCCTCCGAGCGGCGCTTCCGGCACCTGCGAGGTCCGCTGTTCGGGGTGGCCGCCGGTCTTCTCTACGGGGTGGCCGGGCTAGGGCTCAAGTCGGCAGCGACCTACGTCCAGCGCTGGGGGCTCCTGGGTTCGGTGCCGCACCTGGTCACCTCGCCCGATCTGTACGTGCTCGCCGTCGCCATGGCGACCGGCCTCGTGCTGTTCCAGACCGGTCTGCAGCGTTGCTCGGCTGCGGTCGTGTCACCGGTGAACATCGTCACGTCCACCGCCTATGTGATCGCGGTGGGAACCGTGTTGTTCAACGAGCATCTGCCCACCTCCGCCGTTCCGCTCGGATTGCGGACGGCGGGCTTTGCCGGCGTTGTTGTCGGCCTTGTCACCCTTGCCGTCTCGGGCGACAGGGACGAGAAGACCATGGAAGACCTGCAGGCCGCCGCCGAGGCCGCCGTCGAGTTCGTCGCGTCCGACGACGAAGTCGATCAGCCCAAGCTCAGCCGGTAGACGTTCGTCTCCCGTTGCACGAAGCCCGCCTTCGTGTAGAGGTGGTTGGCAGCTTGCCTCGAGGCTCGCGAGGTCAAGTTGACATGGAGTGCCCCTTTTTCGCGGGCGATCTGGACGGCTCTGGAGACCAACTCGGCCCCGACTCCATGGCCGCGGGCGGACTCGTCGACGACGACATCCTCGATGACGGCGTGCAACCCGGTCGGGATCCTGTAGACGATGAGCGTCGTCATGCCGACGATCGGGGCCTCGCGGGAGCCGAGCCGGGCGATCAAGAGCGTGCTCGCGGGCGCGGTCACGATCTCCTCGAGCCCGGCGCGCCCGGGCGGCACCGCAGTCGAGGACAGCTGCGGCACCAGGCGTGCCATGACCTCCACGAGATCGTCGGTCACTTCCAAGACGCGGTCCACAAGCACAACGCCGGCCTCCATGCCGGCGAGTGTATTCCGGGCCGCAAGGGCCGAAGTGAGGCTCAAGTCCGTCCGGACGCCCTCAGCGGCGCCAGACCGACCCTCGGGGCCAATCGAAGAGAACCCCGACCGAGTCGCCCCGTATCGCGGCGAAGGCGTGCTCGCTCCACACGCCGGCATTGGCCAAAGGGGCGGGAAGGGAGTCCTCGCCGAACCAGCCGACATCCGCGCATTCGAGCGGGTGCGCCCGCAGCGAGCCACCCACCGGCCGGAGCTGGAAGACGAGCGAGTAGAGGGGTACCTGGGTGAAACCGAGCCGAAGACCGTCGAGGACCATGACCAGGCGCACGGGCTCGACGGCGATGCCCGTCTCTTCGAGGACTTCCTTCACTGCCACCTCGGCGGCCGAGTAGCCCACGTCGGCCCATCCTGTCGGGTAGAGCCAGGCTCCCGAGTCGGCCCGCTGCACGAGCAGGATCTGGCCCTCGTCATTGCCGACGATCGCCCCGATTGCGAGCTTGGGCGTCACGTAGCCGGCGACGCCGTGGCGCACGTCCTCCATCCATTCGACGACGAGCTCGTCCGCCTCGCCCGTCGTCACCGGCTGGCCGTCACGGGCCAGCGCCGAGGCGGCGGCGGCGCGGATGTCGCCGGCCACCTTCAGGATCTCTTCGTAACGTTCCTGCTCGTAGAGGTTCTTGGTGAAAGCGAGACCCGTCCTGGCGATAGCGGCGAGGGTCTCCCCCCATCGCACGAGGTCCCGAGTCGACGCCGGCACGTCACTCACCATCTCGACCCTAACGCCGCCGTCACGCCCGCCAGGGCCGCGACGGGCCACGTGCGATCATGGGTGACATGAGCGTCAACGAGGACTGTCGCCATTACGTGATGCGCTCCGTGCGCTCGGGCGAGCGCGCCGAGCGCTGCCGGCTCGACGTTGCCGAGATGCTTCCTTTCGCGTGCCCGCACGGCTGCGTGTTCTATGAGCCCCGCCAGATTGCCACCGGCGGCTGGCAGGTTCGTCCTCGGGGCAACGAGGAACCACCGACGAGAAGGCCTTGACGCCGGCGCCGAGCGATCCGCCAGCCGGGGCGACGGGCGGGCGGTCGTCGCCTCCGCCTGTCAACCCTCCAGGACGTCGCCGAGGCGGTCGACGCTGACGCCGATCTCGGAGAGCCAGGCCACGGCTCCTTCTATCGCCGAGGGAGCGCCTGCCAGCTCGCAGATGATCCAGCCCTGGTGGGCCTCAACGCTCGCCCTGCGAATGTTCGGCTCGACGTCGAAACGGCGGACGAGCTGGGCCACCACAGGTTCGCGGACCAACTCCTCGGGGAAGGTGAGGCGGACGCGCTCGTTCATCGGCCGGCCTCCGCCCGAGCTGCGGCCGCTGCGGAGAGATTGCCCGAGCGCAGGCCTTCCAGGTCGACAGTGACGTAGCGATAGCCGGCATTCCGTACCGCCGCCACGATGGCGTCACGGACTGCGAGCGCACGTTCGAGATCCGTGAGCGGTAATTCGATTCGGGCCAGCTCACCGTAGTGGCGGACCCTCAGGGCGCCGAATCCGAGGTGCCGCAGCGCCGACTCCGCATTGGCCACCTGCTCGAGGACACCCAGGCTGACCGGTGTGCCGTGCGGCACCCTCGACGCCAGGCACGCAGCTGCCGGACGGTCCCAGGTACTGAGCCCGAGAGCCTTGGACACCTCACGCACCACTGCCTTGTCCAGGCCCGCCTCGACAAGCGGGAAGGCGGCGCCACGTTCGAAGGCCGCCTTCTGGCCGGGCCGGTGGTCGTTGAGATCGTCCAGGTTCACACCAAGCACCACTGTTGCCTGCTCGGAGTCGGCCAGGGGCATGAGCACATCCATCAGCTCGCGTTTGCAGTGATAGCAACGGTCGAGATCATTGCGCACATAGGCAGGATCGTCGAGCTCGTTTGTGGTTACAGGTGTCCAGCGTAAACCCCACTCGTCCGCGATCCGAGCGCAGTGCTCCAGGTCCTCGGGTGCCAGAGAGGCGGAGACGGCGGTCGCGCAGAGCACTTTCTCCGCCCCGAGGAGCCTGGTGGCGACGGCCGCGACCAACGCCGAGTCGGCGCCGCCGGAGAAGGCGACCACGAGCCGTCCTGAGCGGGCCAGCACGTCCTGCAGGCGGATGAGCGCTCCCCCGGCGGGACCGTGCCCGGACAGGGCCTCAGAGTACGCCGACACCACTCAGGACTTCCGCCGGCTCTGCGACCATGCCGGTGTAGAAGGGGCCGAATTCGGCGTAACGGGCCGATGCCTCGTCGAATCGCATGGAGTAGACGCACTCTTTCAGGTCGTCAGGGTGGACGCCGAACAGGGTGACTCCCCACTCCCAGTCGTCGAGCCCGGCCGAGCCTGTGACGAGCTGCAGCACCCGGCCACGGAATTCGCGTCCTGCGGTCCCGTGTCCCCGCATGAGTTCCATGCGGTCCTCGAAACCGAGCGCGTACCAATTCTCGGCACCGGGGGCCCGGCGCTTCGACATGGGATAGAAGCACATGGCCGGCTTGCCCTGCGGAGGAAGCGTCGGGTACAGACGAGCCTGCTTCATCTCCTCGGGCACCCCGGCGGCGTACTCGGACACCTCCGTCAGCGACACATAGGAGTCGACGACGTCGAGACCGCCTGTCTGCAGTTCGGTCTGCAGCCGGCGGAGCTGCCTAAGGTCCGGGCCGAGCGCGAGGACGCAGATGTCGGCCTTGTGCCCCAGCATGGCCGCCGTCACCACCTGGCAGTCGTCCTTTTCCGCCCTCTCGATCGCCGCCAGCAGCGAACGGGCTTCGGCGCCTGGCCTCGGTTTGCAGAACAGGTGCAGTACGCCCCACCCGGTTGTGGGGCTCACCGGCGTGTCGTCGGGCGTCTGGGGCTCGGAGGTCACGGCGTGGAGTCTACGGACAGCCCGGGACCTCGGCGCCGGAACGGCGCCGCCCAGGGGCCCAGAGCGGGCAGGCCCGAACTTCCCCCCGAACGCGCCACCAGGGACGCTTTGAGCGCCCCTGGTGGTCTTCGACTTCAACGACCCCTTGGTAAAGGGAAACGACCCCTTGGTAGAGGGATCAGTAGTCCTCCATCCCACCGCCCGGAGGCGTGGCGGGGGCCTTCTCCTCGGGCTTGTCGACGACGACCGCCTCGGTGGTAAGGAAGAGGGCCGCGATCGAGGCCGCGTTCTGCAGCGCGGACCGGGTCACCTTGGCCGCATCGATCACGCCCGCCTTGAAAAGGTCCTCGTAGTCGCCGGTCTGCGCGTTCAGGCCGTGGGCGCCCTTCAGGCCCTTGACCTTCTCGACCACAACGCCGCCCTCGAGGCCTGCGTTGACGGCGATCTGCTTCAACGGTTCCTCTACCGAGCGGGCCACGATCCTGGCACCTGTCGACTCGTCGCCCTCGAGCTTGTCGGCCGCATCCAGGATGGCTTGCTGCGAACGAAGCAGCGCGACGCCTCCACCTGGGACGACGCCCTCTTCGATGGCCGCTTTGGTCGTGGACACGGCGTCCTCGATGCGGTGCTTCTTCTCCTTGAGCTCGACCTCTGTTGCTGCGCCGACCTTGATGACCGCGACGCCGCCGGAGAGCTTGGCCAAGCGCTCCTGCAGCTTCTCCCGGTCGTAGTCAGAGTCGGTGTTCTCGATCTCGGTCTTGATCTGGTTGATCCGGCCCTTGATGTCTGCGTCGTTCCCGGCGCCCTCCACCACTGTCGTCTCGTCCTTGGTGACGACGATCTTGCGCGCCCGGCCCAACAGGTCCAGAGCGACGTTCTCGAGCTTGAGGCCGACCTCTTCGGTGATCACCTGGGCGCCGGTCAGGATCGCGATGTCCTGCAGCATCGCCTTACGGCGCTCCCCGAAGCCGGGAGCCTTGACGGCGGTACTGCGGAAGGTGCCGCGGATCTTGTTCACGACAAGGGTGGCAAGCGCCTCCCCTTCGACGTCCTCGGCCAGGATCATGAGCGGCTTGCCCGTCTGCATGACCTTCTCGAGCACCGGGAGCAGGTCGCGGACCGCCGAGACCTTCGAACCCACGAGGAGGATGTACGGGTCCTCGAGGACCGCTTCCATGCGGTCGGGGTCGGTGACGAAGTAGGGCGAGATGTAGCCCTTGTCGAAGCGCATGCCTTCGACCAGCTCCATCTCCATACCGAAGGTTTGTGACTCCTCAACGGTGATGACGCCGTCCTTGCCGACCTTGTCGATGGCCTCGGCGATCATCGAGCCGATCTCGTCGTCGGCGGAGGAGATCGATGCCACCTGGGCGATCTGGTCCTTGGAGTCGATCTCCTTGGAGAGCTGCTTCAGGCGGCCGACGGCCGTCTCGACCCCGACCTCGATGCCGCGCTTGAGCGACATCGGGTTCGCGCCGGCCGCGACGTTGCGCAGTCCTTCGCGGACCATGGCACCCGCGAGAACGGTCGCGGTGGTCGTTCCGTCTCCCGCGACATCGTCGGTCTTCTTCGCGACTTCCTTCACGAGGTCTGCTCCGACCTTCTCCCATGGGTCTTCGAGCTCGATCTCTTTTGCGATGGAGACGCCGTCGTTGGTGATGGTCGGAGCGCCCCACTTCTTCTCCAGCACGACGTTGCGGCCTTTCGGGCCGAGCGTGACCTTCACGGCGTCTACGAGCTGGTTCATGCCATTCTCGAGGGCCCGGCGGGCCTGCTCGTCGAAGGCGATCAACTTCGGCATTTTGGGGATGTCCTCCTTGGGCTGCACGGATCCGTAACCGTTAGCACTCTCATGGTGCGAGTGCTAATAGCAAACCACGCC
>JBKQHU010000099.1:0-31248 GCA_052148655.1 Acidimicrobiales bacterium
CGGCGACCACTCGGCGTTGCACCTCGTTCAGATGGGGAAGGACGGTCGAGAAAAATCGCGCGAGCTCTTCCCGACTGGCCTCCACTGAACCAGTTTACATCGCGCGTACTAACATTCGGAGGACCCTAAGTGTGCGCGGGCGCTGCGAAGAAGCCGACCACGGCAACGACCACGCACGCTACGGCCCCGGTGTTCACCCACTCCCAGGCGGGACCGGGCACGAGCTGGCTCACTATCACCGCGACGACAAGAAGGCACGCGGCAGCCAACAAGAACCCTGTTGCACGCGCCCTCGCACTGGCCTCCGCACTCGCCTGGGCGGTAGGCGACGTCGGCGCCGACCCTGCAGGGCGCTGAGCCTTGATCACGGAGAACTCCACGTCAGCGAGAGGCCGGACCTGCTTGATCCGTCCAGCTTCGCCGTCTCAACGGCTTTGCTCATCGCTACCACCGCCTGGCCCTGTCGCTCTTGGCTTAAATGTAATCTCTACGTAGCGAGATTGCAATATTCGCCAGTTGCGTGTGCCTCCGCACCGCCAACGCGAAGAACCTTCGACCCGTCGGGCCGGTGTCGCGCCGCTCAGGCGTCCCGGGTCATCATCCGCCAAGCGCCAAGGGCCGTCCAGACGACTAGCCAGGCGATGATGACGCAGACCGCAACGGTGGTCGACTCCGGAATGAGGAGTGGATTCCCGTTGCCGTTGCCCGCCCCTCCTCCGCCGCCGCCGAACACCGAGATACCACCCGGCGCCAGATGCGCCGTGGCGACTCCGACCACCGCCCGCTGCAAGTTCAGCAGGTGAGGGATACGCGCCCGGGAGAAGATCGGCGTCAAGATGACCTCGAGAACGATCATCAGAATTACGGAGATGGTTCTTTGGCCGAGCAGGGAGGCAAGTCCCAGGCCTACGAGCAACCCGATGAGCGCTTCCAGCTCGAGCCACAGCCCGGACGTGATCATGAGGGAGTCGGACGGGTACAGGAACTGGGAGGCGTAGCTGGAGTAGTTCTGCCGGGCTATCTGGACGGCTACGGCCCTGATCTGGGCTTGGGTCGGCTGTGCCCCGCCGTTGGGCGGCACCGGGCCGCCACAGTTCAGGCTGTTCATCACCGAGGCGATCCCGGAGGCGCCAGGCGTCGACGGCGTGAGCCGCAGGCCGAAGTTGCAGGCGACCTCGTCCGCATGGCCTGCGGCCCAGTTCTCGAGCCCGGCACGAGAGAGGCCGACAGGCACATTCACGCCGTCGTAGTTCAGCGCCTTCGGAGCCGCGAAGACGCACACCGCGCAGACGATCGTGAATCCGATCGCGACCAGGGGCGCGACTATGGCGAGCCCGGCGGGGATCCGCGCCAGGTAGAGCGACAGCCGCGAGCGGCCGGTCACCACCAGATGACGGAACATCCCCTCGGAGAGATCCACCGAACCCGCCGTGCAGCCCAAGGTGGCGGCAACTATGAAGCCGAAGACGTACATAACGCCGGCCACGAGGCCGGTGTAGATCGAGTAGCCACCGGCCGGCCCGTAGGACTTCGGGTCGAAGGCGTGAGCGAGCAGTCGAACGGTAAGAAACATGGTGGGGAGCCCGACGTTCACTACAACCAAAGCGATCATGAGTCCGCGACGCTTGCGCAGCTCCATAAACCTGGTGGCGATCATGGCCCCAGTGGGAATCGGCGATCCGCGGTGGTCCCGAGGCGAGCCCGGCCCGATACCTGCTGGAACCTGAGAGGTCTGTGCGGGCGCAGCCGCCATCACGATGCCCCCAGTCGGCTCGTGACCTGCAGGAACCACGCTTCAAGCGACGCTTGGACCTCCTGAAGCCGGTACACGGAGATCCCTCCTACCACGAGAATGCGGTTTATCTCGGCTACGACGTCACGCGACGTGCCTCCCGGGAGGGTCACTCCGAGGCCGAGCGTCCCGACCTCGACACGGGCCCCCTCAATGCCGGCCCCTTCGATCAGGGCGCGGGCACGATCGGGTTCGGAGCATTCGACCTGAAGCACGAGAGATGCCCCCGCCAGCAACTCGGATATGGGACCCTGGCGGATGATCTTGCCCCGGTCGACGATGGCCACGGCGTCGCAGGTCCGCTCGACCTCGTCGAGCAGGTGTGAGGACAGCACCACCGTACGGCCCTCGGCCACAAGGGCGAGGATCATGTCGCGAATCTCGGCCATGCCGGCCGGATCGAGTCCGTTCATCGGCTCGTCCAGGATCAGCAGCTGCGGGTCCCCGATCAGGCAGGCGGCGACCCCGAGGCGCTGACGCATGCCCATCGAGTACTTCGACACCTTGTCATCGGCGCGGCCGGCGAGGCCGACGCGTTCGAGCGAAGGCCCGATGCGGTCACGTGACTCAGGTTCGCGTGCCGCGGCGAGGATCTGGAGGTTCTGCCTCCCGGTCAGGTGGCCGTGGAACCTCGGCTCGTCGACAATGGCACCAACGCGCGCCAGAGCCACATCGCGATGCTTCGGAACGGGGTATCCCAATAGGGACATCGTGCCGGCGTCGGAGTGCGTCAACCCCAGCAGCACGCGGATGAGCGTGGTCTTGCCGGCACCGTTCGGCCCTAGGTAGCCGAACGCACATCCGCGCGGCACAAGGAGCTCGACACCGTCTACCGCGACGTTCTCCCCGAACCGCTTGGTCAGCCCATGTGTCTCAACGGCCCACTGGCTCTCGGCAGCCCGCCTGTGGGGCGTGTCGGCGAAAGTGGTGGCGGTCATACGATGAGCCTGCCCACGACGGTCTCCCTCACTGTCGGCTCTCTGCTGGCGCGGCCGGGCTGGCGATGAGCAAGACGGTCCTCCCCGGCTAGCTTGGCGAACTCGGGGTCCGCAAAGGCCGGGCCGGACACTCGCAGCGAACGCTCCTCCGCCCCGTCACGGCGGACGGCGGGCCGACCCCTGTGGACATGGCACCTCCCCCTGCGGTGTCCGTGTCTCCCAAGGCGCCCAGTCTGACACAGGAGCCGCGCGCCAGAAGATCGCCTCTGACCGAGACGGGACACCGCTTGTCTCGCTACTCTCGACGGCAGTTTCCACGTCACGCCCGCCGCCACGGTCCAAAGCGGGCCGCCCGACGACGGACCGCTGGCAGACTCGGATGCGCCGGCCTCGACCCCGGGAGGGGGAGCAAGGAAGGAACGGAGACAACAGGGGGGACCATGCTGTACACGACGCTCGGCTGCAGCAACCTGAGGGTGTCCCGGGTCGCTTTCGGCACCTGGCAGCTCGGAGGCGCCGGGGGGCCGACCGATGAGACCGCAGCCGTCGCCGCCATCAGGAGAGCAGTCGACCAGGGGGTAACCCTCTTCGACACCGCTCAGGCCTACGGGTTCGGCGCCTCCGAGCGGCTGCTCGCCCGGGCTCTCAGGGGTCACAGCCGCGAGGGTCTCGTCATCGCCACGAAAGGGGGTGTCCGACCCGTCGACGGGGGTGTGACGCGCGACTCGAGCCCCGCCTGGATCCGCCAGGGGGTCGAGGCGAGCCTGCGGGCGCTCGACACAGAGAGCATCGACCTCTATCAGGTCCACTGGCCCGACCCCTCGACGGCGTTCGAGGAAACTGCCGCGACCGTCGCGGCACTTGTGACCGAAGGCAAGATCAGCCATGTCGGCGTGTCGAACTTCGACGTCGACGAGATGAAGAAGTTCAACTCCGTCCTTCCGGTCGAGACCCTGCAGCCCCCCTACAGCCTGTTCCAGCGGGAGATCGAAGCCGGGATACTTCCCTACACAGAGGTCAACGACATCGGCGTCCTCGTCTACGGTCCGCTCGCGCACGGTCTTCTCGGCGGCCGTCTCAGCCGTTCGACCACCTTCGGCGCCGACGACTGGCGCAGCACAAGTCCTTCCTTCCACGGGGCGAGCTTCCGGCGCAACCTCGAGACCGTCGCCGAGCTCGAGGCATTCGCCCAGCAGGAGTTCGGCACCTCGGTGAGCCGGCTTGCAGTGGCCTGGGCGCTCGCCCGCCCGGGGGTCGACGTGGCGATCGTGGGGACCCGCGACCCGGGGCACCTCGACGACGCCGTCCGCGCCGTCGATCTCCAGCTCGACGATGATGCCCTCGCCCGTATCGACGAGATCACGGCCGGAGCGGTGACCGTCAGGGGCCCGTCGCCCGAAGGCGTCTGAAAGCGGATCGCGCGGAGGGGAGCCGGTGAACTACAGCGACGCCATGAACCAGGAGCCCCGGCCAAAGACCCTGTCCGCCGGCGCCGTGCTTGGCCCGGACCGGACGGGAAGACCGGTGGCGAGGAGACCTGGCGGGGCGCTGACCAAAGCCCGCGGGGACGAGGCTCCGTCTTTCGCCCAAGCCGACGGTGCAGCATCATGGTGAACGCGTTCCTTGTAGACGTTCGCGAGACGCTCTTTCCCGCGCGCGACAGCAGGCATGGCCCACTGCTGCCCCTGCTCGTGGCCATGACACTTCTCACAGGGCTGGTGGATGCCTTCAGCTACCTCGTGCTCGGACATGTCTTCGTCGCCAACATGACCGGCAACGTCGTGTTCCTGGGATTCGCTCTTGCCGGGGCACCCGGCTTCTCGATTGCGGCCTCGCTCGTGGCCCTGGTTTCGTTCTGGTCCGGGGCGCTCGTCGGCGGCAAGGTCGGCTCCCGCCTAGGTGAGCACCGGGCTCGGTTGCTTGCCGCGGCGGCATCGGTGCAGGCGGCTTTCCTCGCCGCCTCGGTCGTCCTCGCCGCGGTGGCGGGAAACGCCGTGACGGAAGGATTCCGTTACGGCTTGATCGTCGTTCTCGGCACCGCCATGGGGCTGCAGAACGCCACCGCACGAAAACTCGCCGTGCCCGACCTGACCACAACCGTGCTGACGCAGACGATCACCGGCATCGCCGCCGACAGCACCCTCGCCGGAGGCAAGGGCTCGGTGTCCGGGCGCCGCTTGATCGCGGTGGCCGCAATGCTGGTGGGCGGCCTCATCGGCGCAGCACTGGTCGTTCACGCGCAGCGCGTCTTCCCTCTCATGATCGCCTTGGTGGTAATAGTGACCGTCGCGGCAACGAGCCACGGCCTCAGGAGATCGGAGCGGCCTTGGGTCCGGACTTGACCGCCGGAGCGGCCCTAAAGCTCCTCGGAGGACCCGCAACGGCAACGGTGCCGACTGTGCCGCTGCGGTTGCGGGCGGCCGGGCAAAGCCCTTGGGCGAGGCGACTTAGGATCTTGCACCGCTCGGATGCGAGACTGGTCGCGTGACCGGCGCCGACCACCTCACGGAGCCGCTCGCGAACTCGTCCAGCGGGAGCCTCTGGCGGCGAACCACCGGCGGGAGCTTCGCCCTGGTGGCAATGGGGGCGGCGATGTGGGGCACCGATCCCGCGCTGCGTCAGGGCCTCGCCCTGCACATGCCGGCGCCGGCGATCGTGGCCGTCGAGCAGGCGCTGCCCACGGTCCTTCTGGCCCCCTTCGTGTGGCGGGGGGTACGCAGGGCCCTGAGAGTGTTCGACGTGCGTGACTGGCTGGCCCTCGTCGTGCTCGGCTGCGGATCCTCGGCGCTGGCCACGCTGCTGTTCACCGTCGCCTTCACCTACGGCAGGCCCAATACGCCAGTACTGCTGCAACAGCTCCAGCCCCTCTTCGCCGTCGTCGGGGCACGTGTGCTCCTCGGCGAACGCCTTCAGCGCCGCTACGGCCTGTACCTGTTGGGCGGGCTCGCGGGTTCTTACCTCGTCGCCTTCGCCCACCCGTTCTCGCTGAACGGGGTCGACGGGTGGGCGCCCGCGCTCCTGGCGGTCTCGGCGGCGTTGCTGTGGGGCTTCGGCACAGTGCTCGGACGCCACCTCGGAGCAAAGCTCCCCTTCGCCGAGCTCACGGCGTTGCGCCTGGCGACCGGGCTCATAGCCGCCCTGGTCGCCCTCGGGGTGACCGGGGACGGCTCCGCCTACTCGCACATAGGCGCCAAGGCCGTGCTCGCCCTCGTTCTCTTGGCGCTCGTCCCGGGCCTGTTGAGCCTGCTCGTCTACTACCGGGGACTTCGTGGTACGCCTGCGGCCGCGGCCACCCTCGGTGAGCTGGCCTTCCCTTTCACTGCGCTCCTCCTCGACTACCTGGCCTTCGGGTCCACGCTGTCGCCGTCGCAGTGGGTGGGCCTCGGCCTGTTGGTGACGACGATCACGACGATGGGGCTGCTTCGCGCGAACGGCACCCCGACGGGCGTCGAGGTCCCCGCCCTCGAGCCGATGGCCCGCCGCGACCGCCTCGAGCCGCTGGCGATCAGCGGCTCCTGAACGGTCAGGCCGACCGGCGAGGAGGTATCCCTGGCATCGCCACGTCCGTGCCCCTCGCCGAACCGGGAGGGCCCGCTCGTAGGCTCAGGACTTGTCGGGCGGTTCCAGCAGCTCGACGTCGCCGGCGTGGCGGTGGGGCAGGACCTCGGCTGGAACCGTCCCGAGGCGTCCGGCCTGGTAGTCCTCCATGGCCTGGACGATCTCGTCTTTGGTGTTCATCACGAACGGCCCGTAGTGCACGACGGGCTCCCCGATCGGCCGGCCTCCCAACAACAGCACCTCGAAGTTCGACCCGCCGTCCTGGGTCGGGTCGGCCGCCATGCTCAGAGCGTCCCCGGGTCCGTAGGCGGCGAGTCGGCCCACATGGACCGGCCGGCGCTCGGCGCCGACCGTGCCGTGTCCTGCCAGCACGTAGGCAAGAGCGTTGAAGTCGGCCCGCCAGGGCAACTGGACGCGGGCGCCGGGGCTGACGGTGGCATGCACCATCGTGATCGGGGTGAACGTCGAGCCGGGGCCGGTCCGACCGGCCAGGTCACCGGCGATCAGCCGCAGCAGCGCGCCACCGTCGGCCGTCGTGAGCAGCGTTGCCTCGCGCCCGCGGATGTCCTGGTAGCGGGGCGGGTTCCATTTGTTGGCGCGTGGGAGGTTAACCCACAGCTGGATGCCGTGGAACAGGCCGCCGCTCACGACCAGCTCTTCGGGCGGGGCCTCGATGTGGAGTATCCCGGCTCCGGCGGTCATCCACTGGGTGTCACCGTTGGTGATCCGCCCGCCACCACCGTTCGAGTCCTGATGTACGAAAGTGCCATCGATGATGTAGGTGACGGTCTCGAAACCCCGGTGCGGGTGCCAGGGTGTCCCCTTCGGTTCCCCCGGAGCGTAGTCGACCTCCCCCATCTGGTCCATGTGGATGAAGGGGTCGAGATCGGTGAGGCTCACGCCCGCGAAGGCGCGACGGACAGGGAAGCCCTCTCCTTCCAGACCCGAGGGTGCGGTCGTGACTGACTTCACGGGCCGTTCCCGCGATGCCACCGGATCGGGCACGGGAACCCTCGGCAACGTCAAGACGCTCTCAACTGTCACTGCCGGCATCGTCGCCTCTTTCCCCCTAGCGGGAATCAACTGACCAACTGGCCAAACAATCGTTGCGTAAGCAACATTCCGCGGCGACCCTTCGCGGGCCGATGGGCGCCGCGGCGCACGGCGGTGGTGGGTTACAGACCGAAAGCCGACAGCGTCATGTCCACGGTGGGCGAGGACCGGCTTCGCCAGCCTGACCGTTGCTGCGTGCGGTCACCGGCTACGGGGCCGCTAGCGTGTCCCGAATCGACATTTGAACTGCAATGTGAGTGCCAGACACTTGCGTTGCACCGGGGGGCGCCGTCTCACATCGCAGGGGGGAGCGAAGTGGCTTCGATCGTCGTAGAGCCTGCTGGTCAGGCACCCACAAAGGGGCTCAAGAGCGGCGCACTGGGCCTGGTCTCGAGTGTCGTCATCGGCGTTGCCTCGACTGCCCCCGCCTACAGCCTGGCCGCCACCCTCGGCTTCGTGGTCGTCGCGATCGGGCTGCAGGCGCCGATCGTCACGGTCCTGGCCTTCATACCCATGTACTTCATCTCGGTCGGCTACCAGGAGATGAACAGGGCCGACCCGGACTGCGGGACGATCTTCACCTGGGCGACGAGGGCGTTCACGCCCCGTGTGGGGTGGATGGGTGGCTGGGGCCTCATCGCAGCCGACATCCTGGTCATGGCGAGCCTCGCCCAGATCGCCGGTCAGTACGTCTTCGAGCTGTTCAACGCCAAGGGAATCGGCAACAACCCGACGAGCGGCTGGGTGCTGCTCGTCGGCGTGCTGTGGCTCGTCGCGATGACGTGGATCTGCTACGTGGGCATCGAGATCTCCGCCAATTTCCAGAAGGCCCTGCTCGGCATCGAGCTCACGATGCTGACGATCATGTCGATATGGGCTCTCATCCGGGTAGGGAACGGCAGCGCGCCGATCGGGCACATCGTCCCCACCGGTTCGTGGTTCAACCCGTTTGCGGTTAAGCACTTCAGCGACTTCGTGGTCGGGCTTGCCGACATGCTCTTCATCTACTGGGGATGGGACACCGCCGTCAGCTGCAACGAGGAGACCGCCGACGCCGAGACCGTTCCCGGCAAGGCCGCCGTCATCTCGACCTTCGTCCTCCTCGGCACGTACGCACTCGTCATCCTCTCCATCGAGTCCTTCGCCGGGATCGGATCGACCGGCATCGGGCTCGGGAACCCCAACAACGTGGGTGACGTTCTCTCCATCCTCGGTCCGGCCATCTTCGGGCATTCGACGCTGGCATCGATACTGGACCATCTGTTGTTGTTGATGGTGCTCTCGTCGGCAGCGGCCTCGACGCAGACCACGATCCTGCCGACGGCCCGCACGACCCTGTCGATGGCCGTCTACAGGTCGATCCCGCGGTCGTTCGAGCGGGTGCACAAGCGCCATCTCACCCCGACGGTCTCGACCGTGGTCATGGGAGCGGTGTCGATCGCGCTCTACGCCGTCATGAACTATCTCTCGGCGGGACAGGTCATCAAGGACTCGGTCGACTCGCTAGGCGTGATGATCGCCTTCTACTACGGCCTGACGGGGTTCGCCTGCGCCTGGTACTACCGCCGGAACCTCACGAGCAGTGTCCGCAACTTCTTCATGCAAGGCGTGTTCCCGACCATCGGCGGCCTCATCCTCTTCTTCATCCTCGGCTGGTCCTTCTGGTACTACTGGCAGCCGGCCAACAGCTACACCCACTGGGGCATCTTCGGCCGCCAGATCGGGGGCGTCTTCATCCTCGACGTCGGGATGCTCCTGCTCGGCATCATCTTCATGTTCTTGATGCAGGGTTTCCGACCGGCCTTCTTCCGGGGCGAGACACTCAACCGGGACTCGGCGACCCTCGTGAGCGAGGACTACCTGACAAAGCAGGCGAGCGCGCGATAGGTAGGGGCAACTGCACAGTTCCTAATCGGCGCGCTCGCTTCGCGCCCGACTCTTCTCCTGTCCACCTCCAGACAAGAACGCCTGCTCAGTGCTCCCTACGGACGACGAGCACCGGGCAGTGGGCGTGGTGCACGCACTGGTTCGACACCGACCCCATCAAAAGGCCCCTGAACCCGCCCAATCCCCGCGAGCCGACCACCAACAAACTGGCGCCTCGGCTGGCCTCGATCAGCACCTCGGACGGGTTCCCCGGGATGGCCAGCCATTCGACCTCGAGACCTTCGCTCTCCGGCGCCGCTGCTGCGGCCTGCTCGAGAACCTGCCTGGCGTCGTGCTCTGTCTCCTCGTAGTACTCCTTGGCCGTGGATCCCGTCAGCTGGGACGCCATGGCGGCATAGGCGTAGGTGACGTGCAGGACGGCCCCGCGGAGCCGGGCCTCTTCGATCGCCACCTCCAGGGCGAGGGCAGCTTCAGGTGAACCGTCAACGCCTGCGACGATCACTGACCGTCGTGGGACCTCTGTCATCGGGCTTCCCCTCCTTGGCGGTCAATCTGGGGCGCGGCAGCGGGTTCGCGATCGCGGGCCGGGTGCTCCACCACGGCGACGACCCTGGCGGCCATGAACCGGGCCGTACGTACCGGTGTCCCCGAACGTGTGACCTCCGTGACCTCGACGATGCCCCGGGCGTTTCCCACCTCGACCCGGCGACCGGCCCGCGTGGCCTCGATCTCGAAGCGCTCAACTCCAGTCCCCACGTCGACGAGGACCTCCACACGATCACGCTTCACCCAACCAGGGTAGCCACCGGCGGCCCTATCGAGCCCGGCCAAGCACGTCGTCGGCCAGAATTGTGCTGTGCCAGCTGATTGGGGATGGCCGGAGAGCGACGGGGAGCTCGTAGAGCTTCAGGGGCGGCTCGCCGCCGCGGCGGCGAGCATATTGGCCACCGATCCCTGGTTGGCCTCGAGCGACGGGCCCATACTCGGCGGATGCTTCGTCGCCTACGCCCGCGGAGTTGCGGGCCCCGGCCGGTCCGGTGACCGGGCTTGGGCAGCCGTCGTCGCATGGCGGCGGAACGCCGGTGATGCCGGCAACCGCAGGACCGATCACCACCTCAGGGGCATCGTGACGCCCGCGGGCGCCCCAGGCAGGCTGATGACGTCCTCGCCCAGAGCATCGTGGTCTCAAGCGCCCCGTCGCCTTACGTGCCCGGGCCGTTGGCCCGCAGAGAGGGACCCGTCTTGGCTCGTGCGCTGGGATTGCTCGACGTGCATCCCCAAGTCCTGCTGGTCGACGCGAGCGGGACCGACCATCCCCGCGGTGCCGGCCTGGCTATGCAACTGGGTGCGGTCGTGGACCTCCCGACAGTGGGAGTGACCCGCCGGCCACTTGTCGCGGTAGGCGAGGAGCCCGAACGCCGACGTGGATCGGTGGCGCCGCTGACCGTGGACGGTCGCCGCGTGGCCTCCTGGGTGTGCACCTGGACCGGCGCCCGGCCGATCGTCGCCCACACGGGGTGGCGAATCAGCCCTGAGACGGCCGTGGGCATCGTGCTCGACGCGTCCACTTCGGGCGCCCGGACGCCGGTCCCGATCCAAGAGGCGCGACGCGTGGCCCATGAGGCGCGAAGCCTCGGACTCTCCTAGGCCCGCGCAACACTCCGCAAGGCCCGAAGAAGCGGCGCCCGGGAGCGCCGCGCCTATCTTTGATCAACGGCGTCCAGGGTTGCGTGCATGGCCTCCAGCCGCCGGGATCGTTCGGTCACGAACCGCTTAATGGCGGCCAAGACGTGTTCAGGCGCAAGGTGAGCCTCATCGATGACCTCCTCTAAGGTCCCGCCGGTCCGCCACCTGTCGTCCCAGTCCGCGGAAAGGGAGAAATCACGCACGATCGGGCCCTCGGCCCAGTCGTGCATCAGGTTGAAGGCCCCGTTGGTGACGACCATGGCGTCGATACGGTCGGCGGGACCGACGACGTCGTCCCGGTAGTCACGGGCCTGCATCCTGAACAACTGTGGGCTGATCGCGGCGACCACTTTGACGTTGAGCCCCAGCCGGTCGAGCTCCGGCAGGACCTGGACGAGGTTCTGGGTGGGCATCGTTCCTCGTACGTACACGGTGCCCGCCTTCGGCGCGCCGTCGTGGAAGGGGCGTAGGACATACGCGCCACGGGCAGCGGCAAGGTGGGACGGGATCCCGAGCGAGGCACGGTCAGGGACCTCGATGGCCGGACGGGTGAGGTGCAGCGCGACGATCGGCACGTCGCTGGCGAACGCCGCGCCGAGAACGACGGGCACCTCGTTGTACTCCCAGGGATGCAGGTCCAACACGTGGCCTTCGGGGAACAGCTGGGTGACGCCAGTTTCGAAGATCCCGAAGTGGGTGCGGGAGTCGTCGGCGGTCTCGGGGCCGGAGTGGCCCGCGATCCACAGGAGCTTGCCAACCTTCAGCTCGCAGTCCTGAGCAAGCTGGCTGAACAGCCGCATCGGTCCATACTTGAGATAGGAGAAGGCACCGTAGGTGGAGCACGCGCCGAAGAAGCCGTCGAAGTGGGCGAAGGGATCACCGGCCAGGTTGACTGACGCCAGGCCGGTCAGGAGACCGGCGTTCGCGAACTCGGTGATCTCGGTGGGGAGCAGAGCCCCCGTCGGGTTCCCGTCCCGCTCGTACCAGCCGAACCCGTCAAGGTCACCGAAGTCCTCCGCGAAACCGGAGATGTTCGTCGACTCCGCGAGGTCGGCCGAGGCGGCGATGAAAAGGGGGCGACCGTAGGAACGCTTGGCAACCGCGTTGACATACGACCCCCATGCCCCCAGAGCCGCCCTGTTGGCCGCCTTTTCGCCGGGTTTCTTCCACAACTGCTCGGGGTAGTTCTCGAAGTCGAAGAGCCGAGAATCCGAACACGGTGTCCGGCCGTGACCATCCAGCCTGAAGCCGTCGATCTGGTCCGGCACGCAAGCGGCGATGCTCAAGAGCCGCTCCGAGAGCCAGTCGACCAACGCTTCGTCCCTTCGCAGAACGCCGATCGCGAGGCGTAGGTTCGCCTCGGCCTGGGCTTGCTCCGCCGTCGGGTCGTTCGGCGCCGGCTCGTCGAGGCCCACGTACTCGACGCCGTACCGGCTCATGAACTCCTTGCGAACTGCCCAGAATTGCTCCGAGTTCTTAGGCCACGGCGTGCCGTGGCTCTTGTGGTCGTACTTCCCGTAACCCCGGCCCTTCCGGCTCTTGAACCAGGCCACACTGGGCGCGCGCTCCGGATTGTCGCCGCAGGCGCTTTCCAGCACGGCGCCCGTTACCGGGCTCCACTCCGATCCGTGCTCGGTACCGGTGACCCGCCATCCGTAGGGGGCGAACCAATCGACCGGCGTGCCGTGCACCACGCTCGAGGCGGCCCGCGGGTCGATGCCGAAGTCGTTCCAGTCGACCAGGAACACCAAGTTGGAAAGGCCGAGCCCCCAGGCGATGTTCTTAGTCTCATGGGAGCCCCCGGCGGTGAGCCCGCCTTCGCCTTCCACGACGAAGACCTTGACCTCCTCCGCTCCGGCAAGCTTGAGCGCCAGCGCCTCGCCTGCCGCTGGCGCCATCCCGTGCCCGGATGGACCGGTGTTGAACTTGAGGAACAAGGATCGCCCCGCCATCTCCGGGTGCCCGGGCAACCCTCCGCGATGACGCAGCTTTAGCAGCCATTCCCAAGTCAGTGCCCAGCGGCCGTCATCGGGAAAGGCACAACGCGGATCGCCGGTACTGTCATGACACGCGCGAAGGCCTTCGTTCAGCACCGCGAGCGTCGAATAGACGAGGGGAGCCGTATGTCCTGCGGAGAGCACGAAACGGTCGCCGAAACCCAACCAGGGACGGCGGATGTCCCAGCGCATGCCTCCCGAAAGCAGCAAGGCGAGCAACAGATGGACCTTGGAACGCGAACCGCCCGGATGCCCGCTCTGGCGATAGTTCAGCGACAGGTCGATGCACTCGTCGACGATGTCCTTCAGGACTTCGTAACGCGCCCAGTCCAGTTCTGCCGCCGCATGCAGGCGCGCCACGTCGGCGGCGCCGCCCGTCGCGCTGCGAGCGTTGAATTCGGATGTCTGCGAGCTGGGCATTCCGGTCCTTTATTTGCATGAATGACTACGAGCTTTCGTGGATGATAGCGAAAGATCTGGGCGGCACCACGGGAAACTGTTGGGGAGCGGCTCCAACGCGCCGTTGTCGGAACGTTCGGGCATCCAGGGCGCTGTGTTTGGCCGTTGCCAAGACCGCTTGTCATCCGATCTATCCATGAGCCCGAGCCCAAAGAGGTGGCGACCGTTTCGGACTTTGCGCACGATCACGAGTCAGCCCCAAGAACAAGCTTGCCTAATCTCTCGAACGGGCGTGACTTCGATTCGCCCCTCATGGCTCATGACCAATCCCGCGGGAACCCTCTATCTGTCTTCTTCCGAAGGACTCTTGTGGCCATAGATTGTGGAGGCGAGATGATCTCACCGCGCGATTGGAACCCAAGTGGCCGACTTCAATCGCTAGCGACGATCAACATCCCCGAGGGACTGATCGAGCTTGGTGACGCCGGGGGATGTGGTGACTGTCAAACGACTATGCAGGCCGCGGTCTACGCCTGGTGAGACCAATATGCAAAGCGCGTGACGTGTGAGTAGTTGCCTGTCATGTCGCACGGGGCCCCGCCGTCGCCGCCTCGAGGGCTTCGCCAAACTTCAACCTATACGGACCCAGCTGGGTCAACAGCCAGGTCACGCCGGCATCGGCCCAGGCGCGGGCGTCGGCCCTGTCGTCGGCCACCACGACGACGTCGAAGTGCTCAAGGTCGGCGCCGGCCTCACGCAGTTGCGCACGCAGTTCCGCAACGTCAGCCGGGTCGGTCATCTGGATGACCACGACACCTTGATACCGGGCCGCCCGGCGGATCGGCGCCCGGTTGGGCCAGCGCGCCGCGAGCCAGATGGGGATGCCGCCCGCCCGCGAGGGCGTGGGAAGGAAGCTGACGTCCATGGCCCGAAAGAACTCACCCTGGTGGTGCAGCGTCTCGCCCGACAGCAGTCCGGTCAGAACCTCAAGGCCCTCGCTGAGCGCCCGACCGCGGGTGCCGGCGTCGAGCATCTCACCGAAGGCGGAGAGCTCCCCTCCGGGACCCCCGTCATCACCGCTGCCAAAACCGAGCACCAGCCGACCGTGCGAGAGTAGGTCCAGCGTTACCGCCTGGCGGGCGACGACTGCTGGACGTCGTCGCACCAACGGTGTCACCATCGGGCCGAGCCTCATGCTCGAGGTTGCCCGGGCAACGGCGGCCAGGCACAGGTACGGATCGAGGATGTCGCGCACCGGCTCGGCATACGAGAGGTGGTCCCAGAGGAAGAACCCGTCCCAACTGGCCGCCTCGGCTTGCACGGCGATCTCCACCAGGCGATCGGGGTCGGCCAGCGCGTCGAAGGCCGGCAGAAACAGGGCCTGGCGCATTCAGCGGCCGTTCCTGCTAGGCGTCTGGCGCTCGAGGTAATGGTCCCTGATCGCTTGCCTGATCACCTCAACGTCACGGGCGCCCAACGCCTTGATCACTTCGACGTGACGCTCGACCAGATCGGCCATGTTGATGCCCTGCTGGTCGAACGAGGAACGCATCAACGAGCCCATCTGGCCGTCGAGCATGTGCCAGAGATCACGCACCCGGTGCCGTGCCCCGGCGGAAACGATGATGCCGTGGAACTCCGTGTCCGCATCGACGATCGCAGCCATATCGCCCATGATCGCGGCGTCCTTCATTTTCTCCACCTGAGCCTCGAGCTCATCCAGCGTCTCGGGGGTGATCCAGTCCAAGCTGTCACAGGCCGCCCCGGACTCGAGCAGGAAGCGCGCGAAGCACGTGTCCTGAACCTCTGAGACGTCCATGCGCGCTACGAAGCACCCGCGCCGTTTGGAGATCTCCACCAACTTCTCGTTCGCCAGGTCGTGCAGGGCCGAACGCAGCGTGGTGCGGCTCACACCGAACTCCTCAGCGATCTTCGACTCCAACAGTCGCTCGCCCGCCGCGAGCTCCTCGTTGAGGATGCGCCGGCGCAGTTCCTGGTGGACCACCTCGGGTAAAGAGGCTCGGTCGACCAGGCTGCCCTCGACACTGGGGAAGCTCCTTGTCTCAGACATCGCCCCGGCTCTCTCCCGCCACACCAAGAAGTCGCTCCTCGGACAGGCCCAGATGGTTGTCAGGTTCGACGCGAACCGAGAAACACTTAGCGGGGCCGCTCAGCACAATCGTCACACCAGGTCCGTGTCCCGGCTGGGGACTGGCCCCGTGCACCACGACACCGACGCTCATCCAGTCCCGTCGGTACCCGGCGTTGGTGCGAGCGTCGAGGTCGCTGATCACAACCAGATCGCCGAGGCGCAACGAACGCGTCGCTTCGGCGCCGGCGTCGACCTGCAAGTCGACGTCCCACATCGCCATCGGCCGGCCGATCCCGTTGCCCACAAAGCGGCTCGGCAGCATCGCGCGTACACCTACGTCCACGTGGTCACCTCGCGCCGTGAGTCCGAGAAGGGGGAGTGCCGCGGGGGCGATGTTCATCTGCGAGAGCCCCGGCACGGGCGCGGCGGCCCCCTGGCCACAGCTCGCCACGGCCACCTGGTCGCCCGGCCGCAGTCGGGCGAGGACATCCTGGGGGAACACGGCTATTACACGCGAACCGCCGCCGCGCTTGCCGAGCACCGTACCGGCGTGGCCGACCGCGTCGCCGGTGCGTACCGTGACCCGATTGCCGAGACACGCCAGGCCCACCAGCGCATGGCCTGCCTCCGGGCTCGGGTGGACCAGGCAGACACCGGGCGCTGCGTGGTCGCCGAAGTGTGCGAAGACACTCTCACCCAGTCGCAGCCCGAGCACCGTGCCGCCATCACCGACGGCCACGTAAGGCCGACCGTCGCGGTCCACGCGGTAGGGCTCGTCACCAACCTCACCCTGGTCCACGTGTCCGAGAAGGTTGACGGTGACCACCTTGGCTTCACTCACGTGCGCTCCCTCTGTTGTCCGAGGTTGAACGAGCTCAGATTCGCCGAGTCGTCAACGATCACCGCGAAGGCACTTGCCGGCCCGCTCATGATCGAGGAAGGGCCAGGCCCGTGGCCGTAGAGCGAGCAGCTCGCCGTCGAAATGACGCCGATGGTCGTCCACCCCTCACGGTACCCTCGGCCGAACCGGTGGTCCTGGTCCGAAAGCGCGACCACATCACCCACCCGCAGGGACTCCAATCCAAGGGAAAGATCCGCCCCCATGCCTGCGTAGGCGCCCATCAGGTCGGTGTTGGCGTACTCCGACGCCATTCCGGCGCCGGCACCGATCGCCTCCGGCGGGACGACCGCACTCACGTGTACTTCCAGTCGGCCTGTCGGGGTCGTGCCTCCCGCGAGTGCGGTCAACAGTGCCGGCGAGCAGTTCTTGACGACCACCTCGGGGTGCCGGTCGAGAACAAGTCCCTGTCCCACGGCAAAGACCCTGACCTCGTCGCCGACGGTGACTTGGCCCATGTCCTCTCTGTCCATGTCCACGAGCACGTAGGCGTGCTGACCGATGACGAAACCCGCAGCGCCCTTGGCTCGTCCCGAGGTCACCTCGACACGATTGCCGATACAGCTCAGGTACTGAAGGGCGTAGTTGGCACCTGGCTCGCGGTGACGTACCGAGAGCCCGGGCTCGACGTGATCCCCGGCGTAACCCGTCGCCGGATCGCCGACGTGTACGTCGAGGGTCACCCCTCCCATACCCGGCAGGAAGAAAGCCTGTCCATCGGGGTCTATCCGATAGGCGTTGCGGTCCGCCAACGGAGGCCAAACCTCGCCCGCGAGCACCTGGGTCAAGAGGCGGTCAACATTGCTTGTGACGTTCACGAGCCCTCCTCGAGCCTCGTGCGGGTGCCGAAGCAAAAGCCGCGCACGCGCATTGCCGGAGCCGTGATGCAACTGTTCCAAAGGTTCGGAATCGGCTGGCTGTAACACAGGCTGCTCAACGCGTCCGTGCGACGCAAGGCTTCAATAACGCTCTCGTTGAACCTCCCACCCGCCAGGGCCTGAGTGCGCCGGCCATCTTCAATGAGAAAGCAGGCGTCGCGGCTGGTGCCCACCACGGTCCCGGCTTCTGCATCAACAAGACGGTTGTACCAAAGGCGCTGAACGTAGAGGCCATGGCCGACACCGGCGATGAGCTCCTCCTCGCTCTGGACGCCGGGCGCCATGACAAGGTTGGCGCAAGCGGGCTCAGGCGATTGCTCGCGGCCGATCGACGCGTGACCGGTCGAGACCCCACCGGACACAGCGGCGCTCGCCCGGTCGCTCACTGCATCGCCGACGCGGCCACGGTCAATGAGCAAAACCCGCTTTTTGGTGCTGCCCTCGAAGTCGAAGGGAAACGGCAAGCCCACACCTGCGCGAGCGTCATCGGCGATGGTGACGAAGTCAGGCGCCACAACTTCGCCGCGGCGTTGGGCCACGAGTCCAATGCCCGCTCTCACAGCCGGGGCGGTGAAACCGAAGTCAGGCACAAAGCCAACCAGTTCCCCCGCCGCGAGCGGTCCGAAGACGACGTCGTGGACCCCGTCGGGAACCGGAACCAACTCATGGACCTGCGCCGTGGAGTCGACGGCGGCGAGCGCGCGCTGGTGCACGTTCAAAGTGCCGGCGTCGCGCGAGAGGTCACCGATGTACGACGAGGCCTCCCCGAAGCGGACCGTCATGGTGAAACCCGCTTCGGTACCGGCTCCGTGGGCGCGTACGCCTCGGCTCGTCACGACCGCAAGCTCGGTCGAGGCAGCCGTCAAGGTACCGTTCACCGTGCCGCCAGCCTTGCCCGCCTCGGCCATGACCGATCCGGCCACGCGCGAGCGCGCCCCCACGTCCCACGCGAGCGTGTTCTCGACCCACAGACCCGTTGTGTCGACGTCAATCGGGCCCTCGGCAACGTCATAGGGCACCTCAGCGCCATCGAGCCCATCTCGCGAACGTGCCAGCGCGCTGGCCTCAGCGACGGCGCGGGGCACACGCTCGAGAGAGTTGACGGCAACGCGCGCGCTGCCGGTGCCCACAACGGCGCGAACCATTACCTGGCACTCGGTGATCGACTGGGCTTGGTGGATCCGATCACCGGCGAAGCGCGTATGGTGACCGACCCGACTGGTCGCAGAGATCTCCACCTGCTCGGCACTGAGGTCAGCGAGCGCCGCCTCGAGGGTCGTGAGCAATTGGTCGGCCCCGAACCATGTCACGAGGCTCATGAGACTCCTATCTTGACGTTGCGCACCAGCGTGGGAGCGGCGCCGTGGGAAAGAAAGCCCCACTGCTTGGGCTCGCCCTTGCCGCAGGGCATCCCGAAGGTGCGAAAGGCATCGGGTCCGGCAGTCGCCTCGACCGAGCCCCAGAACTCCGGGGTCAGGCCACCGTAGGAGAAGTCCCGTACCATGCGAGTTTTCTTGCCCTTGCGGACCTCCCAGGCGATCTCGGTGCCGAACTGGAAGTTCCATCGCATCGAGTCGATGGACCAGCTGCGGTTGTCATCGATGTAGTAGCCGTCGCCCATGCGCTCGAGGAGCTCGTCGGTTGAACCATCACCGGGCTGAAGAAACACGTTGGTGGCAAAGCACAATGGAAGGTAGGCCCAGCCGTCCGAGCGTGCCGCCCCCGATGAGGTGAGTCCCTGGCGTGCTGCGCTGTCGCGGCTCGAGAGGAAGTTGCACACGACGCCCTCGCCGATCAAAGTCGTCGGCACCGTGCGAGTCCCCTCATCGTCGAACATGAAGCTGCCCCTGGTGCCGCGCACCGTCGCGTCGGCGACGATATTCACCGCGGGTGAGCCGTACCGGAGGTTCCCGATGGCGTCGCGGGTGATAAAGGAGCGACCCGCGAAGTTGGCCTCATCGCCAAGGATTCGGTCGAGCTCGAGGGCGTGGCCCGCCGACTCGTGGATTTGCAGCGCCATCTGGGCCGGACCGATCACGAGTGAGGAGAAGCCCGAGCTCACCACAGGGGCGCTCAGCAGCCGAACAGCCTCGGCACCGACGCGCTGGGCCTGGTTGACAAGATCCAGGCCCACCACGTACTCCCAGCCGGCGGCAGCAGTGTTGCCGTGAAAGGAATTGGGATAGCTGCGCCGCTGCGCGACGTGATCGTTGGCTGCGACGGCCAGCACCACACCCCCTGACTCCACGAAGTGCTGTTCTTGGAGCGAGCCCTCGGAATTGGCGAAGAAACGGTGCTGGCGCTTGGCGTTCACCCCTGCCTGCACGCGCACGACTCCACGCTCTTCGCCCGCGGCGCGCAGCGTCTCGAGGACGAGGCGCTCTCGCTCGGCGGGGTCGACAACAAACGGGTCGATTTCGACCTCGGTCTGGTAGAAACCGAGCTCGGCATCGCAGGGGGGAAGCGTGACACGCGCCTCGGTGGTCTCCTTCGCGGCCCGGGCGTTGGCGACCGCGGCACGTGCGAGGTGACCGACTTCGTCACCGTCACGCAGTGGCTCGGACGCGAAGCCCCATACGCCGTCTACCAACACTCGCACTCCCATCCCGGCGTGGCTCTCGAGACGTTCATCGGGCGCCTGTCTGGAGACCGCGTACAGGCGCAGCTCCTCTGTCTCAGAAAGGCGCACGTCGCAAAACCCTGCTCCGGCCGCCTCGGCCTCGGCGACGGCGTCGTGCAACAGTACCGTCGCGGAGGCCCGGTCCAGCTGGCCCCACTGGTGAGCAGTCGCCAGAGTACTCTCAGACACCTTCGACCTCGCTGAACTGCACCCAGCGCCGCTCGCGGAACGAGCGCTCGAAGGCATTGATGGTCCGCTGGACCAGTGCACCCTGGGCGAAGTCCCCCTGAGTCTGGGCGGCCTCGCCGACGATCTCGTCGACGAAGTTGCGGATCAGGTTGGAGTAGAAGAGCGAGGGCCATTCCTCCCGACTCGTCCCACCCTTGGGGAAGTAGTGCTCGGGGATCTCGCGCTCGACGAACTCCACCGAGTCCTTGGTGGCGGTCTTGATGGTCTGGCAGATACCGAACTCTTCGACCAGGCGGACTATCACGGCGCCCTCGGAGCCGTACAGGCGCACCTCGATGCCCGGGTAGTTGCCCACCGTGACATAGGACGACTGCATGGAGGCAATCACGTCGTCCTCGAACTCGCAGATCCACATGTCGCCGTCGTCGATGTTCATGCGCTCCATCTTCCCGGTCGAGCGCAGCACGCGTTCGGGAACGAAGTTGCGCATCGTGCCCACGACGTTGGTGATCTGGCTGTTGGTCCACCAGTGCATGATGTCGATGGTCGGAGCGCCGTAACCCTCGATGGAGGACACCGCGATCTCGTTCTCGCCGGCAGGAGCATCTTCGGCCTGGCGCAGCGGCGTCGACGGGTCGATCCACTGGCTGTTCTGCTCGTAGCCGTTGAAGATGTAGGGCACACCGACAAAGCCCTCGTCGATCAGGTCCTTGGCGTACTGGATGGCCGGCGCATAGCGGAACGTGAAGCCCAGTTTCGTCTTCAGGCCCTTGGCCGCGGCCAGGGCGGCCGCGCGTGAGGTCTCCCGGGCGTCGTGGTGCACCGGCTTCTCACACAGCACGTGCTTGCCGGCCTCGAGCGAGGCCCACGAGATCTCGAAGTGGGTGTCGTTGCCCGTGGTCACGTCGACGACGTCGATGGTCGGGTCGTCGAGTACATCGCGGTAGTCGCTCACGGCACGAGCGATGCCGAAACGTTCAGCCGTCTCCTTGGCGAGCGCCGGGTTGAGCTCGACGATGGCGGCCACCTCCACGCGTTCGTCGCGCTGCCATCCAGGGATGTGCGCCCGCTCGGCCCAGCGTCCGGCTCCGACCACTGCCACCCGGAGTTCTTGCTTTCCCATTTTCACTGCTCCTTCCTGCACCACCAACGTGGGCAGACCTGTTGTCGAGGGATCGGCGCTAGGGCGCCAAAAGGAACGAGAGCCGCGACCAGGGCGTCACTTGCCACGGGTCAACCTCACGCGCGGGTCGATGAAGGTGTAGGTCACGTCGACGACGAAACTCATCACGACCATGAAGACGGCTGCGACGAGCACGGTGCCGGTGATCATCGGGATATCGAGGGTGGAGATCGAGTTGTAGGCCAGTTGGCCCACACCGGGGATGCCGAAGATCGACTCGATGATGAGGACTCCACCGAGGAAGTACCCGAGGTCCATCCCGAGCATCGTGACAACCGGGGTCAACGCGTGACGCAACACGTGGCGGAAGAGGATCGTTCGCTCGGGCATGCCCTTCAGGCGGACGAACTCGATGAAAGGCGAGCGCAGCACCTGGAGCATGGTTGTGCGCACCATGCGCGAGTAGAAGGCCGCCCCGCCGACCCCGAGCGTGAAGCTCGGCAGGATCATGTACCAGACGAGGGGATGGCCCACGCCGTTGAGAGGAAAGAGCGACACCTTGTAGGCGAGGAAGTAGATGAGCATCAGCCCCAGCCAGAAGGGCGGAGCGGAGAGCCCGAACAGCGCGCCGAGGGTGGTGGCGCGGTCGATGAGGCTGCGCGGCCTGTAGGCGGCGATTATCCCCGTCGGGACACCGAGCACGATCTCCCAGATCACCCCGCCGAGCGCCAGGAAGGCCGTGTAGGGAAGGGCACCCCAGATCTCGCTGGCCACCGTGCGGCCCTCGAGCACGAACGAGACCCCGAGGTTGCCGTGGGCCAGGCGGGCAATGAAGCTCAGGTACTGGGACCACACGGAGCGGTCCAGGCCGAGCTGGCGGGCGATGGAAGCCACCGCCTCGGGGCTGGCTTGGGGGCCCGCCACCATGCGCGCCGGGTTCGCCGGCACGAGGAAGGCGAAGACGAAGGCGAGTGTCACGACGCCGAAGACCACCAGCAGCATCTGCAGGAACCGTCGCAGCAGCCAACCGGTCATCGCCCGAGCTCCCGCCTCGTGGTGTCCAGCACATCGGTCAGCCAGTCGCCGGCGAGATTGATCGACAGCACGGTCAAGATGAGCGCCACGCCCGGCGCTATCAACAGCCACGGCGCCGTCTGGAAGTACTGCTGTCCCTCGGAGATCATCCCGCCCCACGAGGCCTCGGGCAGCGGCACACCGATGCCGAGAAAGGAGAGGGACGCCTCGATGAGGATCGACGTCGCCACCCCGAGCGTGCCGTAGACGATGATCGTGGGCATCAGGTGGGGCATGACGTGCTTACGGATGATTTTGAGGTGCCCGACGCCGAGCGTGCGCGCTGCGGTTACGAACTCACGCTCTTTTAGCGAGAGCACCTGTCCGCGCACCACACGCGCCAGGTAGGTCCAGTAGGCGAAGGCGATGACGAGGACCACGTTGCGAGTGCTCGGGCCGGTGACGGCAATCAGGGCCACACAGAAGAGCAGGATCGGGAACGACAGCACCATGTCGGTGAAACGCATGAGAATCGACTCGGTGACCCCGCCGACGTATCCGGCGACGGCACCGATCAGCACGCCGATCATCGAGGCCAGAGCCGTGGCGACGACACCCACCAACAGCGAGACCCGCGCGCCGAAGATCAGGCGCGAGAGCACGTCGCGTCCTGCCTCATCGGTGCCGAGCAGGAAGTGACCGTTGGGCGCCATCGGCGCGCCCACGTCCGAAAGCCCGTTGGCGAACTCACGCAGCGGGTTGTAGGGCGCGATCCACGGCGCGAAGACGGCAACTACGACAAGCAACAGGATGAACAGCACCGAAGCCAGCGCGACGGGGTCGCGGATCAGGCTTCTGCCGGCTCGGCTCCAAAAGCTGGGTTGACTGAGCACCATCGGCTCGGCGTCGATGAGATCGGGAGCGATCTCGTTCTCGGGCAGGTTAATCATGCTGAGCCTCTTGGGCCGAGACGTGCGGGCGCGAGAACACGACGTGACACGCCACCGATTGCGCCCCGGGTAGAGCGACCAGATCCGGTCGCAGGCGGCGGCACTCTTCGATGGCCTCGGGGCAACGCGGATGGAAAGGACAGCCTGAAGGCGGATTGCCCGGATCCGGCGGCTCTCCACTGAGCTTCAACCGCTGTCTCCCCCGCGAGGTGACGGTCGGCACGGCCGCGATTAGGGCCTTTGTGTAGGGGTGCATCGGGTTGCCCAAGACCTCTTCGCTCGTGCCGGACTCGACGATCCGACCGACGTACATGATGGCGACGCGGTCGGCCATGAAACGCAGCGTCGAGAGGTCGTGGGAGATGAAGAGATAGCCCACACCGGTATCGGACTGGATGTCCTTCAACAGGTTCAGGATCTGCGCCCGGATCGAGACGTCGAGCGCGGCGACCGCCTCGTCACAGATGATGATCTCCGGATTCACGGCAAGGGCCCGTGCGATCGACACGCGCTGGCGCTGGCCACCCGAAAGTTGTCCGGGGTAGCGGGTGGCGACCGAAGCGGGCAGGTTGACACGGAGAAGGAGCCGCTCAACTTCGTCGGAGTGCTGATTCCTGGGCAGTCCGCGCACTGTCAGCGCCTCGCCGATGACCTCGAGCACCGACATGCGGGGGTCGAGCGAGTCATAGGGGTCCTGGTAGACCATTTGCATCCGACGCCTGTAACGCTTGAGGCGCTGGCCCTTCAGGCTTGCTACCTCGGCGCCGTCAAAGGCGATCGTCCCGCCCGTGGGACGGACGATGCGCACGAGCGTGCGGGCGACTGTGCTCTTGCCCGATCCGGACTCGCCGGCGATGCCAAGGGTGTGACCGCCCGACAAGTCGAAGGAAACTCCGTCGACAGCCTTCACGGCGCGTGAGGCCGCGAGACCCTTTCGCACCCGAAAGTGCACGGCAAGGTCACGGACCTCGAGAAACGACATCGTCGCCTCGTTCACGAGACGACCTTTGAACTGAGCCGTCCCGGCCAACGCGCCATGCCGGCGGCGTGACAGGCCACGCGACGTGTCGAGTCCCCGAGTTCGCGCAACTGCGGCTCGACCCTGAAACACTCGGGCTGGGCCAACTGGCAACGTGGCGCGAAGGCGCAGCCGCGCACGTCCACGCCGCCCACAGGCGGACTTCCGGGAATCGAGTTCAGGCGTTCCGGCAGCTCCTCGGTCATAGACGGCACCGACGCCAACAAGGCGACTGTGTAGGGGTGCTCGGGGCTCTCGATGAGCCGCCCGGTGGGACCCGACTCCACGATCCTTCCCGCGTACATCACGAGAAGCTCCTCACAGAAGTTGGCCACGACGCCGAGATCATGGGTGATGAGCAGGACAGCGCTGTTGTGCTCGGCTGTCATCTGCTCGAGCAGGTCGAGAACCTGTGCCTGGATGGTGACGTCCAGCGCGGTGGTCGGCTCGTCGGCTATCAACAGTCTCGGGTTGCAACTGATGGCTATGGCGAGCGCGACACGCTGACGCATGCCGCCCGAGAGCACATTGGGAAACTGGCGCATGGTGCGGTGGGGGTTCGGAAGACCGACCGCCTTCAACAGCTCGACCGCCCGCGTTCGGGCCTGGGCACGCGACAGGTGACCGTGATACCGGAGCATCTCGGTGATCTGGACCCCGATGCGTACCAGGGGATTGAGGCTGGAAAGAGGGTCCTGGGTGATCATTGCCACCGTGGTGCCTCTCCAGCGTTTGGCGCTGGCCGCAGTGGCCGGGTTGGGGTCGTCGCCGACGTAGACCTGTCCGGCACTGATGCGGCCGGGCGCCGGGATGAGTTGCATGATGGCCCGCGCCGTCATCGACTTGCCGCAGCCGGACTCACCGACGAGACCGACGCGCTGTCCCGCCTTTACAGAGAACGAGACATCGCGTACGACCTCCCCACTTCCGGCTCTGCTCGGAAAGGCAATGGACAGACTATTGACCACGATCACCGCGTCGCGTCGCAGCATCGGTTCCGCCGGTGAAGTTGGGACCACTGCTCTTGACGACGCGAACGCGGTGTGTCGTGGCCAGTAGGGGTGTTACGCGGAGGGGTTCTTCAACCAGTAACGGTCCATCATGTAGGCCCAAATGGGGTTCTGTTGAAAACCGCCCACATTCGAGCCATACACCGTCGTGACTGTCCCGAAGTAGAGCGGAACGATCGGGTTGTCCGCGAGCAGCTTCTTGGTCGCGGCGACGTAGTACATCGTGGCGTCGCTCGGATTGGCCAGCCCCTGGGCGATCTCATTGTCTACAGCGTGATTGCAGTAGAACGGGTAGTTCTGTCCGCCGGGGATGTCCGCCGCGCACGACACGAGCGCGTTGAAGAAGTCGCTGCCGTCCGGGAAGTCAGCCACCCAGAAAGTCAGTGTCATGGGCGTCTTGCCCGGCGTGGCAGCCAGCGTGAAGAACGTGCTCTGTTGTATGGCGTGCACCGCCACCCGGATGCCCACACCGGCGAGCTGCTGCTGCAGAGCCGTGTCCAGGTTCGTCCAGGGCTGCGTGTTCCAGCTGTACATGCTCGTCGAGAAACCGTTCGGGTATCCGGCCTGCTTCAAAAGCGCCTTGGCCTTGGCCACGTTGAGCGGGTTGACCAGATTGTCCTTCGTGTAGCCCTTCACACCTGGCGGGATGAAGGCCGTAGCCACTATGCCCTGACCGTTGACGAACTTGAGCAACGACGGCCGGTTGATGGCGTACGAGACGGCCTCGCGCACGAGGGGGTTGTTAAAGGGCTTCATCTGCGTGTTCAGTGTCAAGAAATAGGTGTCCAGAGCCGGGATCGTCACTATCTGCTTCTTCAACGAAGGGTTCTCGATGACACTCAGGTAGTCAGAGTTGGGCAGGACGTCACCCATGAGGTCGAGCTGACCCTTCTCGAGTTCGAGCAGCTGCACCTGGGGACTCACACCGAGCTTCTCGTAGACGCCGTTTGTGTAGGGGTAGATCTTGTTCCAATAGTGGGGGTTCTTGGTCAAGACGATCGACTGACCCGGGGTGTAACTAACGAGCTCGTACGGTCCCGAGCCCAGCGGGTGCTGAGCCTGCTGGGGGCCTGTGCCGGTGGGTATGACCGAGGCGTGGGGCATGGCCATGACGTAAACGAAGGCCGCGTCGGGCTCGGTCAAGGTGATCTGCAGCGAGTACGCCGACAGGGGCTTGATGCCCGAAACGTAACCCGTAGGCTTCTTGGCGTAAGCCGCGCAGCCCACCACTTCGTCCCAGAAACCGACCACGGGTGACTTCGTCGCCGGGTTGCAAATCCGGGAGAAGGAGTAGGCAAAGTCGTACGCGGTCACGGGCTTGCCATTGGAGAACTCCATCCCTTTCCGGATGGAGATCGTATAGACCCTGCCGCCGTCCGACGTCGCCGGCATAGCAGTCGCCGCCTCGGGCTCCAGCGTGGTGCCGCCCGTCGTGTAGTCGTAGAGACGGTTGAAGATCATCTCCATGTTGTCCCAGCACGTGGCGTCGTAACAGACCTGTGGGTCGAACGTCGTTGGGCTGGACTGGAACGCTGTCTGGAACGTTCCGCCGTATCGGGGGCCTGAGCCCGAACTCGAGGCCGAGGACGCATTCGGCGCCACGGCGAGGGCGAGCGTCCCCACAAGACACACAACGCCCACCAACGCGGCCCATCGGTGATCCCAAATCTTGCCCAAGTTCATGTAGCCCCTCCGTTCTGGCCATGTTGTCGACTGGCGATTATCGACGGACGGTACCATCCCACTTTCCATCGCACAAGAAGTTTGTTTGGGAGGAAGCGCCCCCGGAACTCGCAGAACAGATCCGCGGAATTGGAGATACTGCAACGTGGCGAAGATGCGCAAGGCGGCCGGCGTGCTGGCCCGTTGCGGGATCCCGCTCGCGGCCAACGAGGTCGACTACAGCCGAGCGCATCGCGCGCCCGAGACCGACGGCGTCCTCGACGCCTGCCGCCAGCTGGGCGTGACCCTGGTCACATACCGGCCCCTGGCCGGCGGTGCCGTCAGCGCCAATTCTCCCAAGCGCCAGGATCCTGCTGGCTTTGGGGGCACTCTGCAAGAAGTGGCGGCCTCCCGGGAGGCGACCACCCTTCAGGTGGCACTTGAGTGGCTGGTCAAGCGAGACGAACCCGATGACACAGCCTCCAAGTACTCTTGCGGTTGTCTCATCCAGAGCGACCTGAGGGACCTGGCCCGTTGACGGTCCGGCAACCGACGTAAAGCACGGTGCCAACGCCAGGCGATGAGGAGGGCCACATGACCCGTAATGACAGTCGCGCGGAACTGCAGAGGTGGTTTCTCGACGTCGACGAGCTGCTCGCCGCGCAACGGGACCACGTCATCTCGCCGTCGAGCGTTCCCTCGGCGAGAACCGAGCCCGCAACCTGGACCATGAAGCTGGGGGCGCTCCAGCGCGACCTGCGGCGGTTGATCGACCTGCTCGTTGAGAGCCCGGGACGGTGGATCTTCATCCTCGATGCCGGCCGTCCGGGGGGACGCTACGTGCAGCTGCTCGTCTGCGAGGACGGCTCCATCGTTGCCGAAGCCTCCTCCAACAACTTCTTGGAAGGTTCCGACCGCCTGGGTACCGAGCAGGAGGGGGCACTTGCCGGCATCGGCTGGAACGAGCCCCGCCTGCCCGGTAGGCCAAACTGGTGGGCGACGCAGGCCACTATCGATCCGGACACTACGCAGGTCGCGCGCCTGGTCCTCGAAACCTTCGCTGCTGTGTACGGGCTGCACGACGGCGACCCGGTAGCAGCCAGAGTCCTCAGTTCGCCGCGACGGGGCGGTACTCCCGCGTCGGTGGTGGAGCCCGTCGCGTCCTGCGGGACCCAGCGTCGGACAAGTGGGCTGAGCACAACGAGCCTTACGACGGAAACAGGCCATCTCACAGCCACGGTGTAGAGATGCTCTGCAACTACGCCACTTTCGTGTCGGCTTCGCGGCGGGATGCGGGAGGACTACCTAAGGCGGCCCGCCAACAAGGCCATCACCGCCAAACATGGCGACGCGAGGTGAAGCTCAACTTTCCGCGCTCCTCGGGCCGAGGGCAGCTACCGCCTCCCCCACCGAAGTAAAGAAGTTGGTGGTACCGATGCGTTCGACAAGGCCGCCTCGAGTCAGGCCCTGGCGCAGGCGCGATCCGACCCGGGCCATTGCGAATTGAATGTTCTCATGGTCGAGCTTGTCGAGCGCCTCGCGAAGTGCGCGCAAACCCGTGTAGTCGATGTCGTTCATGCCCAGCGCGTCGAGAATGAAAACCTTGGGTCTGCCCTCGCCGCGCGCTAACGCGCCATCCAACTCAGTCCGGAAGTGGACCGCGTTCGCGTACCACAGCGGTGTGGGAAAAAGCACGACCAGGATGCCCGGCACCTGGACCGCGTCTCGCACGACGCTCAACGGCGCCCAGCTCGTAGTGCCGCGGATGCAGCCGAGGACGTGAAGCTGTGGGCGAGCACTGAGCCGCGCACGGTCGAAGACGGCCAGCCCGACCGCCACGCCGATGCCCTGTTCGACACCGATGATAGGTACGGCCAAGAGCGTGAGCACGGTCAGCACGAGCTCGAACCGGTCGAAGCGAGCGATGGCGGCGATCTCGCGGCCGTGGAAGATGCGCGTGGCCACGAAGATCAACACTCCCGCCAATGTCGCGAGCGGGACATCTTTCAACAAGCCCGCTGCCGGCACGAGAAGCGCTAAAGCGACCGCGGCGCCGAGACCTGCGGCCTGGGTGCGGCCCCCCGCCGAGGCCACGATCGCCGTCCGGGGAGGGCTCGCGTCCACGGGAAAGGAACCGCAGACTCCCGCGAGGATGTTTCCCGCTCCTACCCCGACAAAGTCTCGTCCGACGTCCACCTCGTAGCCACCCTGGTCGGCAAAGGCCCGAGTTGTCGCCGCGGACTGGCTGAGGACTACGAGAGCGACAACAGCGGCAATAGGGGCGGCGCTTCCCAACGTCGACCACGACATACCCACCAGCCCAAAGCGTGGCGCCCCGTGCGCGAAGCGCCCGAGCACGCTCACACCGTGGGCGTGCAGACCGAGAACGCCGACAAGGACCGTGGACCCAACGAGCGCCACAAGCGCGCCGGGAAACTTGTGGTTCGCACGCGCCGCTGTGGCCACGAAAGCAAAGGTCACGAGGCCGATGCCCAAGGTCCAGCCGTTTGTGCGATTGAGCTCCCCGGCTATCACAGAGAGCCTATGAAGAGAGGACCCGCTGACTGAGGGCAGGCCCAAGAGGTCTGGGAGCTGGTGCACGACAATGATGACTGCCACACCGGCGAGAAAGCCAGTGATAATCGGCACGGAAAGAAAGTCTGCAATCCAGCCAAGTCGCAAGACACCGACGAGGACTACTATCACTCCGACCATCACCGCCAGGATTCCGACAAGGTCGACGTAGCGGGACGACTCCATCGGAGCGAGGTGCGCGATTCCAACCGCGAAAAGCGGTGCGATCGTGGAGTCCGCTCCCACCGACATCTGCCGGTTTGACCCGAGTAGTGCAAACATGACACTGCCGGCGATAAACGCGTAGAAGGCTGTGATGGGGGGCATGCCGGCGAGTCTTGAGGTCGCCAGTTGCTCAGGCACGACGACCGCGAGCAAGGTCAGGCCGGCGAGGGCGTCGGCTCCTGCAAACGACGAGTTGTAGCCGCGCAAAGAGGAAAACAGCATCGCTGGCAAACGATGCCCTCTTTCCGGTGCCCCCGAGCCCGATCGATGTGACCCCGTTTCTGCCACTGGACCATCATCGCCGATGGGGACGGCCTCGCGCAGAGTTGCCGGGGTCGCTGGCCCTCTCAGCTTGGGACAGGCGGTCAGGCGTACGACGGCGAACCATTGCGACCTATTAGGGCAGGTCAGTCAGCGGGTTAAGCGCACGCCGATGGATGACCGCGAACGGCAGCGTCCGCGGGATACTCGGTGGATGCTATTTTCCCGCTACGGCATTTACCCCGGTGGTCACCAACACTCATTGAGTTCTGATCGGCGTCCTCGGCGATCCGCCGAGATGAGTCATTAAGTCGTCGGGCCCGACATCAGCTCGTTGGATCAGCCTCAGCTCGCGGCGCAGTTTAAGCAGAGGCCACGTAAATCGAGACGGTGCTCGTTGACCACATAGCCTTGCTCAGCTGCGGCCAACCGCGCCGTTTCTCCGAGCGCACGCTCGAGCTTTGTGGATGCGTGGAAGTCCTCGATGGTCCCGCACTTCTCGCACACGAGGTGGTGATGGTGTCCAGCAAAGGTCTCGGCAAGCTCAAAGCGACCGTAGTCGTCTGTGCCGGCGATGCGCTCGACCACACCGACATCGATCAACACGGCGATGTTGCGATATACGCTGCTCTGGGTCAGGCCGCTAGCCGCCTCGAGGATCTCGGAGATCATGATCGGCCGACCTGTTCGCCCGAGAATCTCCACGAGTACCCGACGTTGCGCGGTGTAACGCTGATCGGCACCCGCGAGACGGAGAGCAACCGCGTCATGCACAGAGCCTTCGAGAGCCATTCCTAACATGGTAGCGGTGACCGCAAAGCGGTGCTCACCTTGGGCAGACAGTCCGGGACGCTCGGGTCGCTACACGGCGACAACGGCGGGCTCAACGTCGTGGCGGACGACGGGCCTTCCGCGCCACAGAGCGAATAGACGGCCAGAGCCGTAGGACACAGTGCCGAAGGCGCCGACAAAGAAGCCGATCGGCCAGTTGGTCTGGAATGAGACAGCGATCGCCGCCCACACTGTGACGAGCGCGATCGCGACGGACAGCACGAGCGCAACAGCAGGCCGGCTGGTGAACGAACGAGCCGCGGCCGCGGGAGCGACCATCAGGCTGAACATCAAGAACGTGCCGACGATCGGGACGGTGACCGTCGTCGTCAGCGCGACAAGCAGTAAGAAGCAAAGCTCCATCCGATATTGGCTAACGCCCCGCGCCTCGGCAACGTCTGGGAGGACAGACGCGAACAACAATGGACGGAAGACGATCGCCATCGCGAGGAGGCACACGACACCAAGCCCGGCGATCGGCCAGAGCTCGCTCCGCGCGATCCCGAGCACCTCGCCGAAGAGGAGCGAGTAGATCTCCGGCGCGTACTCGACGCTGAAGGACAAGAACAGTGACCCGAGACCGAGCATGAGGA
>JBKQHU010000100.1:0-19494 GCA_052148655.1 Acidimicrobiales bacterium
TCATCATCGACCTCGTGAGGAGTCTCGCCAAGAGCAGGAACGTGTCGATGATCATCATCGACCACAACTTCGCTCACCTCTTCGAGCTCTGCGACCGGGTCAACGTGATGCAGGGAGGTCGCATCACCATCGACCAGCTCACCAAGGACACCTCGCTCGAGGCGCTGACCGAGCTGATGGTGAGTAGCTACCGCTCGCAGCTGCAAGCAGCTCTCGAGTCCTGAACCGGTCGCCCGAGCGTTTCGGGGCTACCGGCGAGAACCAATGACGGGAACTTGGGAACGCCGACGCGTCACGCCGACGGACACCCCAGCTGTCAGCGCGCCAACCCCTGGGCTAGCCTGTAGTACGCCTGATTCCAGCGAAGCTCGCGCCGGAAGCTCTCTGTCGTCGTGGTTCCGCCGATGCGGACGAGCTCGATACCGGCGATCACGGCGAAGTCCTCCAGGGTCTCGACGGACACCGAGGCGCTCAACGCGGTGTGATGCGGGCCGCCCGCCATGAGCCACGACTCGGTCGCGGTCGAGAAGTTCGGGGCGGGCTTCCAGACCGCCCGGGCCACCGGGAGCTTGGGCAACGGCGCGTCGGGGGACACGATCTCGATCTCGTTCGCTACCAATCGGAACCGGTCGCCGAGGTCGAGCAGACCGACGACAAAGCCCTTGCCGGGTAGGGCGTCGAACACAAGCCGGACCGGGTCGGAGCGATTGCCGATACCGAGCGGGTGGATCTCGCAGCTCGGCGTCCCCGCCGCGATGGTCGGGCACACCTCGAGCATGTGCGCGCCGAGGACCTTCGGCTCACCGGGACCGAGATGGTAGGTGTAGTCCTCCATGAACGAGGTGCCCCCGGGCAGGCCCTGGCCCATGACCTTCAGGATCCGCACGAGCACTGAAGTCTTCCAGTCGCCCTCGCCGCCAAAGCCGTAGCCCTCGGCCATCAGGCGCTGCACGGCGATCCCGGGCAGCTGGTGCAGCCCGCCCAGGTCCTCGAAGTTCGTCGTGAAGGCGCTGAACCTGCCAGCGTCGAGAAATGAACGCAGTCCTGCCTCGATACGGGCGGCGTAGCGCAGTGCCTCGTGACGGGAACCGCCCTTGGCGAGCTCGGGCACCACCGAGTAGCTCCGCTCGTAGTCGGCGGCAATGGCGTCGACGGTCGCCGGAGAGGCTCCGTCGACCTCGGCCACAAGGTCGTTCACGCCGTATGTGTTGACAGAGACCCCGAACCGAAGCTGTGCCTCGACCTTGTCGCCTTCGGTCACCGCCACGTCGCGCATGTTGTCGCCGAAGCGGACAAGCCGGAGCTGCTGTGCGGCGTGCCAACCGGTCGCGGCCCGCGCCCAGGCACCTATCCGCTGGCGCACGATCGGGTCGCTCGCGTGCCCGGCCACCGTCTTTCGCCTGAGAGCCATGCGCGTCTCGATGTAGCCGAACTCACGATCGCCGTGCGCCGCCTGGTTCAAGTTCATGAAGTCCATATCGATCTCGTCCCAGGGCAGGGAGACGTTGACCTGGGTGTGCAGGTGCAACAGCGGCTTGCGCAGGACGTCCAGTCCGGCTATCCACGCCTTCGCTGGCGAGAAGGTGTGCATCCACGCGATGACGCCGATGCAGTGATCAGTGGCACTCGCTTCGATGCAGGCGCGCCGTATCTCAGCCGCGCCGGTGAGGACCGGTTTCCAGACCAGGTGCACGCCGATCTCCGGCCCGGCGTTCAGCAGATCGACTATCTGGGCCGACTGCTGAGCCACCTGGCGCAGCGTCTCGTCCCCGTAGAGGGCCTGGCTGCCGGTCAAGAACCAGCATTCGAGGGTTTCATTGGTCTCGTGCACGTGTGTTCCCTCCAGATTGGCCATTGACAGCCATGGGGCGACGACGGTCGCAAGTTGATCCTTGGCCGACCGGAACTAGCCGGGTGTGGCCCTCCGCCGTGGTCCGCCGACGGTGCACATGGGTGGGGCTCACCTTTGACAGCACACGGTTCCGCACGTGGCAAGGCCGGGCTCCGACATGGTCGATGATGCAAACGATCATAGTGATCCTGGTTCCCCACCAACTAGGCCAACACGATGGATCAGCCGGAACTCGCCTGCGCTCCGGGGCGACCTGAACACCTGTGCCGAGTGAGTTGCCGAATCATGGAAACATGGGTGAGGTGAAACCTTGCATGACCTACGGGCGCACCGAGTACCGCGCTCGTGGTCGTTCTCGCCCACGGCCCACCGCAGTACTGAGCGGGGTCTGAAGAGCCATATGGATCACCTCTCCTACCCACCGACTCTCAGCGCGACGCCCACAGAGATGGCGGGTGTAAGTCTGTACACCCTCGCGAACCGCAACGGGATGGTCGTCAAGATCTTCAACTACGGAGGGATCGTCCAGTCAATCTCCTTCCCCGACCGCCACGGTCGTTCCGACGAGGTCACGCTGGGTTTCGGGACGCTGGCCGACTACGAGACCTACAGCCCCGCGGCCCACCCGGGCAACACCACCGGCGCCGGCGCTTACTACGGAGCACTGATCGGCCGCTACGCCAACCGGATCGCCCGTGGCGAGCTAGCGATCGGGGGTCTCAGCTACCAAGTGCCGGTCAACAACGGTGAGAACGCGCTGCACGGCGGGACAGTGGGTTTCGACAGGAAAGTCTGGGCACCGGCGACTTCGTCTGATCCCGGCACGGTCTCTCTCCAGCTCGCCTACGTGAGCACCGACGGCGAGATGGGATTCCCGGGCACACTCACCACGATCGCGACCTACACCTTGGACAACGCGAACCGGCTGACACTTACGTTCCACGCGACAGCTACCGCGGAAACCGTGATCAACCTCACGAACCACACTTACTGGAACCTGGCCGGCGAGTTCTCGGGATCGGTCTACGGACAGATGCTGTACATCAACGCCGACAACTTCACGCCGGTGGACTCGGCCCTCATCCCCACCGGCACCATCGACACAGTGGCCGGAACGCCTTTCGACTTCACGAGACCGACCGCGATCGGCCAGAACATCGACGGCGGGCCACGGTTCTCAGACAGGGACAATCAACAGCTGCAGATCTGCAAGGGCTACGACCTGAACTGGGCCCTCAACCAGACGAGCCCGCCCTCACTGGTCCTCGCGGCCCGGGCGTGGGACCCCTCAAGCGGACGGGAGCTCAGCATTTACACGACCCAACCCGGTCTCCAGTTCTATTCGGGGAATGTCTCGACCGCGACGCTCGTCGGTACGAGCGGTCACCGCCAGAGCGACGGATTCGCTCTGGAGACACAGCATTTCCCGGACTCCCCGAACCGGCCGAACTTCCCCTCGACCGTGCTTCGGCCCGGTCAGATTTACAGCCAGACCTCCGTCTATCAGCTTTCCAATACCTGACACAGCTGGACTTCGACTGCCGCGTCCCGGATCGCGCCTTGCGCACCGACTCCCGACGCGCCCGCCGATTTCTCGCGGACGAAGTCTGCGCCCCGAGCCAGTGAAAACCCCGGCGCGTCGCTTGGAGCCTTTGGGTTGACGGCGGGATACTCCATGATTAAGTTCAACTCATCAACGAAGTATGGAGGAGGTCTTGATGCTGGTACCGACGCGTGATGACCGCTTCTCGTTCGGACTGTGGACGGTGGGCTGGCAGGCCCGGGACACGTTCGGGGATGCGACGCGAGATCCGCTGGACCCGGTAGAGGCAGTGTCCCGCCTCTCCGAACTTGGCGCCTACGGTGTGACGCTCCACGACGACGACCTGATTCCCTTCGGGTCCGACGAGGCCGAGCGCTCCCGCAGGATCAAGCGGTTCCGGGACGCTCTGGAGGCGACCGGCATGGTCGTGCCGATGGTCACGACGAATCTCTTCTCCCATCCGATCTTCAAGGACGGGGCTTTCACCAGCAACGACCGCGGCGTGCGCCGCTACGCCATGCGCAAGGTCATGCGCAATCTCAACCTCGCGGCGGAGCTTGGGGCGGAGACATACGTCTTCTGGGGCGGACGCGAGGGCTCCGAGACCGACGCGGCAAAAGACGTCCGGGCTGCCTTGGACCGCTTCCGGGAGGCCATGGACCTTCTCGCGCAGTACGTCATCGACCGTGGTTTTCAGATCCGGTTCGCGATAGAGCCGAAACCGAACGAGCCGCGGGGGGACATCTTGTTGCCCACGGTCGGAAGCGCGCTCGCATTCATCTCGACGCTCGAGCATCACGAGATGGTCGGGTTGAATCCCGAAGTGGGCCATGAGCAGATGGCTGGGATGAACTTCGTCCACAGTATTTCCCAGGCTCTCTGGCACGGGAAGCTCTTCCACATTGACCTCAATGGTCAGCGTGGGGCGAAGTTTGACCAGGACCTTGTCTTCGGACATGGCGACCTCTTGAGCGCCTTCTACCTTGTCGACCTACTCGAGAACGGTGGCGTCGGCGGTGGGCCCGCCTATGACGGCCCCCGCCATTTCGACTACAAGCCCTTGAGAACAGAGGATGCAGCCGGTGTCTGGACCTCTGCCGCCTCCAACATGCGAACGTACCTGCTCTTGAAGGAGCGGGCGGCCGCATTTCGCGCGGATCCGGCCGTGCAGGAAGCCTTGCGGGCGAGCCAGGTCGGAGAGCTCGCAACCCCGACGCTCAATAGCGGTGAGTCCTATCACGAGCTTCTCGCCGACCGGTCCGCTTTTGAGGACTTCGACCTCAAGACGGCCGCCGTACACGGCTTCGGGTTCGCACATCTGGATCAACTGGCTATCGAGCACCTGCTCGGTGCCCGATGACCGGCTTGGGCGCGTGTGACTTCCGGCGAAGCGCTCCCGCCCGGCACAACGGCGAGGTCGCCCGATGACGCTCGTCGCAGGGGTGGACTCCTCCACACAATCCTGCAAGGTTGTCGTTCGCGACGCAGCCACAGGTGAGCTCGTCCGCAAAGGCTGGGCCCAGCATCCCGATGCGACCGAGGTCGACCCGGAGAACTGGTGGAATGCCCTTCAGAGTGCGTTGGCGGAGGCCGGAGGCCTCGAGGGAATCGCTTCCATCTCCATCGCCGCGCAACAGCACGGCATGGTCTGCCTCGACGAGGATGGGAACGTCATACGCCCGTCCCTGTTGTGGAACGACACGAGGTCGGCTCCTCAGGCCGAGGCGCTCGTATCAGAGCTCGGGGCCGACACATGGGCACGGGCCGTCGGAAGCGTTCCCTTGGCGGCCTTCACCGTCTCGAAGCTTCGGTGGCTGGCCGAACACGAGCCTTCGAATGCCGGCCGTACCGCGGCTGTCTGCCTACCGCACGACTGGCTGACCTGGAGACTCTTAGCGTCCCAGCACCAGGGCGGGCTGACGATCGAATCGCTGACGACCGATCGGAGCGATGCGAGCGGCACCGGCTACTGGTCTGCCATCACCGATGACTACCGGCTCGATCTGCTGGAGCGCGCGTTGGGACGCGTCGTCAAGGTCCCACGTGTCCTCAAACCGGCAGAGAGCCCTGGGCTATGCGGTTCTGCGCGGCTCGGGCCCGGTGCCGGTGACAATGCCTCGGCCGGCCTTGTCGTGGCCCCGATCGACGGTGACGTCGTGGTCTCGGTCGGGACGTCGGGAACTGCATTCGCAAGTTCGGACGTCCTGATGCCGGACAGCTCCGGCACCGTCGCAGGCTTCGCCGACGCGACGGGGCGATACCTGCCGCTGGTTTGCACCCTCAACGCCGCCCGCGTCCTTGACGGCGTCGCCAAGATCCTTGGTGTCGATCAACAAGGCCTCTCCGACCTGGCATTGTCTGGACCAATGGGCGCCGATGGAATGGTTCTCCTCCCCTACTTCGAGGGAGAGCGGACCCCGAACCTGCCTCGATCGACCGGTGAGCTTTACGGACTCAGCCTTAAGACGTCGAGCCCCGCGCACCTCGCCCGCGCCGCGGTCGAAGGCCTTCTGTGTGGCCTGGCGGACGCTCTCGACGCCGTCGAGTCACATGGCGTCACCATCGAACGTGTGCGCCTGATCGGTGGGGGAAGCCGGTCCGAGGCCTTGCGGCGGATCGCGCCGGCCATCTTCGGCCGCCCGGTCCTCGTGCCACCCCCGGGCGAGTACGTCGCCGACGGCGCCGCGTTCCAGGCACTGTGGGTGCTGAATCCGGACCACAAGCCGGAACCCTGGCCCCTGAGCGGGTCATTGCGGTTCGATGCTGAACCTTCCCCCGAGGTAAGAGCCCGCTACGCGGAGGTCCGCGACGAGCACATATCCCGTGCAAGCGTAGGCGAGAGATAACGGCGGAACCCATGGCTAGGGGCAATCGCGAATTCGCCCGGATGCCGAATCAAAGGGGTAGAACGCTCCCGAGCGTGCCCGCGCGCCAGCAGCTGCTGAAGCGCCACAATCTTTCTCTCGTGCTCCGCCAGATCGCGACTTCGTGCAAGCTGTCCCGCGCTCAACTGGCAGCGCGGACCGGCCTCACCAAAGCAACCGTCTCGACGTTGGCAGATGTGCTGATGGACGCCGGTCTGATCGTGGAGCGCGACCCGGAGCGAGGCCTCATAGGACGACCCGGCAGTCCGCTCAGCCTGAATCCGCGAGGACCTGCCGGGCTCGGTATCGAGATCAATGTCGACTACGTCTCGTGTTGTGTCGTGGACCTCACAGGTTCGGTCCGTTTCCGGCGGACGATCGTGGGGGACAACCGCCTGTTGCGACCGGAGGACGTGCTGCGACTGGCGGTCCGGGCCGCGAGTCTCCTCTGGCGTCAGGCTGACGCTGCAGGGCTCACAGTGTTGGGGATCGGCGTCGGCGTACCAGGCCTGGTGGACTTCGATGGTGTCCTCCACCGAGCCCCCAACCTGCTGGACTGGCAGGGCATCCCCCTTGCCGAGGTAGTCGCTGACATGCTTGGCCGCCCTCTACGGTCGGTGTACTGCGACAACGAGGCGAACCTGGCGGCTCTCGGCGAGCGCTGGTTCGGTGGCAAGGAGGACCTGCGGGACTTCGTGCTCGTATCGGGCGAAATCGGGGTCGGGGCCGGCATCGTCATCGGTGGCGAGCTGTTCCGCGGTGTGCGGGGCCTTGGAGGCGAGCTCGGGCATGTGACCGTGGATCCGAATGGCCCGAGATGCAGCTGTGGTGCCCGCGGTTGCCTAGAACGTGTAGCCGGCCAGGAGGCTTTGCTCGCGGCAACGGGACTGCCGGCAAAGGCTCGAACAGGAAGGGCAAGCCCAAGCGGATCGGTGGTGGAGATCGTTCAGCAAGCGATCACAGGCGAGCCCAGAACACTTCTCGCTCTCGCTCAGGCTGGAACTGCGCTCGGCATAGCCCTTTCCGCGTTTCTCAACGTCTTGGACCTTCCAACGGTGGTCCTCGGTGGTTTCTACGCTGAGCTCGCGCCGTGGCTGATCGGACCTGTGACCGCCGAATTGCACGACCGCGTCGTCAACCATTCCTGGTCACCGACGAAGGTCGTCGTGTCGTCCCTCGGCGGTGAGGCTTCGGTCAGAGGGGCGGCGGGTGTCACGACACGGCGGATCATCGACGATCCAGTCGCTTTGTTCCCGGAGCTTCTTGCGAGAACCTGAACGGCCGTGTCGCTTTCATGCGGCCGCCGGACCCGAGGGGATCTCGATAGTTGGTCCACCCGCTTAAGGTGCTGCCCTTTAAGATCCGGTCGCCTAGACCTAGAGCTGAACGCCAGAGGACTCGGACGGCCGGGCGTCAGCCGCCCTCTTGAGTGGGTCGCTCTTCGCGAACCAGTGGACGCTGCTGCGCCTGACCGTGATGGAATACTCGCCATAGTGCCCGAAGCACCCAACCCCCCGCCCGTATCCGCATCAGCGCTCCGGATTGTGCCGGTGACGGAGGTGACTGTCGAGGACTGGCGGCACGTTCACAACATCGTCATCCACACGACCCCGCTTACGCGGGCCGAGGTACGAGAGCGGGCCGGCCGCTATCGCCTGACGGTCGCCTACGCCGGTAGCGACTTAATCGGGTGCGCAACCGTAAGACCTCCCGGTGACGCAGGAAACGTCACGGTCATCGTCCGCGTGCTGCCCGAGCATCGCGGACACGGTTACGGTCGCGAGATCTTTGCCCAAGCCATGGAGGCTGCGCGGGACCTCGGCGGAGCTGCAATTGAAACCATCGTTCTGGCCTCGAACCTCGATGGCCTGCGATTCGCTCTTCGCCTCGGGTTCGTAGAGGTCGCCCGCCACCTTCCCCATGACGCCGAGGTCCCTTTCATCACCTTGCGGCGCGCCTGACGCGATAACAGTCGCGAGTTGCCACTCGATCAGTGCCCTCCCGCGAACCGAACCCGCCCCGAAAAAAGGAGATCCCTAGTGTTGCTCCACCTGACCAGTTCAAACAGACGCGGCCGGTTTCGCACCTTGTAGCCGGAACTGAGCTTCCTGCAGGCCAGCTGCTGGCTTGGAAGCCCGAGCGCCGCCTTGCTACCAGCGGTTGTGCACGGACGGAGCGATGTACGACCGATAGATCTCGTGAAGGCGGGCCAAGGTGTCCGCGCTGAGAGTGCAGTGGTCACCCGCACTGGCGTTGTCCCGCACCTGGGCCGGCGTCTTGGCCCCGGGGATCACCGTGGACACCGCCGGATGCGAGCAGCAAAAGCGGAGCGCCAGGCTCGTCAGGGTCTCGCCTTCCGGAAGAATCGCCTTGATCTCGGCCAGGGCTGCAAGGCCTGCTTCGAGGTCGACGCCCGAGAAAGTCTCGCCCACGTCGAACGCCACGCCGTGGCGGTTGTAGTTGCGGTGGTCATTGGCGGCAAAGACCGTATCGGCCGTGATCCTCCCGGTCAGCAGCCCCGAGGCCAATGGTACGCGTGCGATGATCCCCACGTCAGCCACCTGGACAGCGGGGAAAAGACGCTCCTCCGGTCTCTGGCGGAAGATGTTGTAGATGATCTGGATGGTCGAGACCCCCGGGTAGTCGAGCGCCTTCAGCGCCTCCTCCACTCGCTCGACGGAGACTCCGTAGTTGGCAATCCGTCCGGCGCGCACGAGGTCGTCCATCGTGGAGAATACCTCTTGGTGGTAAAAGAGGTCCGTCGGCGGGCAGTGCAACTGGACGAGATCGAGGCAATCGGTCTCGAGGTTCTTCTGGGACCGCGCGATAAAAGAGTCAATGTTCTCCGGCGAGTAGCCGGCGACTGATTGGACCGGCAGCCTACGCCCCAGCTTGGTCGCGACCACGATGTGCTCATCGCGTTCACGCCGCAGCCGGGCGATCAGCTGCTCGCTGCGGCCGTCGCCGTAGACGTCGGCCGTGTCGAAGAACGTGACGCCGGCGTCGACTGCGGCATGTAGGGCTTTCATGGACGTTTCGTCATCCACGTCACCCCAGTCCGCCCCGATCGCCCATGCACCAAAGCCGATCACGCTGACGTCGAATCCGGTCTTGCCAAGTCGCCGAGTTTCCATGGCCTCATGGTAGCGAGCTGCCGATTCGGCCACCGGTGGCGTGTATGCCTCCGAAGCGCTTGGAACGGAGCCTAGGTAGCGCTCACGAGCGCCGGTAGGCACCGTATTTCTTCACCGACTCGACGAGGGCGTGGATGTTCTCCGGTGGAGTGGTCGGAGCCATGGCACATCCGGGGCCGAGGATGAACCCTCCGCCGGGCTTACAGGTGTCGATGAGCTCATGGCAGGCGGCATCGACCTCACCCACCGACCCCAACGCGAGCAGGTTCGTGTCGATGTTGCCAAGCAGGCACGTCGAGTCATGGGCTGTCGCTTTGAGGCGTGCCGCGTCAGTCTTGTGGTCGATCTCGAGCACCTGTGCCCCGGTTGCGATGAAATCCTCGGTGATCCGTTCGGTGTTCCCGCAGATGTGCAGGTGCAGGATGATCCCGTGCTCCTTGAGCTCGGTGACCATGCGGCGCTCGTGAGTCCATGGGTACCGCCTGTACTGTCGGGGCGAGATCATGGCGGGTCCCGCTATCGGCTCGCCGATGGACGTGGAGCGACCACCGGACTCGATGAGGGCATAGGCGTAGCGGGTTGCGACACGCCTGGCGTAGTCGAGCAGGGCGTGGACCAGATCCTCCTCCTCGCCGGTCGCCACATCTACCATGAACTCACTGATTCCACGAAGTTCCGCCGCCAGGTCCATCGGCCCCTGGTCCGCTCGAGCGCAGATCCAGGCCTTGTCGCCGATCTCACGAGCGAGGATGCCCGTCGCCTTCAAGATCTCGGACATCGGAAAGGTCACGTAGGGGTCCGGCACCTGGAGATCGGCCACTTTCGAGAGACTGTCGAGGAGGGGTCGGCCGACCACCGGGGCCGTATCGTCGCCGTAGCGGACCTCCATGCCGCACGCCTCGGCGCTGCAGGCGGTGCCGTTCTCCAGCAGGATCATGTCATGGCCGAACTCGCGCCAGGCCGCGAGCATCGCCTCGGCCAACAGGGCGCCGTCGCGGAAGATCTCTGACATCGGCAGGCCGGAGGCGCGGGCGGCCACTTGGAAGTCGTGCAGATCCACCGGCACGCGGTCCGCCTCGCGCAGCCCAATCGCAGCCCCTACCCTCTCAACCGAATTCATCGAATCACCCCGGTCACTTGAGCACCTCGCCATCGGCATCGGCAACCACGACCTGGAAAACCGCGCACCAGGTCATAGAGCCGCGGACCTTCGTCCTGCGGTTCCTGATCATCGTAAGGTGACACCGACCGGGACGCATTTGCCGGGAATAGTGCGTAGCTCCCTTTCCAGTGACCGTCGTGGTGTGCCGGCTGTCAGCCGGCCGCGTCCTCTCGCGAAGTTCAAGACACCTGCGCGTCGCTTGTGATGGCCTCCACCATCGCCCAGAAATTCTCGAGCGGCGTATCCAGTTGCACGTGGTGGGTCGGCGCCAAGATCAGGCCGCCCCCTGCACCGAGCGTGGCGACGCGGGCGGCCACCTCCTTGGCGACCTCCTGAGGACTGGCAAAGGGCAGGGTGTGCTGTTCATCCATGGAGCCCCAGAAACAGAGGTCCTTGCCGTACTCGCGTTTGACCCTGACGGGATCCATCGCGGCGGGCTGAATGGGATTGAGCACATCGATCCCGATCTCGATCAGCTCCGGGATGACGTTGAAGACGCAGCCATCGGTGTGGTACGCGACCTTCACGCCCGGGTTGATGGCCTTCACGCTCTCGACGATGTGTGCCATCCGAGGCTTCAGGAAGCGCCGCCAGTGCCGGGGGGAGATCAACATGCCTTGCTGCTGGCCCACGTCGTCACCCAGCCAGATCATGTCAACACCCATCCGTGCCAGCGTCTCGGCCGCGGTGAGGTGGTACCGGTAGGGAATCTCCAAGATGGCGTCGGCGAGATCGGGGTCTTCGATGAAGTCCGTGAGCAGCTGTTCGAGTCCTCGCAAGGCCCACGCCGTCTCGAAGATGGTCGTGACGGTCGACCCGACAATCCAGTATTCAGACCCGTGCTCGGCGATGAGCCGGGCGGCGTCGCCGTAGAGCTCCGGCCGGCTCGGGTCGGGTGACTGATAGCAGGCGACCGCTTCGGCGTCGGCTTGAACCAGAGGATGGCCGCAGGGCTCGGTGTAATGGCCGACTCCGTACGGCGTCACGTAAGGCACCGACAGCCAGCCCACGCCCCACTCGTCAACGTACTCTCGGCCCTCCCCGTAGTACGAGTTCGCCCAGCCCACCGACGTGATGAGGAGGTCCTGATCGAGAGCCATCTCGAGGTCGTACGGATTGCCGCCGCCGTGAGGATTGTGCGTGCCGGCCGAGTCGTCAAAGCGCAGGTCAGAGCGGAGCCGTTCGGCGAATTCGGGTGTAAACGTCGCCTGCCACGGGCAGCGGTCGGGTGTCAGGTGGTTCAGCGCTGCAGCTACGCGTTCGCGATGCATGTCCCTCGCTTCCTGATTCGCACCAGTCCAATTGCAAGATCCCCTTGGGTGTCCGTCTCGCCGCCGCGTCCTCCAGTCGCCGTCAGGCGGTTGGCGCCAAGGCGGCCCGGCGGATCTGTTTCAGGTGGTGAAGCCACTCCACGTGGTCCCTGCCGAGCGCGTCGTGCAACGAACAGAAGACCGAGTAAACCTCGTCGTAGGTGGCGCGGTGTTGCGTTGATGGCTCATAGCAGCGCGACATCGCGGGCGCGAGCTTGCTGACCGCCGTTTCGAAGTCGTCGAAGCCGCCCCTTGCCGAGCCCGCGGCGAGCGCGCCGCACAGCGCCGCCCCGCGGGCGGGGATCTGGCCCGAGTCGGGAATCGTGACCCGGAGCCCCGTAACGTCTGCGAGCAGCTGCATCATGAGTGCGCTGCGCTCGGCTATGCCTCCGCAGGCGACGATCTCGCGAACGGCGACTCCATGCTCGACGAAGTTCTCGGCGATCCTCCGAGTCCCGAATGCGACCGACTCGAGCAGGGTCCGGTAGACCTCCACCGGCGTCGTCGACAGGGTCAGGCCGGCAATCACGCCCGAGAGATCGGCATCGCCGAGGATCGTCCGGTTGCCGTTCCACCAGTCGAGGGCCACGAGTCCGCTCGCCCCGGGCACAAGCTTGGCAGCCTCCCGCTCGAAGTCCTCGTGCCAGCTCCCTCCGGAGCCCGGCTCGCCGCCCTTGAGCCCGAGAAGACGACCCCCGAACCATGCGAACATGTCGCCAACAGCGGCTTGGCCGGCTTCGTAACCGAAGAACCCCGGCAGGATGCCGTCTTCCACGACACCTGTGATCCCCGGCATCCGGGCCTCATGGCGATCAATGACGAGGTCGCAGATAGACGTGCCGACGACCATTAGGAAAACTCCGGGACTTTGCACCCCGGCCCCGGGAACCGATACGAACGAGTCGACGTTGCCGACGGCTACGGCGACCGTTTCATGCAAGCCGAGGCGGCCTGCCACTTCGGGTCGTAGTGTCCCGGCACACCGGCCGGGGGGGGCGAAGCTCGTCCCCAGCTTTTCGCTCGGGTCCGGCAATCCGGGGTAGGCGGCCTCGAAGAAGGCCCGCGGCGGCAATCCTTCACTCGCGGACCAGCATGCCTTGTAACCCGCCGAGCAGCTCGCCCGCACGAGCTTGCCCGTGAGGTGCCAGGTGATCCAGTCGGTTGCCTCGACGAAACAACTCATGGCGTCGTAGACGGGGCGGTCCCTCTGCCAGGTCTCTATGAGCTTCGGGAAGTACCACTCCGAAGACAGCCGCCGGCCGTAGCGGGCGAGGAAGGCCTCGCCGCGTTCGATCGCGACGGCATTCAGCCGGTCGGCGATCGGCTGGGCAGAGTGGTGCTTCCAGAGCTTGACCCAGGCGTCAGGGTGGTCTCGCCACTGCTCGAGCTGACACAGCGGCAGCCCATCCTCGGTCACCGGCAAGACGGTGCAGCAAGTGAAGTCGATGCCGATGCCGATCACCTCTTCGGCCGCGACCTTGCCCGCCGCAAGCGCTTGCGGAATCCCCCGGTAAAGGACCTCGAGGTAGTCGCCGGGGTCTTGGAGCGCCGTGTCCGGCGGCAGCTCAGCACCAGTCGAGGGGAGCCTCTGATCGATGACACCGCTGGGATAGCGGACTTCCGCGACTGCGAGCTCCTCGCCGCTGCCGAGGTCGAGTAGGAGCACGCGGCCCGACTCCGTCCCGAAATCGACTCCGATCGTCACGCGCCGGCCGCTTGGCGCGCCCAGCACGCTCACGCTCCACCCGTCGTGAGGTGCTGTCCCGCAGTCTCGGACAGCCTCGGACAGATCTCGCGCGCTGTTTCAGACAAGAACTTCAGAACTTGAGGGGCCATACCGTCATTATGTCGCGCCCTGGCACTCGCCGAACTTGGCCGTCCTCGCTCCGCGGTTTGTCGTTGCGCTCCGTTGCGCAACGGTCCGGACGAACTCCGGTGTACAACGCGACGTTCCACCCTCGCTCTGCTCTTCACAGTTACCGGCGGCCCCTCAGCCGGCTCAAGAGGTCGCGAGTCCGTCCGTGGAGAAGGCAGTATCGATCGCCTCATCGAGCCTGCCTTGGCCCTCAAGGAAGTCGAGCACCGTGTAGCGAGCCCGCATCCGGTTCGCCCAGCGAAAGGTCGCCTTCAGCGTCGCGGTGTCGAGGCCGAGAAACCCGGGCTGGGACGGGATTCCTGCCACCGACAAGGCATCGGCGACGAGCGGGAACACTCCCATCGCTTCGCCGATCTGCTCGCACGCCGATTCCCAACTTGACGACGTGGCAGGCCACGCGGCGCCGTGCCCGGCGAGGAACTGGCGCTTTTCATCCATTACGGCATCCAGCTCCGCCTCATGACCGGTGAACCATGAACGCGCCTCCTCGTCGGCGGTGATCGGGCGCGGAATGGACAGCTCCTGTATGCCGCCACCAAAAGCGTAATGCTGGAGACGCATCGCGAAGTGGCTCGCGTACCCCACCTGAAAGCCGTGCGGCGTGTGGGCTCGCCGGCCGGTCGCCGCAAGAAAGTCCCAGAAATGTGAAGCATGGTGCTCACAGCCACTTGCCGGCCGGGAGTTCCCGATCATCGCCATGGCGATTCCGGACTCGACCAAACCCCTCATGAAGCCAGAAACCGCCTCCGTCGAACCCTCAAGGATGTCTGCGACGTGCGTCGCGGCATGAACAAGCGGTCCTGTCACGCGCTGCTCAACCTTCGCGCAGTAGTACTCGCCGTACAGCTTGTGAGACGCCAGCCAGTCGACGTGTGCTGACGCCTTTCCGAAAAGGTCACCGAGCCCAGCACGGGTCATGTCCAGGGGCGCTGAGGCGATCGTGCGTGGATCCGCAAAGATCGCCACCGGGGGAGCCACGGGAAAGCTCGTCTTCATCCCTCCGAACTCCATCACGGCGAGATTCGACGCGTACCCGTCCATCGAAGCCGCGGTCGGGACACTCACGAAATCGCGGCCCATAAGGCTCGCGACGTACCTGGTGGTGTCGGTGATCACGCCAGACCCGACCGAGACGATCGAGTCGGTGTCCGAGCCCTGCAACGGCTCGTGCAGACGCGACACACTCGTCTCGTTGGCGAGTAAGCCGTCGCGCTCGGGGAAGCAGAACGCCGTCACATGCAGACCCGATCGCGACAACTCGTCAATCACCTTGGAACCGGCTGCCTCTTCGGTGTTTGCGTCCATGACGACGAAGGGTCGCGACCAGCCGCGCCCTTTCGAATAGGCGACCAGCTGTTCTACGGCACTCTCGTCGATGACGACCGTGTCGGTCGGGACCCCGTGGACCGCTCCGCAGGCGCAATGATCGCTCGGTGGAGACTCGTTGTTGATCGCGGTGCCAATGACCATGGACTCTCTACCTCGAAGTTGGGGAACCGTCACGCCGAGCGGATTCATGGCTAGGCGTCCGCCGTAGTATGCCGTGCAGCAACGCCGGCTGACCAACAGGGGGGCGGACGGTGCTGTCGGGACCCTAACTTTGCGGGTGAGCGGTAATGGTTGTGCCGTCACGAGACGCCCGGCGATCGAGCTGTTGGGACGGAGCTCGGCGCGCAACACCCAGCTGGAACCTTGCGCCGCGGTTCACAACCTTCAGTTGGACTCGAACGAGCGACCTCAGTGGAATGCTATCGCTCTTTGATAGCATTATCTTATGGCTTCATCGAGAACCACCTTTACCCTGGACGAGGAGTTGGCTAAGCGCGCTCATCAGCTCGGCATCAACATCTCGGCGGCGGCGCGTCAAGGAGTCGCTGATGCTGTGCGCACCGCGTTGACTCGATCAGACCGACAGGCGTACCTGGGACACCCCGAACGTGCGGATACCTTCTGGACCGAAGCTGAAGCGTGGGGCGAGCCATGAAACGTGGTGAGCTTTGGTTGGCCGAAGTTGGTCGCAAGAGACGACCCGTTTTGCTGCTCACACGATCCGAGGTACTCGACGTTCGCGGTCTCGTTACCGTGGCCGAGATCACGAGTTCGATCCGGGGTCTCGCCGCGGAGGTTGATCTCGACCATGTCGACGTCGGCCTGGACCGGCCGTCGGTCATCAACTGCGACGGTCTTCACACGGTCACTCAGGCATCGCTGACCGGTCCGGTCGGGCGGGTCGGCGACGACGTCATGCGCAAGGTCTGCTCGGCGGTCAGCTACGCGCTGGGTTGCTGACATGCGGGTGCGGCGCGAGGATCCCAAGGTCGCCAACGATCAGTTCGGCTTTTCAGTAGCCAGCTCGAGCACGGCCGTTGTCGTCAACGCACGAGGCGAACACAAGGATCCACCTATCCCGGCCGGCCCATGCCGAACGGGCTCAGTCGGGCGCTCGCGATCCTCGGTCAGCTCGCGCGGGCGCTGAGGGAACTACTGCGGCGATAGACAGTGACAGCCCAGAACAGCGTCGCCTCTCGTTCACCGGGTTGTGACCGAGAATTCGCTTGTGTTTGTCGTCAGCGGATCGTTACGGTCGAGACAGCACTTGGCTCTGGCCTTGGCGCGGTGCCTCTGGCAGGGGCCTTGGGCTGAGACCCGACGAGAGGGAAAGCCATGCCGGGCGCGACAAGTTTGGCGAAGAATCTCGAGGGCTGCTCCGAGTGGTTCTTCAGGGCAGAGGACGAAAATGCGCCGCCGAAAAGGCGCATGATCTCTCAACGGCTCAGCGACCTGTCGGAACACGTCGACCTTGAGGCGCGTGACACTCAGATCCAGCTGTGGAACACCGTTGAACGTCTGGTCGACCCGCCGTGGCGACTCAGCGATGTGGACATCCACGCCCCCTTCGAGTGGGAGGCCGTCGCGGACGTGTCTGACGACGAGGTCCTCGGCACATTTATCTCTTTACGCGCTAAGGATGCGATCGCCTTCCTGCTTCGCAGAGACCTCTACCGGGCGGACATCCGGGAACGGGCGAGGTCTGTCAACTTGGTTGGTGAACTTTTTGACAGGATCGTCGCACGCGTCCCGAGCGAGCCCGGGGGCCAGTAGCTTCGTCTTGCGTGTACGTAGTTCATCTAAGTACCGTGGCTCGCACGACCCTCCATCTGGCCTCGCAAGTCAACAGGGGGTCCTTTCAGATTGCCTGCTCGGGCAATCCGGCGCCGCTGCTTCCATCGGCGGCGGCGCCACGAGGGCGGGTTCTTTCACGCCGGTCCGAAGGTCTTGCCAAACTGGCGACAGCGCGTAAGGGTTGCCTGCGTGTCGGCACCCAGTGCCTCGTCGGTCTGCGCGTCGATGACGTGCGGTGCCTAGCCGTCACAGCGCTCGTAGCGGTCGGCACGGATGTGGAGACAAACGCGCCTTGGCCACTCGTCATCTGGAATGGCAGTTGGCAGCTACGCCCGGGAAGCTGAGCAGCATTCCTGGTGCCCCAGGTAGGCACTCAACCGTTTCTGGACTCGCTCGACGCCATCCACCGCGCCGAACGACGATCCTCCTAGGCTCGGCGGGCCGACCAGACCGCCCGCTGAGGAACTGGATGAACGAAATGCAGTTGATCAAAACGGAGTCGCAAGAGTTCCGCGATTTGTTCGAGCGGGTCAAGATTGCCACCCGGCTGTCCTCCAAGCTCAGCGAATACTGCTTGGACGACCAGGATGCAATTCGAGAAGCCTTCGAAGAGCTGATCGGCAAGCCGGTTGGCGACCCGTTTTACCTAATCCCACCCTTCTATTCGGATTACGGGCTGAACATCTCGGTCGGGCGGGCGGTCTTCATCGGTCACGAGTGCGCGTTTACGGGTCACGCAGCTATCGACATCGCGGACCAGGTCATGATCGCCCACAAGGTCAACCTCGTCACGGACGGTCATCCCGTAGAACCAGACAAACGGCGGAGCTATATCACTGCGGAGCCGATCACAATCGAGACGAACGTGTGGATCGGGGCCGCGGCCACGATCTTGCCGGGCGTGACCATCGGGACTGACTCTGTCGTCGCGGCCGGTGCAGTCGTCACCCATGACGTCTCGCGCGCGACCCTCGTGGCGGGTGTCCCAGCAAAGGTCATCAGGAATCTCTAAACGCAGGGACACGGCCTCCCTCCTCGGTAGACGGTCCCGGACAGGCACGGTGGCCCTGTTTCGCACCCGATCGCAAAGACTCGCAAAATGGCTGGTCAATCAAGCCGAACGTCGAGCTCCCGCCGATCCACTGCGAACCTCAGCATTATCAGAGCCGGTCAGCCCGTCAAGGGGCGTCGCGCCCGGTTGCAACCAGTCGCAGAATCGCTGGTCAACAGAGCTGGACAGCAGTCCCGTCGCGACTAGCGGCGACACCGTAATCAGCCTGCCGCGATTCGTCCCGCCCGTCGTCCAACTGTCCGGCCCCGCTGCTAACTCACCTGGAGGTAGCGGCGAAGCGCGTCGCGGATGAGCTCCGAGTTCGTTCGCCCTTCGTGCTCGGCACGTTCACGGAGAGCCTCGCTCAGCTCAGGATCGAGGCGCACTGACTCCACTGAGGCTGCCGACGAACCCATCGGCGGCCGGCCAACCCGTTTTTCGAGGACCGCGTCGACGTCAAAACCCTCTTCGGCCCTTTCGACCAGTTCTTCCAAGAGTTCCTCTGTGATTGGCGTACCGCTTTGAGTCCGTCCATAGCTCTTGTTTGTCATGGTCTCTGCCCCGGAATCAACCGCTGGTACTTGGCACGCATCGCCATCGCGTGGATCACGAGCTCTGGGCGGTCGGCCCTTCGAACGGTCACGATCTCGAGAAGGGCACCGCTTCGGGCCGGCCCCAGGTACGGGGCGAGGTCGTCATCCAGAACATCAGCACCATGGCACAACGGACAGCGTGCTCGAAGTCTTCAGTGGCGACTCCGTGCCTGAACGCCGAGGAGTTGATCTCCACACGAAAGAATCGTACTACGAAATGAGGACCAGCGGGCCACAGGGAACCGGATCGGTGGGGCTACTCAGACTCGAACTGAGGACCTCAGCATTATCAGTGTCTTTCAGGGAGTTGTCCCCAGCTGGACCCGTGGCTAGAAACCGTTGTTGAACTGCGCTTTTGTGAACCGTCACTGACCACGAGTAACCGTCATCTGCCACACTGCTGTGTCAGATTTGTGTCAGACGCCGGGCGGGCATGCCCGCACGCTCACGTAGAGCTGCTATCACCGGATGTCAGGACGTGTGTCGACCATCGGTCGAGGTCCGTATCGAGGAATCTATCCCGCGCTTATCCCGCGTGACCCCACTGAACGTCGTGCCCAAAACTTCCGTTCGGCACCCGAACGGGGCCACTGCAAGACGATGGGACGGCGTTGGTTGGTTTCAAACGGAGAGCACCTACACTTGAGGGCGATGAGCATCAACGTAAGGCTGCCTGACGAACTAGCGCGCCGCGTCGAAGCAGTGGCGGTCGAGCGCGGAACGAGCGTCGAGGCTGCTGCCGTCGATCTTCTTGACGCCGCACTCAGCGAGTCTGAACACGAGCCAGTGCCCAGCGGAGCGAGCCGCCATCTTGCGTTTGCTGCTATTGGCGCCTCGGGTCAGTCGAGGGGCGCGGCAAACGTCGACGAACTACTCGCAGACGGCTTCGGGCGCGACTGAGTGCTTCTGGTCGACACCGGCCCGCTCCTCGCCACGGCTGATCGGAACGACGCCGACCATCAAGCTTGCCGGGCACTGCTGGAAAA
>JBKQHU010000101.1:0-74388 GCA_052148655.1 Acidimicrobiales bacterium
CGACACGAACCGTTGCATCGGCTGCTGGAGCTGTGCGATCGCGTGCAAGCAGGTCAACAACGAGCCCCTCGGCTATTTCTGGAACCGGGTGCTCACGACCGCCCCCAACCAGTCGACGACCGCCACGGCTCCTGCCAGCGACAACCTCGACGTGCCCTGGGGCACCTATCCCAGTTGCGAGCTGGCCTATCTGCCGGTGGCCTGCCAGCAGTGCAACGACGCCCCGTGCGTGAAGGTCTGCCCCGTGCAGGCGACCTTCCGCCGCGACGACGGTACCGTGCTCGTCGACTTCAACCGCTGCATAGGTTGCCGCTACTGCATGGCGGCATGCCCTTATGGGGTCCGGATCTTCAACTGGGGTGACGCCGCTTACGCCCCCGGCGGGGTCGTCGGCTACGGCAAGGAGTACTGGACCGAGGACCGCCTCGTGTTCACCCCCGAGCGCCCGAAGGGCGTCGTGGAGAAGTGCACCTTCTGCGTCGAGCGCATCGACGTCGGAGAAGAGCCGTTCTGTGTCGAGGCCTGCCCGATGGGGGCGCGGATCTTCGGCGACCTGAACGACCCCGAGTCACAGGTCAGCGAGTTCGTCAACGTCGCTGGCGCCGGGCAGCTCCACCCGGAGCTCGGTACCGATCCGAACGTCTACTACCTCCCGGTCGCGAGACGCGTTCCGGGCGAGAGCTGAGGAGGCGGCCATGGCCACAACTACGGCGGCACTTCCCGCGCGCACTACCCGCACCTTCCGGCCGATCTGGGCCTGGTACGCGGCGCTCGTGGCGCTCATGGCCTGGGGACTGTGGGCGTGGATCGACGAGCTGCACTACGGCCTCGCCGCCACGGGCATGCGCGACGTCGTCTCGTGGGGCATGTACATCTTCACGTTCGCCTTCTTCATCGGCCTGTCGGCAGGCGGGCTCATCATGGCCTCGAGCGCCGAGGTGTTCGGCATCAAGGCCCTGAAGCCGCTCTCGCGCCTCGGCGTGCTCTCGGCCGCAGCCTGTGTGGCGGTGGCTGCCCTCATGATCATCCCGGACCTCGGCAAGCCGTTCAGGGTCATCAACATCTTCATCCACCCGAACTGGACCTCGCCTTTGATCTGGGACATCTTGATCATCACGGTCTACTTCGTCTTCTCGGTCGTCGACCTCTATGTGCTCCAGCGCCACGCCGTTGAGCCGAGCCGTTGGAAGACACTCGCCCGGCTCATGGCCTATGTCGGGCTGCCGACGGCGATCCTGCTCCACTCGGTGACGGCTTGGATCTTCGGTCTCCAGATCGCCCGCAGCTGGTGGAACACCTCGCTCATGGCCCCGCTGTTCGTGGTATCGGCGGTCCTGTCCGGAACGGCGCTTGTGACACTGCTGGCGCTTTGCGCCCAGCGCTTCGGCAAGGTCGAGCTCTCCGCCGAAACGCGCAAGTGGCTGCGCGGCTTCATCGCCATAAGCCTCATCGTCGACCTGTTCTTCGTCGGCTGCGACTACATCACCGTGTTGTGGGGCAACGTCCCGGCCGACCGCTCGGCGCTCAACCTCGTTCTGCCCGGAGGACCCTGGGCACAGCTGTTCTGGGTCGAGTGGATCGTTGGAGGTTTGGTCCCTCTTTGCTTGCTGCTCGTCCCACGCCTCAAGAAGACGCCCGGGGCCCTCGGGCTCGCCTCGGTTCTCGCCATCGTCGGGGTCTACGCCTTCCGCATCGAGCTCGTCGTCCTCGGCTTCGTCAACCCCCTCACCCAGTACCCTCCGGGGAACGCCGTCGGCACCTACAACGCGCAGACGGCCTCCTTCCAGCTCATCGGCCGGTACCACCCGACCTGGATCGAGATCGGCATCGTGCTCGGCTTGGTGGCGCTTTTCGCGGCTCTCGTGACCGTCGGCTACCGGAGCCTGCACGTGATGGAGCCGTCGCCGGCCGGCGGCCAACACAGCGCCAGGGCGGCCAGCGAGAGGAAAGCAGGCTCGTGACGACCGGGAGGCCCGTTTCCAACGGTGCGGGGGAGCATGGCGGAACGGAGCCCACCGAACAGAGTTCTCCGGTCCCCTCCGGCACCGACAGGCCGGACGCGGAGACGATCGTCGTCGCCGTCGACCTTCTCTCGCACTTTTGGAGCAGGCCGGTCACCGACGAGGTGGCGAGCTGGGTGGCCGCCCGCGACCTCGAGGCCGAGACGGACAGCCGAATCTCCTCGGACCCTTTGCGTGAGCCCGTAAGGATTCCGGACCCTGAGGAAGTGCCCCACTTGCTCGACGAGTACGAACGCCTTTTCGTCGGCCCCGGCCAGGTGCCGTGTCCTCCCTATGAGTCGTTCTGGCGCGAGGACGTGCCCGTGGACATACGCCGGACCCTCATGGGACCCTGCACGGCCGACCTGAAGCAGATCTACTCGGACCTCGGCCTGCGGATGTCGTCGCAGTCGGTCGAGTTGCCCGATCACATCGCCATCGAGCTCGAGGCCATGGCCTACGCCCTGTCTTTCGAGGAGACAGCGCTGCTGGCTCGCCGGATCTTCGAGGACCACCTCGCCCGGTGGCTGCCGCGGCTGTGCCGGGCCCTCGCCCACGAGTCGGTGGAGGCCTTCTACCGCGACCTCGCCGTCCTGACGCTCGACTGGCTGGCTGCGATCAAGGGTCACTTCGCCCTGGCCGAAACGGGCTGATGCAGTCGCGGGAGGTCCCTGCCGTCGTCATCTGTGGCGACGTCGGTGGCCCGCCCGTGCCTGTCCGCCCTGGGGAGCTAGCGGCCCGGTTGCGCCGCGGGCTCCCCAGGGTGACCGCGTTCGTGCTCGGCGCGATCTGTGAAACCCCCCAGGCCCTGACCGAGGCGCTTGCGACCTCCAGACCTGCCCGAGTCGTCGTCGCCTGCAGGGCTGACCCGAAGCGGCACGCAGAGCTGCGGGCACGCCTGCGCAGCGCCGGAGCGGCACCCGCCGGGACAGAGATCGTCGACCTCAATACGGCGGACGGTTGCAGCGCAACGATGGCCCTCGAGCGGTCCGTCGCCCTTGTGAGCGCTGCGGTGGCGCGTGTCGCTGTGGCCGATGTCACAGCGCCGGTGAGGGAGCGGACGAGCTTGTCGGTCGGGGGAGTGACTCGTCGGTCCCTGCTGCGCGGCGTCAACACAGCCCGCCATTTCGTCGCGGTATGGCGACCCGAGCGCTGCACGACCGCAGCGGCCTGCACCGCCTGTGTGCTGGCCTGCCCGCACGGGGCGCTAGGTCGACAGGGCCGTCGCGTGGTCGTCGACGGCGATCGATGCACGGGCTGCGGCGCATGTGTCGCCTCCTGCCGCAGCGGCGCTTTCGTGCTTCCGGGCGCCGAGCTCGAAGGACTGGCGGCCGCCGCCGCCGTTCTCAGCGCGGCCGCCCGGCGGGAGGGGGGCGTCGTCGGCGTCTTGATCGCTTGCGGGCAGGCCGAGACTGCGTCCGCGGTGTCGCATGCCTGGCTGGTGCTTCGGGTGCCGTCGGTCGAGATGGTGACGGCGGGGTGGATCCTGCAGCTCTTAAGTGCCGGAGTGAACGTCAAGGTCGTCGGGTGCAAGGACACGGCCTGCGAGACCCGGGCCAGCGATCTCGAGGGTTTCGTCCGCACCCTCATGCAAGCGCTTGGGCTCTCCGACGGGGATCCGGCTTTCATAAAGGCCCCCGCGGGTCGCAACCCCGCTCCGGCCGCCTTTCGGCCTTGGGGCGAGGGTATCGAGCTGCGAGAGCCCGAAGCGACCTTGGAGGCACTGTCGGCTCTCGGAGGACCCGGGCCTGCTCGGGCACCGTGGCGGGTGGCGGGCCCGGGATGCTCGCTCGGAGTGATAAGCGTCGACCCGGGCGGTTGCTCGCTTTGCGAGGTCTGCGTCGGTGTCTGCCCGACGGGCAGCTTCGCGGCGGAGAGGGACGGCGCCGGAGTCGTCCATTTGGGCGTCGACCCGAGTCGCTGCAGCGGTTGCGGGGCATGTGTCGCCTCGTGCCCTGAGGCCGTGATAACCCTTGAGAGGGCAGTCGACACCGGGCTGGTTTCGGGAGGGAGCCGTGTGGTGGCGACGGGACCGGTCTTGAGCTGCGAACGCTGTGGTCTGCCGCTCGCCGCCGGGCCCTCGCAGGCGGCGCTCGGTCGGCGCCTCGGCGGGTCGCACCCGAACCTGACGTCGGGATCGGCGGCGAGGATATGCGCCGACTGTCGTCTCGGCGGCCGGTCAGCGACTGGGAGCCGCGGACGCGTCAGATAGGTGGCGGCCTTTGTTGTTTCCAAGGGCCCCCTTTCCGGTGGGGACGTTCCCCGTCAGCGGACTGGGGGAGCTGTCGCAGTAGGCCCTCACCCTGCGGCGAGGACCTCCTCGATCCAGGAATAGGCGGCTACGGCGGCGGGAAACCCCCGCGTGGTCACCGTGAGGGCGACGACGTGGAACAGCTCCTCGGGCGTCGCGCCCGCGTGCAGGGCCCGCCGGGCGTTGGAGCGCACGGCACCTTCCGCCATCGCCCCGATGGCGATGCCGAGCTTGACGAGGCGGCTTGTGCGTTCGTCCAACGGGCCCGCGTTCGCCGACTCCGCCAGGGCCTCGAGGCTGTCGGACAGCCCGGGGAAACGCGTCCGGAAACGCGAGTAGATCTCAGGTAGGTAATGGTCTGTCATCGGTTCCTCCCCCTCAGCCCGCGGCCTTCCGATTCGGCGACCACAGGCGACATGAGGCTACTTCACCGGCCTCCCGGGCCTCGCCTCCCGCCCTGGGGACCGGGTGGCTAGCATGACAGCAAGTCCTCACACACGGGCGGTCGTCTGGGCGGTCGCGGCTGCGCCGGAGGATCGAGGAGACATGCCTTCCGATTCAAGGGCTTCGCCGATGGGGCTGAGAGGCTTGATCGCCCCTGACGGCGCGGTCGGTGCCGCGTGCAGCCCCTCGTGCAGGCGACCACGGCGTTCGTGATCTCGCCGCTTCGGACGGCCGTGACGGGCGCCATCGTCTTGGTGATCGCCGTTTGCGGCTGGTTTGCCGCTGGCGTGCCTCCCTTCGGCGTCGAGGCGAACGTGGTCACGTTCTCGGCGGCCGCGGCGATACTCGGCGCGAGCGCGGCGCTGGCGCGCTTGCGGCGGCCTGCGCCCGCGTGGCGTGAAAGCGGCCTGAACCTTGGTCAGCCCGGCCCGACCGCGGCGACCGGCGATACCTCGTGGCGGCTGGCCGGCTTGGTGGCTTGGTTGCTGGCGGCACTGTTCGTCGTCGCGGTGGAGCTGTGGGAGCTCTTCCATGCTCCGCGCAGCGCCTATCCGACCCTTAGCTCGCTCGCTAACGAGGTGCTCGGACCAGGACACCGGGTCGCTCGGGCAGCGGCGTTTCTGTGCTGGGGTCTTTGCGGACTGGTCGTCGGGAGGCGACCCGGTCGGCGATCATGAACACCGCTCTGTGGCTTGTCGGCGCGGCCGCGGTCTGCACCTGCGAGCTGGCGGGCCGGACGCTCAAGCGCGGGTGGCCCAGCGCGGCCGAGCTCTGCGCCACGGCGCGGGGGAACCTCTTCGGCCGGCTTGCCCTCGTAATTGGCTGGATCTGGCTGGGCTGGCACGTGTTTGCCCGTTGAGTGGTGCGGGGACCCAACCCAAGTGGCGTCGCCCAACTCCTGACGCGATCGCGGCGGTGGCTGTCAGCCGTTCTCCGACCAGAGGTCCTCCGGCTCTCTGTCTCGCGTTTCGGGCAGGAGGGCGAACAGACCCGTGAGGGGAATCGTGGCTGCGAACACCACCACGGCCGCCAGCCCGAAGCGGTTGTCGACGTCGGCCACCGCGCCGAAGGCGAGCAATCCCGCCGTTGCGCCGAGAACGCCCACGGCGATCTCCCAGCCGATGACCGAAGCCCGGACGGAGGTGGGGAAGAGCTCGTTGGTGAGAGCACCGGCGGCCGGCGCGAAGACCGACGCGGCCAGCACAGCGAGCAGGTAGCCAACAATTGCGCCCAGGCGTGAGCCGCTGTAGGTAGCCATGCCCAAAAGCGCCATGGCGATCATGGCGGCGCCTGCGGTGAGACGGCGCCCGACCCGGTCGGCGAGGAAGCGCCCGAGCAGCAGCCCGGCGAGCCCCGTGACTCCGGCGCCGGCCACCAGCAGGGCTGTTGTCGTGCCGGCGAAATGGAGCACGTTCTGGGCGTACAGGAAAAAGAAGCTGTTCGCCGGTCCTGTGACGACCGACAGCATGAAAGTGAGGGCGGCGACGATGATCAACCGGTGCCTGAAGAGCGGGCCGACCGCGCCGAGCACGGGAAGCGGGTGCTCCTTTGCCGCTGCGGCGACCTTGAACCGGTCGGGCTCGACGACCCATCGGGCGATGAAAGGCAGTCCGAGGAGGGGCAGGAGCGCCAGGAGCACCACACCCCGGAAGCCGAGCGTGTTCGCGCCGAGGCTGTGCACTATGGCGATCAGGCCCGAGCCGATCCCGTATCCAGCGGCGATGAGCGCTACGGCTTTGGCCCGCTGCGACGAGGCGGTCTGTTCGGCGGCGGCCACCTGTGCCACCCCGGAGGTGGCGCTGAGCAGCGGTCGTCCGAGTGCGAAGATGGCCACGAACCACCAGTACGTAGGGCTGACGGCGGACACAGCCGTGAGTGCCAGTCCTATGGCGCAGGTCGTGAGCAGCATGCGACGCCGCCCGAAGCGGTCGGCCAACCCCGCCAGGGGCAGGCCGCCAAGGGATGCAAGGCGGATGACGGCCAGGCCGATCCCGAGCTTGGTACCGGAAAGCCCGGCCTGTTCGGCGATGGTCGCACCATGGGTTATGTGACCGAAATGCTTCGCGACGTCCCCGAGCGCGGCGACGGCCCCGAACTGCGCGAAACCGGCCGCCATGGCCAGCAGCGCCGCGCCCAGCACGGCCGGCTCACGCCAGCCGTGCAGGTGCAGGTGGGGGTCGAGCTTTGTGCCCTCAGCCATGGCGGCGCCGGGCGATGAAGAAGGGCAAGTCGAGCAGCACGAGAAGAACGAGCGCCACACCGGCGGCACTGGCGATGTACCAGGGCCACGGGCCGAGGACCTTGAGCATGGTCCAGTTGCTGGGTGGGCGCCGGAGGAACATGTAGTTGGCGCCGCTGAGCGCGTCGATGAGGCCGACGGCCGCCGTGTAGGCGAGCGTGATGGCGAAGATGATGAACACAGATCCGCGTCGAGGAGCGATCCGTAACCCTATGACGAGGTAGAGGGCGGCGAGGACGATGCCGAGGTGGCCGGCCAGGTACTGGAAGAAGACGAGGTGGGGGAAGCCCGCGTTGAGGTCGGGCGTGATGACCGCCTGCAGGGTGCCGGCCAGGCCCCAGAAGTACGTGAGCTCGGCGAGAAGAGGCTTTCGCCACCAGCACGCCGCGGCGGCCACCACGACCGCGGCGTCGCACAGCGCGAAGGGCAGGTCTGTCCTCGGCGACCAGGTCCTCGCCACGACCTCGGCGACGATGAAGCTGATGGCGTCGGAGACGAGCACGAGCGCGATCACGCGAGCCGCGACGACCGTCCACGGCCCAGGCCTGCGTCTGGCACCCACGCAGAGCGCGATGCCGATCGCAAGGGCGAGCACTACGGCCACAAGGTAAGGCACCGGGGTTACAAGCCCCAGCATCGGGCCTCCTCTCTAGGTGCTCAGCTTTGCCCAGGCCGGCCCTCAGCTGGCGTCAAGACCCGGATGGTGCGGTAGGACCGTGTGCGGTCTACGCTCCTTGACAGACGGGCGGTCGGCGTCTGCAGTGGTGCTGGCGCGCACCCAACAAAGAGGTGGTCGAGCATGGAGATCCTGTCCGCCGCTACCCGGGCCGGTGGGCGTGGGCTAGGCCTTGCGCTCATCCTGCTTGTTGTCGTGATCGTGGCCGCTGTCAAGATCCTCCCCAAGGCTGGCTACTCGGCCTGGTACGCCCTGCTGCTCTTGATCCCGCTCGTGGGCTTTGTGATGCTCCTCGTGTTCGCTTTCGCGGACTGGCCCGTGCAAAAGGAGCTCCGGCACTACCGCCAGGGCGGATCCGGGCCGGGCGGCTATCAAGAGCCGCCCTGGCCGGGCCAACAGCCCCCCGCCTATGGGACCGGCGGTTCCCAGTTCCCCGCGTCCGCCTGGCCCCCGCCCCCGCCGGGTGGCCCCATGCCGCCCCCCCAGGAGGGTTCGGGTCGCTCATAGTCAGGCGGCTGTGCCGTCCCGGAGGCCTCGCGGCCGCCGGGGTCGCCACCACGTGGGCGGGTCGGCCGCTCGTCAACCAGCTGATAGCCGACGCCGGGATTGGTGCGCAGCAACGGACCGCCCACGGCACCGAGCTTGCGGCGCAGGCGGCTGGCGTACACGCGCAGGTAGTGCGTCTCGTTTCCGTAGCCGGGACCCCAGACCTCACGGAGGATGGTCCGGTGGGTGCACACCTTGCCGGCGTTACGCGCCAAGTATGTGAGCAGGTCGAACTCCCGGGCGGTCAGCTCGATCTCGGTCCCCCCGACTGTGACCGCACGCGAGGCGACGTCAACGACGATGGGGCCGACGGTCAGCGTGGCCGTCGCCGGGGAAGGATTGCGCGCCGCCGCGTGCCTGAGCGCGACCCGGAGGCGGGCCTCCAGCTCCTGCATCCCGAACGGCTTGGTGACGTAGTCGTCGGCGCCACTGTCGAGGGCGAGCACCTTGCGCTCCTCGCTGTCGAGGGCGGAAAGGACGATCACCGGCACGTCGGTCCACTGGCGCAGCCGCCGGCAGACCTCGACGCCGTCGATGTCGGGGAGCCCGAGGTCGAGCACCACGAGCTGCGGTGTCGCCTGCGCGGCGCGGGAAAGGCCTTCGGCGCCGGTGAGAGCCACGGTCACCTCGAAGCCTCTCGCCTCGAGCCCGATGCGCAGCGCCCGCAGCAGGGACGGGTCGTCGTCGACGACAAGGACCCGCGTCATGCGGAGACCACGTCGCCACCGGGCGCTTGGGCGGGGTAGGAAGGCGCTGCCGGCGCCGTCAGGGTAAAGCGCGCCCCACCTCCGCGTGCTGTCCCGACCCCGATGCGCCCGTTGTGGGCCTCGGTGAAGGCTTTGGCGATGGCAAGTCCGAGGCCGGCGCGCCCGCCGTCGGCCCCGCGATGGAACAGCTCGAAGATGCGGTCGCGCTGGTCGGGCGGGACTCCCGGGCCCGAGTCGGAGACGGCGATCTCGACCTCGTCGGCCGAACCTGGCCGGCACGTCGCCTCCACGAGGATCTCTGCGCCAGGCGGGCTGTGCCTGGCGGCGTTCTCGAGCAGGTTCGCGAGTGCCTGGGCGATCAGGGTCGGGTCCACCTCGAGCAGCGGGAGGTCCGAAGCCAAGGACGTGCGCAGTCGCGAGGTGTCGAGGGAGGTCTCCACAAGCGCGGCGGCTTCGTCGATGAGGTCGTCCACGGCGACAGGCTCACGCTTCGGCTTGAGCGCACCAGCCTCGAGGCGCCACAGGTCGAGCACGGTGGTGACGAGCCGTGTCAGGCGGTCCGTCTGCTCCTCGATCGTCTCGAGCAGGTCACGGCGCGCCGACTCGGGGAGCACCAGCGCCGGCTCCCTGAGATCGGACACGGCGACTTTTATCGAGGCGAGCGGGGTGCGCAGATCATGCGCCACGGCGCTGACGAGTGCCGCCCGCCACTCGTCGACCCTTTGGAGGAGGTTTGCCTGCAGTGCCTGGTCGCGAAGCTGGGCGCGATCGATGGCGAGGGCAGCATGGTTGGCGTATGTGGCGAGCAGGCCGCGGTCGTGGAGGTCGAGCTCCCGTCCGCGAAGGACCAGGAGCCCGACCGGACGGGCCGCGGCGGTGAGCGGTATCTGTCGTAGTACCGAGCCGGCGACGACGCTGCCGGTGAGGGAGGCGGGACTGCCCGGGGCAGGCAGCAGGCGGGCCAGCGACTCGGCCCCGAGTTCACCGCCGTCGGAGGCGACGATCTCGAGCTGGTCGGTGCCGACCGAGGGCAAAAGCAGGGCAACGGTCTCGAGGTTGAAGGCGTTCCGGACGCTCGAGGCGACTACGGCCAGCATCTCGTTGAGTGGCTTGTCAGCCACGAGCAGTTCCGACAGCTCGAGGAGACGGCGGGAGTCGGCCGCGCGGCGCGCCGAGTCGCTTCTCAATTGTTGCAGGCGCGACACGACGAGCGCGACGAGCAGGACGACCGCGACGTAGACGACAAGGGCCAGCCAGTTCTGGCCGCTTCCCACCGCCAGGGTCCCATACGGCGGGATGAAGGCCAGGTCCAGCACGAGGAAACCGAGGACGACGCCGACCAGTCCGAGACGCGGGCCGCCGACCAGCATGGCGCCGACGACCGGCAGGACGAACACGAGAGCAGCCGTCGCGAAGCTCAGGCTGGCGCGGAACGGGAGCATGGCTGCGGTCGCCGCTCCCATGGTCACGAAAAGGGCGAGGATGCCTGTCCTAAAACCGCGCCAGGGAGCTTGTCGCACGCTCCAGCAAGCTTAGGGCCTGGTCGGGGGGAGAGTTCCCGCTAGCCTCCAGCGGCCGGGAGAGAAACGAACTATCGGGCAGGTGACATTCGTGACGCGGGTGGTGATGATGCGCTGATGGGCCGAGAGCCACCACCTCTGCCTGATCAGCCCGGGCAAGCCCGCAGCGAGGCGCCCTTGTCGCGCACAGGGGCGACCGGACCCGAGACGGGTGCCGCCGTCGTGGCCCGGGCGCTGACGAAGCGTTTCGGCGAGTTCACCGCCGTCGACGCGGTGGACTTCGACATCGAGGTCGGGGAGGCGTTCGGGTTTCTCGGCGCGAACGGCGCCGGCAAGACCTCGACGATGCGGATGATCGCCTGCCTGTCGCCGATCTCTGGCGGGACGCTGCAAGTACTCGGCCTCGACCCGATGCACGACGGCCCGCAGATACGCAGCCGCATCGGCCTCGTCCCTCAGGAGGACACGCTCGATCTCGAGCTCACCGTGAGAGACAATCTCTATCTCTACGGGCGTTACTTCGGCCTGCCGAAGAAGCAGCTGCGCGAGCGGGTGGACCGGTTGCTCGAGTTCGCACGCCTGACCGACAGGGCCGACGAGCGGGTGGACCCGCTCTCGGGGGGCATGCGCCGCCGGCTCACGATCGCGAGGGCGCTCGTGTCCTCGCCGAGCCTCGTGATCCTCGACGAGCCGACGACGGGCCTTGATCCACAGGCACGCCACCTGCTGTGGGACCGCCTCTACCGCCTGAAACGCGAAGGCGTGACTCTCGTCGTCACCACCCACTACATGGACGAGGCCGAGCAGCTGTGCGACCGGCTCGTCGTCATGGACGCCGGGCGGATCGCAGCCGCAGGCTCGCCCCGCGAGCTGATAGAGCGGTGGTCCACCCGCGAGGTCGTCGAATTGCGTTTCGAGCCCGAGGGCCACGAGGTCCACGGCGAGAGGCTCGCCGACCTCGCCGAGCGCGTGGAAGTGCTGCCCGACCGGTTGTTGCTCTACACCGACGAGGGCGATGCGACGCTGGACGCGGTGAGGTCCCGAGGGGCGTCCCCGATCGCGGCCCTCGTCAGGCGCTCAACTCTGGAGGACGTCTTCTTGCACCTGACCGGGCGGAGCCTCGTCGATTGACCTTGACACCGTCGCCACGGGCCGTCACGACCGGGCCGCAGGGCGGCCCCGGCCCTTCGCGTCGCAGGCGCACGCCACCGGTATTGCGCGCCTACCAGTACAACCTGCTCGCCTACAAGCGAACCTGGAGGGGATCGCTCACCACGACGTTCTTGTACCCGGTGCTCTACCTCGCCGCCATGGGCGTCGGCCTCGGCCACCTGATCGCGCACGGGTCGTCCGACCGGGCGGTTGGCGGTGTGCCCTACCTGTGGTTCCTGGCGCCGGGACTGCTGGCGGGGACGGCAATGCAGATCGCCACGAACGAGGCGACGTTCCCGGTGATGGCGGGGATCAAGTGGCTGAAGACCTATTGGGCGATGTTGGCCACACCCCTCGAGGTGACCGATGTCCTCTACGGCCACCTGCTGTGGATAGTGACCCGGGTCGTGCTCGCCTCGAGCGTCTTCCTCGCCGTTATGGCGCTGTTTGGGACCGTGGCCTCGCCGTGGGCGGTGGCGGCGTTCCCGGCCGCCGTCCTGACCGGGGCGGCTTTCGCCGCCCCGATGATGGCGTTCAGCGCCACGCGCGAGACCGACAGGTCGTTCGTGGTGGTCTACCGGTTCGGGATCGTCCCTCTCTTCCTGTTCTCCGGGACGTTCTTCCCCGTCACGCAACTGCCGGGCTGGCTGCAGGTTGTAGCTCGTTGCACGCCGCTGTACCAAGGCGTGAGCCTCTGCCGTGGCCTCGTGCTGGGCCGGGTTTCGCCTTGGGACGCCTGCGGACAGGCCGCCTACCTGCTCGTGATGCTGGTGGGCGGCGTGTTAGCGGCGAGGATCACCTACCGCCGCAGGCTTGTGCAGTGAGGCGGTCGTCGTGAGCAGCCTGGACGTGCCCGCGTTCTCGCCGCCGCTGCGGATCCTCCCGCGCCTCGCGATCGGGCGCGGCCGGGCACGCCTTTTGGTCGAGCGCAATGTCGTCGCCTACCGGCGCGGCTGGATATTCCTCGTGTCCGGCTTCTTCGAGCCGCTGTTCTACCTGCTCTCGATAGGTCTCGGGCTGAACCACCTGGTCGGCCACCTGGCCATCGGGGGCCGGTCGATCCCGTACACGGACTACGTCGCGCCGGGACTGTTGGCCTCCTCGGCGATGAACGGCGCCATATTCGACGCCACCTTCGGGATCTTCTTCAAGCTCAAGATCGCCAAGACCTACGACGCCGTGCTCGCGACACCGCTCGGCGTCCGCGACGTAGCGGTCGGCGAGCTCGCCTGGTCGCTCATCCGCGGCAGCGTCTACTCGTTCGCGTTCCTTGTCGTCATGGCCGCGCTCGGGCTGATCGCGTCGTTTTGGGCGCTCGCCTGCCTGCCGGCCGCCATGCTCGTGAGCTTCGCCTTCGGAGCGGTCGGGATGTTCGCCACGTGCTACATGCGCAGCTGGCAGGACTTCGATCTCGTGTCGCTCGCCATCGTCCCGCTTTTTCTATTCTCCGGCGTGTTCTACCCGCTGTCGTTGTACCCGGACTGGCTTCGCATCGTGGTCACGGTGACGCCCCTCTATCAGGGAGTGGCGCTGCTGCGCGGCCTCGACACCGGGGTGCTCGGCCCGGCGCTGCTCGTGCACGCCTGCTACCTCGGCTGTCTCGGCGTGATCGGCCTTGCGGGCGCATCCCGCCGGCTCGGGCGTCTCCTCCTGCCATGAGAGGGGCGGCTAAGGGACACGGCCGGCACGACCTGGCAAAGTCTACTAATGTCATCGAACTAGATCTGAGGCCAGGGGGGCCGAGGAGCATCGGAGCCAAGGACAGGAGAACGCAAATGGCACTTCAACTCGGTGATGTCGCGCCCGACTTCACGGCCGAGACGACACAGGGCACGATCAGCTTCCACGAATGGCTCGGCGGAGACTGGGGGATCCTTTTCTCGCACCCGAAGGACTTCACGCCCGTGTGCACGACCGAGCTCGGCGAGGTCTCGCGCCTGAAGGGCGAGTTCGACAAGCGCGGCGCGAAGGTCATCGGCCTTTCCGTCGACTCGGTCGAGTCGCACGCGCGCTGGCAGGGCGACATCGCCGATGCCACCGGTCACGCCCTCAACTTCCCGCTCATCGCCGACCCCGACCGGAAGGTTTCCGACCTGTACGGGATGATCCACTCGAACGCGAGCGACACATTGACGGTTCGCTCCGTGTTCGTGATCGGCCCGGACAAGAAGTTGAAGCTCACGATCACCTACCCCGCGAGCACCGGCCGCAATTTCGAGGAGATCCTGCGTGTTCTCGATTCGTTGCAGCTGACCTCCGGCTTCTCGGTCGCCACCCCGGTCAACTGGCATGAGGGCGAGGACGTCATCATAGTGACGGCGATAAGCGACGAGGACGCTAAGGATAAGTTCCCCAAGGGATTCCGGGCGGTCAAGCCCTACTTGCGCTACACGCCTCAGCCGAACCTCTGAGCGAGGACCGCTCCCCAGCCGGCAGGCCCGGGCCCGCCATCGCGGGCCGTCGTGCCGATACGCTTTGAAAGATGGCCGGGATCACGGGCAGTTTGCTTCGCTGGCGTGACCGTCTTGTCGCCCTCCCGGTCCTCGACCAGGACGCCCTGCTCTATCTGCTCGCGACGATCTTCGCCTTGGGGACGATCGCCCTGGCCGGAAGCGACGACTACCGCCAGTGGGCCGAGATGGCCGCCGGCCCCTATCTCATCGCGACGGTCGCCAGCTTCTTGGTGAGCCGCCGCTACCGGCGCCGCGCGAGCGGGAGAACGAGCCGGAGAGGCGAACGGCTGCGCCGCTATCTCGTCCTCGGGCTTCTCGTCACGGTCGTTCTCGTGCCGCTCGGAGTCGAGGTGGTGCTGCGGGCGCAGTCGAAGCCGGGTGCGCACGTCCAGAACGAGGTGACGGTCATCGAGGCCTGCGCGGACCGGGTCGCGCATCACAAGAACTGCTATTTGTCCAACCCGAAGACGATCGGCACCTCGGTGACGAGCCAGTCGGAGGACTCGTTCTTCCCCTACCTGCCGGGCATGATCCCCTTCGGCTTGGTCAACGTGATCTCCGGTCCGGCCGAGCTCAAGGACGCCCGCATCCCGCTCACCGGCTTCTCCCTCCTTGTGATCGCTGGGGCGCTTTTCGTCGCGGACACGACCTCACGGCGGCGCTGGCGCATTTTCCAGGTGGTCGTCATCCTGCCGAGCGGGGCCCTGCCGATGGTGACCGGCGGCGACGACCTTCCGGTGCTGGCCCTGATGCTGCTCGGGCTCGCTCTCGCGACCCGGCGAAGACCGATCCCGTCCGGTGTGGCGATGGGTCTCGCCGGCACCCTCAAGTTCACCGCTTGGCCTCTGCTCGTCCTGCTCGTTCTGGGCGAGTGGGACCGACGGGGCCGCCGGGCGCTGTGGCGGTACGCGCTGGCGGCCGCGGTGGTCGTGGTCCCCGTCACCGGCGTGGCCGTCGGCCTTGCCCCGCACGCCTTTGTCCTGAACGCGATCCGGTTCCCTCTCGGGCTCACGAAGGTGAAATCGCCGGCGGCGAGCCCGCTGCTCGGCCAGGAGCTGGTGACGCTCTTCCCGGCGGCCAAGCCGGAGCTGATCACGATGCTCACGCTCTTTGGTCTCGCTGTCGTCGGCTACGGGCTCTTGAAGTGGACGCCCACGACCCCGCAGCGGGCCGCCGCCTTCTGCGGTCTCGCCATGCTGCTCGCCACCCTGCTCGCCCCGGCGACGCGCTTCGGTTACCTCATCTACCCGCTCGACCTTTTGACCTGGGCCGTGCTGCTCAGCCCCGTCACCTCACCAATCGGGACGGACCCAAAGGTCCCAGACGGGCCTCAGGAGCCGTCGGAGACCTCGAACAGGCGGAGCCTCAGCCCCATGACAGGTGAGGTCTGGCCGTCACCGGCCAGGGAAGGCGAAATCGAGGGACTGACCGTCGTGACCACGACGCCGACCTCCCACTCGTAGCCGTCGGAGCCTGCCCGCCGGGCCAGCAGCTCGTCCCCACCCGCGGGCAGTCGGTAGGTCCCGAGCAGTGACCAACCGGCCCGGTGCAGCTCGGTGCGATAGAAGCGGAGGAGCTCGGTCGAGTTGGAGCCGAGCTCGAAGTAGATGCTCCGGTCGTACTGGTCCACGTCGGCGTCCTGCGCGGTAGTGGCGACTATGCGGGCGCCGTTCGGCACGACGAGCGATCCGAGGATGTCGGGGGGCGGGGTCCCGCCGCTCGAGATGCGTGCGAGGACCTGCGACGCCCCTATGGCGGAGAGGTTCACGCCCGGCACGGGCGCCGCGAGGCCCGTGACGACCGACGACGTGGCCTGCCCGCTGCCGATGAGCGCGACGGCGAACCCGCCGACGGACAGCACGACCGCACAGGCGAGCACCACGAGGGCCGGCCGCAGCGACGGCCGGACGCTTCGGGCCCGGGCTGGATCGAGTTTGTCCCCGAGGTCGAGGCCGAGATCAGCGCTCGCGGTCACACAGCTGCCCTTCCTGCCGGAGTCGTCTCCGGCTTTGGGTTCGTCACGGTTCTCAGCTGCGAGTTTAGTTGCGAGCCGGGACACCCCGACCGTCGACTGGACGCGAACAGGCTGGTCCAGTCCCTTCACCGGGTAGATTTATCTCATGTCCGCGGTCGATCCTGTGCTCTCCGGGTCGACTGGTGAGCCGGTGGAGGCGTCCCCGGAGAACCCCGCCCGGGCCCTCATCCCGCCGCCGACCACCGAGGTCGACGGCATCCTCGCGATTCTGAGCGCCCGGCGCGTAGGCGAGGACCTCGATGTCGTCCGGCGGGCACACGCTCTCGCGGCCAAGGCGCACGAGTCCCAGCGCAGGCTCTCCGGTGAGCCGTACATAACCCACCCGGTTGCCGTCGCGACGATCATCGCCGAGCTCGGCCTCGACACCGTGAGCGCGGCGGCGGCGTTGCTGCACGACGCGGTGGAGGACACCGGTGTGACCCTTGCCCAGATCGCGGAGGAGTTCGGTCCCGCCGTGGCGGCGATCGTGGACGGGGTCACCAAGCTGGACCGGCTTCGCTTCGACTCGAAGGAGGCGCAGCAGGCCGCCACGATGCGCAAGATGCTCGTGGCGATGGCCAGCGACTGGAGGGTGCTCGTAATTAAACTTGCAGACCGGCTGCACAACATGCGGACGCTGTCGGTGATGCCGGAGTGGAAGCAGCGCCGCACGGCCGAGGAGACCCGGGACATCTACGCCCCGCTGGCGCACCGCCTCGGCATTCAGGAAGTGAAATGGCAGCTGGAGGATCTCGCCTTCGAGACTCTTCACCCGAAACGCTTTGCCGAGATAGCCCAGATGGTCGCCACCCGCGCCCCACGGCGCGAGGTGGAGCTCGCCGGGGTCATCGAGGTCGTGCGCTCCCGGCTGGCGGCGGCGGGGATCGAGGCGGAGGTGACCGGGCGTCCGAAGAACCTGTGGAGCATCTACGAGAAAATGGTCGTACGGGGGAAGGAATTCGACGAGATCCACGACCTGGTGGCCATCCGCGTGATCGTGAGCGCGGAGAAGGACTGCTGGGCGGCCCTCGGGACGGTGCACGCCCTCTGGCCACCGGTGCAGGGCCGCTTCAAGGACTACATCAACTCGCCGAAGTTCAACCTCTACCAGTCTCTGCACACCACGGTCGTCGGCCCCGGCGTGAAGCCCCTCGAGATCCAGATCAGGACTCAAGAGATGCACCGGCGCGCCGAGTACGGGATCGCCGCCCACTGGGACTACAAGGAGGCGGCCGTCTCCAAGTCCGGGGCGCCCGGCAGGCCGGGGGCCCAGCGGGGGGCCCGTTCGACAGACGAGATCGCATGGCTGCAGCGGATAGTCGACTGGGAACGCGAGACCCCCGACCCGGTGGAGTTCCTGGAGACGCTCAAGATTGACCTCGAGCAGGACGAGGTTTACGTCTTCACCCCGAAGGGCCTGATCGTCACGTTGCCCGCGGGAGCGACCCCGGTCGACTTCGCCTACGCCATCCACACCGAGGTCGGGCACCGTTGTGTGGGCGCGCGGGTCAACGGGCGTCTGCTCCCGCTCGACTCGAAGCTGCATTCGGGCGACACGGTCGAGATCGTCACCTCCAAGACCGCCTCCGCCGGGCCCTCGCGTGACTGGCTGCAGATCGTCGCTTCGCCGCGTGCCCGCAACAAGATCCGGCAGTGGTTCTCCCGGGAGCGGCGCGAGGATGCCATCGAGGCGGGCCGCGAGGAGCTGGCGCGTGCTCTGCGCCGAGGCGGGCTGCCGGTCCAGAAGCTGCAGAGCTCGCCCACCCTCATCGCCGTGGCGGCGTCCATGGGTTATTCCGATCTCGACTCGCTCCACGCCGCCATCGGTGAGGGCCACGTCTCGGGCCAGGCCCTCGTGCAGCGCATCGAGCGGGAGCTGCGCGGGGGCGAGGGCGAGGAGCAGTTGCCCACGACGGCGCTGCAGCCCCGCCGGCCGAGCCACCGCCGCGCCTCCACGGGTATCTACGTCGAGGGCCTGGACGATGTCATGGTCCGCCTCTCGCGCTGCTGCACCCCGGTGCCGGGAGACCGGGTCATCGGCTTTGTGACACGTGGTCGCGGGGTGTCGGTGCACAGGGAGGACTGCGCGAACGCCATCGCGCTCGCCGCCGACGAGAAGGAGCGCCTGATCGAAGTTGAGTGGGACGAGGACCGCACCGGCGTCTTCGTCGCCGCCATCGAGGTCAAGGCGCTGGACCGCAACCGGCTGCTGGCCGACGTGGCCAAGGTGCTGTCGGAGCACCACGTGAGCATCATCTCCTCGTCGACCCACACGACGCCCGATAGGGTGAGCCGCATGCGCTTCGAGTTCGAGCTCGCCGACCCGGAGCACCTCGACTCGCTGCTCGAGAACCTCAGGCTGCTCGACAGTGTCTACGATGCCTACCGGCTCGTCCCGGGGAGGAGCGGTGCTCTCGCACCGGCCGGCGGGTGACGCGCTTTCAGTCCCCCAAGGGAACCCAGGACATTCTCGGCCCGGAGAGCGCGCGCTGGTCCGAGCTCGTGGGGCGCTTCGCCATTCTCGCACAGCGCTTCGGTTTCGGCCTTGTCGTCAGTCCCGGCTTCGAGGACGCGGAGGTGTTCCGCCGCAGCTCGGGCGACTCGTCCGACGTCGTCACAAAGGAGATGTACGAGTTCACCGACCGGGGCGGCCGTGACATAGCGCTCCGCCCGGAAGGCACCGCCTCGGTCGTGCGCGCCTTCGTGCAGCACTCGCCCGTGCCCCCGTTCAAGGCCTGGTACGCGGCGCCGATGTTCCGTTACGAACGTCCTCAGGCGGGGCGGTTCCGTCAGCACCACCAGCTCGGCGTCGAGATTCTCGGCACCGACGACCCGATGGCGGACGTGGAGGTGATCTCGCTTCTGGCCGCGCTCTACGCCGACCTAGGCCTGTCGCGGCTGCGACTTCGCGTCAACTCGCTCGGGGACAAGAACTGTGCTCCGGGCTATCGCGACAGACTGGCCGACTATCTCGGCGCGCATGTTGAGCAGCTGTGCGACGAGCATCGCCACAAGTGGGCCGCCAACCCCCTGCGGATCCTCGACTGCAAGCGTGCTGAGTGCCGCGGCCTGTCGGTGGGCGCGCCCAAGCTGGCGGACTTCCTGTGCGAAGACTGCCGCCGCCACTTTGCCGATGTCCTCGGCGGCCTGGCGCGCCTCGCCATCGACTACGAGCAGGACGACTACCTCGTGAGGGGCCTCGACTACTACACCCGCACGACCTTCGAGTACGGCTCGGACGTCCTCGAAGGGGTCGGGGGAGGCGGCCGCTACGACGGGCTTTCCGCCGCGCTCGGTGGCCCGCAGGTGTCCGGCGTCGGTTTCGGCGCCGGTATCGAGCGGATACTGCTCGCCTGCGATGCCGAGGGACGTCTCGGTGCCGGCGAGTTACGACTGAGCCGGGCCCTCGACGCGTTCGTCGTGGACGCGACCGGCGAGGGCATCGCGCTCGAGATCACCCACGAGCTGAGGGCTGCGGGTCTCGCCGCCGACCGGGCTTTCGACGGGCGCTCGATGAAGGCGCAACTCAAGGCAGCGGACCGTTCCGGCGCGAGGGTGGCGTGCATCGTGGGCGCGGACGATCTCGCCTCGGGGCTTGTCACCATCCGGGTGCTGCGGGGCTCCGACGCGCATTTGCAAGAGAAGGTGGCCCGTGATGAGCTTGCAGCCCGTCTCGGCCAGATCACGAGGTTTCCATGAGCTTTGCAACCGACGAGTCCCTGACCCCCGCCGGGCTCCGCACCGCCTACTGCGGGGCCCTGCGGTCCCAAGATGCGGGAAGGACGGTCAGTGTCTGCGGTTGGGTGGCGCGCCGGCGCGAGCACGGCGAACACCTCGCCTTCGTCGACCTGCGCGACCACACGGGCGTCATCCAGTGCGTGGTCGACGGAGGCCGCGAGCTGCGAGCAGAGCAGGTTCTCCGCGTGACGGGGACTGTGCGGCTGCGCCCGGAGGGTACCGAGAACCCAGGGCTCACCACCGGGGAGGTCGAGCTCGGCGAGTGCGAGGTCGAGCTTCTCTCGGGCGCGGAGCCGCCGCCGTTCTCGCTCGACGCCAGATCCGAGACCGACGAGGCGGTACGCCTACGGTATCGCTACCTCGACCTGCGCACCGACCGCATGCAGCACAACCTGAGGCTGCGCGCGCAGGTGAACAGCGCGCTGCGAAGGTCCATGGAGCGCCAGGGCTTCGTCGAGGTCGAGACGCCGATGCTGTGGACCCCGACCCCGGAGGGGGCGCGTGAGTTCGCCATCCCCTCCCGGCTTCAGCGCGGCTCGTTCTACGTGCTGCCGCAGAGCCCTCAGATCGCCAAGCAGCTGCTCATGGTGGGCGGTCTCGACCGTTACTACCAGATCGCGCGCTGTTTGAGGGACGAGGACCTGCGGGCCGACCGCCAGTTCGAGTTCACCCAGTTGGACATCGAGGCGTCCTTCGTGGGCCAGGCCGAGGTGCTCGGCTTCGTGAGCGAGGCCGTGACCGAGGCGGCCTTCGCCGTCACAGGTGAAAGGCCGCCGGAGATAGCCACCATGACCTGGAACGACGCCCTCGACCGGTTCGGGACCGACAAGCCCGACCTCCGTTTCGGGATGCAGCTCGTGGATCTCAGCGATGCCGTCTCGGGCGCGGAGTTCAAAGCCTTCCAGGCCGCCTGCGTCCGGGCGATCCGGGTCGTGGGCGCGGGCGACTGGACGCGGAGCCGACTCGACGGTCTCGTGGCGCGGGCCGTCGAGCTCGGGGCTGGCGGCCTGGTCTGGATGCGAGTGCGCGCCGGCGGCGTGCTGGAGTCACCTGTCGCCAAGTTCGTGTCCGAGGCCCATCAGGCCAAGATCGTGGCCGCGACCGCGGCCGAAGCGGGCGACCTCGTGCTCATCGTCGCCGGTGAGCGCGAACCCACCTGCAAGGTGCTGGGCCAGCTGCGCCTCGATCTCGGCCAGCCGGCGATCAGCCAGCGTCCCTTCCATTTTGTCTGGATCACCGAGTTCCCCCTCTTCGACGGCATCGACGACGAGGGGCATCTCCTCGCCGCCCACCACCCGTTCACGATGCCGCACCCCGACGACGTCGAACTGCTCGAGTCGGACCCCCTCTCCGTGCGCTCCCAGAGCTACGACCTCGTCCTCAACGGCTGGGAGCTGGGATCGGGGAGCATCCGGATCCACCGGGCGGACATCCAGCGCCGGGTCTTCAAGGCCCTCGGGATCTCCGACGAGGACGCCGAGTCCCGGTTCGGCTTCCTGCTCGGGGCCTTCCGCTACGGTGCCCCGCCCCATGGTGGCTTCGCCGTCGGGCTGGACAGGTTCGTGGCGCTGCTCGCGGGCGAGGACAACATCCGCGAGGTCATCGCCTACCCGAAGACCCAGTCCGGCGCCGACTTGATGTCAGGAGCGCCGAAACCCCTCACCGCCAAGGTTCTGGCGGAACTGGGCATCCGGGTCGTGGCACCCCAGGCGACGGGGCCGCGGGCGGCGGGAGGGGCTCTTCAGCCGGGTGGGCCGGGTGGCACACCCACGAGCGGAGCGTGACGGCGAGCCCGCGCAGCCGAGCGGGCGGCAACCGCCCGCCCGACATGTTCGACGTCGCCGCGGAGGACGAGCTCAGGTCCCGGGCGCCACTGGCGGCCCGCCTTCGTCCCACCCGGCTCGACGAGGTCGTCGGGCAACGCCATCTTCTCGGCCCGGGCGCACCGCTGCGGGCCCTAGTCGAGGACGACCGACTGAGCTCGGCGGTGTTCTTCGGGCCCCCCGGCACCGGCAAGACGACGGTGGCGCGCCTGCTGGCCCAGCACACGGCGCGACGGTTCCGGGCCCTGTCCGCCGTGGACGCTGGCGTGAGGGACGTGCGCAACGAGCTTGACGACGCCCGCCGTGCTCTCGGCACAGAAGGCCGCGGGACGATCCTGTTCCTCGATGAGGTCCATCGTTTCAACAAGGCCCAGCAGGACGCCCTCCTGTCCGGCGTCGAGGAAGGCGTGATAGTCCTGGTCGGTGCGACCACGGAGAACCCGTTCTTCGCCCTGAACGCTCCACTTCTGAGCCGTTCGACCCTCTTCCGGTTCGAGGCGCTCACCCCCGCTGACCTTCAGGAGCTGGCCGAGCGTGCCCTTCGGGTCGAGGGCTTCGGGGCGGACCCGGAGGCGTTGTCGCGTCTCGTGGACCTCGCCGAGGGCGACGCCAGGGCCGTGCTCACGACCTTGGAGGTGGCGATGGCCCTCGCCCGCGGTCGCGCCCGGGCCGGCCCCGCCGGGGAGGGCGCGTCGTCGAGCGGGGCGCCCGTGATCGCGGTGGAGGACATCGAGGCCGCCCGCGAGACGCGGGCGCTGCGTCACGGGCGCGAGGAGCATTACGACCTCATCTCGGCTCTCATCAAGAGCGTGCGCGGCTCGGACCCCGACGCGGGGCTGTACTGGATGGCCCGCCTGTTGGAGGCCGGCGAGGACCCGCGCTTTGTCGCCCGGCGCCTCGTCATCCTCGCCAGCGAGGACATCGGCATGGCCGATCCCAACGCCCTCGCCGTCGCCACCGCAGCAGCCCAGGCCGTCGAGTTCGTCGGGCTTCCCGAGGCCGCCCTCAATCTCGCCCAGGCCGTCGTGCACCTGGCGCTGGCGCCGAAGTCCAACCGGGCCGCGCTCGGCTTGTGGGCGGCGCAGGCCGATGTCCGGGAACGCCCTCTGGGGGCGGTGCCACCTGGGCTTCGCGACGCCCACTACCGCTCTGCGGCGGCACTCGGGCACGGTCTGGGCTACGAGTATCCTCACGATGACCCGCGAGGGTTCGTCGAAGCCGTGTACCTGCCGGAAGGCCTTGCCGGGCGCCGTTACTACGAACCGTCGGGACATGGGGCCGAAAAGGCGCTCGCCGAAGCCTGGAGGGCCCGGCGCGGCGAGAGAGCTCCGGCGGAGCCTGGGCAGGCAACTAGCGCGAAAGAGAAGTGAGGCAACAGGTGAACGCGGACCAGCTGCGCAACGCCTTCACGAGTTTCTTCGTCGAACGGGGTCACCTCGCGCTGCCGGCCGCGAGCCTGGTTCCGAACGACCCTTCCATGTTGTTCACGATCGCCGGCATGGTCCAGTTCAAGCCCTACTTCCTCGGCGAGTCCCCGCCTCCGGGACCGCGGGCGACCACCGTGCAGCCGTGCGTGCGCACCGTCGACATCGATGTGATCGGCACCACGTCACGTCACGTGACCTTTTTCGAGATGCTCGGGAACTTCAGCTTCGGCGAGTACTTCAAGGAGCTGGCGATCGCCTACGCCTGGGAGCTGTTCACCGATGTCCTAGGCCTCGATCCCGAACAGCTCTGGGTCACCGTGCACGTCTCCGACGACGAGGCGGAGGCGCTGTGGCGCGAGGTGCCGGGCCTCATCGAGGGGCGTCTGCAAAGACTCGACGAGGACAACTTCTGGAAGATGGGCGAGACGGGCCCCTGCGGGCCGTGCTCGGAGATCTTCTTCGACCGGGGACCGCAGTACGGGCCCGGCGGCGGGCCAGCCCAGGGGGGCGAGCGCTACGTGGAGCTGTGGAACCTCGTGTTCATGCAGTACGAGCGTCACCACGACGGCTCCCTCAGCGCGTTGCCCCGCCGCAACATCGACACGGGGGCCGGGCTCGACCGGATCCTGACCCAGATCCAGGGAGTGGAATCGGTTTTCGACACCGACCTCGTGGCGCCGATCCTGGAGGCCGCCTCGGCCGCCACCGGGCGCGTCTACGGGAGCACCGAAGAGACCGACATAGGTCTGCGCATCGTCGCCGACCACGCCCGCACCTTCACCTTCCTCATCTCCGACGGGGTCTTCCCCTCCAACGAGAGCCGCGGCTACGTGCTGCGACGCCTCATCCGCCGCGCCGTGCTCGTGGCCCAGCGCCTGGGCGCCAAGGGTCTTGTCACTCCGGGTGTCGTCGATGTGGTGGCGGACGTCATGGGCGCGGCGTACCCGACCCTCGAGCGTGACAGGGACCTCATCAAGCGGATCGCCCTGCACGAGGAGGAGGCCTTCCTGCGCACGCTGCGGTCCGGGATGGCGTTGCTCGAGGCCGAGCTCGCGACCGGTGCCTCAGAGGTGGCGGGGGAGGTTGCGTTCCAGCTGCACGACACCTACGGCTTCCCGAGGGACCTGACAGAGGAGATCGCCCGCGAGCGCGGGATCGAGGTCGACCGCGCAGGTTTCGACCTTGCGATGCAAGAGCAGCGCCAGCGTGCCCGCGAGGCCGGGCGTGCCGTCACCTCGGCACCCGAAGGCGTCACGTCGGCCTGGAGCGAGATCAGGACCGTGTTCGGCCCGACGCTGTTCCTCGGGTACCAGGAGGCCGAAGTGGAGGCCCGGGTGCTCGCGGTCGTGCCGAGCTCGGTCGAGAAGTCCTTCGCCAACGTCGACGGCGAAACGGCGCCTGCGTCCGCCGAGCTGATAGAGGTCTTCTTGGACCGGACCCCCTTCTACGCCGAGGGCGGCGGCCAGGTGGGCGACACGGGGCTCATCACGACCTCCACGGGCAAGGTCCGCGTGCTGGACGCGACATCGGTCGTGGAGGGCCTGACCCGGCACCTCGGCTACCTCGTCGAAGGATCCATCGAGGCCGGCCAGGAGGCGGCCGCCGTCATCGACGTCGGGCGCCGGGAGTCAATCCGCCGCAACCACACCGGCACCCACCTTCTCCACTGGGCCCTGCGCCAAGTGCTCGGCGACCACGTGCGCCAGCAGGGCTCGCTCGTCGCCCCGGACCGCCTGCGGTTCGACTTCAGCCATTTCGGGCCCATGTCAGAGGAGGAGATAGCCCGTGTGGAGGACCTCGTGAACCGAGAGGTCCTCCGCAATGAGCCCGTCCGGGTCCACGAGACGACGCGCAAGCAAGCCGAAGCCGCCGGCGCCATGGCCTTTTTCGGGGAGAAGTACGGCGACATCGTGCGGGTGGTGGAGGCCGGCCACCATTCCCTCGAGCTGTGCGGGGGCACGCACGTGAGCTCGTTGGGCACGATCGGGCCGCTGCAGGTGGTCTCGGAGGCTTCCATCGGTTCGAACACGCGCCGCATCGAAGCAGTTACCGGTGAGGCTTCACTCGCCCGGTTCCGCTCGTTCCAGCGCAGTGTCGAAGAGGCGTCGCAACGCCTTCGCACCCAACCCGCCGAGTTGACCACGGCGGTCGACCGGCTGCTGGCGAGCCAACGTACGCTCGAGGAACAGCTGCGCACGCTTCGCGCCGACGAGTTGCGCAAGGACGCGGACGCCCTGGCGGCGGCCGCCGTGGCCGCCGCGCCCGGCCCCATGGCCGGGCGGGTCGTAGGGCGCCGGGACGGCCTCGAGGCGAACGAGCTGAGGGACCTTGCGATCGCGGTCCGGGACCACGCCGGCGTCGAGGCCGTCGGCCTTGCCGGGGTCACCGGCCCTGAGCGGGTGGCGCTCGTCGTCGCCACGAGGAAGGGTTCGGGGATCGACGCTCGCGCGGCCGCCGTGCAGGCGGCCGGCGCAGTGGGCGGCGGTGGCGGCGGCACACCTGAGCTGGCGACGGCCGGGGGCCGCGACGTCGCCGGTGTCGAGGAAGCCCTCGTGAGGCTGGCCGAGGCCTTGAGCCGTGCACCGGGGCCCAAGGACGACCAGGCGTCGCCTTGAGCGACGGGGCGACGGACCGGGAGCGCCGCACGACGGCTGAGGCGGCGGGAACCCGGGTCATCGGTATCGACCTCGGTGAGAGGCGCATCGGCGTGTCGGTGAGCGATTCGCAACGGGTGCTCGCCACCCCGCACTCTGTCATCGCTCGAAGCGGCGACTTGGACGCTGACCACGGTGCGATCGCTGCTGTCGTGTCGGAGTTCGGCGCCGGCCTTGTCGTCGTGGGACTCCCGCTCAGCCTGACCGGTGACAGGGGCCCTGCCGCGGCGGCGGCAGTCGCGGAAGCCTCGAGGCTGGGAACCTCGCTCGGCGTGCCCGTCGTCTTGCACGATGAGCGCCTCACCACCGTCGAGGCCGAGCGTAGGCGTCGTTTGCCCGCAGAACCGGTGAGGTCCCGGGACGGGGAGCGGGCGCGCTCGCAGGCCCGTCCCCTGCGCCGGAGTCGGCCGGGGGTAACTTCTCGGGCACGTCGGGAAGGCATCGACGCCGTGGCCGCGACCGTCCTCCTGCAGTCGTGGCTCGAGGAGAATCGGGGCAAGCGATGAGCGAGTTCGCCGAGATACCGACCGGTGGCCGCCCCACGGCCGCCTGGCCGAGAGCGACGACCGCGGTCGCGGGCGTGATCGGATTTCCGGTGCGCCATTCCCTCTCGCCGCTGTTGCACAACACGGCCTACGCCGCCATGGGCCTCGACTGGAGCTACACGGCCTTCGAAGTGCCGCCCGCCTCGCTCGCCCAGGCGGTCGCCGGGGCGGCGGCCCTCGGCCTGCGCGGCCTGTCGGTCACCATGCCGCACAAGGACGGCGCCGCCCGGCTGGCCACCCGCCGGTCTGTCCAGGTGCGCCGGCTCGGTGCCGCGAACACCCTCACGTTCGACCAAGGCGCCATCGTGGCCGAGAGCTACGACGGGGAAGGCCTGCTGGACGATCTTCGGGACGGGGGCTTCGATCCCGCCGGCAGGCGTTGCGGGGTCATCGGCGCGGGCGGGGCGGCCCGGGCAGCGGTGCTGGCCCTGGCGGAAGCAGGTGCCCACGAGATCGTCGTGGTGAACCGCACCGTGACGGCCGCGTGGCGCGCGGCGGCGTTGGCCCCCACGGTCGTGCGGGTCGGGCGTCCGGACGACCTCCGGCGGGCCGATCTCGTCATCCAGGCCACCCCCGCCGCCATGGCGGGCGGGGGTGCTCCCCGTGACACGGCGATTGTCGGCCAGAGCGACCAGACCGGCCGGACCGGGCCCGTTCCGTCCACAGCACCGGCAGGCGAGGGCGGGGAACCAGAGGTCTCAGCAGTCGTTTCCGGCGTCGACCCCTCCTGGTTCGGCGCGGGCCAACTGGTCGTGGACCTCGTTTACGACCCTCCGCTGTCGCCTTTTTTGGCGGAGGCCCGGCGCCAGGGCGCCACGGTTCGCAACGGCCTCGGCATGCTCGTGTACCAGGCCGCACGTCAGATAAGGCTGTGGACAGGGGCGCAGCCTCCGCTGAGTGCCATGTGGGCGGCCGTCGCCGACCTCCCGCCGGCCGCCTCGGAGGGGGCGACGGGCCCGTGGACGTGGAAGAGCACTGGACAGAGGTGACCTGAGGACCCGGGACGAGCGCAAGATCTCCTCCCGGAGCGCGCTCGGCCCCCGGTGCAGGGCGAGCGACGACCAGACGTGCCCCTGGCTGTGTCGCGGCAGTGAGTTGAGGGGCTGTCCCCGTTATCCTTGCCCATCATGGCCGCCCACTATCCGAGCGTGCCGGCACGGTGGAGCGATCGCAGGGAGAAGAACGCGGCGTGGGAGCTTGTGAGCCGCTGTGACTTCATCCTGATCGCCAGTGCCGTGCTGCTCGCGCTCATCGGCGCGGTCATGGTGTACTCCGCCACCCGTGTAGAGATGGAGGCGAGCGGTGGCGATCCGAAGTTCTACCTGAAGCGCCAGCTCGTCTGGCTCGCGATCGGGCTCGTGGTGATGGTCGTGGCGGCACTGATCGACTACCACTGGCTCGAGCAGTGGGCCTATGTGCTCTACGGGCTGGTCGTGGTGTCGCTGCTCGGGGTGCTGACGCATTTCGGGCACGTCTCGCTCGGTGCGCAACGCTGGTTCGCTCTCGGGCCCCTCGAGGTGCAACCCTCTGAGTTCGCCGCCCTCGCCCTCATCGTCGTGGTGGCGGTGTACTGCAGCCGTCAAGACACGATGTTCTTGAGGAACCTCGTCGTCGTACTGGTGCTCGCCGGGGTCCCCATCCTGCTCGTGTACAAGCAGCCCGACCTCGGCACGGCCCTCATCATGGTCGTCGTCCTCACGGTCATGATCGTGACATCGGGGGCGCGGCTCAGGTATCTGGTCGGCTTGGCCGTGGCCGGCACCGCAGGTCTGGCGGTGGCGGTCCACTTCCGGTTGATCCACGCCTACGAGCTGCAGCGCTTCACGTCCTTTCTCCACCAGAACACCGCCACGAGCGGAGCCAACTGGAACCTGGCCCAGTCGATCCTGGCGATCGCCTCAGGGGGGGCCTTCGGCACAGGGGTGTTCCACGGCGCCGCGACCAACGGCGGCTTCGTGCCCGCCCAGCAGACCGACTTCATCTTCACGGCCGTGGGCGAGCAGCTCGGGTTCGTCGGAGGGGTTCTGGTCGTGGCACTGTTCGGGGTGATCGCCTTCCGGCTCTTGCGAGCCGCCCAGATCGCGAGGGATCCGCTCGGTCGCATGCTGTGCTCGGGGGCGCTCGCGCTGGTCGCGTTCTCCGTGTTCCAGAATGTCGGCATGACCATCGGCCTCATCCCCATCGCCGGTATCCCGCTGCCGTTCGTGAGCTACGGTGGCTCCGCCATGATCGTCTTCTTCGCTACGGTCGGGCTTGTGGTCAATGTCGAGATGCGCCGGACAGGCCGGCGATGAGTCCCATGGGCACCGATGAGAACGCTGTCCGAGCCGATGCCGAGTCGGAGGCGGTGACGCGCGGCAACGGTGACGGTGCGGCCTTCGGCGGCGGTGGGGCGCTCTCGGCCCAGATGGCCTTGTCCTCGGACGGCCCGGAGACCGACGTGCCGGCAGAGGCGGAGCTGATCGCGGGGGCGCCCGACGAGGTCGCGATCGAGACGGCGGAGGCGCCGGTGGGCCCGGGGGAGCCGGGTGTGTTTGAGGAGCCCGCCGGGGACGGGTCCACGACGCCCGACGAGCCCGCGGCCGATGCCGACCAGGAGCTCGCCGCGGGGGCGCCCGCGGCGATGTCACAGATGATCTTCGTCGACGTCGTGCTCGTGTTGCCGGCTACGCACCCCGTCGTCGTCCTGCAGGAGGCAGATGCGCCCTTCCGCGAGCTGCGGATCCCCGTCGGCGGCGCCGAGGGGATTGCGATCAGCTACGCGGGAAGGGGGCTCGAGACCCCGCGGCCGCTCACCCACGAACTGTTCGCGCGTGTCCTCGAAGAGTTCGGGATGATTCTCGACGTCGTGCGGATCACCGAGGTTCGGGGGACCGCGTTCACCGCCGAGATGGTCCTCTCCGGTCAGCTGGGGACACGTGTGATCGACTGCCGCCCCTCGGATGCGATCGCCTTGGCACTACGTCACAGGCTGCCGGTCCCGATCATGGTCGACCCGAACGTCTTGGAGGTCGCCGGCACCGACCCCATGGGCGCCAACTAGAAGGGCCATCCATCGGGCGGGCGGCCCGGTTCGCCCGGGGCCGGCCGGACGGCATCGGGTGGGACCCGGTCGGCGGGGGCGTCTTTGTGCCGCGTCTGGAGTGTCGGGGAGCCATTGAGGTCGCCGGCGCCGGGGCCGGCTCGCCGGGCGGCGCCGACGGGCGCGGCCCGAGCGGTGACCAGGGCACGGCGCCGCATCCGTGCCGCCCGATGAGCAAGCCCGATGGCGACTCCCGGCGGGGCGGCCCCCTCGTCGGAGATGCGCATGAGCAGGGCTACAAGTACGTAGTTCGCCACAAGCGATGAGCCGCCGTAGCCGATGAAGGGGAGCGACACCCCGGTGAGGGGGAGCAGGCGGACGACGCCGGCCATAATGAAGAACGACTGGAAGCCGAGAATGGCGGTGAAACCGACGGCGGCGAGCTGGGAGAACTCCGAGCGCGCCCGGAGTGCCGCCCGAATCCCGGTGCCCACGACCAGGAGGAATCCCACGACCACGGCCGTCGTGCCGAGCAGGCCCAGCTCTTCGCCGATGGCGGCGAAGATGAAGTCGCTGTAGGCGACCGGGATGTCATAAGGAGAGCCGAGGCCGAGTCCCGATCCTGTGAGGCCTCCCCGCCCGAGGGCGAGCTCGCCCTGGACTGTCTGGTAACCGTAGGAGCTGTAGTGGGCCCAGGGGTTGATCCAGGCCGACACGCGCTGGTCGATGAGGGATCTCGCAAAGGGGAGGTGCGCTGCCAGGTAGGTACCCGCGAGGAAAGCGACGAGCCCACCCACGACGTAGGTCCAACGTCCGGTCGCGACCCACAGCATCGTTATGAACATGATGAACAAGAGCAGCGAGAACCCGATGTCGTGCTCGAGGAGGATGATGAGGATCGCGACCACCCACGCGACCGCGATCGGTCCGAGCGGGCGCAGGTCAGGCAGGAGCCGGTTGCCCACACGTCGCGTGGACAGTGAGAGCATCTCGCGTTTTTCCACGAAATAGGAGGCGAAGAAGACCACGAGCATGAGCTTGGCGATCTCGACGGGCTGGAACGTGACCGGCCCGAGGCGAATCCAGAGCTTCACCCCGTTCAGTTGGGCTTCGGATGTCGTGCCCAGGTAGGGCGCGAGGGGGAGCACGAGCAGAAGAAGAGCGCCGAACACGAGCATGTAGCGGTAGCGCTCGAGGTCACGCGAGCGGCGCACGACGAACAATGTGACGACATAGGCGGCCACGCCGAGCGCCGTCCAGGCCGCCTGATAGTGCCACGGCGCATCGGCGGCGATCTGGGGCGATGCGTCGAGCCTGTAGATCATCACGAAACCGATGCCGTTCAGCATCAGTACCACCGGCATCATCACCGGGTCGGCCTCGGGCGCGAGGAAACGATTGGCCAGATGGACGACGAGCGCCAGCGCCGCCACGACGCCGATGAAGTCCAGGGCATTTGCAGGCAGGGCGTCGCGGGTGCCGAGGGCGGCGAGAAGGTAGGCGAGCGTGATCACGACGACCGCGACGAGCAGCAGGCCGAGCTCGCTGCGGCGACGCTGCCGGACCCTCGGTGCCATGGCGAGGGGCTGCACGACTTCACGGTAGCGTCTGGGTTGTGAAAGCCGCTGTCATGATGCCCGGCGGCCCGGTGGCACGCCCGGACCGGTTCCTCAACCGTGAGCTCTCCTGGCTGGACTTCGCTGATCGCCTCGTCGACCTCGCCGCCGACGAGGCTCTGCCGCTCCTCGAACGGGTGAAGTTCATCGCCATCCTCTCTTCGGGGCTCGACGAGTTCTTCCAGGTGCGCGTCGGGGGCCTCAAGGACCATGTCGCCGCAGGCCTGCGGGCGCGCTCGGCCGACGGGCGCAGTGCCGCCCAGCAGCTCCACGACATCCGCTCAAAGTGCATCCGCCTGCTCGAGCGCAGCGATGACGTGTTCGAGTCCTCGATCGTGCCCAGCCTCGCCCGGGCCGGCCTTTACTTCGCGAGCATCGAGGAGCTCGACACCGAGGAAAAGGCGCGGCTTTTGAGCGTTTTCGAGAAGGAGATCTTCCCCGTCCTCACGCCGCTCGCGGTCGACCCTGGCCATCCGTTCCCCTACATCTCGAACCTCTCGCTCAATCTGGCCGTGCTCGTCGAGGACCCGAGCACCCACGAGCAGCGCTTTGCGCGGGTGAAGGTGCCGCCGTTGCTGCCCCGTTTCGTGCCCCTCGACGGCGGTGGGCGCTTTGTGGCCCTCGAGCAGTTGATCGCCGCCAACCTGCCCAGGCTCTTCCCGCACATGGAGATAGGGCGCCATCACGCCTTCCGCGTCACGCGCAACGCCGACCTCGACTTGGAGGAGAGTGAGGCCGACGATCTCCTCGCCGCGGTCGAGACGGAGCTGCGTCGCCGCCGTTTCGGGCGGGCGGTGCGCCTCGAGGTCGACCGGGGCATGCCGGCGGTGGTTCGCGACCTGCTCTTGGAGGAGCTCGAGCTCGGCCCGGAGGATGTCTACGAGAACTCGGCACCCCTCGGTCTGAGCCAGCTCTGGGCCCTGCACGGCATCGACCGGCCCGATCTGCACGAGCCGACCTGGGTCCCGATGACCCAACCGCGCCTCGCCACCGCCGGGGACGGGCCCGTCGACCTGTTCGCCGTGCTGCGGGAGCGAAGTGTGCTCGTCCACCACCCTTACGACTCGTTCACGACCTCGGTCGAGGCTTTCATAACCCAGGCCGCCGACGACCCGGCCGTGCTGGCGATCAAGCAGACCCTCTACCGCACCTCCGACGACACGGCCATCGTCTCGGCGCTCGTACGGGCGGCCGAGCAGGGCAAGCAGGTGGCGGCGCTCGTCGAGGTGAAGGCTCGCTTCGACGAGCAGGCGAACATCTTGTGGGCACGTCAGCTGGAACGCGCCGGCGTGCACGTCGTCTATGGACTCGTGGGACTGAAGACGCACTCGAAGATCGTCCTCGTCGTGCGGCGCGAGGAGGACGGGCTGCGTCGTTACTGCCACATCGGCACGGGCAACTACAACTCGGAGACGGCGAAGGTCTACGAGGACCTCGGGCTCTTGACCGCCGACCCCGCCATCGGTGAGGACCTGACGGACCTGTTCAACCACCTGACCGGGTACGGCCGCCCGGTCGCGCACCGGCGGATAGTCGTGGCTCCCCAGGGCATGCGGCCATGGGTTCTCTCCGAGATCGCAGAACAAGCCGCGGCAGGCGAGGCGGGCCGCATCACTATCAAAGTGAACGGGCTCACCGACCCTGGCGTCATAGACGCCCTCTACGCGGCCTCACAGGCGCGCGTGCGGATCGATCTGCTGGTGCGGGGCCTTTGCTGCTTGCGGCCCGGAGTGCCGGGGCTCTCCGAGACGATCACGGTGCGTTCGATAATGGGGCGCTTTTTGGAGCACTCCCGCATCTTCCGCTTCGGTGATCCCGGCGGGGAACGCCCCGTGAGCTACACGATCGGCTCGGGGGACTTGATGGAACGCAACCTCGACCGCAGGATCGAGGTCCTGGTCCCGGTCCTCGAGGCCGAGCTGCGGGCGCGCCTCGAAGAGACCCTTCAGCTCGGTCTCGCCGACGACACCAACGCCTGGGAGCTCGGGCCGGACGGGACTTGGAAGCGGGTTGTGCCGGTGCTCGGGCTCAGCGTGCAGCGGCGGCTACAAGAGCTCGCGATGGAGCGGGCCCGCAGGCGCCGCTCACACGAGCCGCTGAGCTGAGCTCCGCCCGTGCGGATCGCCGCGCTGGACCTCGGTAGCAACTCGTTCCATCTGCTGGTGGTCGAGACTCGCCGTGACGGGAGCTTTGTCCCGCTCGCGCGGGAGAAGGTGATGCTGCGCCTGGGCGACGTCGTGGCCCGCGAGGGCGTGCTCAGCGAGGCGGCGATCGAGGCGGCGATCGACACCATCCGGCGGCTCAAGACGATCGCGGAGGTGCAGCGGGCCGACGAGATCGTGGCCATGGCGACCGCGGCGATGCGCCAGGCCGCCAACGGGCCCGAGGCGGCCGAGCGGATCGAAGAGGCGACAGGCGTCCGGATCCAGGTCGTGAGCGGCATCCGTGAAGCCCAGCTGATCTTCGAAGCAGTGCGGGCGAGCGTGCTCATCGAACCCGGCCCGGCGCTTTGCGCCGATCTCGGTGGGGGGAGCCTCGAGCTCTCGGTCGGTGACCAGTTCGGCCTCAGCTATGCGACGAGCCTGCACCTCGGTGTCGGGCGGCTCACCGCCGAGTTCGTGCGTACGGACCCACCGACCAAGAAGGACCGTGCGCGGCTCAAAGAGCAGATCTCCAGGCAACTCGACGACGTGCTCGAGGAACTGCTCGCCTGCGGCCCCAAGCTCTTGATCGGGACCTCGGGCACGTTCTGTGCCCTGGCCAGGGGCGCGGCGGCACGGCGGGACGGGATCGTGCCCACCTCTGTCAATCAGCTGACCGTGACGGCCCGGGAGCTCGCCGTGCTGGGCGAGATCATCTGCGAGCTGCCGAGCTGGGAGCGAGCCCGGCTGGCGGGTATCGAGGCCCGGCGCGCCGAGCTGTTGCCGGCCGGTGTCGCCGTGACCGAGGTCCTCATGGAGCGGACGGGACTTCGCGAGCTCACGGTGTCGGAGTGGGGGCTCAGGGAAGGCATCATCATCTCGACGATCGCCCGGCACGACCGGGTGGAGTTCAGCAACGACCCGCGGGCGATCCGCCGTGGATCGGTCCTGTCGCTGTGCGTGCGCTCGAGATGGCCCGAGGCGCACTCGCGCCAGGTCGCGAGGCTGGCGGTCGAGCTGTTCGACTCGACCGTCGCCCTGCACGAGCTCGACGCAGGGGACCGGGAGCTTTTGGAGCTGGCGGCGCTGCTGCACGACATAGGCGAGCACGTCAGCCGCGACGGCCACGCCCGCCACACCGCCTATCTGGTCGAGAACGGTGACCTGCGGGGCTTTTCGCCCATAGAGATCCAGGTGCTGTCATGTCTCGGGCGCTATCACGTCCGGGGACGTCCGAGGGAGTCCTTCCACGCCTGGGAGGCCCTGGAGCGCAAGGACCGGGACCGGGTGTTGAAGATGATCTCCCTGCTGCGCATCGCGGACGGGCTCGACGCCGCCCATGACTCGGTCATCGGTCATGTGGGCGTGGAGCTGAGCAGTACGCGCGTGGAGATCGTCGTGAGCGCCCGTGGCGACGCGGAGCTCGAGCGTTGGATGCTCCAGCGCAAGGTGCAGTTGTTCCAGGAGCTCTTCGAGGTGCCGGTCAGCCTTGAGGTGGTGCCGACGGGGCCGGAGGAGATGCAGGCCCCGGGCTCCGGGGAAACAGGTCTGGCTTGACGGCCGGGACCTCGGCCGTTGGGGGGGACGACGGGTATGGCGCCCGCGTCATGGCGCCGAGGGCGTCACGGCGCTCCTTGAGGCCGGCCCCGTGCTGGACGCGAAGCGACAGGTAGGCGCCGGCGCCGACGGGGATCGGCAGCCAGAAGTTGAACAGGCGCCAGGAGATCACACCGAGCCAGGCGATGCCCGCCGGAACCCCGAAACCGATGAGGGAGGTCGCCGCCACCGCCTCGACGATCCCGAGGCCGCCGGGGGTGAGCGGCACGGCCGCGAGCACGTTGGCGACCCCGTAGGCGACGAAAAGGTCGATGGGACGCGAGACGTGCCCGTAGGCGGCGACGAAGGCCCACAGCGAAGCCGCGTCGAAGAGCCAGTTCGCTGCGGCCCACAAGACGGCGTTCTTGAGCAGCTTGCGGTCCGACGCCAGCGTCCTAAGGCGCGAGGCGAGGCGCTGGACCAGCTGCTCCATCTGATCTTTTGTGACCCACGGCACCCGTCTCGCAATCGATCCCAGGGCCCGGGCGGCGTGGGCCTCGCCGCGGGTGAGTGCGAGCACGAGAGTGGCGAAGGCGGCGGCCAGTACGGCGCCCACCACAGCCACGGTGACGTAGGCGCTGTTGAAACCGTGCAGGGGGATGGAGATGACCAGGGCTACCCAGAGCATGGCGTTTAGGACGACGGCCGAACCGATGCCCTGGGTCGCGAGGGCGAAGCCGGCGTCGGGGCCGCTCACCCCGCTCGAGGTGAGCAGCCGGTAGCCGAGCCCGGTGCCGCCGGCGGTGCCGCCGGGGATCACGTGGCTCACCGCCAGCGTGGACAGGTCGATGCGAAGCACTCGGGACAGACCGGGCCCGTCTTCGGGCAGCACCGACTGGGTGAGGCGGCCGTAGGCGACGAGCGCGGCGGCCTCGAGAGCGAAACCGGCGAGGAACCACAACAGGTTGACCCGCCCCAGCTGGCTCAAAGAAGAGCGCGCCTTGGAGTGCAGGAAGCTCGGGATGAGGACGTACTCGACGAAGAGGAGGAGGATGAAGATCGTGATGCCGTGGCGCAGCGGCCGGGGGATCCACCCGAGCAGTCTGCGACGGCGCCGGGGCGCGCTCATGCCGGCGACTGCGCCGTCGAGCCCGGGTGATTCGCCCATGTCCCCATGCTTGCAGGCGCGAACAGGTCGCGGGGAGAGCCTGGTCACCACACCGATCGCCCGCAGCGGGAGACACAGACCCCATGGCGGCCCGGCCCGGAGGCGGGTGTTGGATCCCGCTTTGACGCGCCCGCATCGAGTTGACTTGTTACGGTGCCTGAGGAGAACACCTATCGGGGCCCCGGTCCGTCCCCGAGCCAACGCGCCCGCGATCTGCGGGTGGCGCGCACCGCCTTCATAGCCACCGGCGCGGTCGTCAGCGTAGGAATCGGCCTCGCCCTTTTGTGGCGGTTGCGGGTCGTCGTGCTCTTGATAGTCGTGTCGTTGTTCCTGGGCGCGCTGTTGCACCCGGCCGTCAGCTTCGTGGAACGCCGGGGGGTCCGCCGAGGTATGGCGACGGCAGTCGTCTTCTTCCTCTCGGCGGCGGTGATCTTGACTGTGGGCTATGTGCTCGTCCACCCGGTCTACTCCTCCGCCACGAGCTTCGCGAGGGAGCTGCCGAGCCTCGTGCGCCAGGCGCAGCAGGGAAAGGGGCAGATCGGGCACCTCGTCAAACGGCTCCACCTCGAGAGTTACGTGAAGAAGAACGTGCCGCGGCTCGAGACTTTGATCACCGGCCTCGGTCGCCCCGCGCTCGCCGTGGGCAAGACCGTCGTGAGCGGTGTCGTCGCCCTCGTGACCGTCGGCGTGCTGACCTTCTTCATCCTCCTCGAGGCTCCCCGGATGATCCGCGGCGTGCTCAACTGGATGCGGCCCGAACGCTCGGTCCGGGTGCACAACATCCTCGGCGACGTCGGCCAGGCCGTGGCCGGGTACATGCTCGGGAACTTCGCCACCTCGATGATCGCCGGGCTCGTCATCTTCGCGACGTTGCGCGCGACCGGGGTGCCCTACGCCGGCGTGCTCTCGATCTGGGTGGCCATCGTCGACTTCCTGCCTCTCGTGGGCGGACTGCTCGCCGGCGTGCCCACGGTGGCGGTTGCCCTGCTGCACTCCTTGCCGGCCGGGATCGTGACCCTGGCGGTGTTCCTCATCTACCAACAGGTGGAGAACCACATCCTCAATCCGATCGTGATGAGCAGGACCGTCCGCCTGAACCCTCTCTGGGTGCTGCTGGCGATCCTCGTGGGCGTCGAGCTCGGTGGGATCGTCGGGTCCACCTTCGGCGGCCTTGTGGGGGCCCTGTTGGCTGTGCCGGCAGCGAGCGCCCTGCAGGTGATCGCGAAGGACCTCTGGGCAGAGCACCGCTCCGAGGCGCTCGAGGCGGCCCCCGCCGGGAAGGATGCCCCCGTGCCGGCGCCGGGTGAGGCCCTGAGCAGCGGCGCCAAGTAACGCCCGGGTCCACCGCGGGCGCGTTGGGGACCGAGTCTGTCCGGCCGCGGTTTGGCCATAGGCTGCAACCGTGCGCGTCCTGGTTGTGCTTCCTACTTTCAATGAAGCTGCCACAATCGAGGACGTCCTCGGCCGTGTGCGCGACGCCCTCCCGGATGCGTCGGTCCTCGTGGTCGACGACAACAGCCCCGACGGCACGGCCAAGATCGCCGCCGAGTTCGGCGAGAGGCGCGGCCACGTCGAGGTGCTGTCGCGGCCCGCCAAGCTCGGCCTGGGCAGCGCTTACCGGGACGGCTTCGCATGGGGCCTCGAGCAGGGTTACGAGGCCCTGGTCGAGATGGACTCGGACTTCTCGCACGACCCGGACGCCCTTCCCGTGGTGCTGGCGCCGCTCGGCCAGGGCTACGAGGTGTGCATCGGGTCCCGGTACGTCCCCGGTGGCTCGATACCGAACTGGAGCCTGCCGCGGCGGGTGCTGTCGCGAGGGGGCAACATCTATGCCGATCTCCTGTTGGGCCTGCACGTGCGTGATTCGACCGCGGGCTACCGGGCCTATGCGGCGACACTTCTCCGCCGCATCGACCTCGGCTCGATCCGGGCGGAGAGCTACGGGTTCCAGGTCGAGATGACCTACCGGGCAAGGCAGTTGGGTGCCAAGGTCAAAGAAGTGCCGATCCGTTTCGTGGACCGGGAGCTCGGAGCCTCCAAGATGTCGACATACACCGTGGTGGAGGCCCTGGTGCTCGTGACGTGGTGGGGCGCCGGACGACTCGGCGCCAAGCTCGTGGGCCACCGGGCGACGGGCACCGCGTCGCGGTCCTCCTCCTCGCGGTGAGCAACGACGGCGCCCGACCGGCCACCACCGGGCCGATGGCGCCGATCGACGTCGGCAGCGGGCCCGTGGTGGTGCTGGTGCACGGCCAACCGGGCGCCGGAGGCGACTGGGCGGCGCTGGCGGACATGTTGTCGGGCGACCACCGCGTGCTCGCGCCGGACCGTCCCGGCTGGGGATCCGACCTACGTGGCGCCAGGGGGATCGCGGCCAACGCAGACGTGCTGGAGGAGCTCTTGCTGGCTGCCGGTGCGGAGAGCCCCGTGACGGTCGTGGGTCATTCGCTCGGGGGCGGAATCGCGCTCGAGCTTGCCCTGCGGCACCCCGAACGCGTCGGCGCCCTCGTGCTCGTGGGGTCCGTCGGAGTCGCCCGGTCGCTGTCGGGCTTCGACCGGCTGCTCGCCGTCCCCGTGGTGGGCAACGGCATCCTCCGGGCCGGGGTGGGCACGCTCCGGCGGGTCCTGATCGCCGCGGCCAGCTTCTCCGAGCACCACCCCCGCGCCCGCGTCGGGAACATCGTCCCCGCCCTGCCCACCGTGCAGGCCGCGATCGGGAGCGACGGACGTCCCATCGTCGGCAGGGGAAGGCAGAGCTTCCTCGTCGAACAGCGTGCCCTCCTCGCCGAGACGCCGGGGCTGGAACGGGCTCTGTGCCGAATCGCTGTCCCGACGGCGGTCGTGACGGGCGCATCGGACCACGTCGTTCCCCTCGCCGCGGCACGGCTGCTCGCCATGGCGATCCCGGGGGCCGAGCTCGTCGTCGTGGGCGGGGGTCACCTTGTGCCCTTCGATGATCCCGAGACGATCGCCGAGGTCGTGCGCCGTTACTCGGGCTTCGCGTCGGGCTTCAGGGACGGACGGCGGCGGCGAGAAACGCCTGGAGCTTGAGCTGGGTCTCGGCGAGCTCGGAGGCGGGATCGGAGTCGGCGACGATCCCGACGCCCGCGAAAAGGCGCGCGGAGGTCCCCTCGACGACCGCCGAGCGGATCCCGACGTACCACTCCCCGTCGCCGCGGGCGTTCACCCAGCCCACGGGCCCGCCGTAGCGGTCCCTGTCGAGCTCCTCCAGCTTGACCAGGTAGTCCAGTGCCAGATCGACGGGCGTGCCGGCCACGGCCGGGGTGGGATGGAGCAGACCCACGAGCTCGAGAACACCCGGGTAGCTGTCGTCGCCCCGGGCGAGGACACCGGAGATCTCCGTCCCGAGGTGGCTCACGTTGCGCAGCTCGCGGATGACGGGCCTGTCCGGCACTTCGAGGCGGTCGGCCACCGGGGATAAAGCGGCGATGATGGCGTCGACGACGACCCGGTGCTCGGAGCGCTCCTTCGCCGAGGCGAGGAGCGCTTGTTCGGCTTTGTGATCGGCGTCCGGGTCCCCGCTGCGGGCCGCGGTCCCCGCGAGGGGAACCGAGGCGATCCGGGCACCGTCACGGGAGATCAGCAGCTCGGGCGTGGCACCGATGAAGCCGTCGATGGCGAACGCCGTACAGGAGGGATGAAGCGCCCGGAGCCGGCCGAGGAGGTCGGCCTGGCGAAAGGGCCGGTTGGCGTGCACCGTCACCTCCCGCGCGAGGACCAGCTTGTCGAGGCTCCCGGCGTGAATCTCGGCGAGGGCGGCGCCGACGCGGTCCAGGAAGTCCCGGTGGGGCCGGGCGGAAGCGAGGCGGAACTCGTCGGGGGGCGCGGTCGCCGCAGCGCTCCGGGCGGCCGCGACCTTGCCGGGCGGGTCGCACAGCAGCTGACGGACACGATCAGGCGACCCCACGGCCACGACCTGCGGTCCGCTGCCCACAGGTGCGAGCACCGTCACCTCGGGGACCACGAGGGCGCCGTCGGCGCTGCGGTCGAAACGGAGCGCACCGAGCGCGACGGGCACCGGCTCGAGCTGGCCGTGGCGCCCGGGCTCGGTGCTGGCGCCGGGCGGGGTGCCCTCGAGGCGGGCGATGGCCCCGAGCTCGGCGACCGCACGCCTCACAGCGGGGGGGTTGGCCGGGCCCCCCGGGAGCTCGAGAGCCGCCGCCGTGCCGAGGCCGAGAACCACCAGCCCCTCGCGCTCGATGACGCGTCCGGTCTCGTAGGCGTGGCGGCGCAGCCGGTCCAGCACCTGCGCATCGATCGGCGCTACGCCGTAACAAAGGCTCGTCAGGGCGCGGTTCATGAGCCGGTGCTCTCGGCCGCTCTGGTCGCCGTCACGCACTGGGCGATGCCGCCGCTCAGCAGATGGAGCCTGACCTCGCGAAAGCCGGCGTCGGTGAGAAGGCCTGCGAAGGTGGCGAACGGGGGGAGGTAGGCGACCGAGCGTGGCAGGTAGCGGTAGGCCGCGCCGTCGGACAAGAGCGCCCCGAGCCTCGGCACGGCCTGGGTGAACCAGACCCGGTGGCCGAGGCGCACGAGGCGGCGGCGAGGCTCGCCGACTTCGAGCAGTGCCAGCCGCCCTCCCGGACGCAGCACCCGACCGAGCTCACGCAGGACTGCGGTGAGATCGGCGAAGTTGCGCACGGCGAACCCGCTCACCGCCGCGTCCGCCGCCCGCGACGCCACGGGCAGCCGGGCGGCGTCGGCCTGGACGAGGGGCGCCCCACCGGCACGCGCGGCGCTGAGCATCCCGAGAGAAAGGTCGATGCCAGCTGCCCGGTGGCCTTTGCGGCGCAGGCTGCGGGCCAGGTCGCCGGTCCCGCAGCCGATGTCGAGCACGACCGAGTGGGGCGCCAGCTGCAACATCTCGATCGTGCGGCGGCGCCATCTGGCGTCGAGCCCGAAGGTCATGAGGCCGTTCACGAGGTCGTAGCGCGGTGCGATCGAGTCGAACATCGATCGCACGAGGTCCTGTTTGGCCCTGCCCTCGGGCAAGGGGGAGGCGGCGTCGAACACGACGCCCCGGGCGCTGGGTGCGGGCGCGCCCTTGCTGGCTTCGATCACGGGCAGCTCACGGACCTGAGCCTAGGCAATAGCGGCACCGGTTCGAACGGACCGGCAAGGCCTTGTCCTGCCGCGGCGGGGCGAAATGGCAGGTCCCGTCGCCTTGGCGCTACCAGGACAGACCCACGACCGCTCGCATCGCCTTCTCGAACTCCTCGTCGGACAAGGCGCTGCGCGCCGAGAGGATCAGGTTGGCATCGTCCCCAACCCGCCGGCGCAAGGGACCGGTGTCATCGTCGATGGCATCGGCGACGGCGGTGGCCACGAGATCCGGGCCGGGCCGGGCTCCGCCCTGCATCTTGCGGGCGATCTCGCCGAGTTGGGTGTCGAGCTCGTCGTAGGGGCCCGGCCCGCCTCCGGGCGCCTGGTCCTTCATGCCCGGCGCGATGAAGCCGGGCTCGACGACGACGACACGGACCCCGAAATGTGCCAGCTCGACGTAGAGCGCCTCCGAGATGGCCTCGAGAGCGTGCTTGGTGGCGGCGTAGTAGCCGCTCAAGGGCTGGGCGACGTGCCCGGCGACAGAGGAGATGTTGACGACGACGCCCGCGCGGCGCCGGCGCATGCCGGGCACGAAAGCCTGGATCAGGCGAACCGGACCGAGCACGTTCGTCTCGAACATCTGGCGGACGTGCTCCAGCTCGACCTGTTCGATAGGGCCGTGGAAGGAGACGGCGGCATTATTGACGAGGGCGTCCACCCATCCGAGCTCCTCCAGCACCTCCGCGACCGAGGCCGGGTCCGTCACGTCCAGCCGGAGCCTGGCCGCCACGTCGAGTTCCTCGAGGCAGGCACGGTCCCGGGCCGTCGCGACGACCTCGTGCCCGCGGCTCGCGAGCACAGTCGCGCTGGCCCGGCCCACGCCGGAGCCCGCCCCGGTGACGAGGACCCTCATGGCGGCCACTCTAATGGCAGCGCACTGCCAGTCCCTGGGCGGCCGTCCGCCCTGGCGTCGCCGGTCGAGAAAGGCGGTGCCGGGGTCCCCTTGAAATCTCGCGCACGGCCCTCTTCCAGGGATTGTTCATAGGGCGTTCATCTGACTCCCAGGAAGTTAACCAAGAGTTCAGATTCGGAACACGGTCCGGTCATACCTCATTCACTTCCCGTTCGTAGCGTCGTCGTAACGGACATAAGTGGCCGCCGCGTGGCGCGGGTTAACGGCGTGGCCGCGCAAAGCGATTATCACGACCTTTGGAGGTAGAGAGCCTGATGAGGATCCATAGGACAGTTCGACTTGCAACAACCGCGACGGCGGTCGCCGTCACGGCCCTGGCGATGGTCGCCGTCCCGGCGCTCGCGGGCACGCGTAGCACCAAGGCAAGCGACCCGTACCTGACAGCCGACACGCAGATGAGTTTCCAAGCAACTATCGGTGGCGCGGGCTCGACCTTCGCCGGGCCCCTTCAGAACGCCGCCCAGGCGACGTTCGCGGCCCGCAACCAGAACGCCAGCTTCAACGGCTACCAGCTGGTCGGCTCGGGCACCGGTGAGTCGGACATCTTGAAGAAGATCGTCGACTGGGGCGGCACCGACGTGCCGTTGGCGCAGACCGACATCAGCTCGAAGGAGCCCGCGGGTGACAACTACACGGTCTCGCAGTTCCTGCAGGTGCCGATCGGCCTCGGTGGCGTGGCGATCGCCTACAACCTCCCGGGCCTCAAGCTCAAGCCCAAGACGCCCCTCATCTTGACCGGCAGGGTGCTCGCGGAGATCTACGAGGGTACGGTGCACTACTGGGACAGCGCCGCCATCAGGGCGCTGAACCCGAAGTCGTCCTTCCCCCACAAGAGGATCGTCGTCGTCGCCCGTGGCGACTCCTCCGGCACGACCTACATCGTCACGAACTTCCTCAACGACGCCGCTCCCACGATCTGGTCGACGCTGCCGTCGAAGACCCCCCTCACGCTGCCCACTGACGGCATCGCGGGCAACGGCAACCCCGGGGTCGCGGCCGACATACAGACGACACCGGACTCGATCGGCTACGTCGAGTACTCCTACGTGCTGCTCAACCCGAAACTGTTGAAAGGTGTGGCGGCCATCGTCAACGAGGCCGGCGTGCCCGTGACCCCGTCCTCTGCCGGCGTGGCGGCTGCCGCGGCGACCAAGCCGGGCGTGACAGCGACCGACTTCTCGATCGTGTGGCAGCCCGGCAAGACGACCTACCCGATCGCCGGCTACACCTGGGCGGTCATCTGGAAGTCCAACCAGACGAGCGACAACGAGGGCACGCTTCTCGTCAAGTACCTCGACTGGCTCTCGCACTCGGGCATAAACGGCTCGATCGCCGGTCAGGACATCGCCGTCCAGCAGGGCTACGTCGCCCTGCCGGCGAACATCCAGGCCTTGGCGCGAAAGACCCTTCTCCAGTGCACCGGCTCCCAGGGCCAGACGTTGCTGACCACGACCTCCAGCTGAGCGGCTTCTGACTAACGAGGTAGTCGAGTAACAGTCATGTCCGCAGTATCGGCCGACCCTTCTTTGGTGACGTCGCACCAGCCCCTGGCCGGGAACCGGAAACGGTTCTCGGCCAGGGGCGATGCGGCGCACTGGGGTGTCCTCTACGGGGTGTCCGGCCTGTTCGCGCTCATCTGCGCGGTCTTCATCATCAGCATCGTCGTCTCCTCGATCCCCGCCTGGCGCCACTCGGGCCTCTCGATCATCTACGGCAGGGTCTGGAGCCAGGGGTCCGACTCGTTCGGCGCCCTCCCCATCATCACGGGCACGTTGGCGACGACGGCGATAGCGCTGTTTTTCGCCATCCCGATCGGCATCGGGTGCGCGCTCGCCATCGTGCACGTGATACCGGGCCGCCTGCGGATCGTCCTCTCGTCACTCGTCGAGCTCCTGGCGGCGGTCCCGAGCGTCGTCTACGGGCTCTGGGGCCTGCTCGTGATCGCCCCCTGGTTCCAAAAGACCCTGGAGCCGGACCTGGCGAAGATCACGGGCGGGAGGTTCCCCTTCCAGGCCCCGCCCGAGGGCGTCTCGCTGCTGTTGGCGGGCTGCGTGTTGTTCGTGATGGTCCTGCCGATGATCGTGGCGCTCTCGCGCGATGCCATCGCCATCGTGCCCCACGAGCAATTCGAGGGGGCACTCAGCGTCGGCGCGACGAAGTGGCAGGTGCTCCGCAAGGTCGTGCTGCCCGGAGCACGGACCGGGATCGTGGGCGCGGTCACGCTCGCGACCGCCCGCGCCCTCGGCGAGACCGTGGCCGTCGCCATGGTCATCGGCCTCAACCCGCTCTTCCCGCCTTCGTTGTTCTCGACCGCCTCCACGCTCGCGTCCACAATTGCCCTGCAGTTCCAGGACGCCACGCCGCTGCAGGTGGCCGCTCTCGGGGCGCTGGCGGTGATCCTCATGGTCTTGACGGCGGTCGTGAACTGGTTCGGCCGCCGCCTCGTGCGGGGCGCGGCCTTCCGGGCGGGTGTCATATGAGCCAGACGGTGATCGAGGGGGCCCCGCCGGACCCGATCCTCGAGCGGCGTGAGCTGGTGCAGCGGGTCGCGCGAAAGACGCTCGACCGGCGCGTCCTCGTCTCGAGGGCAATGGTGGGACTGTGCGGTCTCATGCTCCTCATCGCTCTCGTCCCACTCTTCGCGATCCTGTACTCCCTCATCCAAAAGGGCATCCACTGGTGGAGCATCGACTTTTTCACCAAGGTCCCGAATTTCCCCTCCCTCATCGACCCGAACGACATCGGGGGGATCTCGAACGCCATCATCGGCTCGCTCGTCATCGACGGCATCGCGGCGCTCTTCGCCATCCCGATCGGGGTCATCGCGGGCCTGTTCCTGGCCGAGTCGGACTCGAAATTCGCGGCCGGGCTCAGAGCGACGGCCGAGATCATGACGGGTCTCCCCTCGATCCTGCTCGGGATCTTCGCCTACCAGATGCTTGTCATCGGGTTCAACGAGTGGGGCATAAAGCTGCCGGGCATCGGGTTCTCGGGCATCGCGGGGAGCTTCGCCATCGGCGTGCTCATGATCCCGGTCATCATGAAGGCATCCGAAACGGCGCTGCGGGCCGTGCCTGCCACCATCCGCGAGGCCGGTCTCGCCCTCGGGGCGCGCCGCGGTGTCGTGGCGCGCAAGGTTGTCATCCCGACCGCGCTCCCCGGCCTCATCACCGCGGTGCTGCTGGCGTTCTCCAGGGCGGTCGGGGAGACCGCCCCTATCTTGTGGGTGATCGGTGCTTCTACGATGGTGCAGTGGAACCCGAAAAAGGAGATGGCTTCGCTGCCGCTCGCCATCTTCCAGTCGGCAACCTCGCCTTACGTGGCGCTGCGTGAGGCCGCCTGGGGGATAGCGCTCTTTCTCGTGTTCGTTGTCCTGGTTCTAAACTTGGGTAGCCGCCTCCTTGCGGCCTGGCTACAAAGAGAGAGGCGGTAATGGCAGATCCCGGCACCACGATGGTCAGGCTCTCGACGGAGATGTCGGACCAGACGGGGGACCCGCGCTTGGGCCCGGTCGCGATGCGGTTCGAGAACGTCTCCGTCAGCTTCCACGGCCGCACCGCCATCCGCGACGTCTCTTTCGACGTCCCCAAGAACAAGGTGACCTCCCTCATCGGACCCTCGGGCTCGGGCAAGACGACGCTTTTGCGCGCCATCAACCGGATGCACGATCTCACCAAGGGGGCGGTCGTGAGCGGCTCGATCCGCCTCGGGGACACCGACATCTACAAGGGCGGGATACCGGCGACGCTCTTGCGCACCCGTGTCGGCATGGTGTTCCAGCGCCCGAACCCGTTCCCCACCATGTCGATCTACGACAACGTCGTGTCCGGCCTGCGCTTCAACGGCATACGCAAGAAGTCCGTCCTCGACGAGGCCGCCGAGTCGGCGCTGATCGGGGCCGCCCTGTGGGACTCGGTCTCGACCCGGATGAAGGCTCACGCCTCCACGCTCTCGGGAGGTGAGCAGCAGCGCCTTTGCATCGCCAGAGCCCTGGCCGTGGAGCCCGAGGTGCTGCTGATGGACGAGCCCACCTCGTCGCTGGACCCGATCTCGATGCGGCTCATCGAAGAGCTCGTGAGCGAGCTCAAAAGCCGCGTGACGATCATCATCGTCACCCACAACATGCAACAGGCGGCGCGCGTGTCGGACCTGTGCGCCTTCTTCCTCATGGGCAGCGACAGGGCCGGTGAGCAGATCGAGGTGGCGCCGACGAAGAAGCTGTTCAGCGAGCCGGACGACCCGAGGACACTGGACTACATCCAGGGCCGCTTCGGCTGAGAGGCTGCGGCCCAGACCCGCTCAGGCGCCGCCCGGTTCGGAGAGCACCTCAAAAAGGGCGGAGAGGAACCGGTCGTTCTCCAAAGGCGTGCCGATGGTCACGCGAAGGCAGCCTTCGAGGCCCGGCCAGTCGGACACGTCTCGGATCAGCACAGAGCGGTGGAGCAGGCCCTGCCAGACCTGCGAGCCGGTCCGCTGCATGACGCGGAAAAGTATGAAGTTGGCGCTGGACGGCCACACTTCGACGGGGAGGGCCTCGAGAGAGAGGGAAACCCGCTCCCGCTCTTTGATGATGGCGGCCACGCGTTCGGCCATCTCCGCCTTGAACCCGACGGCGAGCCGTCCCGCGACCTGCTTGAGCGCGTCGAGGTGGTAGGGCAGGGCGACATTGGACACCGACGCCACCACGCCCGGGTCGGCGATGGCGTAGCCGAGACGCAGCCCCGCCATGGCCCAGGTCTTGGAGAAGGTGCGCACCACGACGAGGCGGGGCTCGGAACCGAGCAGTTCGAGCGCCGACCAGGGCGCGAACTGACCATAGGCCTCGTCGACAATGAGGATGCCGCCCACTAGGGCGAGCACGGAGCGGACGTTGTCGGGGGTCTCGGCGCCCCCGGTCGGGTTGTTGGGCGAGCAGAGGAAGCTCACGGCCGGGCCTTGCGGCCAATGCTCTCCGGCCGCGGACGCGACGGTCCTTTCGACCTCGGCGGGTTGGACCGCGAACGCCTTGTCGCGGCGTCCCGTGATGAGGGGAGTACCGGTGATCCGGGCGATATGGGAGTGGAGCGCGTACGTCGGCTCGAACACCATGGCGGGCCGGCCGGGCCCGCCGTAGGCGAGCAGCAGGCACTGGATGACCTCGTTGGAACCGTTGGCACAGAAGACCTGGGCCGGGTCGACCCCGTGGTGGGCGGCCAGCGCGGCGCGAAGCGCCGTGGCCTCCCGATCGGGGTAGCGGTTCAAGGAGATGGACCGCAACTCGTCGGCCAGCGCCTCGACGAGGGCGGCCGGCGGAGGCTCGGGCGCCTCGTTGGTGTTCAGCCGGACGTCGACCTCGACCTGGGGGGAGTGGTACCCGGGCCTGAGCGCAACCTCGCGGCTTGCGCCGCCCGAGCTCACGCGGGCTCGCGCTCGGAGCGGAGCATCACCGAGTCGGCGTGGGCCTGAAGGCCCTCGGCGCGGGCGATGGCGGCGACGTGCGGGGCCGCGCGCGCCAGTGCCTGGCGGTCGGCGGAGATGACGTGCACCCTCCGTAAGAAGTCCTCCACACCGAGCACGCTCGCGTAGCGGGCGGAGCGGAACGTCGGCAGGGTGTGGCTCGGTCCGGCGAGGTAGTCACCGAGCGATGCCGGCGTGTAGGGGCCGAGGAAGACCGCACCGGCGTTGCGGACGAGGGGCAGCAAGTCGCGGGGAGCTTCGCACAAGAGCTGCAGGTGCTCCGGCGCGATCTCGTTGGACACCGCCAGGGCCGCTTCGGGCCCGTCCACCAGCACCGCGTAGCCCCCGTCGGCGAGGGTGGCCTCGATCTCGGCGCGACGGGGCGACTGGTGAACGAGCGAAGCGACAGCACTCGTGACGGCGTTCAACATCGGCTCGGACCACGTGATGAGCCAGGCGAGCCCGTCCGGGCCGTGCTCGGCCTGGACGACGAGGTCGATGGCGACATAGTCGACGGGGGCCGAGCCATCGGCGATGACGACGACTTCGGAAGGCCCCGCGAAGGCAGCGGGCATGCCGACCGCGCCGCGGACCTCCAGCTTGGCGAGGGACACGCGCCGGCTCCCCGGACCGACGATGATGTCGACGGGCGCAATGGTCTCGGTCCCGTAGGCCATGGCGGCGATCGCCTGCGGGCCGCCCACCCGGTAGAGCTCGTCCACTCCCGCCAGGTGCGCCGCCGCGAGGACCTCGGGAGGGATGGCGCCGTCGGGGGCCGGCGGCACGCAGACGACGATGGCCCCCACACCGGCGACACGGGCGGGGATCGCCGTCATGAGAACGCTCGAGGGGTAGCTCGCGAGCCCACCTGGGACATAGACACCGGCGCGGGCGACCGGCAGTTCGAGGAGCTCGACGGAGATCCCGTTGCGCTCGAAGGTACCGGGACTGACGCTGCGGTGGCGGTGGAAGGCCTCTATGGCCGCGGCGGCTTCACCGAGCGCCGCTAACAGGGCCGGGTCCAGGCGGCCGGGAGCCGCCGCGATCTCGGCGGAGGGCACCTGCAAGGAATCCAGTTCGACCCGGTCGAAGCGGGCCGTGTACTGCCTCAAAGCGGCGTCACCCCGCCGGCGGACGTCCTCGACTATGGCGCGCACCTCCGCCACCGGGCCCTCGTCCACGAGATTGGGCCGGGGGAGCATGTCTTGGAAGTCGGGCCCGCGGCCGCGAAGGTCGAGGCGCTTCAGCATGGGTGCAGCGTACCGGTCCGGCCGGGGCCGATTCGGCGGTGCCGCGCCGCGATGGGCGATGATGGCGCCATGACGCCGCAGCGGCCAGAGCCGTCGGAACTCTCCGAGCTGTCCTCGATCGCTTCCTCGCTCGAGCAGATCAGCCGTCGCGTGACCGCACTTGCCGACGCGGCCACGGCGGCGAAACGCGACGAGATCGCCGCCAACCTCATCGCGGTGGAACGCGCCCTGCTCTCTGCGGTGCGTCGTCTCGAGCGCCTGCTGGCAGGCGGGAGGTGACCGGGCCCGAGGTCGGTCGGACGCGCCGACGGCGCCCCTAGGGCGCCGTCGGGGAGCGGATCGGGCGGCGGATCCCGAGTCCACTCGTTGGAACCAGGTGGCGGGGACCGGTTCCTCCCCATCAAATTAGCGCCCGGTTCCCCGGCTATGGCCGCTCGTCACCAACCTGTCACGAGACTCACAGCAACAAACGGCCGACTCGGCGCAAGAAGCCTCGCACCCGCCGTCTTGGTGCAATGGGCCGGCGCCGAGCTCAGAAAGTGCCTCGCGAAGGGCACAGACCGGAGATCTCGCAGCTCTCGCAGCGGGGACGTCGGGCGTCGCAGACCCTCCGGCCGTGCAGGATGAGGCGCACGCTGATGACGCCCCACTCCTCGGGTGGGTACAGGCCACAGAGGTCCTTTTCGATCTGGACCGGGTCGCTCGAGGCGGTCAGGCGGAGGCGCTGGCTCAACCTGGTCACGTGGGTGTCGACCGGGAGGCCCGGCAGGCCGAAGGCCACGGACAGCACGACATTGGCGGTCTTGCGACCGACGCCGGGAAGGGCGGTCAGCTCCTCCATGGACCTTGGCACCTCACCGCCGTGGCGCATCACGATCGCCTCCGAGGCGCCGAGGATGTGGGAGGCCTTGGCGCGGAAGAAGCCGGTCGAGCGGATCACGGACTCGAGCTCGGCCCGATCGGCCGCCGCCATGGCCGCAGGTGTCGGGTAGCGCCTGAAAAGGACCGGCATGACCATGTTGACCCGCTCGTCGGTGCACTGGGCGGACAGGATGGTGGCGACCAGGAGCTGGAACGGGTCGTCGTGCTCCAAGGCGCAGAGCTCGCTCGCCGTGCCCGGATAGGCGACGGCGAGGCGATCGCCTATCGTGCGGGCCCGCTGCAGCGGCCTGCGGTGGGCGCGGCCTGTTCGCGGCTCGGCACGGGGCGGGCGGGGCACGCTCGGATGGTAGTCACGGTTCGGCCGTGAAGAGGCGGTATGTTCGCCAGGTGCACCAGGTCGAGATAAAGCGCAGGATGCGGGAGGCCGACATCGCCGCCATCTCGGTCCTGGTCGAGGCGGCGAGCGTTGCCGATGGCCATCGCGCGCTCGGCGAGCACCAGTGGCTCGACCTCGTCCAGGGTGGGCGCGAGGGCTTCGCAGGCTTCGTCGCCCGCGAAGCCGGGCGCGAGCGGGTCGTGGCCTACGCCCAGATCAGTCGGGGCAACGGTGCCAACTGGAGCGTCGAGTACGTCGTGCACCCGCAATGGCGCTCGGCCGGTGTCGAGCTGCAGGAGGACCTGGTGAACGCCGCCCTCGGCGAGATCGCCGCCCAGGGCGGGGGGCACGTGCACATGTGGGTCCCGAAGCCTGGGCCGGTCAACGACACCGTCGCCCGGGCAGTCGGCATGAGACGCGGTCGCGATCTAGTCCAGATGCGCCGTCCCCTGCCGGTCACCGAGGAGAGTGCCCTCATAGCTGTGAGGCCCTTCCGGCCCGGCGAGGACGAACCGGCCTGGCTCGAGGTCAACAACCGGGCATTTCGCGGCCATCCGGAGCAGGGCTCGTGGGACCTTGCCACCATCACCGAGCGGGAGCGCCAGCCGTGGTTCGACCCGGGGGGGTTCCTCCTGCACGAGCGTGACGAGCGTCTCGCCGGTTTCTGCTGGACGAAGGTGCACGAGAGCGAGGACGACGTCAATGGCGGGGAGGTCGCTCCCGAGCTCGGCGAGATCTACGTGGTGGCCGTCGACCCGGACTTCCAGGGTCACGGCCTCGGGCGCCAGCTCGTGCTCGCCGGGCTCGCCTGGCTTTACGGGCGTGGCGTGTCGACGGGGATGCTCTACGTCGACCATGACAACGAGTCGGCTCGGAAGCTCTACTTCTCGCTCGGTTTCGTCGACGACCACACCGACCGCGCCTATGTCATCGACGTGCCGGCCGGCGGGGCCGGGCCGTGACGGCGATGGCCATGGGCCGGCGCCGGTGAGCCGCTACGACCTTCGACGCGACGACCTGGCGGCGCTCATGGCCGATGAGCCTGCGTACAGGGTCAACCAGGTCTTCGACGGTCTCTACCGGCGCTGCGTGGAGCCTGCGGGCCTGAGCGAGCTTCCCCGGGCGCTCAGGGAGCGGCTCGAGGCCGCACCGGCACTGGCACCGGCCTTTCACTGCGTGGCCGAGAGTGTCGCCGACCGCGGCACGACGCTGAAGTGGCTGCTCGAGACCAACGACGCCGAGCGCATAGAGACGGTCCTTATGCGCTACCGCGACCGGACGACGGTGTGCGTCTCGAGCCAGGCCGGCTGTGCCATGGGCTGCAGCTTCTGCGCCACGGGGGACGCGGGCTTCTCTCGCCAGCTCAGCTCGGGAGAGATCGTCGAACAGGTCGTGCTCGCCTCGAGACGTTGCAGGTCCGAGGGCTGGGGCCAACTCGGAAACGTGGTGCTCATGGGAATGGGCGAGCCGCTCGCCAACTTCGAGGCGGTGTGGTCCGCGGTCGTGGTGATGAACCGGGACCTCGGCCTGGGCGCCAGACACATCACCATCTCCACCGTCGGGGTCGTGCCCGGCATCAACCGGCTGGCGGCAGAGAGGCTGCAGGTGAACCTGGCGGTTTCGCTGCACGCGGCCAACGACTCCTTGCGCGACCGGCTCGTGCCGTTGAACCGGCGCTACCCCCTGGCGATGGTGACCGAGGCCTGCGCGAGGTACCGGGCAGCGACGGGGAGGAGGATCTCGTTCGAGTGGGCCTGTATGGAGGACGTGAACGACCACCCCTCCGATGCTCAGGAGCTCGCGGCGCTGGCGCGTCCGCTCGGGGCGCACGTGAACCTGATCCCGCTCAATCCGACACCGGGAGGCCTCTTCAGAGGGCTGAAAGGCTCGAGCCGGACCCGCGTCCTGGCGCTGCAGGCGTGGCTCATCGAGTCGGGCGTCAACGCCACGATCCGCCAGAATCGGGGACGGTCCATCGATGCCGCCTGCGGTCAGCTGGCGGCCGGCGGTGCACGTCCGGTTCCACGCCGGGCGGCGCCGGCGCCGAAGGGCGCCTGGTCCGCCGAGGAGTCCGGGTAGAGGGCTTGCCCGGAGAGCTACGGGGCGGGCGGGAACGTGCAAGGCTTCCCACATGGCGAAAAAGCGCGACGGCGACCCGCGCCGCTCGGAACGGACCCGTACGACCAAGGAGACCGAGGTGATGGTCGTACTCGAGCTCGACGGGACCGGGGCCGCCCGCGCCGACACCGGCCTGCCGTTCTTCGACCACATGCTGGCCCAGCTCGGCAAGCACGGCGGTTTGAACCTGGACGTCACCTCCCGGGGTGACCTCGAGGTCGATGCCCACCACAGCGTCGAGGACACAGGGATCGTCATCGGCGAGTGCCTGGCCGAGGCGCTCGGCACCAAGGTCGGGATCCGCCGCTTCGCGTCGATCGCGCTGCCGTTGGACGAGGCGCTGGTGGAGGTCGCTCTTGACCTTTCCGGGAGGCCGTACCTGCACTACGACGTCGCCCTCGGCGAGACGGCACCACTCGGCAGCCCGCCGTTCGAGGTTCAGCTCGCCGAGGAGTTCTGGCGCGCTTTCGCCCACTCGGCGTCGCTCACCTTGCACATCGAGCTGCGTCACGGGCGCAATCCCCACCACGTGCTCGAAGCGTCGTTCAAGGGGGTCGGGCGGGCGCTCAGGGACGCGGTCCGGGTCGAGTCCAAAGCCGTCCCGTCGACCAAGGGCCAGTTGTAGGCCGAGACGTGATAGCGGTCCTGGATTACGGCATCGGCAATCTCCGCTCCGCGGAGAAGGCCCTCTTGAGAGTCGGCGCCGACGCCCGCCTGGTCGACAGTCCAGAAGGCGCCATCGACGCGGCGGGGGTCGTGCTGCCCGGCGTCGGCGCCTTCGGCGCCTGCGCCCGTGCCCTTCGCTACTCGGGCCTAGACGAGGTGGTGCGGCTGTGCATAGACGACGGCCGCCCCTTCCTCGGCATCTGCGTCGGTCTGCAGCTGCTTTTCGAGGGATCGGAGGAGGACCCGGAGATCCCGGGCCTGGGGATCCTGCCGGGCTATGTGCGCTCGCTCGGCGAGGGCGAGCGCCGCCCGCAGATGCAGTGGAACCTCGTGCACCACGTCGCCGGGCGCAGTTCGCGCCTGTTGGGGCAGGCCGGGAGTCGCTGGTACTACTTCGTGCACTCCTACGTACCGGTCCCAGGCGGTCCCGACGGCCCGCGGGCCGTCGTGGGGACCTGTGACTACGGGGGCGAGATGGCGGTCGCCTTCGAACGCGGCAACATGTTCGGGACCCAGTTCCATCCGGAGAAGTCGGCTTCGGCCGGCCTCGAGCTGCTCGAGCGCTTCGCACGGATCTGCACGCAGGAGCCTTCCGCACCGTGACCTTGGAGCTGTGGCCCGCCATCGACATCCGCGCCGGCAGGTGCGTGCGCCTGCTGCGCGGCGAGTTCTCCAAAGAGACCGTTTACGGCGATCCGCTGCGCCAGGCCGAGGCCTTCGTCTCGGCCGGGGCCTCCCGCCTGCACGTGGTCGACCTGGACGCGGCCCGCGATGGCGGCGGCCCGAACCGCCAGCTCGTTCTCCGTATAGCGGCCTCGGTCGGGGTGCCGGTGCAAGCAGGCGGGGGAGTACGCGATGAGACGGCGGCCGCGGCGCTCCTGGACGGCGGCCTCGCCCGGATCGTGGTCGGCACGCTCGCCGTCGAGCAGCCGGACGTTCTCGCCCGCATGGCCGCCCGTTGGCCCGGCCGGGTGCTGGTCGCCCTCGACCACCGGGCCGCGGTCGGGCCCGGAGGATCGGTCAGTCGCGAGGTCGCGGTGCGCGGTTGGGTGAGCCCGGGAGGCCCCGAGCTGGCGGCCGTCCTGGCGCGCCTTGAGGACATGGCGCTCGGGGGTGTCGTGGTGACAGACATCGACCGGGACGGAACAGGGGCCGGCCCGGACCTGGAGGAGCTCTCGCGGGTGCTCGCCACGACGCAGCTCGCTGTCGTGGCCTCGGGCGGCATCGCCGGCAGCGGGGACCTCAGGGCACTCGCCGGCCTCGGCAACCCGGGCCGCCGGCTGGCCGGGGCGATAGTGGGCCGGGCGCTTCTGTCGGGGGCGTTCTCGATCGCGGAGGCGGTGGCCGCGTGCGAGCGGTGAGGGTCATACCCTGCCTCGACGTCGATGCCGGCAGGGTCGTGAAGGGCGTCGAGTTCAAGGGGCTCCGCGACGCCGGCGACCCTGTCGCCCTCGCCGCCCGTTACGACGCCGAGGGCGCCGACGAGCTCGTGCTGCTCGACATCACGGCCTCCTCGGACGATCGCGCCACGATGTTGCACGTCGTGGAACGGGCCGCCGAGCAGGTCTTCATTCCCCTCACCGTCGGTGGGGGCGTCCGCTGTGTCTCTGACGGCCGGGCGCTTTTGCGCGCGGGTGCCGACAAGGTGGCGGTGAACACCGCCGCGGTCGCAACGCCCAATCTGATCGATGCCCTGGCGAGCGAGTTCGGGGCGCAGTGTGTCGTCGTGGCGATCGACGCCCGCCGCACCGGCGAGGTTTCACGCTGGGAGGTCTTCACCCACGGTGGGCGCCGTCCCACGGGCCTGGACGCGGCGAGCTGGGCTGCGGTGTGCGCCCGGCTCGGCGCCGGCGAGATCCTGCTCACCTCCATGGACCGGGACGGGACGGAGGCCGGTTACGACCTCGAGCTGACGAGCCGCATAGCCGCCTGCGTGCACGTGCCGGTGATCGCGAGCGGAGGCGTCGGCTCGCTGCGCCATCTCGTCGAGGGCGCCCTCGAGGGCCATGCCGACGGGTTGCTCGCCGCCTCGATCTTCCACTTCGGCCGCCACAGCATCGCCGAGGCGAAGCAGGAGCTGGCGGCCCACGGCGTCACCGTGCGGCCGCCGGGCGCCTGAGAGGTCGCTCCCGCTCCAGGCGGACGTCGAGCTCGGCGAGGGCGGCCCGCAGGGAGGCCTCCACCTGGGCGGGTTGCTCGCCCCGGGCGAAGACGAAGCCGAGGTAGCGGTTCCCCTCGGGAAGGGGCACCAGCCTGCGGCCGGGGGCGATGGTCAGCTCGAGGCCGACGACACCAGGCACCGCGAGAGCGCGCTCGCGCCCGGCGACCTCGGCGAGGACCCCCGCCGTGGTGATCGGGAGCATCAGGACCCCCGCCGCGCCCTTGGCCCGCCTGAGGGAGGTGACCGGCCTGCCGAGGGCATGGGCCAGGATGAGGTGCTCGAGGCTCAGACCGGTGCCGAACTCCAACGTGCGTGAGCACAGCCCTCCGATCGAGCGGGCGGCCACCTCGATGACCCATGCCCGCCCCTCGCGGACGCGAAGCTCGGCATGGACGGGGCCCTCCTGCAACCCGAGGGCTCTCGTGGCGGCCTGGGTGGTCATGGTCACGGCCCGGAGGTCGGCTGTCTCGAGCCGCGACGGCGTCACGTAGAGCGTCTCCTCGAAGAACGGGCCCTCGAGGGGGTCGGGCTTGTCGAACACGGCCAGGACGGTCAGCTCACCGTTGCTGAGGACACCTTCCAAGGCCACTTCCGGCCCGCTCACGAAGCGTTCCAGTAAGAGGGGCTGATCCGCCGGGGCGCCCGCCTCAGCCGCGATCGAGCGGGCACGACCGACGGCGCGCCGGGCCTGTTCGAGCGTGTCAGCCCGGATCACGCCCTGGCTCCCGGACAACGAGGTCGGTTTGACCACACAGGGAAGCCCGACCACCTCGGTGACCCGGGCCAGCTCAGCGGCTCCGGCCCTTGGCGCAAGTGCCGCGAAGCCGGGCTGTGAGACCTCGGCTGCGGCGAGCAGGGCGCGCGTCCGGAGTTTGTCCCGCGTCGCCGCGACGGCGTCCGGGCGGTTGGCCCTGAGGCCGAGGCGCTCGGCGGCCCGGGCGGCCACGACGGTCCCCTGGTCGTCCACGGCCACGACGGCATCGAGGGGCAACTCGCTGTCGAGAGCGACGATCGCCTCGGCGGCCGCGTCGGGATCGTCGAGGCAGATCCGGCGGAAGCCGCCGGGAGCGGGAAGGGGCAACGGCTCGTTGCACCCGACGATCACCTCGAGATCGAGCCTCTTGGCGGCGGTGAGGAAGTCTGCGGCCCGATAGGAGGCCGAGGGGACGAGCAGAAGGACGCGATCCACGTCCCTATGATGCCGAACCGGCCGCGCCGGCCGGCCGGAGGCGGCGGTCGGGCTCGTTCGGGCGGCATGGCGTCATCCCGCCGCCCCGCCGCTGGGGCGTGTTCGGAGCCGGCCGCGCTGTCGGCTCCGCCGCAGTACCGTTTTGGTCGTGGAACTACTCGAGCCCAAGGGGTCCAAGCCAGGTTCCGACGACGTGAAGCAGCCGGTCACGATGCTGAACGACCGCGTCTTGGTGCGTGTTCCGGTCGCCGAGGGCGAACGCCGGTCCCGCTCGGGGATCCTCATCCCGGCCACCGCCTCGGTCGCCCGTCGCCTCAGCTGGGCCGAGGTCGCCGCGGTCGGGCCCAACGTGCGCTCGATCCGGGCTGGCGACCGCGTCCTGTTCAACCCGGAGGAGTGCTTCGAGGTGGAGGTTCAGGGCGAGGACTACGTGATCCTGCGGGAACGTGACATCCCGGCGGTCGCCTCGGAGCGGCTGGAGGACGGGACAGGGTTGTACTTGTGACAGGTTCGCCGGTGGGTTTCACCGATGAGGAGATGGCGGGCATCCGCTTCGACGACAAGGGGCTCGTGGCTGCGATCGTGCAGGACCGCTCGACGCGCGACGTCTTGATGCTCGGATGGATGGATGTCGAAGCGCTGCGCCGGACCCTGACGACGGGCCGCACGTGGTTCTGGAGCAGGAGCCGGCGGGAGTACTGGTGCAAGGGCGAGACGTCCGGCAATCGCCAATGGGTCCGGGCCGCCTCGTACGACTGCGACGGCGATGCAGTCCTCGTCAGCGTCGACCAGGAGGGCTCCGGGGCCTGTCACACCGGCGACTGGAGCTGTTTCCACCGTAGCTTCGGCAGCCCCGAGCCGTGACGGGCGCCGGGCGGGAGGGGTGCTCGCGTCCGGCCCCAGCCTCAGCGAACGACAGCGACGCCGCCGGAGCCAGCCCCGACTTCGCCTCGTTCTGCGAGCTGAGCCGGGACTACTCGGTCGTCCCCGTCTGGCGGGAGCTCATCGCGGACAGCCTGACCCCGATCGCGGCCTTCCGTGCCATGGCCGGGGAAGGCCCCGGGTTCCTGCTCGAGTCGGTCGAACGCGGCGAGCGTTGGAGCCGTTTCTCGTTCGTCGGACGCGCGCCGGCGGCCACATTGGTGGCGCGAGGCCCCCTCATCGAGGTGACGGAGGGCTCGCTTCCCGGCTCGGCACCGCTCGACCGGGGGATCCTCGCCTGTATCGAGTCGCTGCTCGACAATTTCCGCTCCCCCTCGATCGAAGGGCTGCCGCCGCTGCACGGCGGCCTGGTGGGCTATCTGGGCTACGACGTGGTGCGCGAGATCGAGCGGCTCGGCGCGCCCCCCGTCGACGACGTGGGTCATCCCGATGCCGTCATCTCGGTGATCGGCGAGCTCGCCGCCTTCGACCACTGGCGCCAGCGGGTCACGCTCGTCAACAACGTGCTCGTCGGTTCCGAGGACGGGGGCCGGGACCCGGCCCTGCTCCGGTCGGTCTACCTCGACGCGCTGAGGCGCCTGGACGTGATCCAGGCCGACCTCGAGCGCCAGGGCCCGGAGCGGCTTGCCGCACCACCGTCACCGGGGGCGAGGCTCCCCGAGGGCACGGTGCGGCGGGGGACCAGCGCCGAGGCGTACTGCCTGGCCGTCGAGGCCGCCAAGGAGTACATCCGGGCAGGCGACGCCTTCCAGGTGGTGCTGTCGCAACGTTTCGACTTCGACCTCGGCTGCGACCCTTTCGACGTCTATCGGGTGCTCCGCCAGGTGAACCCCAGCCCGTACATGTTCTTTCTCCGTCAGGGCGGGGTCTACGTGGTCGGTGCCTCGCCCGAGCCGATGGTCCAGCTGCTCGACGGGCGCGTCGTGTCCCGGCCGATCGCCGGGACGCGCCGGCGCGGCTCGACCGAGGAGGATGACCGCAGGCTCGAAGCCGAGCTCGTCGAGAACCCCAAGGAGCTCGCCGAGCACGTCATGCTCGTCGACCTCGCCCGCAACGACGTCGGCCGGATCGCCCGCTTCGGTTCCGAGCGGGTGGACGAGCTGATGACCGTCGAGCGCTACAGCCACGTGATGCACCTCACCTCGGAGGTCTCCGGTGAGCTCCTGGAAGGCCGGGGACCGGTGGACGTCCTGAGGGCGACTCTCCCCGCCGGCACCGTCTCGGGGGCGCCGAAGGTGCGGGCGATGGAGATCATCGACGAGCTCGAGCCCACCAAGCGTGGGCCGTATGCGGGCGTCGTGGGGTACATCGACTTCTCGGGCAACTTGGACACGGCGATCGCGATCCGCACTCTCGTCGCGACCGCGGACGGGAGAGCCTCCGTGCAGGCCGGGGCGGGCATAGTCGCCGACAGTGACCCGGCCGCCGAGGACGAGGAGTGCGCCGCCAAGGCGGCCGCTGTGCTGGCGGCGGTCGCAGGGGCTCGCCAGCTGTCCTCCGGGAGGGGCGAGCCCTGAGCCGTCCCACCGACCTCCAAGAGACCTACAGGCTCATCCACGAGGACGCCTGCGCGCTCGAGACGATGCGGGACGCCGTGGTGGTGCGGGGCCCCGACGCCCGCTCATGGTTGCAGGGCCAGCTCAGCCAGGACCTGGCGGCGCTGTCGGTCGGCCAGTCGACCGAGACGCTGGTGCTCTCGCCCCAGGGCAAGCTCGAGGTCTACTGCCGTGCCACGGTGCTCGGGGACGAGGTCGTGCTGCTCGACACCGAGACCGGTTACGGAGAGCAGTTGTCGGAGCGGCTGCGGCGGTTCCGCCTGCGCGTGAAAGCCGACCTCGAGAGCGGGACGGTCTCGTGCCTTTTGGTCCGCGGGCCTAAAGCCGCGTCGCGCTTGGCCGGCCTCGGCCCAGAGCCCGGGGCACCGCAAGCGGGCCAGGGCCTCGGCGACGCCTGGGTCACGGCGGTCCCGGTGGCGTGGACCGGCTACGCGGGCATCGACATTCTGAAGGGCGCCGGGGCGGGGGGCTCGGCACCGGCGGGTCTCCGCCTGGGCGACCGGTCCGGCTTCGAGGCGGCCCGCATCGAAGCCGGCGTGCCGGCCATGGGCCACGAGCTCACCGAAAAGACGATCCCGCACGAGGCCGGCAGCCTCGTGGAGCACACCGTGAGCTTCACCAAGGGCTGTTACACCGGCCAGGAGCTCGTCGCCCGCATCGAATCGAGGGGTGCCAACGTGGCGCGACGGCTCCGGGGTGTCGTGGTGGACCCGGCGGGGGAGTGCCCGCCCGACGCCACCCTCGTCGCGGGTGAGCGTGTCCTCGGTCGTCTTACGAGTGTCGCCTGGTCACCGAGGTTCGGCGCCGCCGTGGCCCTCGCCTATGTGCGTCGCGACGTAGTGATCCCGGCCGGGGCCAGGCTGACGCCAGGTGGGGCCCAGGCCGAGATCCGGGAAATCCCTCTGTAGATCGGATATACAAAGGTCGTGGCAGCGATCCCACTGGCGGTTTGCGCGGCGCTGTGCAACGCGTTGACCACGATCTTCCAGCGGCTGGGTGTCGAGACGGCTCCCGACGCGCAACTTCACGGCCTCAAGCTCCTGCGCCATGTGCTCAGGCGCCCGATCTGGTACGTCGGGTTTGCCGCCATGATCGGTTCGTTCCTCTTCCAGGCCACCGCGCTCGGATTCGGCTCGCTCAGCGTCGTGCAGCCACTCATGGTCACAGAGCTCGTCTTCCTCGTCATCGTCCTGCGGATCTGGTTCGGCTCTCCTCTCGGTTGGCGGGAGGCGGTCGGGACTGTGCTCACCGTGGCCGGCCTGGCGGGCTTCCTCGCGATGAGCAACACGGGCGGGGGCACGACCTTTCCGAGCACCGGTGGCTGGGTCATCGTGATCGCCGCGTGCTCCGCAGCGGTCGCCATCTGCATCGCCTGCGCACGCATGCGGTCGCGGTCACGGGCGTGGCGCTCGGCGTGGTTCGGGGCCGCGGCGGCGATCTCGTTCTCCCTCAGCGCCGCGTTCACAAAGGCGACGACGATCCTGTTCTCGCACGGCTTCTGGCAGATCTTCAGCCATTGGCAGCCGTACGCGATCATGGTCGCCGGGCTGGCCGGTCTCGTGCTGACCCAGGACGCCTTCCATGCCGGCCCGATAACGGCCTCCCAGGCCACGCTCACGATCGTCGACCCCATCGTGAGCGTCGTGATCGGTGTGGGCCTGTTCGGGGACGACCTGCGCGGCGGGATAGGTGCTCTCGCCTTCGATGCCGCGGCGTTGCTGGTCATGTGCGTCGGGCTGTTCGTGCTGACCCAGTCGCCGCTCATAGCCGGATCGGTCACCGAGGAGCAGCTCGGCCGGTCCAGGGTCGCCCATGTCGAGCGGAAGGTCCGGGAGGTATCCCGAAGCTCCCGGTAGGCTCGTGCCGGTGGCCACATATCTCGACAGCATCGGGGCGTGGCACCGCGACCTCGCGTCCAACGACCACCGTGACTTGGGGGCCCTCGCAACAAGGGCGCGCGCCATGCCGGGCCCCCGTGACTTCACCGGGGCGATCAAGGGCGACGGGACCCCGCGCCCAGGCGAAGCGACGATCGCCCTTGTCGCCGAGATCAAGCGGCGCTCGCCCTCAAAGGGCGACCTCGCCCCCGACCTCGATCCGGCAGAGGTCGCCCGGGCGTACGCGTCGGGCGGGGCGTCCTGCCTGTCGGTGCTGACCGACGCCCCCCATTTCGGAGGAAGCCCCGAGGACTTGGTGCTGGCTCGGGCCGAGGTGGGACTGCCCGTTCTGCGCAAGGACTTCACGGTTTCCCAGGCCGACGTCTACGACGCCCGCATCATGGGTGCCGACGCCGTGCTGCTCATCGTCGCCCTGTTGGACCGCGGGGAGCTGGCGGAGTTGTCCGCGCTCGTCGGGGACCTGGCCATGGCCGCCCTGGTCGAGGTCCATGACGAGGACGAGCTCGAGGTGGCGCTCGGCATCGGGGCGGGCCTCGTGGGCGTCAACCAACGCGACCTGCACACTTTCGAGGTGGACAGGGCACGCGCGGCCCGTGTGGCCCGTGAGGTCCCCCCCGGCGTGGTGAAGATCGCCGAGTCGGGCGTGGAATCGGCCGGCGACGTGGCGGCATTGGCGCGGGCGGGCTTCGACGGCGTTCTCGTCGGCGAGGCGCTGCTGCGCAGGCGCGACCGGCGCGCGGCCGTTGCCGAGCTGCTGGGGCGGACCGTGCCATGTGGGTGAAGATCTGCGGGATCACGAGCGAGGAGGACGCCCTGATCGCTGTCGCCATGGGCGCGGACGCGGTCGGTTTCGTCTTCGCCCCTTCCCCCCGCCAGATGAGCCCGAGCGCGGTGTCGGCGATCACGAGGCGCCTTCCTCCGGAGATCTGCACGGTCGGGGTCTTCCGCGACGAGGAGCCGCGCCGCGTCGTCGAGATCGTGAATCGGGCCGGGCTTGATGCCGCCCAGCTGCACGGGAACGAGACCTTCGAGGACTGCGGGTACGTCTCGGTGCGGGTGCCCCTTGTCATAAAGGCGTTCCCCGCCGGTGACAGCCGCCTCGCGCGAGCGGGCGAGTACGGCGCCGACATAGTGCTCGTGGACGCCCCCTCGCCCGGATCGGGGAAGGTCTTCGACTGGCGGCTCGCCGAGGGCGCGCCCAAAGGGCGCCGGCTGGTCCTGGCCGGGGGCCTGGACCCGGACAACGTGGCCGACGCCATCCACCGGGTCCATCCCTGGGGCGTCGACGTCTCTTCCGGAGTGGAGTCCAGCGTCGGCAAGAAGGACGCCCGGCGCGTGCGAGCCTTCGTCCAGGCCGCACGCAACGCCGAGCCCGAGCCCTACGACAGTGACGACGCGGGCCCTTATGACTGGCAGGAGGACACTTGAGCGCCATCGAAGGACTGATGTGCAACCCGCAACGGCAGGGCCGCTTCGGCGAGTTCGGTGGGCGGTTCGTGCCTGAGGCCCTCGTACCGGCCTGTGAGGAGCTCGAGGCCGGCTTTGCGACCGCCTGGGCGGACCCGGCCTTCAGGGGCCGCCTGGACGACCTCCTGGAGCATTACGGGGGCCGCCCGACGCCGGTCACCGAATGCCGGCGTCTGAGCGAGCGCCTCGGCATCCGGCTGCTCTTGAAACGTGAGGACCTGGCTCACACCGGATCGCACAAGCTGAACAACGTCATCGGCCAGGCGCTGTTGGCCGAGCGCATGGGCAAGCGGCGGCTCATCGCCGAGACCGGCGCGGGTCAGCACGGTGTCGCCACGGCGACAGCAGCGGCACTGCTGGGCCTCGAGTGCCTCGTCTACATGGGTGCCGTCGACGTCGAGCGACAAGGCCTGAACGTGTTCCGGATGGAGCTGCTCGGCGCCGAGGTGCGCCCGGTGGAGTCGGGCAGCCGGACACTGAAGGACGCCATCAACGAAGCGCTTCGCGACTGGGTGGCGACCGTCGAGACGACCCACTACTGCATCGGCTCGGTCATGGGCCCGCACCCTTACCCCTACATGGTGCGGGAATTCCAGCGCGTCGTCGGCGACGAGGCCCGGGCCCAGTGCTACGAGCTGCTCGGTTTCGATCCTGACGTCGTCGTGGCCTGTGTCGGAGGTGGCTCGAACGCGGCCGGCACCTTCGCCGGGTTCGTAGACACGCGCGCCAGGCTCGTGGGCGTCGAGGCCGGCGGCGGTGCCGCCATGAGCAACGGCGTCCCCGGAGTCGTGCACGGGATGAGGTCCCGTTTCCTGCAGGACGAGGACGGCCAGATCCTCGAGGCGAGCTCGATATCGGCCGGGCTGGACTATCCCGGCGTTGGCCCCGAGCACGCCAATCTGGGTGCCGTCGGAAGGGCCGAGTATCCCTCGGCGGAGGATTCCGAGGTGCTGGCGGCTTTCCGCCTGCTGGCCGAGACCGAGGGGATCATCCCCGCGCTGGAACCGGCGCACGCCCTGGCATGGGTCGTGAGGGAAGCCGGCAAGTCGATCCCGTCCGGTGCGGCGGTCCTGTTGACGTTGTCGGGCAGGGGCGACAAGGACGTGGCACTGGTCCGGAAGCTGACCGAGTGACCACAACCGCGAAGCCGGCTCCCGGCACGCTCGAGAACGCCCTGCGAACTCGCCGCGACGGCGGTCGGAAGCTGCTCATCCCGTACGTGACCGGAGGCCTCGGCAGTGACTGGGTCGATGTCGTGCGGGCGCTGGGCGCCGCGGGAGCCGACGCCATCGAGATCGGCATCCCTTTCTCCGACCCGGTGATGGACGGCCCGGTCATCCAACGCGCCTCGGCGCTGGCGATCGCCTCCGGGGCCACGCCGTCGGGGATCGTCTCGGCCCTGGCACGGGCGGACGCAGGTGTCCCCCTGGCCGTCATGACCTACTACAACATCGTGCTCAGGGCGGGTCACCGCCGGATGGCGAGCACCCTCGCCGAAGCGGGCGTGTCGGGTGCGATCGTGCCGGACCTGCCTTTGGACGAGCTGGACGGTTGGGGGGAAGAGGCTGACGCGGCCGGCGTGGAGACGGTCCTGCTCGTGGCACCGACCACACCTGACGCTCGCCTAAGGGCCATCTGCGCCCGTTCGCGCGGTTTCGTCTACGGCGTCGGCGTCATGGGCGTGACCGGCGAGCGGGGGTCGCTCGCTGCGACGGCACTCACTGTGGCCACACGATGCAAGAAGGAAACCGACACCCCGGTGCTGATCGGTGTCGGGGTCTCGAGCCCCGAGCAGGCGCGTGAGGTCGTCTCCGTGGCCGACGGCGTCGTGGTCGGCTCCGCCCTCGTCCACCGGCTCTTGGAGGGGGCCGGCCCCGACGGTGCGGCCGCATTCGTGGCCGAGATCCGGGCGGCGATCGACGCCTGAGAGGGCCCGGGAACAGGCCGAGCATTCTCCCAGGAACCGGACAAGCCTTATATCCGGCGGCTTTTGTTGTTGGACCAGGACCACTGCAGGTTCCCAAGAGGCCCGCTGCGGTGCCCCTGCGTCAGCTGCGGTGAAAATTGTGGTTTGATCGTTACGTGAGCGCGGCAGCACTCGCGACCGAACCGGTCGTACAAGCTATGGAGCGGGGAAGCGATTCCTATGCCGTAGCGACGCTCGGACTGACGAAGCGTTTCGGCAAGCGCCTGGCCGTTGACGGGCTCGACCTGCGCATCCCGTCCGGTTCGATCACCGGGTTCGTGGGCCCGAACGGGGCCGGCAAGACCACGACCATCAGGATGCTCCTGGGCCTGATCCGCCCGAGCGCCGGGCGAGGCACGGTACTCGGCCACCCGCTCGGGCATGCCCGCGAATACCTGCTGCGTGTCGGTGCCCTCATCGAGGGGCCCACTTTCTATCCGGCGCTGTCGGGGCGCGAGAACCTGGTCGTGCTCGCTCGTCTCGGGGGCATCTCGCCGAAGCGGGTCGACGTCGTTCTCGACCGGGTCGGCCTGGGTGCCCGGGGCCTCGACTCGTTCCGGACCTACTCGCTCGGCATGCGCCAGCGCCTCGGCATCGGTGCCGCCCTGCTCCCCAGTCCGGAGCTGCTCGTGCTCGACGAGCCCACGAACGGGCTCGACCCGCACGGGATTGCCGAGATCCGTGCCATGTTGCGCTCGTTCGCCGACGACGGCATGACGGTGTTCGTGTCCTCGCACCTGCTCGCGGAGATCCAGCAGATCTGCGAGCACCTCGTCGTCATCGAAGCCGGCCGGCTGATCTTCCAAGGTGGGGTCGATGAGCTGTTGGCGGCGCGTGCGCCCGAGCTCATCGTGCGCACAGAGACCCAGGAGGACGCCAGGCGGCTGCTGAGGCTGGTGACAAGGATCGGGCGCAACGCCCACATGACCGGCGACGACGAGGGCAGGACGCTCGAGATCGCCGCAGACTGCAGCTGGGCCGGCGACCTGAACCGTCTTGCGATGGCGGACGGCATCACTCTCGTCCATCTCGCCGAGCGGCGTTCGACGCTCGAGGAGGCGTTCTTCGAGATAACCCGCACTTGTCGGGAGGAGACGCCTGGCAACGGGGGCGTCCGTCGGGCGGAGGGAGACGCTGACCGCGTCTCCGGGGCGGGACGACCTTGATCTGGAGGGCTTTCGCGAGCGAGTGGGTCAAGATGCGCCGCAGGCGCCTGTGGTACGGCAGCTACGGTGCCATCACGGGTGTCGTCGTGCTGACGACCATCGTTACGATCGCCGGGGCCCTGCACCATCCCAACGCCCGCGGTGACCTGACTCTCGCCCAACTGGCCCATGCATCCGGCCTCAGCCAGGGACTCACCCAGTCGGGGGTCCTCCTCGGCGCGGTGTCGTTCTCCATTGCGGCCTTCCAGTTCGGTGGCGAGTTCGCCCACGGGACGCTGCGCAACCTGCTCGTGCGCCAACCGCGCCGCGGCGTGCTGATGGCCGGTAAATGCCTCGCCGTGCTCACGTTCCTCGTCGGAGCGGTCGTGGCCGCGACGCTGGTCGCCATCTGTGCCGCGTTTGTGATGGCGCATCTGCGGGGCATCCCGACCGGCGCCTGGACATCAGGTGTCGGGATGGCCGACCTCGGGACTCTCCTCGGCGACCTGACCATCTCGGCGTGCGGTTTTGCGATCATCGGGATGATCGCCGGGGTACTGCTCCGCTCGTCGGTGATCGCGATCGCGGCCGGGTTGGCGGTTCTGCTCCCCCTCGAGACGATCCTCACCGACGCCATCCCCGGCATGGCGCGCTGGCTGCCGGCGCAGCTGCTCGAGGCGATCGCCCAGGGCGGGTCGAATGCGGCGCCGTTCACGGCCGCGCTGGCCACCGTGTCGGCCTACCTCGTGGGAGCCGTCGCGATCGCGTTGTGGGTGTTCGTCCGGCGGGACGTGACGGCCTGAGGGCTTCGTCGGCGCAAGAGCGGGGTCGGTGCTTCCCCAGATGGCTGTTCCGGGTTCTGATTGCATAGATAATCGGAAGGCTGTATTGTCATGCCATGCAGATCGGGGTCGTGGGGGCGTCGGGCTACCTGGGCGCGGAGCTGCTTCGTCTTTTCGCAGGGCACCCGCGCCTGGACGTGGCCGTCGTGCAGGCCGACAGTTCGGCCGGTCAACAGGTCGGCGCGCTCTACGCGAACCTTGCTCCCAGCTATGGCGGGCTCGCGTTCTCCCCGCTCGACGGGGGCGCCTGCAGCGGTCTCGATGCCGTCTTCATCGCACTGCCTTCGGGTCGGTCGCAGGACTTCGTGCCCACTCTGGAGGGCACCGTCCCGCTCGTCGTGGACCTCGGAGGTGACTTCCGGCTCAAGGACGCCGCGCTGTACCCGATCTGGTACGGCTTCGAGCACAAAGCCCCCGAGCTGCTCGGCCGCTTCGTATACGGACTGCCGGAGCTGTTCGGGAGCGAGCTTCCGGGCGCCAAACTCGTCGCAGCCCCGGGGTGTTACGTCACCGCCGCCACCCTGGCACTCGCGCCCTTGGTGAGAGAGGGCGTCATCGAGACGACGGGGGTCATCGTGGACGCGGCCAGCGGGAGCTCGGGCGCAGGACGCTCGCCGTCGGCGAGCTTCCATCATCCCGTCGTCAACGAGAGCTTCTCCGCCTACGGGCTCATCAATCATCGCCACACCCCTGAGATGGAGCAGGCGATAGGGGCGCAGATCCTGTTCACGGCGCACCTGGCGCCCATGACGCGCGGGATCCTCGCCACCTGTTACGGCCGTGCCGTCGACGCCCACTCGGGGGCTCGCGCCTTGGAGGTGCTCGCGGAGGCCTACCGGGACGAGCCTTTCGTCCAGGTGGGCACGGTGCCACGGTCGACCCGCGACACCTACGGCTCCAACACCGTTCAGATCACCGCCCGCTACGACGCCCGGACCGGCTACGTCGTGTCGCTGGCGGCCTTGGACAATCTGGTGAAAGGCGGGGCCGGACAGGCGATCCAAGCAGCGAACCTCGCCCTGGGCCTGGAGGAGACCCTCGGGCTTCCCACCCTGGGGCTGGTCCCGTGACGGTCCTGTCGCCACGAGGTTTCGTGGCGTCGGCGACCGCCGCCGGCATCAAGCCCGGAGGCGAGCTCGACCTGGCGCTAGTCGCGACCGAGGACGCCAGGGCGGTGCCTGCGGCGGGGGTGTTCACTTCGAACCTCCTCGCGGCCGCACCGGTGCAGGTCTGCCGCGCCCATCTCGCCGGAAGCGGCGGTTACTCGGCGGGCGTGATCTTGAACAGCGGCTGCGCCAATTCGGCGACAGGGCGGGAGGGCCGGCTCACCGCGGAGCGGACGTGCGATCTCGCGGCCGGTGCTCTCGGAGTGCGACCCGAGCACCTCCTGGTCTGTTCGACGGGGACGATCGGCACGAGACTGGCCGGCGAGCGCATCGAAGCGGCGATGGCGGAGCTGATCGGCGGGCGGGGCCCCTCGCCGGATCATGCGGCCGCTGCGGCCAGGGCGATCCTCACAACCGACACGAGGACCAAGGAGGCCGTCGTCGAGGCCTCGGGCTTCGTCGTCGGTGGCATGGCGAAGGGTGCCGCGATGCTGGCTCCCAACATGGCCACGATGCTCGCCGTGTTGACCACCGATGCCTCGTCGTCGCCCGAGGCGCTGCACACGGCTTTACGGAGGGCCGTGCGGCGCTCCTTCAACGAGATGACGGTGGACGGCTGCATGTCCACGAACGACTCGGTGATCGTCATGGCGAGCGGCACCGCTCGACAGGTGCAGGCCGAGGAACTGGACGAAGCGCTCAGCGCCGCATGTGCCGATCTCGCGGCCCAGATGGTGGCCGACGCCGAGGGCGGGACGAAGGTGGTCCGCGTCAGCGTCGTCAAAGCGGCCGACGGCGAGTCGGCGCGGCGGGCGGCCCGGCGCGTCGCCGAGAGCCAGCTCGTCAAGAGCTCCTGGTACGGGGAGGACCCGAACTGGGGCCGTGTGCTGAGCGAGCTCGGGTCGGCGGGCACGCCGTTCGACCCCGAGAGCGTCTCGGTCGCGTACGGGGCCGTGACGGTGTGCGTAGGCGGCGTGGCCGTCGACCACGACAAGGAGGCGCTCCGCCAGGTGCTTTCCGCCAAGGAGTTCGAGATCACCTGCGACCTCGGCCTCGGGGAAGGTTCCGCCACGATCCTCAGCGCAGATCTCACACCGGCATACGTCGAGTTCAACAAGGGGATGTCTTGAGGGCGCTCGAGCTGCCCGCGCACTTGAAGGCGGGCGTGCTCTGTGACGCGCTCCCTTACATAAGGCGCTTCGCAGGCCGGACCGTCGTCGTCAAGTACGGCGGCAACGCTTTGGCGGCCGGCGCTGGCACAAAGCCGCCCATCCCGTCCGCGGGCGTCGGCCCGGACGTCGAGGAGGCGGGCGACCCGGAGACCGAGGCCCTCAAGCGCTTTGCCGAGGACGTGGTCCTGCTCCGGTCGATCGGGATCCTCCCCGTGGTGGTCCATGGGGGAGGCCCCCAGATCGGGGCGTTGATGAAGCGGCTCGGCAAGGTGCCCGAGTTCCGCGACGGCCTACGGGTTACCGACGCCGAGACACTCGACATCGCGAGGATGGTCCTCGTCGGCAAGGTGAACCGCGACATCGTCGGCATGATCAACGTGCACGGTCCCCTCGCTGTCGGGCTGTCGGGCGAGGACGCCGGGCTCATCACGGCCACGCCGCGCGATCCCGAGCTCGGCTACGTCGGTGACGTCGTCGCTGTCGATCCCTCGATCGTCCATCGCCTTCTGGCCGAGGGCCTGGTACCGGTCATCGCCACGATCGGCTCGGATCGGGCCGGCCAGGCCTACAACATCAACGCCGACACGGTGGCGGGAGCGATCGCCGAGACGCTCGAGGCGGAGAAACTCGTTTTCCTGACCGACGTGGAGGGCATCCGGGCGAGCCCGGCCGACCCGACGACACTGATCCACAGTCTCGATGCCGACGCGCTGGACGCGCTGGTGGCCTCGGGAGCGGTGGGCGAGGGCATGGTGCCCAAGGCGACCGCGTGCACCCATGCCGTCAGGCATGGAGTGGGGGCCGCCCATGTACTCGACGGAAGGGTCACCCATGCCCTGCTGCTCGAGCTGCTCACGAGCGAAGGAGTCGGGACGATGGTGGTCGCGCAGTGAATCCGGAGCCGGGTTCGCCCGCGTTGATGGCGACGTACTCGCCGGCACCGGTCCGTTTCGTCTCCGGGCGAGGAACGGAACTGTACGACGAGCAGGGTCGCAGGTATCTCGATTTCCTGGCCGGGATCGCCGTGGTTTCGCTGGGTCACGCCAACGAGCGTGTGGCGCAGGCGATCACCGAACAGGCGACGCGGCTCGTGCACGTGTCGAACCTGTTCCACAACGACCGCAACGAGCAGCTGGCTTGCGAACTGGACCGCCTGGTGGGGGACGGCTCGCCGGCGGGAGGCCGGGTGTTCTTCGCCAACTCCGGAGCGGAGGCGAACGAGTGCGCCATCAAGCTCGCCCGCCGAAGCGGTGGGCCCGGGCACTACGTGGTCATCTCGGCACTGGGGTCTTTCCACGGACGCACGCTCGCGACTCTGGCCGCCACCGGCCAACCGAAGAAGCACGAAGCGTTCCGACCGCTCCCGGACGGTTTCGGGTACGTCGCCTACGGTGACGTCGCCGCCTTGGAGGATGCCGTCGAGTCTCCAGCGGTCGCCGCCGTGCTGCTCGAGGCTATCCAAGGTGAGGCGGGGGTGGTGGTCCCGCCCGACGGGTACCTCTCGGCCGTGCGGCGGGTCTGTGACGAACGGGGCATCCTCCTCATGCTCGACGAGATCCAGACCGGGCTCGGGCGTACGGGGCGCTGGTTCGCCTTCCAGCACGAGGCGATACGCCCCGATGTCGTCACGGTGGCAAAGGCGCTCGGAAACGGGATGCCGATCGGCGCCTGCTGGGCGCGGGCAGAAGTCGCCGCCGCTTTCGTGCCCGGCGATCACGGCAGCACCTTCGGCGGCCAGCCCCTCGCCTGCGCGGCGGGGATGGCGACGCTCGCCGAGTTGGAAGCGATCGACGCCCCCGGGCGCGCGCAAGCTACCGGCGCCTACCTGGCCCGACGGCTGGAGGCGCTCGCGGGTATCGCCTCGGTGAGGGGCAAGGGCCTGCTGCTCGCTGCCGTCCTCGAGCCGGGGCTCGACGCGGGTGAGCTCACGCGCGCCGCGCTTGGTCTCGGCCTTGTGGTGAACGCTCCGGCACCCGGAGTGATCCGCCTGGCGCCGCCGCTGACGGTAAGTACGGGCGAGGTGGACGAGGCCGTCGAGATGCTCGCTGCGGCGCTCATGTCGGTGGGCAGCGCCGAGCCGGGAGAAGGCGGCCACAAGTGACGAACGGGAGACCCACCAAACACCGGCGCCAGCATCTCGTCGTCCGCCTCCTGGCGGACAACGAGATCTCGAGCCAGGAGCAGCTCGTGGAGCTCCTGGGCCGAGAGGGGATCGCCGCCACCCAGGCGACCGTGTCGCGGGACCTCGAGGAGATCGGCGCGTTGAAGGTGCGCGTACCCGGCCTGGACCGGTTGGTCTATGCGGTGCCGGAGCTTCCGAGGGACCAGATCGCCCCGCTGGACCACTTGCGACGCGTGCTGGGGGAGTGGGTCGTGGAGATGGCGGCCTCGGGCAACCTGGTCGTGCTGCGGACGCCCCCCGGGTCGGCCCACGTCGTGGCTTCGGCCCTCGACCGGGCCGGGCTGGATGGCGCCATCGGCACAGTCGCCGGGGACGACACGGTGCTCGTGGTGGCAGCCGAACAGCTCGGCGGGGAGGCGCTCTGCCAACGCCTGGAACAGATCACGGGAGCCCGGTCCTGACGGATCGCCGCAACCTTCGCCGGCGGCTCCTACAGACAATCCGGTGAAATCGAGAGAGAGTAGGGACGAAGTGAAAAAGCGGGTAGCGCTTGCCTATTCGGGTGGCCTCGACACCTCGGTCGCGGTGGGCTGGCTGGGTGCCGAGCTCGGCTACGAGGTGATCGCCGTGGCGGTCGACGTCGGTCAGGACGTCGATTTCACCGCCCTGCGCAAGCGGGCCATTGCCGCCGGCGCCGTCGAGGTCGAGGTGGTGGACGCCCGCGAAGAGCTGCTGACGGACTTCGCCGTGCCATCGCTCGCCGCCAATGCCCTCTACGAAGGCCGTTATCCACTCGTGTCCGCCCTGTCGCGACCTGTCATCGTGCGCCACCTGGTCGCCGCCGCGCGCCGTCATGGAGCGTCGGCCGTCGCCCACGGAGCGACCGGGAAGGGTAACGATCAGGTCCGCTTCGAGGTCGGGGCGCGGGCCCTCGCCCCGGATCTCGAGATGCTCGCCCCGGTGCGCGTCTGGGGGATGAGCCGCGAGGAGACGATCGACTACGCCGCCAGCCACGACATCACCGTCACTGTGAGCAAGGACAGGATCTACTCCATCGACTCGAACCTGTGGGGCCGGGCCATCGAATGCGGCATCCTCGAGGACCCGTGGGCCGCTCCGCCCGAGGACGTCTTCGCCCTCACGGTGCCGGTCGCGACCGAACCCGTGGAGGTAACCGTGGGCTTCGAGAAAGGGGTGCCGGTGTCCCTCGACGGACAACCGCGCGGCCTCGTCGAGCTCGTGAGCGAGATCGGTCAGGTGGCGGGGTCCGTCGGCTTCGGTCGCGTCGACATGGTCGAAGGGCGGCGCGTCGGCATAAAGAGCCGTGAAATCTACGAGTGCCCGGGTGCCCTCGCCCTTATCATGGCCCACGCCGACCTGGAAGGACTCACCCTGGAGCACGACGTTGCCCACGAGAAGGCGCGCCTCGAACCTCGTTTCGCCGAGCTCGTCTACGACGGCATGTGGTTCTCGCCGCTGCGTGAGGCGTTGTCCGCCTTCATGACATCGACCCAGCGCTGCGTGACGGGCGAGGTCCGGCTCCGCTTCAGCCCGGGAGGGGGGGCCGAGGTTGTCGGCCGCCGTAGCCCGCTGGGGCTCTACGTGTACGACCTCGCCACCTATGACACCGCTGACGCCTTCCATCACGAGGATGCGGAAGGGTTCGTTCGCCTGTTCGGTCTCGGCATCCAAACCTGGGCGGCTCGCCAGGGAGGCGCCGGGTGACGCTCTGGTCCAACCGGATGGGAGCCGCACCAGCCGATGCCCTCATGGCGTTCACGGCCAGCTTGGCATTCGACAAGCGCCTTGCCGGCAGCGACGTGAAGGGCTCGATCGCGCATGTCCATGGTCTGTTGCGGGCGGGGATCCTCACCGAGGCGGAGGCGGACTCGCTCGTGAAGGCCCTGCGGCAGGTGGGTGACGAGCTGGCGGGCGACACCTTCGAGTATCTCGGGACAGACGAGGACATCCACACGGCGATAGAGCGGCGCGTGACCGAGCTCGCGCCCGAAAACGGGGCGAAGCTCCACACGGGTCGAAGCCGGAACGATCAGGTTGCAACGGCGCTGAGGCTTTTCACCCGCGGGGAGCTGGCCCGCGTGATCGGGCGCGTCCTCGAGCTGCAGCGCACGCTCGAGCGCCTGGCCACGGGCGCCGGCGATGCCTACCTGCCCGGCTACACCCATCTGCAGCGCGCACAACCGGTGCTGTTGGCGCACCATCTTCTGGCCCATGGTTGGGCACTCGCGCGTGACACCGACCGGATGTTCGCGACGTGGCGGCGGATGGACGTGTCGCCCCTCGGCGCCGGCGCGCTCGCCGGCTCATCGCTCGGCATCGATCCGGACCTTGTCGCCGACGAGCTGGGGTTCGGGGGGCGTTTCGAGAACTCCCTCGACGCCGTCAGCGACCGTGACTTCGTCGCGGAGAGCCTGTTCGACCTCGCCCTGCTCGGGGTGCACCTCTCGCGTATCGGTGAGGAGATCGTTCTGTTCTCGAGCGAGGAGTTCGGCTTCGTCCGCCTGGACGACGCCTGGGCCACCGGCAGCTCCATGCTCCCCCAGAAGAAGAACCCCGACGTGGCCGAGCTCGCCCGCGCCAAAGCGGGTCGGCTCGTCGGGCACCTTGCCGGTTTCCTCACAACGCTCAAAGGCTTGCCGCTTTCGTACAACCGTGATCTCCAGGAGGACAAGGAGCCGCTCTTCGATGCTCTCGACCAGGTGGCGCTCGCCCTGGTCGGCCTGGACGGCCTCCTCGGCACCGCCAGCTTCGACCATGACCGGATGCAGTCCGCAGCCGGTGGGCCCGGGCTCGCCGCTGTCGATCTGGCTGAGTGGCTAGTTAGCAACGGGATGCCGTTCCGGGAAGCCCACGGCCTCGTCGGCGCCCTCGTGCGCGAGTCAATCGAACGCGGCGTCCCCCTTGGCGAGCTCGTCGAGGCTCATCCGGCCTTCGGGGAAGCCGCGCTGGAGGTCCTGGACCCGGCTGTGGCCCTGCTTCGCCGCACGACACCGGGAGGCACGGGGCCGGCCGCCGTGGCGGTGCAGTTGGACCGTTTTCGCCACCGCCTCGCCGCTGACGCGGTCCGGCTGGCCGAGCGGGAGGCCTGACGGCCGCCGGGCACGGCTCCAAGGCGGCGGAGCGGAGGCGACCCGCGCGGCTGCCGCGGGCCTTTTTCGACCGCGATCCCGTGATCGTCGCCCCTGAGCTGCTCGGGAAGGTGCTTCAGCGCGGCGGGCTCGCGGCGCGGATCGTCGAGGTCGAGGCGTACCGAGGCGCCTCGGACGCCGCCTCGCACGCGTTCAGGCGCAAGACGGCGAGGAACGCGACGATGTTCGGGCCGCCAGGGCACCTGTACGTCTATTTCACCTACGGGATGCACTATTGCGCGAACGTCGTGTGCTGGCCGGAAGGCGAGCCCGGCGCGGTTCTGCTGCGCGCTCTAGCCCCGCTGAGCGGGCTCGACGAGATGGCGGCGAGGCGCTACGGGACTGAAGAGCCTGTTCCGGGGGAACCGTCGGGTCCGGAGCACCCCGGGGTCCCTCGGCGCCCTCGACGCCGGTGGCGTCCCGAGGAGCTGTGCTCGGGTCCGGCGAAGCTGTGCCAGGCGTTTTCCCTCGACCGCACTGCCGACGGATACGACCTGGTCACCGGCCATGAGGGCGTCGTCATAGTCGACGATGGGACTCGACCTCCTCGAGAGCCGGCCAACGGCACCAGGATCGGGCTCTCGAAGAGCAGCCCGGCCCGCGCCGAGCCCTGGCGGTGGTGGATCCCGGACGAGGCGAATGTGTCGACACAGCGGCCGAGCCGCTAGGATCCGAGCAGGCAAGCCGACCGGGTGGTTGCGGGTCGGCTTGAGCGCAGCACGCAGGACCTTGGCTTCGGGCAAAGTCTCGGAGCTTGACAGGGCCGACAATCGTGCTACGCTCAAGAGCCGCTCAGAAAGGGGTCGACCTGATCTGAGTGACCTCCAGGAGGGCCCCAGGGCCCGCATCTGGAAGGTGACGTGCGCCGCCGCCCCAAGAGGGCAAGCGCACACAGCGCGGTGGCACCTCCTTCCGAGAGGAAGTGTGCTCCGTCGTCGCTCCTTGACAACGGAATAGGAACAGCCAAAAGCCAGTGCGGGTGGCTGTCGGGACCTCAACAGTTCCGACGGTCACGAAGTCAATGCACTAGAACGGACAACAAGACTGTTCTTGTGCCAGTTGGTATCTCGTTCACCGTATCGAGATACCAGCTCTCCAGATTGAAGCGCCGGTCTCACCGGCGTAGAGATCTCGATGGAGAGTTTGATCCTGGCTCAGGACGAACGCTGGCGGCGTGCTTAACACATGCAAGTCGAACGGAGTCGATCTGGTGGCAACACCGGTGAAAACTCAGTG
>JBKQHU010000102.1:0-63426 GCA_052148655.1 Acidimicrobiales bacterium
TTCCACCAGCCGTTCGTCACCACCGGGCCCCTCGACCAACGGACCGGGCGGAACGGGAATGTTCCACTGGGATTCCGCCATTGCCTCCTCGAGGCGCTCATGATCGGCCTCGCCTTCAGCCCACGGGTAGTGCGTTGCCTCGAAGTACAAGGTGCCATCAGGCATGTGGCTGATGACGCGGCCCGACTCGGACCGGAGCACCCAGCGGCCGTCCTCGCGTTCCGGCAAGGCCCAGACCGGCACCTGGCACGGTGAGCCGTCGGGCAGTGTCCAGTCCGCCCAGTCTGCGTCATCGGTGGCAAAAGCGGACCCGAGGTCTACACAGTCGAGCCCGAAGCGGTCCATCACGTCGTCGTCCACCCGGGCGAGCTGCGCCCGGATATTGTGCACCCGAACCGGCCTGGGCTCGAGGCCTAGGTGCGCCCGCAGCCGTATATAGGCGATGGCGGCTATCCCGCCGACACCGACGAGGTCGATCGGCACACGATCCGTCTCCACATGGTTCAGTGCTGCCAGAACGCGGCTTCGTGAGTTCATGGCGTTTCCCTCATCCGGCTCTCCGTTTCACGATGAGATAGTGAGCTTTGGTACGACATGGCCGACCGGCATTGGCGGGCGCCGAAGAATCCACGCCCTCACGTTCACTCCTCGGCCTGGCTTGGACATCACCGGAGAACACCTCCGACGATTAGCAACCTCAACGCCTGGAGAGCTTCTGCGTGGCGATGTAGGCGGCCGTCACGAGCACGACCCCGTAGGCGATGTCAAGGTAGCCGACGCCGAGGTTGAACAGGATCAAAAGCGCGTTCAAGAGAGTGAGCACGAACGCCCCGGCGACCGTACCGATGTAGTGTCCGTTGCCACCGAGAATGGAAGCGCCGCCAACGGCTACGGCCGCGGCCGAGGCGAACAGGTAGGGGTCGCCCATCGTCAGGTAGGCCTGGCCGGTGTAACCCATGAGCAGGACGCCCCCGGCGGCCCCGCCTATGGCAGATATGACGTAAGGAATGACGAGCATGTGCCTCACGTTGATGCCGGCCAGACGCGCCGCGTCCCTGTTCGTGCCGATGGCGTAGAGCGAGCGTCCTACCGTCGTGAAGTTGAGGATGAATATGCCTATCAGCAACACGACGACCCAGACCCAGAGCAGGTTGGGCATACCTGCGGTCGTGTCCAGTATCCAGTTGCCCAGCGCCGCGGGCGGATAGGACGAGATGCCGCCATGGGTGTAGACGAGCATCAGGCCCTCGACGCATCCGCTCATGCCGAGGGTCATGATGATCGGGGGCACACCCGCGTAAGCGACGCCGATCCCGTTGAGGAGGCCGACGAGAATGGCGAGACCGAGCACCTCCAGCAGCACTACGGGGAGCTTCGAGGCGTCCCCGTTCACGAGAATCGACGTCAGAACCGCAGCGCCGGTGAATGTCCATGGCACGGACAGATCGATCCCGCCCGTGATGATGATGAGTGTCTGACCCAATCCGATCACGCCGATGAAGGTGGCCTGTTCCGCCAGGAACCTGATGTTCGCTGTGCTTCCGAACCCACTCGACTTCGCGATTCCCACGACGAACAGCATCAGGACTACGAAGTAGCTGAGGAAGATCGGCACGTTCTTCCGCAGCACGTCACCGATCCCTAGCGAGGTGTCCTGCGTCGTCTCCTTCAGCTTCTCGCCGGCTGCCATATCTGCCTACACCGCCCTGCTTTGCCGAACGGTGATCACGAGCGAGCTGACCGTGACGGCCACGAGCAGCAGGAAGCCCTCGAAGAAGACGCTCCAGAACGACGTCAGGTTGAACGCGAAAACGAGGTCGGGGATTATCAGGAGCACGATCGCCCCGATGATGGAGCTGGCAACCGAGCCTGTGCCTCCGTACATGCTCGCGCCGCCTATAACCACGCACGCCACCGAGTTGAGAATGAACTGGTCTCCCGCGTTCGGCGCTCCTGAGTTTGTCGTGGCAGTCAGGTATATTCCGGCGAGCGCCGCGAAGAACCCTGTGAAGACGTAGACCTGGATCTTCCTCCAGGCAACGGGCACTCCGACCAGCCTTGCCCGAGCCTCGTCGCTCCCGATCGCCTTGACGTCGACCACAAAGCGCGTATTGCGCAACCAGAACCAGACCAGAAAGAGGATCGCCACCCCGATCACCGACTTCGGGATTCCGACAATGGTGCCGAGCAGAACCCTGAGCAGCCCGCTCGGCGCCGTGCCACCCTCGACGGGGAGGATGATGAAGGCGATGCCGTCCCAGATGGACCACATGGCGAGTGTGATGATGAACGGTTGCAACCGCGTGTGCGCGACGAGAAAGCCGGTGACGAGACCGGACACGACGCCGAGTGCCAGCAAGATGACGACGAGCAGCGCCAGCGAAAAGCCTTTCTCGCTGCCGTGAGTGGCGAGGATCGCCGTGGTCGCGCTCACGATGCCCCCGACCGAGAGGTCGATTCCGCGGGTTGCGATCGCCAGTGTCTGACCGAACGCGATCAACGCGAGCGGGAGCACGGCCATCGCCCGAATGTCGATCCTCCCCGGTCCCGTCACCAGCGCGGGGTACTTAAGGTAAAGAGCCAGCCCCAGCACGACGACATAGACGTACGGCAGCACCACGACCGGGTCGAGGTGGCGCATCATCGGGACGAGCCCTCGTGCGCCCCCGGCATTCTGCTTGGTCGTTCCCCTCGGTGCGTCTAGATCTGTGCTCATAGCGCGGTTTCCTGCTTCCCGCCTCCGACTGCCGCCGCGACGATCTGCTCCGCTGTGAGCTCGTCGCCCGAGAGCCGGACCCGGATCGTGCCGTCGTGAAGTACGAGCACCTCGTCCGCCATGTTCGCTAGCTCCCAGGCGTCGGTCGAGTAGAACAAGATGCCGACCCCCTGGCGGCACTGCTCTTGCATGAGCTCGTAGATGTCCGTCTTCGTGCCCACGTCTACGCCGCGTGTCGCGTCGAAGAGGAGAAGCAGCGACGGATGGCTCGCCAGCACCCGACTCAACAGGAGCTTCTGTTGATTGCCGCCCGAGAGGGAGTTCGCCTCCTGGCGCGGGCTACGGAGCTTGATACGCAACGAATCGATGCTGGAGCGGACGAGGGTCCGCTCCCGCGGCGGAATAATGACCGGGCCGGCTGAGATGCTGCGGAGGTTCCCGAGGGCGATGTTGTCCTTGATGCTCAAAGACAGGCACAGCCCTTCGCTGGCGCGGTCCTCCGGCACGAGCGCGATGCCGGATGCAAGCGCATGGCTGGGGCTCGCCAGGCGTGCCCGCTTGCCGTTCACGGTTGCTTTTCCATGCGACCTGCGGGCTCCGAAAAGGGCGAGGAAGAGCTCAGCCTGGCCCTGGCCGGCCAGGCCACCAACGCCGATCGTCTCGCCGCGGTGGAGCTTGAAGCCTATGTCGTGGAGACCCGGGGGTGCCCCGAACGCCTCGAGTTCGAGGACGACCTCGTCGCGGACTCGGCCTGCTTGTTCGGACCGCGCGTAGAACCTCTCGATCCGGCGGCCGAGCATGAGCTCGACCAGACGGTCCTCGGGCATGTCCGACATCGGACCGTGCCCGACGTCCTCGCCGTTGCGTAGAACCGTGACGCGGTCGCACAACTGCTCGACTTCCGCCATCCGGTGGGAGATGAACACGACGATGCCACCCTGCCTGGCGAATTCCTTCACGATCCCGAACAACCACTCCACCTGGTCGGGAAACAGAGCGGACGTGGGTTCGTCGAGAACCAGTACCTCCGGCTTGGCGATCAACGCCTTGACGATCTCGAGGACCTGGCGGTCCGCCAGGGGAAGCTGGGAAACGACACTGTCCGGCGAGATTCTTGAGAAGCCATACTGGGCCAGCACCTTCCTGGCCTCGGCACGTAGCGAACGGACACCGATGCGCCCTAGGCGCACGTCTGGCTCCGCTCCGTAGAAAAGGTTCTGCGCAACCGACAAGTGGCGTATGAGGCTGAGCTCCTGGAACACGGTCCGGATCCCCGCCTCACGGGCATCCTTGGGGGACCTCAGCTGGAGTTGCCGTCCTGCGAGGACGATCTGGCCGGAGTCGGCATGCACGGCGCCGGCGAGGATCTTTATGAGCGTGCTCTTTCCCGCACCATTTTCGCCTATCACGCCGTGGACTTCTCCACGGTGGCATTCCACCGTGGCTCCGACGAGCGCTTGCACTCCACCAAAAGACTTATGAACATCGACGAGGGCCAGAGCCGTAGATCCGGCCCCCGTCGACTGTTCCGTCTCGGTCAACTGTTCAGTCTCGGTCAACTGTCCCGCCTCGTCGGATCGAGCCCGTGTGACCTGAATATGACCTGTATTGAAGGGCGGCGTCTCTGTTACTTGCCGGCTGCCTCCATAGGCGTGATCTTGTACTGAGGAAGCGAGAACGGAAGGGCAAGGCCCGGCGGCAGGTTCGGGAAAGCGTTCGTGCCGAGCACGACACTCGCCGTGGTAACGCCGGGATTCGTGAGCGCAATATGCGGGCCGGTGAAGAAAAGCGTCATCGGCACGGGCTGCGTTTGCGAGGTCGGAGGCGTCGCCTTGCCCTCGACCGCGTCGAGAGCGAGCTTCATCGCGATCTGGACGACGACAGGCGAGCCGCTCAAGATGGCACACGAAGCCTTCATCTGCACACACGAGACCATCTCACCGTTGTAGCCGTAGCAGGTCGTAGGAACGATCGGCTTGCCGGCTTCCTGGAATGCCTTGAAGATCGGCGTGCAGTAGCCCTGAGTGTGAACTCCGGACACGTTCGGGTACCCGGCAAGCAGGGAGGTGACCCCAGCTTCCTCGGGGCCGATTGCGTAGCCGCCCGTGTAGTAGCCCAGAACCTTGATGCTCGGCCCGTAGGTGTGCAACCCCTTCAGGAAGCCGTTCTCGATCTCCGCCGACACGGGCGCGCCGGGCAGACCACGGTCGACGAAGACGCCGCCCTTGCCCTTGAGGATCTTCGCCATCCACTGACCGATGGCAATCTGGCCCTGGTACATGTTCTCTTGCACCTTCCAGGCGCAAGGTGCGGTCGCCGGGTTGTCGAAAGTCACGACCTTGATGCCGGCCGCGCAGGCACGGGCGATCGTCGGGTTGAGGGCCGTCGGGTCACCTGCATCGATCAGGATCGCACTGGGCTTGGTTGCGACGATGTTGTTCAGGTCAGCGATCTGTGCCTGCGTTGTAGCCGCGGAGTTGACAATGCGAAACTTGATCACGCCCTTGAAGGGAGCCAGATTCGCGGTCAGCTGGGCAAGCCGCTCCATCTGCGGACGCCAGTCGTTGCCGAGGAAGTTGTTGCTCAGGACGAACGTGTAGACCTTCGCGCTCGCCCCCGTCTTCGCGGCCCTGCCGGGAGCGGCCTGCGCCGACCCTAGCAACGGCGAACCGAAGAGCGCGAGAGACCCGGCGAGTGCGCTCACTCCCACTGCCGCGAGCACCTTTCTGGTTCCGAACATACGACTCATACCCACCTACCTTCCTTGATCGTAGTTCCTATTACGGCGGTAAAAAATATCATACTTTATGGCACTTCACGGAAGTGTAACACGACAGATCCCTTGTTACTAGCCCCAGTTTCCACGCGACCGCACGATTCGAGACCGCGAAGGACCCATGCAATGGCCCACTAGTCTTTCGTCCCTCCGGCATTCATTGCAAGGTTCCCGCCGTCTACAGGAAGTAGGACGCCGGTCACCATTGCAGAGGCGTCGGACACTAGGAACAGCACCGGCCCGACCATCTCCGACGGCTCACCGATCCGGTTAAGCGGGATTCCGGACAGGAACTTGTCCCGGATTTGGGGCCCGAGTTCGGGGTTCTCCAGTCGGATGCGCAGGCCCGGCGTCATGAACTGGCACGGCTGGATGGCGTTGACGCGGATCCCGTAACGGGCCCACTCGATCGCCATCTCCTTGGTCATCATGACGATCCCGCCCTTGCTCACGCTGTAGGGGAAGTTCTTCCGGCCGCAGGCGGATGTGCCCCCGATGGAACACATGTTCATGATTGCACCGCCCTTGCCCTGAGCGATCATTCGACGTGCCGCCTCCCGGGCACAAAGGAAGTAACTCGTCAGGTTGATCCGGATCGCCTTCTCCCAGTCGGCGAGGGACAGTTCATGGGGCGCCCCGAGCGTCGGCGTGTAAGCCAGGTTGACGAGGATGTCGACCCTGCCGAACGCCTTGTCGACCTCCACGAAGGCCCTCTCTACGGCCGCCTCGTCGGAGACGTCGGTTTCGAGGGCGAGGGCGCGCCGCCCGGCGCCTTCCACACCTCGCGCCGACTCGTGAAGAGTCTCGCCGTTCACCTCGAGCAGGGCGACGTCCGCCCCGTAGGCGGCCAGCCCCGCGCAGATCGCAGTCCCGAGACCCCCACCGGCACCCGTGACGACAGCGACCCGGTCAGTCAGGTCGAAAAGGCTATCCACGATTCCACCTCCGGGGCTTGAGCGAACCGCCTAGTGCGCCCACCGCGTTGCGGCTTGCAAAACGACCTGTCTCACAAGCCAAGGCGCTTTATGTCGCGCCTTCTTACCACAAGTCACGCATTATATGCGAGCTGCCGCGAGATGGACCCGAACCTCTTCCCCCTCACTCGACGCACCCGATGGCCGGCCCGCGTACGCCAAGGGTGTGAGCATGAAACGGTTAACATCCGGTTCCGCTCTTGTCCCCGCCACCAGGCACGAGCTGGCGTCATGTGCCCTTTCGATGCCCCCTGGTCAGGACCGGTCGGTCGGCTCTGTCGCCTGCCCGGCTCGGGCTCAGACTGCGGAGGTCTGTACCAGCGCTCGCACGGACGCCAGGCAGCGGCGAGCGAACTCGAGCGGGTCCGGCGAGGGCTTCTCAGGGAAGATCTCGACGGAGAGTGCGCCGTCGAAGCCCGCCTCGACGAGAGCCGCCGCGAATGACGCGAGCGGGAGCTCGCCGTCGCCTGGGAGCACGCGCGGCGACCCGGTCACGAGCCCGTCGACGGCCGCCGCCACGGCGATCCGCTCCCGTGGAATCTGCGCTATGTCCTCGAAACGGTTGCCGCCAGTTGCGACGTTGTAGCTGTCAAGGGCGAGCGCCACGCCTGGTCCGGCGGCCTCGACGACCGCGAGCGCATCGGCGAGCGAACTGATCCCGCTCTGCGCGCCCAACCGGGTCGAGGACAGGCCGACCTGCTCGAGCGCCAGGCGGACGCCTGCCGACTCCGCCATTTCCGCGAACATCGCCAGTCGGTCGGAGGCAGCCGCAAGAACATCTTTGTGTGGGGGCATATTCTCGTAGCGGATCGGCGCCACGCACACAATGAAGGGGCAACTCGTCTCGACTGCGACCTCGACCAGCATGTCGAAGACGGGGCGGCAGTCGGGGTCATCCGGCAGTGCCCAGTCCCTGAGGACATTCACCGACTCGATCGGGATCGGCGAGTGGCGCGCCGCCGCGATCATCGCTCTCGGGTCCTCCGGAGCGCGCGGGCCGCCGATCACGGCAAGCTCGCAGCCCTCCGCGCCGGCGCGAACGACAACATCCAAGAACTCCCTCGTCGAGAGCTCGGGAAGACAGAACTGGCTCAGGGCAAGACGCATGTCGGGGCATCATATATTTCATGTTGGACGACCGACAAACCTCGGCTAGTCTTACTCCTCCCTCAGAGCGGAAAGGCCGCTTCCCGTGAAGCTGACACGGATCGAGACCATCCACCTCGGCGCCGAGAGCGTCCTGCCGGCACTGCTCGTCGTCCGCCTGCACACCGACGAGGGTCTCGTCGGTGAGGGTGAGACCTACTACACGCCGGCGGCGACCCGCTCGTTCATCCATGAGCTGGCCGCACCACTTCTCCTCGGCCAGGACCCGTTCGCGATCGAGCGCCACTGGCGCACGCTCTACGAGATGTGCTCCCGCTTCGGCGCCAAGGGCAACGAGATGCGCGCCATATCGGCTCTTGACGTCGCGCTCTGGGACATATTGGGCCTGGCCGCCGGCCTGCCTGTCTACCAGCTCCTCGGCGGCGCGAGCCACGACAATGTAAAGACGTATAACACCTGTGCCGGACCGCTCTACGGCCGCACGATTCGCGCCGGCTACGGGATCGCCGACGCAGCTGGCATGCTCGACGACCTGCAGGCATTCCGTACCCATGCCGACGAGCTCGCCCGCGAACTCTTGTCGGAAGGGATCACGGCGATGAAGATATGGCCGTTCGACGTCTTCGCCCAGGAGAAGGGCGGCGTCAGAATCGACCACCGTGACCTGCAGGCGGGGCTGGAGCCGGTCCGCAAGATCCGTGAGGCCGTGGGACGCGAGATGGACATCATGATCGAGGGTCACGGATTCTGGTCACTCCCGGCTGCGGTCCAGATCGCCCGTGCGCTCGAAGAGTACGAGCCGGCCTGGGTCGAGGACCTGGTCCGCGCTGATGATCCCGGCGTCCTCGCCTCCCTCTGTCAAGAGACGTCGATACCTGTGCTCGCCAGCGAGTACCTGATGACACGCTGGGAGTTCCGGAGGGTCCTCGAGCTTCGTGGCGCGAACATCCTCATGATCGACCCGGTCTGGTGCGGTGGGATCACCGAGGCGCGCAAGATCGCGAGCATGGCTGACACGTACTCGGTCCCGGCGACCACGCACGACTGCACCGGGCCTCACGCCCTCTACGCCGGGATCCACCTGATGATCAACGCGCCCAACGCTATGTACCAGGAGACGGCCCGTGCCTACCTTCGCAACGTCTACCCCGACCTCGTCACCGATCTCCCGGAGATAGTCGACGGCCACATCCTTGCTCCGACGGCCCCCGGTCTTGGCACCCGCCTCCAGCCGGATGTGGTCAACCGGCCGGGCGTGACCGTCGTCACGTCCGAGCTGTAGACCCCCGGGCGCCGGTTAGAAATTCGCGGTCACGAACGACTGGTAATCCTCGTCCGTCGGTAGGAACCTGTCCGACACGATCAGGTAAAGGCCCTCATGCGGGATCTGCCGGAGTACCGCGGCCAGCTCAGCGAAGTGAGCGTCGACGAAAACGACGAGGCGCATCTGCTCCAGTATCTCCCTCAAGACCGGAGCCAATTCGAGCAGTGACGGCCCGTTCGCCTCGACGGTGAGTTCGAGACCCGCAAGCCCGGGTATCTCGAGCAGGTGCCGGTAGTGCTGGTAACCGGTCGAGTGAAGATGAAAGAGCGTGTAGGGGCCGAGCCGCTCGACAATGCGCGCATCGGGTTGCTTGAAATGATCGCGGTAAAGCTCGGGCGAGCACAGGCCCATCATGTCCTCCTGGAGCACGAAACTCGGCCCAGGCGCCCAGTAGCCGAATATATGCCCGTAACCGTCAAACTTCGCCGGAACGACCTCGAAGTGCAGATCAATCAGGTCGAGCAGGACACTGGAGATCCGCGCGGCAGTGGCGTCTACGATCTCCGGCGCGTCATAGATGTCGAGGAAGAAGTCGCTCAGGCCACGCAGGCCTCCCAGGGTGTCGGACAGGCCGCGAATGATCGTCGGGCTGACCCAGCAGTCGGGTGGACTCGTCTCGACCAGGAAAGCGGTCTGCTCGCGCAGGCATGCGACCCATTCCCGGTTGCCTGGCAGGGCGAGCCCCGCCAGGTCCCTGACGTCTTTCACGAAGGGCCGCGCAGAGAGCGACCCGTCCGCGAACGGGACGGCGCATCCGCAAACTGCCTCGAGCCACGGAACCGCACGCCAAGCTGCGCTGAACGGCATCCAATCGTCGGAGATCACGCGCCGGGCAAAGCTCGCTTCCTCAAAATCGGTCCGCACGAGGGACGCGGTCAGGTCTGCCGGGGTCACCTCGGCGCGAGGGAACCGCGACTTCAGGTAGTTGACCGGGAGCAGGCAGCGGTCCGGGTACACACCCACCGGCGGGTGATCGATGGCGCGACGTTCCCAGAATCCTTCGCGAAAGCGGTCGATGCTCAACGCGAGTTGGGCCGCGCTCTTCACTCCCGTGTCCTCCCCGGCGTCTCTAAGACCGCCTTCCTGTGCTCCCTCAAGGACGCGAAGCGAACGGGCATCGGCACCTACGCCGTGCGGAGCTCGCTCTGGACGCCGTCGCCTCGACCCTCGCCGGCAACGACGACCTTGCTCCGGTCCTGCGCCGTGATCGGCTCGGCGCCTTCGGACCTGATGACGAAGGTCTGTTCGATCTGGAACCAGCGTTTGCCGGAAAGCTCGAACGGAAACTCGAGATTGATGACCATGCCTTCCTCGAGTGCAACGTCGGCATCGAGATCCACGCAGTCGTCGGTCAAGCGTTGCCCTCCGACGGCGCTGATGAAGGGGAGCTCCTTGGGTTCCTGGCCGAGTCCGTGTCCCTGCGGTTGACTGCCGGCCACGACGGTGCCGTCGACGACGGCACGCATGTCCTTGTAGACATCGAAGACGCGCTTTCCGGGTCGCAGCCTCTCCATGCCCGTCTCGAGACAAGCAAGGAGGATCGCGTACTCCTCCTCGACCTCGCCCGTCGGCGGTGAAAAGGCCACCGTCACCCCGGTATCGGAGATGCATCGGCGGTACAGGCACCCCACATCGAGCATGAACACGTCATCGGACCGGAGCACATAAGGGCCTTCGGTGGCGATGCCGAGACCCCGCGGGCCGACCGCGACGTGCTCGAGATCGGCGCCGTTCGCTCCGATCACAGACCGGAAAACATCAGCCAGTTCGCGTACGGTGATGCCCGGCGCGGCCACGTTGGTGAGCGCGTTCAGGCCGAGTTCGGTTACCTCGGCGGCTCGAGCCGAGCGCTCGATCTCATCGTCGGTCTTGACCATGCGAATCAACCGCACCAGCATCGACGCGTCCAACAGCTGGACTCCCGGGGGAACCGCCCGCCCCAGCTTTTCGAGGTCGCCCGGCTGGAGGCCGTTGTGCTCCACCCCGACTCGCCGCGCGCCCGGAGCGAGCGCAAAAACCGCAGCCGCAACCGCGTCCATCGGGTCGCGCTCTGCCGTCGCGCTAGCCAGCTGGCGGGCGAGTGGCCTCATCTCCTCAGGCACGGCCTCCACGAGAAGGGGGTCGAAACCTGCGCCGCCGTAGACCTCGAGCCCCCCGGTCCATCCGGCGTAGGACGTGGCCGCGAGAGAAGTGTGCACCACCAACGACCGCTCACCGCGCGGTGACACGACGGCGAAAGACCGGAAGAACCGTCCCCCTCGCCCTCCGAGAAAGACCATGTAGTTGCTGAACCCGGTCTCGAACGAACTCTGGTGCTCTGTCGCGTAAGCGACACTGACGGGAAGTGAAAGCACAAGCGCATCGAGCCCGTATTCAGTGAGGTACTGCTCCGCGCGTTCTTTGTTGAAAAGCACCGTCTGCCTCCCTGCCGCCCATCAACTCCAGGCTTTGCCACCAATGGGTACGTGAGAATAACTAACCGAAATCTCCGGGCCCACCGACTATCTGGTAGCGCGGAACACCCGAAATGAGGAAGCAAACCACCACGGCAATAGATACCCCCGGGAGGCCAGCCTCGCAGTCGTCTTAGAGTCGTCCCTCGGGAATCTCATGACAGCGTATTTGACGTCGCTTCCAACGTGATGCATCATACATCACGACACCTGGATGTCAAGGGTGGAGGTCGTGTCGGCGCGGGTACGAACACCCGGATGTGCTGCCCCGGTTGCTGATCTTCGTGGCTTCTTAGGACGGTTCCGTTGCAACAAAAACTGCAGGCGGTCGGTTCGAAAACAGTGCGATGTCGTCGACGTGGACACTGACCCGTCCGATACGCCGGCCGGCGCGGCCGAATCAATGGACAAGGGGAGACGCGCAATGAGTGAGCCGGGGAAAGTCGCTTTCATTACAGGCTCGGCCCGCGGCATCGGCATGGCGGCGGCCGAGACGTTCTTGTCCAAATCCTTCTGCGTCGTGATCGCGGACGTCGACGCCGGCGAAGCCGAGAGCACCGCGCAGCGTCTCGACCCGGACGGTGCCCGCGTCTTGGCGGTGGAGCTCGATGTCCGAAGTACTGGGTCGGTCGAGGCGGCGGTCGCCAAGACGGTCGCCAGCTTCGGCCGTCTCGACGTTCTCGTCAACAATGCAGGCACGTCCCACCCGCAACCGTCCGAGGCGGTGACGGACGAATCGTGGTCAGACCTTGTCTCCGTGCATCTCGACGGCACCTTTCGCTGCTGCAGGGCGGCATACCCGGCGCTTCGGGCTTCGGGGAACGGGGCAATCGTGAACATCTCTTCTGTACTGGCCAGGATCGGTGTTCCCAAACGACTCTCATACACCGCTGCCAAGGCAGCTATCGAGGGCCTCACCTACGTCCTCGCTGTCGAATGGGCAGACGCAGGCATCCGGGTCAACGCGGTTGCTCCGGGCTGGACGAAGACCAAGCGCGTCGAGGATTTCGCCCAAACGGGACTGGTCAACGAGACGCTTCTGACAGAGCAGATCCCCATGCGTCGCCTCGGTCGGCCGGACGAGATCGCAAAGGCCGTGTACTGGCTCGCATCCACCGATGCCAGCTACGTGACTGGCCAGGTTCTCGGCGTCGACGGCGGCTTGTTGGTGAACGGGCGCGCGTAACTGCTGCTGGCAACGGAATGCCTTCTCGGATCGTAAGCCGCCCCACGGCCTGCGTTGACCCGGCAGGGCCGACTCGCGCCGTAAGGCGGCGCCGGTCGCCCCCGCGATTATCGTCAGCGACGTGAACCGTTCCTTGAGCGCCCTGCGGCGCGTCGTCGTGACCGACTGCGTCGGGTACCCCGAGCCCGGCTCGATCGAACAGAGGGAGCTCGGTGCCGATTACGAGCTCGTCGTGGCCGAAGCGACAACCGAAGATGATGTCGTCGCCTCGGCTGAGTCCGCGGAGGGGCTCTTGGTCAACATGGCGCCGATCACAAAGAGGGTGCTCCGCAGTCTTCCGAAGCTGCGCGCCCTAGTCCGTTACGGCGTGGGGATGGACAACGTCGACTGCGACGAGGCATCCGTCCTGGGCATAGCGGCGCTGAACGTGCCCGACTACGCGGTGGAGGAGGTCGCACAGCACGCGGCGAGCATGGTCATCGCCCGGGCTCGCCGACTGGCGGAGTACGACGCCGCCGTGAAGGGCGGTGCCTGGGGCCCAGACGTCGTGACCGCACCGCTCCCCCCGGACGAGGACGCGGTCGGCATCGCAGGCTTCGGCAACATCGGGCGCCGAACCGGTCAGATCCTGTCCAGCATCGGTTTTCCCGTGTTCGCCTGGGATCCCTATGTCCCTGCAGAAGCCTTCGCCGGGGTGCAACGCGTCCTGAGCCTTGCGGAACTGGCCTCCCGGGTTCGTCACCTGTCCTTGCACCTCCCTGCGACGGAGGCGACGACCGGAATGGTGGATCGTGAGCTGCTCGGCCAACTGGGGTCGGCGGGGCACCTCGTCAACACCGGGCGCGGTCCCGTCGTCGACGAGCAGACCCTGCTGGCCGCACTGAATGAAGGGGCAATCGCCTGGGCTTCGCTGGACGTCTGGACAACCGAACCGCCGGTCGGACTGACGGCACAGCTCGTGGCTCATTCGCGCGTCACTGCCAGCCCTCACGTCGCGTACCTGAGCACGCAGTCGCAGGGACGCCTGCGCCGCCTGGCGGCAGTCAGGCTGAAGGCCGCCCTCGAAGCCGACCAGCGATAGGTCGTCTTACGCGTCGGCATAGGTCTCCCCGGCAATCAGCCTCGTCCGGCCACTGCCTGAGCACCTTGGAGACCTGGGCCGACAACACGCTCTCGATCCGGCCACCGACGGCGCTGGCGAAGGGCGCTAACGCTGTACCCGGGCGCCGCCACCTTTCATCAGGTTCTCCACCTCGGACCGGCTGGCCATGCTGGTGTCACCCGGAGTCGTCATGGCGAGCGCCCCGTGAGCAGCTCCGTACTCGACTGCAGTTGAGAGGTCGCCCTTCTCCATCAGGCCGTAGATCAACCCCGAGGCGAAGCTGTCGCCTCCGCCGACCCGGTCGAATACCTCCAAGCCGGGCCGTTGCACAGACTCGGCGAATCCTCCTTCGGACCAGGCGACTGCGCCCCAGTCGTTCACCGTCGCCGAGCGCACGGCCCTGAGGCTGGTCGCGACGACCTTGAAGTTGGGGAACTCCTTGATCGCCTGCTCGATCATCGCCTTGAACTTGCCCACCTCGACCGAGGCGAAGCTGGGGTCGCCACCTGGCACCTCGATACCCAGGCAGGCCGTGAAATCCTCCTCGTTCCCTAGCATGACGTCGACCAGGGAGGCCAGGTGCCGGTTGACCTCTCTGGCCCTTTCCTGCCCGCCGAAGTCCTTCCACAGGCTGGGCCGGTAGTTGAGGTCGTAGGACACGACGGTGCCGTACCGGCGGGCCGCTTGCATTGCTTCGGCTATCACATCAGGGGTGGTCTCCGACAGGGCCGCGTAGATACCGCCGGTGTGGAACCAGCGCACGCCGAGCTCGCCGAACAGATGCTCCCAATCCACCTCGCCGGGACGGATCTGACTGGCCGCGCTGTAGGCGCGATCCGACACGCCAACAGCTCCCCGCATGCCGAAGCCACGTTCGGTGAAGTTCAAACCGTTGCGCACCCGCCGCCCGATGCCGTCATAGGGCACCCATCTGAGGAAGGTGAGGTCAACGCCTCCCTGGAGCATGAGGTCCTCGATCAGCCTGCCGACGTCATTGTCGGCCAAGGCCGTGACCACCGCGGTACGCAGGCCAAAGCAACGCCTGAGGCCCCGGGCCACGTTGTACTCGCCACCCCCCTCCCAGACCCGGAATTCCCTGGTGTTGCGGATGCGGTTGTCCCCAGGATCTAGGCGAAGCATGATCTCGCCCAGGGACACCTCGTCGAAACGACAGTCCTGCGCCGGCCGCACCTGCACCGGCACCACAAACGAGCTGGGCGCGTTCATTGGTTCGCGCCAGGAGCCGCCTGGCAAATGGCGACCGACTGTGCAGCCAGCTCGGTGATCTCGTCGAAACGGCGGGCGGCAATCAGAGCAGAAGGGGCAATCCAGCTGCCGCCCACCGCCAGCACTGGTGGGAAAGCCAGATAGTCGGCGAGTTGCGAAAGACTGATGCCTCCGGTGGGGATGAAGCGCATCATCGAAAAGGGAGAAGCCAGGGCCTTGAGCAGGGTCAGGCCGCCGCTCGCCTCGGCGGGAAAGACCTTGACCACCTCGACGCCGGCCTCGAGCGCCATCTGCATCTCCGTGGCCGTGGCCACGCCCGGGAAGACCGGGACCGAGTTGGCCTGGCAGGCCCGCACCACCTCGGCGCTGAAACCCGGGGTGACGATGTAGCGGGCACCCGCCTCCAACGCCCGCTCGACTTGTTCTGGGCGGAGCACGGTCCCCGCTCCCAGCAGGATCTCCGGGTCGGCGGCCATGGCCCGGATGCACTGCTCGGCCGCAGCCGTGCGAAAGGTGATCTCCGCGCAGGGAAGGCCCCCCGCCTTCAGTGCTTGCGCCAGCGGGTAGGCGTTCTCCTCTTCATTGATCACGATCACCGGCACCAGGCGCAGGGCGCCGATGGCATGTGCTATATCAGACATGATGGATCCTCCTTACTGGGAGTGTTGCACCAGACGGGCCGGTGGTTCAACAGCTGCACCCCACCATCGGGCGTCCAGGCCCGCCCGATGGTGCCCGGGCCTCGCGGCGGGCGCGTCCAGCCGGGGTTCGGACCCCGTCGGACTCAGCGCGAGCACACCGGTCCCGGTCGGCAAGTCATGCGACAAAACTGCCGGTGCGACCCGACAAGGCGGGCCGGATCTCGGACCTTGCCGACGCGCAACAGGATTCTCACCCAGAGATTCGATTCCCTTGTGACAAGACCTACCGATGGTGATTCAGGCAAGTTGCTGGTCGGCTTGCCTGGGTCATTCGCAACAGTTGCCTGCTTGTTCCGGACTGCCAAAGCCGTCTGTGACCGACGGCCGGCGAACTCTTTTTGGAGGTGAATCGTGGACGCGTTATTTGATCTCACCGACCGTGTCGCGGTCGTGAGCGGTGCGGGCGGGGGGCTCGGGACGGCGATTTGCGAGGGGCTGGCGGCACACGGTGCCGATGTGGCCCTTGTCGACATCGATGCCGACACTCTGGCGGCCTCGGCGGCGGGAGTGGAGCGGGCAGGGCGAAAGGCTCTCACCCTCGAGCGTGACGCCTCGGACGAACACGCCGTCGAGGACGTCTTCGCCCGGGTGGAGGAGACCTTCTCAAGGCTGGACATCCTCATCAACCTCGCCTACACCCCGACGTTCGGCAAGCCCGATGAGCTGTCCCTCGCCGACTGGGAAAAGGCGATCCGCATAAACCTGACGAGCTACTTCCTCTGCTGCCGCCAGGCCGGCCGGCGCATGATCGCACAGGGCCGGGGCGGGGCGATCATGAACATGTGCTCGATCTCAGGCACCTCGGCCCTGGGCCGGGGCAACTACCCCTACAGCATCTCCAAGGGCGGGGTCGTCATGATGACCAAGGAGCTCGCCCTCGAGTGGGCCCGCTACCAGATCCGCGTGAATGCCATCCAGCCTTGTCAGTTCATGACGCCGGGACTGCGTTACCGGCTCGACAACCCCGAGCTCGGTGCGAAGATCAGGGAGAAATTCCTCTCCGGCATACCGCTCAACCGCATCGGCGAACCCGCCGAGATGGTCGGGCCGGTCCTGTTCCTCGTCTCCGACGCCGCCGCCATGGTCACCGGTGCCGTCCTCCCCGTCGACGGCGGCAACCTGGCGATGAACGCCGGCGGCACCAAGGAGTGGGGATAAAGGCCTGATTCCGGACGCGGCTTAGCGCGGCGACGTGCCCCGGTTCAGGAGAACAGTCCGATCGGTTGCTCGAGCAACTGGAGAAAGGCCCGCATCCACTGGGCCGCCGTGGTGCCGTCGATAGGGCGATGGTCGACCGAGATGGTCACGTGGATCACCGCTCGGGGTCGCACCTTTCCCTTCTTCGTCACGACCGGTTCCGTTCGCACGGCACCGACAGCCACGATGGACGACTGCGGCGGGTTGATGATCGCCGCGAACTCCTCGGTGCCGTACATGCCCAGGTTCGTCACCGTCGAGGAGCCTCCTTCGAGCTCGTGCTGGTGGAGCCGACCTTGCCTGGCGCGCTGGACGAAGTCACGAGTCGTGGCCGCCACCACGGTTATCGGCATGAGATCGACACCGCGGAGCACCGGTGTCACAAGTCCCGTCGGCGTCGCCACCGCAGTGGCGAGGTCCACAGTGACCATCTTCTTGAGACAGTCGGCCGTCCAGATGACGTTCATCCCGGGCACGGCCTGATACGCGCACGCGGCCGCCTTCAGGACGAAGTCATTGACCGAGACCTTGTCCGACGAGCAGGCGTTGAAACGTGCCCTTAGCTCGAGCAGCTCGTCGACCCGGGCAGACCCTCGCAGGTAAAAGTGCGGGATGGTCTGTTTGCTCTCGGTCAGGCGCGTCGCGATCGCCCGGCGGACCCGGGAGTGAGGGACGTCGGCGGTTTCCCCGACCGGCGATTCCGCCTCTTTCCGATCCGGCCCCTCCACGATGACCGCGGGAGGCCTCCCCGTCACCGGCGGGCGGAGCTGTGGACCGCCCTCGCGCCGGGCGGCTATCGCCCTCTCGACGTCGTCCCGGACGATGCGGCCGTTCGGCCCTGTCCCGGTGATGGCCTCGATGGCGATGCCGGTCTCTTGTGCCAGCCGCCGCGCGAGGGGACTGGTGATGATCCGGTCGTGTTGTTCCTGAACGGACGCAGCCACAGAACCTTGCCGGCCGACGCTCGGTCCCGGCGATACGGCCGCCTGGGATGCATTCGATAGGTCTTGGGTCGCGGCCGTAGGGAAGGTCTCGGGCGTCGGCCGGCCGGCCTTCGAGAAAAGCGAGGCCAAGACGGCGTCGACGTCCTCCACAACCTCGCCGGCCCGGGCGATGAGCGCGATCGGTGCTCCAACTGGTGCCTCAGTGCCGGCTGGCACGAGGACCCTGAGCAGGACGCCTCCGGCATCGGCCGTGAGGTCGACTACCGCCTTGTCGGTCTCGATGGTGGCGAGGACCTCACTCGCTGCGTACTGCTGGCTCTCTTTTACCAGCCAGTCGCACATGATGGCCGAGGTTGCGCCGGCCGCGACCTCCGGCATGCGGAGCAACTCAGGCATCTCGTTCCCCGATCATCTCTCGCAGCTTGGCGGCGACCTCCTCGGCACCGGCTATGGCGGCACGTTCGAGGACCTTGGATATAGAAGGCGAGGCCTCTCCCCCGCTCACGCGCTCGATGGGCGCATCCAGCCAGTCGAAGTAGCGGCGCTGTATCTCGTCGGCGAGCCAACCGCCGTAGGAGGGGCCGACCGGGCCTTGCTCAGCTATCAGCACCCGGTTGGTCTTGCGGATGCTGCGGCCGATCGTCTCCCAGTCGATGCTCGCCCTGTCCAGCCAGCGCAGATCGACCACTTCGGCGTCGGTTCCGGTGGCCTCCACCGCCTCGAGGACGCAGGACGTCATCGCCAGGTAGGACAGCACCGTGACCGCCGAGCCGGCACGGCGCAGCGCCGCGCGGCCGACGGGAATGCAGTAGTCCCAGTCGTCGGCGGGTCCCTCACCGATCGAGTTGTAAAGGTCGATGTGCTCGAGCACAACCACGGGGTCCTTACAGCGCAGGGCGCTGTTCATGAGGCCGACATAGTCGAAAGGCGTGGACGGGGCGACGATGCGCCACCCGGGCGAGGCGGCGAACACGCCCGCGGGGTCCATCGAGTGCTGGGAGCCGTAGCCGGCGCCCATCGCAACCTTGCTGCGGAGCACTATGGGAACGTCGCCACCGCCGCCGAACATGTGCCGCGCCTTGGCTATCTGGTTGAAGAGCTGGTCGGCGGCCACCCACATGAAGTCGGAGTACATCAGCTCCACGACCGGCGTGAAACGCCCGTCGAGGGCGATGCCGCCCCCGAGTCCGCAAAAGGCGTTCTCGCTGATGGGCGTGCCGAGCACCCGGTCGGGGTAGGCGTCCTTGAGCCCCCGTGTGGCGCCGTTCGTGCCTCCCTTCATGTGGTGCACGTCCTCGCCCATGACCACGACGCCGTCGTCGGTGGCCATGCGGCGCGCCATCACGCCGGAAACGGCGTCGATGAACTTCATCTCCGTCAGCCCTCCGGCGAAGTCGTCGCGATCTGCCGGGCGAGCGTCGTCGAACTCCCTCAAGTCACCACGCACCCCGACGTTGACGAAGGCCGGGTCAGGCCATTCGGCAGGCCTGATCCGGCGCTCGCCTGGCTTGGCGCCGGGAACCGGCTCGAGCAGCACAGAGCCGATCTCCGCCATCAGGTCCCTGGCACGCTCGAATGTCGCCGTCAGCGCCGACTCGGGAAGGATCGAGCGCCGCAAGAGCTGCGATGACAACTGAGCGAGGGGGTCGCGATCGCGCCACGCCTGCTCCTCCTCTTTGGTGCGATACCCGAAGGCGCTGCCGGGGAAGGGCCCGTTCTGGTGGAAGTACCGGTAGACCTCGGCCTCCACCAACGTCGGTCCCCCACCGTTTCGCATCCGCTCCAGGGCCATGTTCATGGTCAGGTAGGTCGCAAGGACGTTCATCCCGTCGACCTCGAAGCTCTCGATCCCGAATCCGGGGCCTCTCGCCGAGAGCCGCGGCTCGCCTGTCGCCTCTTCGACGCTTGTCGAGACCGCGTAGCGATTGTTCTCGACGAAAAAGCACAGCGGGAGGCGCCAGGCGGCCGCCAGGTTGAACGTCTCCAGGGTCGAGCCGATGTTGATGGCGCCGTCTCCGAAACAGCTCACCGCGACGGCGTCGGTGCCGGCATGGCGGTGTGCCCAGGCCGAGCCAGCCGCCAACGGGACGCCCCCGCCGACGAGGGCGTTGGTGCCGATCGAACCGGCCTCGGTCCACTGCAGGTGCATGGAGCCGCCCCGGCCGTGGCCGAAGCCCCGGTCGAGGCCGCAGATCTCGGCCAGGGTCCGAAGCAGCACGGAACGGACGTCGTCTGAGAAGTCGACTGTCGGGTCGATGCCCTTCGGCTCGACATAGGCGAGCGCCTTGGCCAGGAACTGATGGTGACCGCGGTGGGAGCCGTTGACGGTGTCGCCTTCCTTGAGCGCCAGCACCGAACCGACGGCGCCGCCCTCCTGGCCGATGCTCGAGTGAACCGGGCCGTGCACTAGGCCCTCGGCGGCCAGATCGAGCAGGTACTCCTCAAAGGTCCTGATGAGGACCAGCTGGCTCCACATGGCCGTGAGCAGCTGGGCGTCCGCCGCGTCCCAGTCCTCCTCGGTGGCCTCCACTCGCTCCCAGGCGGCAGCTGGGAACAGCGCACGGCGCTCGGGCATGATTCGACCTCTCTCTTCGACACGGAGCCTGTCGTGATCGGATCCAATTATCTCGTCACGACAGGCTACTGGTGGCCTTCTGATGCTATTTTAGACCATATTGGATCCAATGCTAGAAGGGAGGCGGCATGGCAGCAGGTATGCCCGGGCTGGCGGGCGTGGACCACTTCGGCTTCACAGTGCCCGACCTGGACCAGGCCAAGGCGTTCCTCGTCGATGTGCTCGGCTGCGAGTTGCTGTACTCACTGGGACCCTTCGAACGCGACGGGGCCTGGATGGCCGAGCACCTCAACGTCGACCCCGGGACCCGCATGGAGCGGCAACACTTCTTCCGCTGTGGCGCGAAGGGCTTCTTCGAGGTGTTCGAGTACTCGGCTCCGGATCAGGACACAGCCGGGCCGCGCAACAGCGACATCGGCGGCCACCACGTGTCGCTGTACGTGGACGACCTCGACGCGGCCGTCGCCTACCTGCGAGATGAGGGCGTCACGGTCCTCGGCGAGCCGACCGTGAGCGGCGGCGCCACCGAAGGCCAGCGCTGGGTGTACTTCCTCGCGCCATGGGGCATGCAGTTCGAGCTGGTCACCTATCCGGGCGGCAAGGCCTACGCGAAACCGGGCTGGGGGCAGCCCCCCGTTTCACATGACACCTAGCTCGACGGGCTTCGAGGAGGTGAGCAGGCTCGCCGCCAGCGAGCGCGTGGCGGCGTACCTGCGCGAGGCCATCCTCGCCGGCCGCATCAAACCGGGCGAGCGCATACGCCAGGAGGAGATCGCGGAGCGGTTGGGCGCGAGCCGCCTGCCCGTTCGAGAAGCGCTGCGAATGCTGGAAGCGGAGGGCCTCACCGAGCTCGAGACGAACAAGGGTGCCCGAGTGCCCCTACTGGAAGGCCGCGAGGTGGACCTGCTCTACCAGATGCGCGAGCGCCTGGAACCGCTCGCACTGACCGAGAGCATGGCCCGCCTGGACAGGGACGACCTCGTGCGCCTCGGCGAGCTGCAGTCGCGCATCGAGGACTGGCCCGGCGTGGCGGAGTTCCTTACCCTAGACCGCGAGTTCCATCTCCTGAGCTACTCCCGTTGCGACATGGAGCCCCTGTTCACGACCGTGACCAGGCTTTGGAACTCCACCCAGTACTACCGGCGGGCCTACATGGTGCTCACCGGTGCCGCCCGGCTCTGGATCGTCAACTCCGAGCACAACCTCCTCCTCGACGCGCTGGGGAGAGGTGATGCGACCGACGCCTGCCTGTGCCTGCGGGGCCACATCAGGCGGACCCGGGTCGAATTGGCGCGCCACCCTGAGATCTTCGAAATGGAGGTTTCCTGAAGCCAGGGCGAGACCGGGAACCTGGCCGCGCCGAACCGGACCGGACCGAACCCACGGGCATGCCCGGTCGTAACGTATCGACCGGAAGGGGCCGGGCGTCACGTGGCGAGAGACGCCCTTCCCGCTCGATCCTTGAAGCTGTTCCCTTCGATCCGGAGGCTCTCATGCCATCTCCAGGTGAACCCACGACAACCCCGACGAGGCGGAGCGCAGCCTGGTTCGCCGCGAGCGGGAAGGACGGCTTCATCCACCGGTCCTGGGTACGCGCCGAAGGCTTCACGCCCGAGGTCTTCGACGGCCGCCCGGTAATCGGGATCGCGAACTCGTTCTCGGAGCTCACACCGTGCAACTCCCATCTGCGTGAGCTCGCCGAGGCTGTGAAGCGTGGCGTCTGGCAGGCGGGCGGCTTCCCCCTCGAGTTCCCCACGATGTCACTCGGCGAGACGCTTGTCCGCCCGACGGCCATGTTGTTCAGGAACCTCATGGCGATGGAGGTGGAAGAGTCGCTGCGCGCCAACCCGCTCGACGGGGTAGTGCTCCTCTGCGGGTGCGACAAGACGACGCCCGCGATGCTGATGGCGGCTGCCAGCGTCGACCTGCCTGCGATCGTCGTCACCGGCGGGCCGATGTTGAACGGGCGCTACAAGGGAAGCGATCTCGGTTCGGGCACAGCGGTGTGGAACCTCTCCGAGCAACTGCGTGCCGGGCGCTTGAGCGAAGAGGACTTCTACATGGCCGAGAGCTGCATGAGCCGCTCGCACGGGCACTGCATGACGATGGGGACGGCCTCGACCATGGCCTGCATGGTCGAGGCCCTCGGCATGAGCCTTCCCGGAAGTGCCGCCGTGCCCGCCGTCGACGCTGGCCGCTTCCGGATCGCCCAGGCCTCCGGACAGCGGATCGTGGCGATGGTCGCCGATGAGATCCGGCCCTCGCTCATCCTCACCCGTGAGGCATTCGAGAACGCCGTCGTCACAAACGCCGCCATCGGTGGGTCGACGAACGCCATCATCCATCTCCTGGCCCTCGCCGGCCGGTGTGGGTGCGCGCTCGAGCTCGCGGATTTCGACACCTTGAGCGCGCCAGTCCCCCTGCTCGTCGACCTGCAACCCTCCGGTCGGCACCTGATGGCGGACTTCGCCGACGCAGGTGGCCTCCCGGTCGTGACAGCCGAGCTGTTACGGGGTGGACTGCTCCACGGCGATCTGCCGACTGTGACCGGTGACAGTGTGGCCGCAAACGTGGCTGGGGCACGCTGCTGGGGCCCGGAGGTCATCCGCACCCTCGAGGAACCCCTCCAACCCGCCGGTTCGGCGACAGCGGTGCTCACCGGCAACCTGTGCCCGAGCGGGGCCGTGCTGAAGGTCTCGGCCGCGTCCCCGTCCCTCCTGTCGCATCGGGGGCGGGCTCTCGTCTTCGACTCGATCGAGGAGTACAACCGGACAGCCGAGGATCCCGACATGGACGTCACCGCCGACGACATTCTCGTGCTCCGTTACGCCGGCCCCCGGGGCTACCCCGGCATGCCCGAAGTCGGTAACCTGCCGCTTCCTCGCAAGCTCCTCGCCGCCGGCGTTAGCGACATGGTCCGGATCTCGGACGCACGCATGTCGGGGACCGCCTTCGGTACGGTGGTGCTTCACGTCGCTCCAGAAGCGGCCGTCGGCGGCCCGCTCGCCCTCGTCCGCACCGGAGACGAGATCACCCTCGACGTAACGGCGCGTCTCCTCCGCCTCGAGGTCGACGACGAGACGCTCGCCCGCCGTCGCGCCGAGTGGATCCCCCCGGAGCCTGCGGCGAAGCGGGGATGGGTGGCGTTGTACGTCAACCACGTCCTGCAGGCCGACACGGGCTGCGATCTCGACTTCCTGCTCGGGTCATCCGGACCGGAGGTGCCGAGGGTGAGCCACTGACGACGCCGTCGGGCGACGGGTGTTCCCGCGCGCCGGAAGGTCGTCCTCCGCTCACCGTCACGACAGGACGGCGGTGATCCTTTCGGCTGCGAGCAGGAGCCGCTTTTTGTCCTGCGAGAAGTTGATGCGGAACCTGGCACGCCCGGCCGGGCCGAACTGGTAGCCGGGGCTCACGAGCACCCCTGCCGCCTTGATCGCCACGGCGATCTCATGGTCGTCAGCAGGCCCGTTCCTCGCCCACCGGGGGGACTCGACCAGGGGGAACATGTAGGAGCTGCCCGCCGGCGGGGTCACACTTACGCCCGGGATGGCCCTGAAGCGCTCGACCATGAGGTCACGGAGCACCTTGTGCTCGGCGGTGCGCCGCTCCAGCCACTCGGCATCGTCTTCCATCCAATGGCGGAGAACCTGCTGGCAGTAGCCGGGCGCACGCAACGAAGCCAACGACACGACCCGTTCCATGGCCTCGACGACCGGTGGCGGGCCTACGGCGACGCCCACTCGGTAGCCGCTCATGGACTCGGTCTTGGACGGCCCGACGAGCGTCACAGTCCGCTCGGTCATGCCCGGGAGGGAACCGAGATGGGTGTAGTTGGCGCCCTCATAGATCAGCCTGCAGTAGAGCTGATCGACGACGACGACGAGATCCTCCTCCACGACCAGGTCGGCCAGCGCCTGGATGGTGGATGTTTCATAGACGCCGCCCATCGGGTTGTTGGGATGCGACAGCAGCAAGAGGCGGGGACGCGCGGCTCTCGCCGCGGCCAGGTGGTCGGCACCGATGGAGAGGAGGCCCTTGTCGTCCTGTGTGATCGGGAGCCGCACAGGGACGGCTCCGAGGTAGGAGAGGATCCTCTCGTTCATGAAGTACTCGGGATCGGGGAGCGCCACGCCGTCGCCCGGCGATACCAGGGCCGACAAGGCCGCGAACAGCCCGCCCTGCGTGCCGGGAGTGACGATCAGCTCCCTGTCGGGATCCACGCCACGACAGAGGAGCTGCCCGAGTCTGGGGGCGATCCGGGCCCGCAGCCGGCCGCTGCCCCGGTAGGCGGTGTAGGCCTCCGTGTTCTCCGCCAGGGCGGAGTGGAAGTCCGCGGCCGCAACCGCGGGGGGGATGAACGCCCGCGTGTCACCGTGGGTGAGGTCTATCAACTCGGGCGGGGCGGGGGCTTTGGCGAGCGACCTGTCGAGCTCGAGGACCGATGCCCCGTAGCTCTTGGTGTAAAGGTCCAAGCTGGCGGCGTCGAGGGACGGCGGCAGCACGAACGTGGGGCTCACGACTGTTCTCCTTCAAGGCGGTGGGGTCCGGCCCGTACGTGTCGAGCTCGTAGGGTCCATCCATGAGTCGACCACGACCCATATCCCGTCGATTGTCGACACAACTGAACCCTATCTCGACATAGCTGTCAATAGGTGGCTCTCGGAAACTCGCCTGACTGACCGGGCTGCATTACCTGCTCAGCAGCTCAGGACCTCTGGTCAGTACCCGGCGGCGGGGTCGTAGCGGTTGCGCAGCGGCTGGTCCTCGCGGAATCGGTTCAGGTTGTCGATGAACAGATCGACCAGGGCGGCGTTCTCGCCTGCCACCGTCGAGGCAGAGTGCGGTGAGACGATCACGTTGTCGAGGTCCCACAGGGGACTGTCGACCGGCAATGGCTCCTCCGCGAACACGTCCAGGCAGGCCCCGCCGATCCGCCGCGATTGGAGCGCCTCCAACAGGGCGCCCTGGTCGATCACCTGGCCCCGTGAGATGTTGACGAGGACGGCCTGCGGCCCCATCCGCCCGATCTGGTCGGCCCCGATGAGGCCTTCGGTCTCCTTGGTGAGCGGACAGCAAAGTATCAGGGCGTCGATCGACTGTAGGGCTCCGTCGAGGGCGTCGCGTGTGATCACGCGGTCGACGAAGGGAAGTTCACGGCTGACTCCGGCACGCTCGAGTCCCCAGACCTCCACGCCGAGCCCGGCGAAGACGGTCGCCACGCGGCGGCCGATGCCACCGAGACCGACGATGAGGACACGAAGGCCGGAAAGCTGACGGGTCGTGTAGCGCTCCCAGTGGTGCTCGGCCTGCCACCGGCCGAGGACCGGTAGCCCTTTGACGAAGTAGAGCACGCCCGTTAGAGCGAACTCCGCCAGCGGTACGGCGTGGATCCCGCCGGCCGTTGTCACGACGAACCCGCCGCGGTCGAGCCCCGTCCTCTGCATGAAGGCGCCGATGCCTGCGCTCGTCGCCTGGATCCATTTCAGCTCGGGGCAGCGCCCCGGCATGCCCGCGGGATCGCGCCAGTCGAAATCGAAGAAGACGTGTGCTTCCGCGACCGTTTCCTCCCAGCGCGAAACCTGCTCGGGACCCAAGTCCCGGGGCGAGCCATTGTGGTCACAGGCATATCGCGGCACCGGCAGCAGCTCGGGGCTGTAGAGAACCCGCAGGTCGGGGCCGGACGCGGCGATGCGCTCGACGAGCTCGGCCTCGAGGAACGACCCGATCACAACCGTGCACGGCTGGACCCGGCTCATAGCGAGCACGCCTGGGCGACGACTTCGAGAGTCCGGGCGGTCCTGAGCGACGCCTCCGCCGCCAGGTGCGCGGGCGCCTGCTCCCCGCGGATGACGGCATGGATGTGACGAAGAGCCGCGGTGAAGGACCGGGCATCCACCGTCGGGTGCTCCACTGTCACCTCCTTGCCCCGCACCAGGACAAGGGAGTCATCCGGTCCGGGATGGAACGGGTTGGTCAGGTGAATCTGTCCCTCGGTGCCGAGAACACGGGTGAAGGTGTCGTAGGCGCGCTCGAACCCGCAACCGAGCACGAGCCGCTGGCGCCCGTAATGGACGATCGCGACGGCCTCGGTCTCGACTACGCCGTTGCCGGTCGAGAACCCCACCACATCGCCCGTCGAAAGGTCACGTACGGAGAGGACCTCCGGCGCCAGAGCGATCGGGTAGCAGCCGACATCGGCGAGAGCCCCACCACCGAGCTCCTCCGAAAGACGGATGTCCTCGGTTCGCGACAGATTGAAATAGAACACGCTGGTCAGTTCGCGGACGTCACCGACGGCCCCCGCAGCCAAGAGCTCGAGAAGTCGGCGGTGCTGGGCTTGGAATGGAAAGACGAACGCCTCCCACAACAACGAACCCGTGGATGCGGCGGTGTCCAGAACGGCCGCAGTCTGCGCCGAACCGACACAGAGCGGCTTCTCACACAAAACGGCCTTGCCCGCCTCGAGGGCGCGTTGGGTCCAGCGGGCGTGGTGTGAGTTGGGCAGAGCGACGTACACCGCGTCGATGCCGGGCGAGTCGACGACGGCGTCGTAGCCTTCGACGCCTTGTTCGACACCGTGGTTGCGGGCAAACGCCTCTGCCCGGTTTCCGTCGCGACTGGCGACGAGGACGGCCCGACCGCCCCCGGCCTCCCGAAGGCCCGGGAGGAACTGCGCTCTGGCGATGTTGGCCCCGCCGAGGATGCCCCAGCGCACCTCACCTGTGAATTTGGAGGTGCTCACGAGCGGGCTCCGTCGCGTGACGTCAAACTCTGAGACTTTCGCATTTCAAAACCTCCGTTTCGATGCTGGCTACGGCTCGCACCTGTTTAGCGCCGACAAAGCCCCGCGGTGCGGCCGAACGACCCACCTGCGCACGGGAACCCGAACAAGCTCCGGGCTGTGACCCTAGAGCGCGACTATTGCATCCATCTCGACCAGGAACCCGCGCAGCCCCGCTCGCACCGTCGTGCGGGCGGGCAACGGCTCGGCGAAGTAACCACGGTAGATGGCGTCCATCTCCTGGACCCGGTCGATGTCCTCTAAGTACACGTTGACCCTCACCGCGTCCGCGAGCGAGCCGCCGGCCGCCTCGGCGACGGCCGCGAGATTCTCCAGCGTTCGGTGGACCTGACCGGCGAAGGAGTCCGCCACGGCTCCCGTTTCCGGATCGATCGGCACCTGACCGGCGATGAAGAGCAGGCCGTGGGCGATGATCCCCTGCGAATAGGAAAAGCGGGGCGATGGTGCCTTCGGCGTGGTCACCGCTACCCGGCGTTCGTTGCCCATGGCCTGATCCTCCCTCTCGTTGTGGCATCACTCGCGCGGCGCGAGTTGGTCGCCTCCGCGGATTTCAGCGAGCATGCCTTCGACCGATACGCTTCGCCCGCGCATCCGCGTACCAGCCTTTCAGAGGAGGAGCTGCATCGTGCTGATCGCGGTAGGCGGCGGGCTCGGCGCGGCGCTGTGCTTCGCCCTGGCGGCGCTATGCGCCTCGAGCTCGAGCCGGGAGATCGGCGCCGTGTCGACCCTCGCCTGGGTGATGGCGCTCGGCCTCGGCGTGCTCGTCGTCCCGATCGCCCTCGTCGGGCACCCGGGCCACCTCTCGGGGGACACCGTCGCCCTGCTGTGCATCGCGGGGCTCAGCAACGTCGCCGGGCTTCACCTCGAGTACGTGGCGTTTCGCCGCGTCGCGGTCGGCATCGTGGTCGCCGTCGCCTCGACGGAGGGGATGGTGGCAGCCGTCCTGTCGTCAGTTTTCGGGGCGCCCCTTGCCGCCAGCACGATCGTGCTGCTGGTCGTGATCACGCTCGGCGTGGTGCTGGCAGCGGCTCACCTCGGTCCGCCCGGCGACGAGACGGCCGGGTCCCGGTTACAGGGCAGCCAGCGATCGCTGCCGGGCGAGGTCATGAGGAGGCTGGACGGATCCCACACCCGTTCCGCTCTCCTCGTCATCCCGGTGGCGCTGTTGTTCGGGACCACCCTGTACGCCACCGGGCGGGCCGGGACGGAGGCACCGATAATCTGGGCTCTGCTGCCGGCGAGGCTGTTCGGCACACTTCTTATAACGGCCCCCCTGTTGGCGCGCCGGAAGTTGAGGGTCAGCCGGCGCAGCTTCCCGCTCGTGTTCAGCGCCGGGGCGGCTGAAGTTGTGGGCCTTGTGAGCTACACCTACGGGGCGCGTCACGATCTCGCAGTCGCCGCCGTGCTCGCATCGCAGAGCGCCGCCATCACCACCGTCGCGGCGTACTTCCTTTTCAGCGAGCGGCTACGCCGCCACCAGTTGCTCGGTGTCGCCACAGTGGTCGTGGGTGTCGTGACGCTCAGCGCCCTGAAGGGCTGAAGCTCCGCCTCACTCCGAGGTCGGGCAACCGGACGGACCTAGAATCCCGACGTGCGGCTGAGCCTTGAGCAGGGACGCGTGATCGGCAGTCTCATCGAGAAACAGCTGACGACCCCGCAGCAGTACCCGCTGAGCCTCAACGCGCTGGTGGCCGCCTGCAACCAGAGCTCGAACCGCGACCCGGTGGTCCGCTACGACGACGGCACCGTGCAACGGGCGCTGGCGTCGCTCAAGGACGCCGGGCTCGTCCGTTTCATCTACCCGTCACGCGGCGGCTCGGCGACCCGGTACCGCCAGGTGCTCGACGAGTACCTCGGGGTCGGCCAGGAGGCGGTGGGCCTGATAGCGGTGCTGCTGCTGCGCGGTCCCCAGACCGCGGCCGAGCTGCGGTCCCGGACAGAGCGGATGGCGCGGCTCGGCGGTATCGCCGCCAACGCGGAACTGGAGCGCATGGCCAACCGACCCGAGCCGCTCGTGCGCCGGCTCGCGCGCCGACCGGGTCAGAAAGAAGAGCGTTGGGTACAGCTGCTCACACCGGCGGCACCGGCGGAGAGCTATGACAGCCCAGCTCGTGGGACGGGTGCTGACCGGGCGCCCGAGCCCGAGTCCACGACCGAGGAGCCGGAGGAGGCCAGTGACGACGAGCTGCCGGAACCGAAAGGCAGCGCCCTTCGTGCCCTGGCGGACGAGGTCAACGTGCTGAGGGCGGAGGTGGCGGCCCTACGGGCCGTCGTCGAGCAGCTGCAGATAGACGAGGCCTCGCGGCGCGCAGCCGTCGAGCAGATCCGGGCCCGCCTTTCCCCCTAGAGCTTCGGCTCCACGGGCCCCGCCGTCGCGTCCTTCGGGCTGGCTGCCGGCCGTCGTGTTCGCCCGCGCCGTTTCGCCTCCAAACTGATCGAAGGCCGCTTCGCTGCGAACGCCGGGCAGGAGCGGGACCTCACCCTCCCTAGTGTTGAGCCATGAGCGCCACCCATACCTACGAGCTCTCGCTCAAATGGACGGGCAACACGGGTTCGGGCACCGCCGGCTACCGCGCCTACGGCCGTGACCACGAGGTCAGCGCTGCCGGCAAGCCGGTCATCGCCGGCTCCTCCGACCCGGCCTTCCGTGGCGATCCGCAGCGCTGGAATCCCGAGGAGCTGCTCGTGGCAGCCCTCTCGCAGTGCCACATGCTCTCTTACCTGCATCTCGCCGCCAACGCCGGCGTCGTCGTGACCGCCTACGGCGACACCCCTTCGGGCACCATGAGCGAGAACCCGGACGGCAGTGGCGAGTTCGTAGAGGTGCTGCTCCGCCCGGAGGTCACCGTCGCCGACGCCGCCATGACCGGACGCGCCACGGCCCTGCACGACGACGCCGAGAAGCTCTGCTTCATCGCCCGCTCAGTCAAATTCCCGGTCCATCACCGGCCCGTCACCGTCGTCGGCCCTGCCGGCGCGCCGGGCCCCGGCTGACCGGTCCGCCAAGAACTCCGCGCACCCCTCACCGCGCCCGGAGTTGTCAGCCCAGGGGCGAGAAGAAGCGCCTCCCGCTCCCCGTGAGCACGCGACCGAACTGGAGACCGGGGAAGTGTGACCCTGTGACCGCGACATCGGTGCCTTCAAGCTCGCGCCAAAGCTTCTCGCGCGTTCGGGCCGCCAGAGCCGGGTCCACGTCCGACAAGGTATGGAAATCGAGCTCTTCGAGCTGCAGCGGGCACTCCACCGCGTCGCCGAGGAGAACGGCGCGGTCCTCCCCGGACGACACGACCAGGCCGTAGTGGCCGAGCGTGTGCCCCGGCGTGTGGCGGGCCGTCAGCCCTGGCGCGATGCGCACCATGTCGCCCTCGAGCGGCTCGAGGCGACCGGCTTCGGCCAGGACCTCCATGATCCGTCGGCTGCGGTCGCCTGCATCGGCATCGGCGACAAAGCGCTGCCAGTCAGCCGCGCCGTAACGCACGACGGCGTTCGGGAAGTACGGGGCGTCCGCCACGACGAGCCAGCCGATGTGGTCGATGTGGAGATGGCTGCACACCACGACGTCGATGTCGCCAGGTGAGACACCCACAGCCCTGAGGGCTGCCGGCAGCTCACCGCCCCGTCCCCACCCGACGTCGACGTCCCCGAGGCCGGCGTCGATCAGGACGGTCCCGTCACCGCCGCGGAGGAGGAAGCAGCCGACGGGGATGTGCACCCGCCCGTCGTCGGCGAGCATCTCCTTATGGGTGGCGAAGTCCAGCCCGACGTAGAACTCCTGCGGCATCTTGCAGACGCCGTCGCTGAGCGGGACCAGTTCGATGTCGCCTACGCGCACGACCAGAAGCTAATGGGCTCAGCATGAGGTTGCCTCGCTGCGCCGGCCTTGGCGCCTAGGGCCAGAGACGCTCCAGGGAGGAACGGAACGACGGGTTCACCCGGGCACGGGGCAGGACTCGTCGCACGCGACCGAACGCCTCGTCGCCCGAGATGCCGAGGCGTCTCGCGAGGTAGGCGGCCGCGACCGCGGGTGTGCGCCGCTCGGCCTGCACGCAATGCACGAGGACCCTCTTGCCCTCGTCCCTCCAGGCCGCGATCGCCTCGGACAAATCGGCGAGGATGAAGTCGAGGTTGGGGTTGGCCTCGGGTGGGTCCTCATCCAGCAGGCGGACCTCGACGCGCTCGGGGGCGTGGACCTGCCGACGCCCGACCCGGCACAGCGACACGGCGACATCCGCCTCGACCTCGGCGGCACCGGTCCAGTTCGCCACAACGACCCCGTCGTCGTCCTCGAGCGCCTCGTGGATGGGGTCGGCGGGGAATGCGCCCTCGTAATAGCCGCTGAGGTCGTCCGCCGAGGGCCAGCGCGTGGTCGGGTTGTCGCGGCCTTCGGACACGGCGAGGACGGCGAGCCTTACGAGATCCGGCGCCCGGTAGGAGGGCCAACCGTGCAATACGGCCTGCCATCTCGCCGGAACGGCGGTCGCTCCCCAGCGGGCACCGAGCAGCGCGCCGGCGATGGCGGCGACGGTGTCGGTGTCGTGACCGACACGGACCGCCGTCCTCAGTGCCTCCTGGAGATGCCTGCACGGCTGGGCCGTCGGTATTGGCGTCTGCAGGACCGACGCCAGCGCTGCCTGGAAAGCCGTCACGACGTACCCGTTGGGGGTGAAAGACGACGGTGGCCTAGTCGTCGCTTCCGCGATGGCGGCGGCCCAGAACTCGCGCCTGCCCGCGGGGACAAGGGCCAACCCGTCCCGGGCACCGTCGAGGCGGTCCTCGCGCAGGGCGCGGTCGATGCCTGCGCACCACAGAACGCAGGCGTCGCCTGTCAAAGGGTCGGCGTGGGTGAGCTCGGAAACGCTCCTGGCCAGTTCTTTGAGCTTCGAGTCGTCTCCGAAGCCGGCGAGCACGACAGGGCCGGTGCGCATCAGGCTGCCGTTGCCCGCGGAATTGTGCGGGTGCGCCCGGAAGTGAGCGGCAGCCTCAGCCGGTAGCAGTGCCGGTGAACCGGGGGCCGACAGCACCGCCCGGGTCTGGTTGCCGACGTCACGGGGTCCCCCGTTGAACCAGTCCAGGAAGCGGGAACCAACGGCGACCGGGTCGAGGGAACCCGTGGCCGCCTCCTCTGCGACGCAGACCGCCATCTCCGTGTCGTCGGTCCACTGGCCGGGTTCCCAACCGAGATAGCCGCCACCGGTCATGGCGGGGTGGGCGGGGCCGACCTGGTCGAACTCATAACCGGCACCGAGGGCGTCGCCGGCTGCGGAACCCAGCAGTACGCCGGCTGCCCGGTCCAGCTCGGAATGGCTCACATGAGTGCTGATGGTCTTCGATCCTCCTTGATCGCCGCCGGACGGGGCGCTCGGCGAATCCGGGCGACCTGAAGAGAATATGAGGTCGATGTGACGCTCGTGGGGCGATGGTCGTGCGTGCGGGCCTACGGCGAAAGGACCGGCGTCCTCAACACCGGAGGAAGCCCGGTGCCGTGTTCATGAGGTTCTGCTGAGCCGGTATGGATCACTTCGCCTGCTCGGGGGCCGCTGGCGCGCCGACTTTTCGGTCCCGGCCGGCATCCTTGCCCGCCTCACCGTGTCCGCCCGAGTTTCGTCGGGTTGACGTCAAATCAGGGCGGCGATAGGTTCGCCTGATACTCATGTTCGTTTCCGGGCTGAAACGCCAGCTGTGGTACCCATCATCGTCGACAGTCCGACAGCAAGATGCGCCCGCGTCGGTCTCAAGGAATACCCCTTGAGGATTCAGTCCATCCGCGTGGCGGGACTGCGGGGCGCAACTCCAAAGGGCGGTTGGACCGCAGAGCTCGGGCCGGACGACGTCGTTCACACCCTCGTCGTCGTGCACACCGACGAAGGACTGACCGGCTACGGCAGCGTCTCGACCAACGACGAGTTGGCGACGGCGGCGGTGAAGACGCTCATGCCCTACTGGTCCGGGGAGAACGCTTTGGAGCCCGAAAGGGTGAGCGAGAAGCTTCACCGGTCCACGTTCTGGCTCGGGCGTGGCGGCTCGCTCACACACGTCATCAGCGGCATCGACATCGCCCTTTGGGACATCTTCGGCAAGGCGACGGGCCAACCGGTAGGGCGGCTCCTCGGCGGTCGGTACCGCGAGAAGGTAAGGCCCTACGCCTCGCTCCTCGCGGAGTCGCCCGCTCCCTTGAAGAACACGATCGCCGAGCTCGTCGACAGCGGTTTCAGGGCGTTCAAAATCGGTTGGGGCCCCTTCGGGCGGCAGGTCGCGAGCTCGGACGAGGCCCTGGTCGCGGCGGCTAGAGAGGCGGCGGGCACCGGGGCACTGTTGATGGTGGATGCCGGCGCCAGCGACTCTTCCTGGTCGCACGGGTACAAGTGGGCCCTCCAAACAGCAAGGATGCTCTCCGACTACGACGTCCACTGGTTCGAGGAGCCGCTGCCGCCGGACTGCATTGACGACTACGTCGCCCTGCGGAGACAGGTAGATGTCCCGATCGCCGGTTGCGAGGTGCTCACCCGGCGTCAGAGTTTTCTGCCCTGGCTCGAGCGGGGCGCCGTGGACGTCGTGCAGCCCGATTCGACCAAGGTCGGCGGCCTCAGCGAGTCCAGACGCATAGGTTGGCTCGCCGACAGCTTCGGGATCTCGTTGATACCGCACGGTTGGAACACAGCGATCGGCCTGGCGGCCGACCTGCAACTCGCGTCCGCCCTGCCCGCGACTGACCTCGTCGAATACATCGCCGGGTCCGCGTATGTCGACGAGATCGTCTCCGAGCCGTGGAAGCTGGACGAGAACGGGATGCTCGACATCCCCGCGACACCGGGCCTCGGCTTGGAGCTCGACGGCGACGCCCTCGGACGTTACGCGGATCTCGCCGCGCTGAAGGACTGACGCGGCTTTGAACGATGAGCGAACGCAACCAGACACAGACCATCCGCTTCGTGATGGCCCTCGCCCAGAAAGGAGGAGGGCAAACTTTTCTTCGGCGGTACATGAGATCAGAGAAAGGCCTCAAGCATGTTAAAACGTTGTAGACCCACTTACGTAGTCGGTGCCGCCCTGTTGTGCGGGGCCCTACTGCTCACGGTGCCGAGCTTCGGCACAGCGGGCGCCGCGCCGAAAGCCAGCAACCCTTACGCGAACGTCAACCTCACGATCAGCACGAACGCCTTCGGGCCCCAGGCGGACAACCTCAACCCGTTCCTCCCGACGAGCACTGACAACGCCTCGGATGCGAACACGGACATGATCTACGAGCCCCTCTGGCAGTACGACGTCGTCAAGCCCACCGTCACCTATCCCTGGCTGGCGAGCGCGTACTCCCTCACCGACAACGACCAGCTGTTGACCCTGACCCTCCGAAAGGGTGTCACGTGGTCCGATGGCAAGCCGTTCACGAGTGCCGACGTCGTGGAGACCTTCAGCCTGCTGCAGAAGTTCCCGGCGCTGAACACAAACGGCATCACCTTCACCAAGGTGGTGGCGGAGGGCCCGCTAAAGGTGAAGATGACCTTCAGCCGCCCGAGCTTCGCCGAGCTCTACTACATCCTGAACCAGACGCCGATCGTGCCGGCTCACATCTGGTCGACGATAAAGGACCCGGCCAGCTACGCCGACACGGACCCGATCGGGACCGGTCCGTTCGTGCTCAAGTCCTTCACCCCCGAGTACATGGTGCTCACACGCAACAACCACTACTGGCAGCCCGGCTTGCCGAAGGTGGGGACCATCACCTACCCGGCCGTCGGCAGCGCAGGTGCCCAGAACGCGGCTTTCAATGCCGGCGACTACACCTGGGCCTCAGCGACCGAGCCGGACATGCAGCGCCTGTATGTGGCCAAGAGCCCGTACAACAAGTACTGGTACCCACCTGTGGGAATCACCGCCCTGCTCCCCAACGACGCCGTCTACCCCTTGAACATCGAGGCCGTGCGCCGGGCCATCAGCCTCGTCGTGAACCGCAAGACTGTTTCGACGCTTGGCGAATGGGGCTATGAGCCCCCCATCAGCACCGCCACGGGGCTCATCCTGCCCAACTACCAGTCGTTCCTGGCACCGCAGTACACCAAGGCCACTTATGCGACGAACGTCTCGGAGGCGCGAGCACTTCTCAAGGGTGCCGGATTCAAGTTCGCGTCCAACGGCAACCTCTTGGGCAAGGGCGGCAAGGCGATCTCGCTCAGCTTGATCGACCCGTCCTCGTGGGTGGACTACATGGCCGACTGCTCAGTCGTCTCTGCAGCACTGAAGACCATCGGTATCGGCTCGTCGGTGCAGGGACTCTCGGTCGGGACATGGACCTCCGACCTGGCGACGGGCGAGTTCGACCTCGCCATGTACTACTCCAACACGGGGCCGCAGCCCTACTACATCTACAACGCCTGGCTCAACGACTCCCTGACGGCGGCAATCGGAACGGCGGCGGGAGGTGACCAGGGGCGCTGGAGGGACCCGGCCACGGAGAAGTACCTGAACGCCTACCTGAGCGCCACCACCAACGCCCAGAGAAACGCAGCCATGTACGGCATCGAAGGGATCATGGTCAACGAGCTGCCCGTCATCCCGGTCGTGTACTCGATCGACTGGGGCGCCTACAGGACCAATGTCGTCACCGGGTGGCCCACGCCACAGGATCCCTACAGCTCGGCTGGGCCGATCGAGCCCGCGAACCAGGAGTTCGTGATCTTGCATCTGCACCCCGTGAGCAAGTGAACCTGCAGCTCTTCCGGTTCTCATAGCCACTTGACTGACCAGCGGCGCCATGGCGCCGCTGGTCAGTCAGCCATCCAGTCATCTCGCCTGGGGGCGGTACACAGTTTGGGTGGGATGTGAACATTCATCATTCAAACAATCCTCAGTAGGTCGTGCTTCGCTCACCGCAGTCTGAGTTTCACCGGCATGTTTGCATAGTCCTTCAGCCCATTAGGCTCTCGCCTTTACGGAAGTAGGATAGGTTATGTACGTGGCCGCCGTACTCTGCTACCGCTCGCATGCGACGAGTTGTGGCGCACGTCCGGAGGGCACTTGCGTTACCTGATACGTCGTCTCGGCTTTTATCTGGTCACTGCCTGGGCCGCTATCACACTGAATTTCCTCATACCCCGCCTCATGCCGGGGAACCCCGTCGAGCTGTTGATAAGTCACTTCAAGGGTCGTATATCGCCTGCCGCGCTGAAGTCACTAACCATCCTGTTCGGACTAAACCACCAGAGCATGCTGTCTCAGTACTGGAGCTATTGGGGCAATCTGTTCCACGGCAATCTGGGTATCTCGTTCACCTACTTCCCGACGCCCGTCATCCAGGTCATTATGAGTGCGCTGCCCTGGACGGCCGTTCTCGTCGGCACGTCGACGGTGCTCAGCTTCATCATCGGGACCGTGGCGGGCATCCTTGTCGGATCGAGACGAGGGTCCTGGCTCGAGGCCAGCCTGCCGATCAGCACCTTCTTCTCGGCGATCCCGTACTTCTGGTTCGCCCTCGTGGTTCTGTACCTGTTCGCGGTGGTGGTCCAGTGGCTGCCTTTGTCCGGGGGCTACTCCGCGGGTGACACGATCGGGTGGAACACCCAATTCCTGTTCTCGGCGGTGGATCATGCCATTCTGCCTGCCTTCACGATCATCGCCTCTTCGATAGCAGGCTGGCTGCTCGGAATGCGGAACATGATGATCGTGACCCTCAACGAGGACTACATCATCCTCGCGGAGGCAAAAGGGCTCTCGAAGGCCCGCATCGCCTTCGTCTACGCCGCCCGGAACGCCATCCTGCCGTCGTTGGCGAGCTTCGCCCTGTCCCTCGGCTTCGTCGTGAGCGGCGCCATCCTGGTGGAGATCGTCTTCTCCTATCCAGGCATCGGCTATGTCCTGTTCGCGGCCGTCAACAACAGCGACTATCCGCTCATGCAGGGCGTTTTCCTGGTGATCACCCTGGCCGTGCTCTTCGCGAACATCCTGGCCGACGTCTTCTACGTTCTCCTCGACCCGAGAACGAGGCAGGAGGGCTGAGATGGCCCTGATCACCGGGAGCGACGAGAGCCGGGTGGCAGACGCGCAACCTCCGGCCTCGGCGCCGGGCCGCCACAAGGGGAGGCGCTTCAACGCGCTCAGGTCGTGGAAGGTGATCACCGGCCTCGTCATCGTCGGGTTCTTCGTCCTGATGGCAGTCGTCGGTCCCTACCTCGTGACGGCCAATCCGTCGACGATGTCCCTGGCGATACTGCTGCCTCCCTCCTCGGCTCACTGGCTGGGAACCACCCAGGAAGGCCAGGACGTGCTGGCGCAGCTGGTGGACGGCAGCCGCTCCACACTCATCGTTGCCGCCCTCGCGGCCTCGATCGCAACGGTCGTCTCGATCATCGTGGGTCTGGCCGGCGGCTATCTGGGCGGGGTCAGCGACGAGCTCCTGTCGGTCCTGTCGAACATCTTCCTCGTCATCCCGACGCTGCCGCTCGTCATCGTGCTCGCCGGCTACCTGCCGAACAAGGGAGATCTCTCCGTCACTCTCGTCATCGCCCTGACGGGCTGGGCTTGGGGAGCGCGCGTTATGCGGGCACAGACCCTGTCGATCCGGAAGCGGGATTACATCGAAGCCGCTCGGGCCACTGGGGAGGGAACCTGGCGCATCCTCTTGTGGGAGATCCTGCCCAACGAGCTGGCGATCGTCACGGCAAGCTTCCTGTTCACCGCTATCTTCGCAATACTCACCGCCGCCGGATTGGCCTTCCTCGGTCTGGCGAACGTCTCGGAGTGGTCGTGGGGGACGATGCTGTACTGGGCACAGAACGACTCGGCGCTGCAGGCAGGTGCATGGTGGTGGTTCGTCCCACCCGGTCTGTGCATCGCACTTGTGGGCACGGGCCTCGCCCTGTTGAATTTCGGCTTCGACGAGATGACCAATCCCCGCCTGCGATCGGTAAGGCCCGTGAAGAGGCCAAAGCGCGGACAATCACCCGCGCCGGCCGCCCTGGCAGAGACGACCCGGGCTGCGGTCACTGACGGAAGCCGGTTCACGCCGGTCAGGCGTGCGGGCTCAGTGGAGGAGGGGTAGGTGGAGACGCGTCCGGTCGATGAGGGGTCTGGGGCGGCGGCGAGCCCGGTCGTCCTGGAGATCGGGGACCTAGACGTCGACTACGAGCTGAGCACCGGCCCACTGCCGGCGGTCAGGCAGGTGAGCCTTTCCCTGCGACGAGGCCAGGTCCTCGGGATCGCAGGCGAGTCAGGCTCGGGGAAGTCCACCCTTGCCTACGCGGTGACGAGACTGCTGCGCCCTCCCGGAGTCATAGCCGGCGGCCGCGTGCGGTACCACCCGCGCTCAGGGCCGGCAGTCGACGTGCTCGCGATGTCCGATGACCAGCTGAGGGCTTTCCGCTGGGCCGAGCTGGCCATCGTGTTCCAGTCGGCAATGAACGCCTTGAACCCCGTCTTGAACCTCCGCGTCCAGATCCTCGACGTGCTCGCCGCCCACCGACCAGACATGAAACACCAGGACCGCCTCAACCGGATGGAGGAATTGCTCAAACTCGTCGGCATCTCCGTCGACAGGGCCAAGGCCTTTCCCCACGAGCTGTCGGGCGGGATGCGGCAGCGGGCGATGATTGCCATCGCCCTCGCGCTCGACCCCGAGATCATCATCCTCGACGAACCTACGACTGCGCTGGATGTCGTCATGCAGCGCCAGATCCTCTCGGAGATCATGGGCCTGCGCAGCCGGCTCGGCTTCTCGGTCATCTTCATAACCCACGACCTGTCACTTCTGATCGAGGTCGCCGACGAGATCGCCGTCATGTACGCCGGCAGGGTCGTGGAACAGAGCCGGTCCGAGGAGATCTACAGGACTCCCCGCCACCCCTATAGCTACGGGCTCTTGAACTCATTCCCCCTCCTACACGGGCCGAGGCAAACACTCACCGGCATCGTGGGGTTCCCCCCCGACATGAGGTCTCTGCCCCCCGGCTGCCCGTTCCATCCCCGCTGCGGGTACGTGCACGAAGGCTGCGACCGCATCCGTCCCCCCTTGAGGGTCTCACCGGCGCCGGATGACACGCGCGACCACGTGGTCGCCTGCTCGTTGTACGACGACCAGTCGGTCCCGGAGCTGAAGGCACGGGCCGTCTCCCTTGCCAGCGACGGCGCCACCGCGACGAGCGGGCAGGCCGGCGAGGAACCCGTTCTCGCGGTGAAGGGCCTCCAGAAGTTCTTCCCGGTCCATCAAGGTCCCCGCCGAAGCCAGGCCGTGAGACGAGTCGTGCGGGCAGTCGACGACATCTCCCTCGAGTTGTACGCGGGCAAGGTGACAGCGCTCGTCGGTGAGTCCGGCTCCGGCAAGTCGACCATCGGCCGGGTGCTGTCGCAGCTCTACGGCGCGACGGGGGGAACGATCACTCTGAACGGGCGCCCGATCAAGACGAAACGTGGCCGGCGGCACAGGGAGTACGTACGCGACGTCCAGATCGTCCTGCAGGACCCGTTCAGCTCCCTGAACCCGCTGCACACGGTCGGCTACCACCTCGCGCGGCCCCTTGTCATCCACGGCTTCGCCCGCTCGGCCAGAAAGGCCACATCGGCGGTGGAAAGACTCCTTGCCGATGTGCAACTGACTCCGGCCGACCAGTTCGTGTCCAAGTATCCCCACGAGCTCTCGGGGGGCCAACGGCAGCGGATCGCGGTCGCGAGAGCCCTGGCGGCGCAGCCTTCGGTGATCCTGGCCGACGAGCCCGTCTCGATGCTCGACGTGTCGACGCGGCTGGGCGTGTTGAATCTGCTCCGAGGCCTGGCAACCGACAGGCACCTCGCGCTGTTGTACATAACCCATGACATCGCCTCCGCCCGCTACTTCGCCGACACCACCCTCGTGATGTACGGGGGCCAGCTGATCGAAGGCGGGCCATCGGAGCAGGTGGCGCTAAGGCCCGCTCACCCCTACACGCAACTGTTGCGCGACTCCGCGCCCAACCCGGAAAGGGAGTCGACGAGCACCGTGCCCTCGAGCGGGGAGCCCCCCAGCCTGATCAACCCTCCTTCCGGATGTCGCTTCCACCCGCGCTGCCCTCACGCGATGGACATCTGCAGAGAGCAGAAGCCTCGCCAGGTCGAGCTTGAAGGCGGTCAGTGGGCAGCCTGTTGGCTCTACTAACCCGCCCGTTTCACGGCTTTCGCGGATCTGGTGAGCTGAAAGACGCGAAAGTGGCCTTTCCGTAAGGGAAACTTGAGGTGTTGAAGCAACAAGAACCCCTCACGGAAAGGCACCCTCTAGATGAAGAAGCGTAGCGGCCGACTGGGGCAGATGAGAGTCACTGCTGACGGCCAAGGGGTGGTCTCCCATGCCGGGGCCGAGCTGCTCAGAGAGCTGGCCGGCTTCACCGGGTTGATCGATGCCTGGGACCACGTCCTCATCAGCACCTACAAGTCGGTGCCTGTCCATTACCCAGGCAGCGTGCTCGCCGACCTCGCCGTCGCCATCGCGGACGGGGCCGACTCGATCAGCGATTTGAAGGTTCTTCGCGATCAGCCACGGCTGTTCGGCCCCGTCGCCTCCAAGCCCACTGCCTGGCGGGTGCTCGACCGGGTGAGCGCGGCACATCTCTGCGGTCTGCGTCGGGGACGGGCCGAAGCGAGAGCGCGGGCCTGGGCCGCGGGAGCAGAGCCGGATCTTTCCTCCGAGCTCTGCCTCGATGTGGACGCCACGATCGTCCAGGCGCACTCTGACAAGGAGCTCGCCGCCCCGACTTGGAAACGCACTTACGGCTTCTACCCGCTCGCCTGCTTTCTCGACCGGCCCGAGGTCTCTTCCGGCGAGGCACTCGCCGCCGTCCTTCGACCTGGCAACGCCGGCTCCAACACGGCGGCGGACCACGAGGTCGTGCTCCGCCGGGCGATCGACTCCCTCCCCGAGCACGCCCGTCCCCGTCCCGGCGACGACTCGTCGCCCTCCTACGTCGTCCGCTCCGACTCGGCCGGGGCGACCCACCACTTCGCCAAGGTCTGCCGGGAGATGGGGGTCGCCTTCAGCTTCGGCTTCCCGATCACCGCCGAGATGCGCGAGGCGATCGTCTCGCTCCATCCCTCTTCTTGGCGCCCGGCGGTCGAAGATGACGGCTCGTGCCGCGACGGAGCCTTCGACGCCGAGGTGACCAAGCTGATCGACCTGCGGGCCTGGCCGGAGGGCTCGCGGGTGATCGTGCGCAAGGAGCGGCCGCACCCCGGTGCCCAGCTCAGCCTCTTCGACACGATCTGTGGCTTTCGCCACACGGCCTTCATCTTCGCTCCACGTGACGCCCGAGAAAGAGAGCGCCGCTCCATGGCCGCCTTGGAGCTCCGCCACCGCCAGCACGCCCGGGTCGAGGACCGCATCCGCCAGGGGAAGGCGGCGGGGCTCAAGAACCTGCCCTGCGCCGAAACGGAGGAGAACGACGCCTGGCTCGAGTGCGTGCTCGCGGCGGCAGACCTCGTCTGCTGGTCGAAGCTCCTCTGCTTCGCCGACGACGACGACCTTGCCCGTTGCGAAATCGCTGCCTTCCGCTACAAGATCTTGCACATGGCCGCCCGAATCACACGTTCCGGGCGGGTGGTGCGGCTGCGGCTCGATCGCTCGTGGTTCTGGGCGAAGGCCCTCGCCCTCGGCTTCGATCGGCTGCGTGCGGCGTTTGCCTGAGACGCCCAACCTCGTGCCGGCGAGAGGTGCCGGTGCCGTCAGGAAGCTGCTGGCAGATCCGTGACCTAACGCGCCCTCGCACCGAGAAGGGCTCGCACTACACGGCCTCCCGGAACTCCAGCCACGCTGGCACGCCCGAGCGGACGTGTCCGGGCCCGGCGTGAAACAGGGAGGCTAGCACCGCAAAGGTGGCTGCGGCGGACTCAGCTGCCGGCGTCAGCCTCGGTGGACAACCGGGTCACGCACTGATGGACGCCTTTGCAAGGATGCCGCCGTCGCAGACCAAATGTGACCCGGTCACATAGCGGGCGCGCTCCGACAAAAGCCAGAGGACCGCCTCTGCCGGCTCCTCCGGATCTGCAAGCCTACCGAGCGGGATCTCGTCGGAAAGAGTGCGGCGAAGCGCCTCCCTTTGATCCGCAGAAAGCCCCGCCCACGTGAGGGGGGTATCCGTCGCCCCAGGCACGACAGCATTTACCCGGATGCCATACTTCGCGTAGTCCACTGCCAGCGTCCGCATCAAAGAAGATACCCCTCCTTTCGAAGCGCTATAGGAGCTCGCACCACCTCCTGAAAAAGCCGCAAAACTCGCCGGAGACGAGCACAGAACGAGCGAGCCCCGACGCCCCGATTTCAACATGCAGCGCAGTGCCTGGCGGCACGCCAGGAATGTCCCGGTCAGGTTCGTCGCGATGACGGCGTCCCACATCTCGAGCGACAGCTCGTGAGCGAGCCTCGGCTGTTCGATGCCGGCGTTGGCGAACAAGCCCGAGAGCGGACCGAGCTGTTCTTCGGCCATGTCAAAAGCTGCAACAACGGCCTCTTCTGAGGTTACGTCGCACACGATGCCGACCGCCTTCGGCGCTCCGAGCCTGCTGGCCTCCTCGGCCACGTCGCGTACCGAGTCGGCGGAGCGAGCGAGCGCGGCCACAGCGAAGCCGGACTTGGCTGCGAGCAGGGCTACCGCTCGTCCGATGCCGGAGCCTCCACCTGTGACCAGGATCACGTTGTCAGTCATATTCCCTTCTCCACGGAGGCGCTCATCCGCTCACACAGGCTAACTCTTAGGACGCTATCAGCAATGAATGTTTGCCTGAGGCACACCAGCTGAGCCGGGACTGAGGGGTTGGTACCCGACCTGCTGAGTCCTTTTCGAGGGCTGCGAAGTGATGCGCCCTTCAATTTCTCGGCAAGTGGCGCATGCATATTTCGCCGCCTATCATCGCTCTCGGGCGAGCCTCATGCGTTAGGGAGGAAACATGGGAGAGCCGCTTAAAGTAGGAATAATCGGCGCAGGCTTCATTGGTCGCGTGCATGCCAGGGCAGCACGACTGACCGGAAACCGTTTGGCGGCCGTCGCCGACTTGTCGCCTTCGCGCGCTACCTCCCTGGCAGAGGATTTGAGCTTCGACACGGTCTTCCAACGGGCAGAGGACCTGATCTCCGACCCCGGAGTCGATGTCGTACATGTGTGCGTGCCCAACTATCTGCACGCCCCGTTGGTCAAAGACGTCATAGCTGCAGGAAAGCACGTCGTCTGTGAGAAGCCCCTCGCGAGGTCCGTAGCCGAGGCCGAGAACCTGGAACGCCTCGCCGCCGACGTAGGTGTCGTCGCCGCCATCCCCTTCGTCTATCGCTACTACCCGATCGTGCGCGAGATACGCGAGCGGGTGCGCAGCCGCGAAGCCGGGACCTTGACCATGCTTCACGGCTCGTACCTGCAGGACTGGTTGGCCGACGAGTCCGACACCGACTGGCGTGTGGACCCCGCGCTCGGCGGTGCGTCGCGAGTGTTCGCGGACATAGGCGTGCACTGGGCCGATCTTGCTGAGTTCACATCCGGCCAGAGCATTACGCGCCTTTGTGCCCAACTCCTCACCGTGTTCCCGACCCGGCGGGGTCCGGACGGCCCGGCGGCCGTCCACACCGAGGACGCCGTCACTGTGAACTTCGAGACCGACGGCGGCGCCATCGGCTCGGTTGTGCTGAGTCAGGTGGCACTCGGGCGCAAGAACCGGCTCTGGCTCTCCCTCGACGGCACCGCAGCGAGCTTCGTGTTCGACCACGAGGAGCCCGACTGCCTCTGGATCGGCGGCCGGTCGACGAACCAGTTGCTCTTCCGTTCACCTGACGGCCTGCGCCCCGCGGCCGCAAAGTACGTCACGGTGCCCGCTGGTCATCCCCAGGGCTTCCAGGACTGCTTCAACGCCTTCGTGGCCGACTGCTACGCGGCCATCGCCGGCGAGACGCCCGACGGCCTGCCCGGCTTCTCCGACGGCAGACGTGCGGCCCAGATCACCCAGGCCGTCCTCGATTCGGCCGCCACCAGGTCCTGGACCGACGTACCTACCGCGCCGTGAGGTGCTCTCCGGGAGGCCCAGCCTCCCGCACGTGATTCAAGTCCGAGTTACAACGACGAAAGGGTTAGACGCGTTATGGACAAGCTTGCTGCAAAAGGTGGCACCCCGGTCCGCTCGGTTCCGTTCCCGCCCTGGCCCCAGTTCGACGACGCAGAACGGTCCGCCGTGCTGCGCGTTCTGGACTCGCGCAACTGGTGGGCAACCGAGGGGACCGAGGTGAGAGCCTTCGAGGCCGAGTGGTCAGCCTTCACGGGAGCTTCCGGGACGGCCGCGCTCACCAACGGCACCGCCGCCCTCGAGGTCGCTTTGGCCGCGCTCGACGTCGGGCAGGGAGACGAGGTGATCGTTCCCGCCTGGTCCTTCATGGCCACGATCGGCGCCGTCCTCGCAGCCAACGCCATCCCGGTGGTCGTCGACGTCGACGTGCACACGGGCACGATCGACGTCGCTGCCGCGGCGGCGGCGATCACGGGCAGGACCAGGGCGATAATTCCGGTCCATCTGGGCGGTGGCATGGCGGACCTAGACGGCCTGCGCAAGCTGGCCGGCGAGCACGACCTCGTCATCCTCGAGGACGCGGCCCAGGCCCACGGATCGACCTGGCACGGCCAGCACGCCGGCACGGTCGGAGACGCCGGCACGTTCTCGTTCCAGGCGTCGAAGAACATGACCGCGGGCGAGGGCGGCGCCGTCGTCAGCCGACGCCCCGAGATAGTCGAACGGGTGACCTCGTTGGTCAACTGCGGGCGGCACCCCGGTTGCTGGTACTACCGCCATTTCGAGCTTGCCGGCAACCTGCGTCTCAGCGAGTGGCAGGGCGCGGTACTGCGAGTCCAGCTACAGCGGTTTCCCGCCCAGCAAGAGGTCCGTTCGGCCAACGTCGAGTTCTTGAACGCGGCTCTGGCGGATCTCTCCGGCGTCGTCCCCCTGGGACGCCACAAGGGATGCACGGCCCAGGCCAACTACGACTACATGGTCAACTTCGATCCGGAGCTCTTCCCTGACAGGGACAGGCTTCGCACCGCTCTGCTCGCCGAAGGCATGCCGCTGACGACGGCCTACCCGCCGATGCACCAACTCGAAATGTTCAGCCGCGAGAGCGGTCTGGCCCCGCACATCAGAGACACGAGCGCCTATCCGTCCTACGCCTCGTTGGACATGCCGGTCGCCGAGCACCTGTCCAAGACCGCGATCTGGTTCAAGACCGAGGTGCTGACAGGAAGCAGGCAAGACACCCAGAGTGTCCTCGACGCGATCGAGAAAGTGCACGGCCACGCCGCCGAGATCAGGGAACTGGAACCGACCGAGTGGTGATCTCCTCTCGCGAGGTCGACTCCGAGGTCCGCTCTCGCCTGCCCGGGCACCCGACGTTAAGGCCCGGGCAGGTCCCGGCGACTGACAGCCCTCGAGAGGTGCAACCGGGTGCCACCCTTGCTCGGTTTCTGTCACCTGTCCGCGCGACCTCCGAGCGTGAAGACAGCCTTCCTCGTGGCGATCCTGCTCATCACAAGCACCTGGACCGCCAGCTTCGCTAAGAGGGCTGGCGGCACCTGTGCGTACAAGGCCTAGACCGGGCTCCGGCCAGCTGCAGCGGCGAGCAGAGCCTCGAACGCGGCCCGCGGGGACAGCGCCGAGTCCTTTACCGCGCCCAGGTAGTCGGCCAGCCGTGCGTCCTGTTCGATACCGAAGCCCAGTTCCGTCAGGTTGCGTTGCACGATGGCGCGCGCCCAACCGTCGAGGCTCTTCTCCTTGCCGAGCAGGGACGCGAACTGCTCGGCCAAGGCACGGGCGCCGCTCTCGGTTCGCAGCTGCGCCGCGCTCGCGCCCACGCCGTTCATGAAACAGTGCCGTCCGATGGAGACCAGGCAACGGCCGGCAGACCCTGCTCCGGTTCGAGGGCCTCGCCCGGCCTCGCCTGTCTCGACCACCACTGCCCCTGTCCTGAAGGACGGGGGGAAACTACCCACAGTGTGGACTATGGTCAACAGTCGACAACGACACCCAGAACACGTCGTCTCGTTTAGATGTCGGCGACAAAGGATTGGGGGGACCAGTGATGCCACCGATGATCCGGGCGCTGCGCGCCGACATCACGACCATCCAGGTCGACGCCGTCGTCAACGCCGCCAACAGTGCGCTCGTGGCCGGAGGAGGCGTCGACGGCGCCATCCATCGCGCGGCGGGCGCAGAGGTCCTCTCGGCCGCCTGCGCGGTGCTCGGTGGTTGCAACCCGGGGGACGCCAAGGCAACTCTGGGGTTCCGCCTCCCTGCCCGTTTCATCATCCACACGGTGGGACCGGTGTGGCAGGGAGGCGACCACGGGGAGGCAGAGGTGCTCGCGTCCTGTTATCGACGATCCGTGGAGGTCGCCGAACAGCTGGGGATCGCCTCGATCGCCTTCCCGGCCATATCCACGGGAGCGTTCGGCTTCCCCGTGGAACTAGCCGCCGGAATAGCTGTGGGTACGCTCCGTTCCGTCCCGACCCCGCTGCAGCAGATACTGCTCGTGGCCTTCGATCCGCAGGTGCTCAAGAGCTACGAAACGGCACTTGCCGGCTGACTCTCGGCTGCGACCTCCGGGACCCGACCGCCGGCTCCGGGGGACGCCCGCTGGGCCTGGATCTCAGGTCAGCGAGGCGAGGAAATCGAGGTGGGCACGCGAAGCGTCCTGCTCCGACCACGCCGCGATCTGGCGGCGGGCGTAGAAGCGGACGGCCGGTAGCCAGAGCGCGGCACCGACCCGGGCCCGCACCTGCGCCGGGAGGGCGGTGTCGAGCAGGGGAGCTATGTCTTCCCAGCGCCGCGCCCAGGCCAGGCGCGCCAGCGCCGGGAGGCGACGTAGGAAGTCCGGCCGCGCTACCGAGGTGAAATCAGGCAGGTGGCTGACAATTCTCGCCGCGCCGGAGGCCAGGATGGTCGGCCAGGAGTAGAAGCGGCGCATCGCCTCGAGAACGCCGAGCTGGAGCTCGAGAGCAGTCATCTGCACCGGGGCCGTGACGACGTAGTGCCCGTCGAACAAGGACCAGTCGTCACTCAAAAGCCGGCCCTCGGAGGTGACCCGGTCCCAGAGCTTCGTGCCCGGAGACGGGGTCTCGACCATCAGCTGGAAGGTGTCGATGCCGAGCCTCCTGGCGAAATCGGCTGTCGCCGGGGCGCTGGAGGCGGTGTCGGTGTCGAGCCCGGCGACGAACATGCCGTGCACGGCGATGTCGTGGTCGTGAAAGGCCCCGACAGCCTGCTCGACCGCCGTCACGCTCTGGTGCTTGCCGATCTGTGCCAGTCCCTCGTCGGTGATCGCCTCGATGCCGATCATCACCAATTGGCAACCCGCCTGGCGCATGAGAGTGAGGAACTCGTGGTCTACCTCCGGGCGGGAGAGGGAGCACCGGGCGGCATCGGCGCGGACCTGGGCGGACCAGGTCGGCGTAAGGCCGCTGGCGCGCATCGAACGCAGGAGCTCTGTCGTACGGGCCTTGTTGACGACAAAGTTGTCGTCATAGAAGAAGACCCGGTCGGCTCCGAGGCCGTCGAGCTCCGCCAGGACCTGGTCGATGCGCCGGTGGCGTACAGCCCGGGAGAACATCGCCACCACCGAGCAGAACTCGCAGTCGAACGGACAGCCCCATTGAGTCATGAGCGGCTTCATGTTCATCCGGCGACTGCCCACGACGAGGCTCAGGTCGGGGATGGGCAGGCGCTCGAAGTCCTCCTGGGTACAACGTGGCCGGGCCGGGTTGTGGCGGGGCACCCCGTCGTCACCACTGAACGAAAGCCCCTGCACCTCTCCGAGGGGCCGTCCCTCCTCGAGACATTTGACGAGCTCGCACATCGTCTGCTGACCCTCGCCGCGCACGACGTAGCGGGCGTGGACGAGCGCCTCGTCGGCGCGAAAGCTCACATGCGGACCGCCGAGGACGACGGGCACGGAGGCGGTGGCGAGAAAGTCGGCGAGGCGGTAAGCGGCCGGCGCCGTGGCGGTCGTCGAGGAGATCCCGACGAGGTCGGCGCCGAGCAGGTCGTCCAGGTCGACCGGTGCGAGCGTCTCGCAGTAGGCGCGTACATCGTGGCCCGCCTCGACGAGCATCCTGGCCATGAGCGGGAGACCGAGCCGGGGCAGAAGCAGGCGGTCGTAGACGTTGTGGCCGGCCGGGCGAGGCTCGACGAAACGGATCCGAAGCCCCATCGCCCTAGGCTCCCGCTGCCGCCGATCCGGCGCCGGGCCGAGAGCACGAACGCTCGCAAGCAGAACTCCGGTCCCCGCGGAGAGCGACCGCACCGGCAGGCGGCTCACCCGGTGCGGAAGCGAGCAGCTCCGAGTCTTCGTGAAGGAGGCTGAGCGGATCGAACGACGTACTGCGAGAGTACCCGCGCGTGCAAGGACAAACTATGGGCACGTCCGCTCCGGCCCACCCCGGCGGCGCCGCCCGCTCGGGACCGGCGCGCTCGAAGCGGCTCAGTCCCGCTTGATGCACACGGCGACCGCGCCCGGCCCGAGGTGTGTGCCGATGACAGGGCCGATGTACCCCGTGATGGTCTTCTCCGACGGGAAGATGGGCGCCAGCATGGCGAGGAACACTTCGATGTCTTCCGGGTCGGCGTGGGCGACGACGAGTGCCTCGATCGGCAGCGCGGCGGCGACCTTGTCGGCGAGGTAGCGCAGCGAGGCGGAACGCGTGCGTTGGCGCGACTCTCCTTCGATGACGCCGTCCTTCATCGCGATGACCGGTTTGATGGAGAACAGCGACCCGAAGAAGGCCCGTGCCGACCCGATGCGGCCACCACGGCGGAGGTACTCCAGGGTGTCGAGGGCGCCGAAGGCCTGAATAGTCCCAATCTGCCCGCGCACCGCTTCAGAGAGCTCATCGAGGTCAGGAGTTTCGCGAGTTCTTTTCGCGGCGTCGAGCACCAACAGCCCCTCGGCCATGGTGCCCCATCGCGAATCGATCACGCGAACCGCCACCTCTTCCTGGACTTCCTTTGCCCCGAGGCACGCCGCTTGATAGGTCGAGGACAGCTCGGCGGAGAAGGTCACGCAGCAGACGCCCTCGAATCCCTCGTCGCGGGCGCGCAGAAAGGCCTCAGCGAACGCACCGGGGGAGGGCGCGGATGTCTCGGCCATGGCGCCGGTCGCTCGCACGCGGCGCCAGAACTCTTCAGGAGTTGTCCAGCTCAGTTCCTCTGCTTCAGGACCGAGTCGGACATCGAGGGGCACGACTTCGATGCCGTAGGTCGCGAGGAGATCACCCGGGATGTCGCTCACGTTGTCAGTCACGATCTTGACACCGGCCACCGGTTCCTCCTGGCTGACTCGTCCGAGCCTACGACGGCCGGGTGCTGTCCGCCTCACGGCGGGAAGACGCACCGGTTGGCACGCCTCGCGAACCTTTGGAGCCGATGTCGTCCTGAGGTAGTTTCGCGGCCGGAGTGCCGCTCCATTCGACCGGCACTCGTGGCTGTGTTCGACCTGCATTCGCCGCAACGACAACCGAAAGAAGCGCAAGATGGAGTTCCTCAACCACCACGTGGCGGTAACCGGGGCAAGCGGGGGCATCGGACGGGTCTTGAGCGGGCACCTGGCGGAGCTCGGGCTCAGTGTCTTCGGCCTCGACGTCGTGGCGGACCTGGCACCTCCACCCGGCGTGCGCTCCCTTCCGGTCGACGTCACGTTGGCCGCCAGCGTCGAGGAGGCCGTCGCCTCGTGCTACGAGATCGCCTCGGGACCGGTCGACCTCGTCTGCTGCGCGGGCATCGTGGAAAACGACGTGCCTGCAGAAGAGATGCCGATCGAGCAGTTCGACGCCGTGCTGGCGGTGAACCTGCGTGGCGTCTTCCTCTGCTGCCAGGCCTTCGGCCGCCGTCTCCTGGACAGCGGCAGTGGGAGCATCGTGAACGTCGCCTCGATGTCAGGGAACTGCATAGTGAACTACCCACAGCACCAGTGCGCCTACAACGCCTCGAAGGCGGCGGTCACGGCCCTTACGAAGTCCCTCGCCGTGGAGTGGGGCCCTCGCGGAGTCAGGCTCAACACCGTCTCCCCCGGGTACGTCGACACACCCTTGCTCAGCCTGAAGCCTCACCAGTTCGAGCAGTGGAAGGCGGGGATCATCCTCGGCCGCTTCGCCGAGCCTGTGGAGGTCGCCCGGGCGGTGGCCTTCCTGCTGAGCAGCGACTCCAGCTACTGCTGCGGTAGCGAACTCGTAATGGACGGGGGCTACAGCCTGCGCTGAGCAGTCCGCTTGGAGGACTCCAGGGAGAGCGCGGCGTCGCGTCCCGCCACCGTCGGAAACATCCTCGATCGGCCAGTGTGGTGGCCACCATGCGACATTAGGTGGCGCTACCGAGTGGTCGTCGGTGGGAATGCGACGTGTGCCTGCGCTGCGCGTAACGCCGACTTCGGCGCAAGCTCGGCGTCACTTGGAGGCGCATGCCGCATGTCGTTCTGTCGCGCTGAGGAAGAAGCTCGGAATTCGGCTCTCACTCGGTCCGTAGTACTAGGGCGGCGGGCGTGCGCGCGGCCATGCGCGCGGGCACGGCCGCGACGAGATTGGCGAGGATGATTGCGCCAGCCGCGACCAGTATCAAAGAGGCGGGAACCGTGGGTTGGGGTACAGCATTGATGTTGCGAGCGAAGACAATCCATAGTTGTCGCCCGACGGCAATGCCGACGGGCACCCCTACGACAGTGGCGATCGCGGCTATGGCCGAAGCCTGCGAGGAAATCGTTGTGGCCAACTGCCGGGTGGTGAATCCGAGCGTCTTCAAGAGGGCGAGATCTCGTCTTTGTCGCCGGACCGACGCGATCAAGGTGAGAGCAAGGGCGACGATCGCGCCGACGGCAAGACCGGCGGCGAGGATGACGGGTGTTGCCCCGGTGGATTGGTAGTTGACGATCTCAGCCGGGTGTTGGACGCCGAGAACTTCGACGGTGTCGCCGGTAGCGTTCGGGTCGGCGGCAAAGACCTTGTTGGCGAGATTGGCGATGCGGTTCATGTCGGCAAGTCCAGCAGCGGAGCCCACGCTGCTGTGCAGGCGTACGAAGACCAGCCCCGGTCCTCTCAGGTTGGGGTCAGGGTTTTGGATGGCGTGTATGAACGCTGAACTGACGTGGTCAGAAAGCACGGCTCCCGTTCCCATCGAGGGGTGGTCGGCAAAGGTGCTGGCACCGCCGATGGCGGGCAGGGTGGCGGTGCCCACGATGACCAGCTTCGCGGGAGGCAGGTAGAGGGGGGTCGTGTTCGGGCTGCCGAAGGAAAACACGACGGTGTCGCCGAGGTGTTTGTGCAAGAGCGAGAGCGTGGTGGCGCCCAGGACGATCTGGTTGTTGTCATCGACGGCGTGGCCGGAAAGGAGCGGTGGGGCGACCGCGGCGTGGTTGTCACCCAATAGGACAGGGACGGTCAGGCCGTCGATCTGGACGGAGAGATTGTGGTATCCGGCCCAGGCCGCAACATCAGGGTCGTGGTTGAGAGCGGCGAGGGCTTGTGGGGGGACGACGTTTCCCGAGCTCAGCGCATAGCTCCAGTTCCATCCGTAAAGTGCAGGACTTGACACCAAAGTGCGCAGTCCGCTGTTGAAGGTGAGTGTCGTCGTGACAATGACGACTGCCAGGATCGCTCCTGACAGGACGGAGCGGGCGGGCACAGCGGCGCGACCACGACCGGGCTTCAGCGCGAAGCGGAGACCGACGGCGCCGGAGACCGGCAGGCCCGCAGAGGTCGCCATCTGTAGCAGTTTGGAGTCGCGCGGTGGGTCAATGCGGGACCTGGCAGCCAGACGGTGGGGGGCTCCTCGGTAGGCCAGTATCACGGCGGTCACGCCGAGCCCCCCGATCGACACGAGCGCTCCAAAGCCCAGGATTGTCCAGTCGAACGCGATCCCTGGCGGGTGGTAGACCTGTCGGATCGGTCCCAGCGGAGACAGCGGCGTCAGCGCGACCGCGACCACGACCGCGAGCAGCGAGCCAGCCAGAGTCGCGACCAGGACGCCGACCAGCGCGTCGGCGACAGTCGTGGCCGGACTGGCACCGAGAGCCCGGAGCACCCGGAGCTCCTCATCGGCCGAACGCAGTTGCCGGGAGATGGCGATGGCCGCGATGGCGAAGGCTGCCAGAGCGGCGATTGCCCCGAACACGCCAAGAGCGATCGACTCTGGTTTGACGGCCCGCTCCACCTTGGTCTCGGTGAGCAAGGTGACACTGAAGTTGGCGTCGCTCCCGCTCGGGAGCAGGCGAATGAGCGCCTTTTCCACGTTGGGAATGTCACGGCTGCCGTGCACGAGTTGCATGGCGTACCAGGTGCCCTGAACGGCTCTAGAGGCGATAAGCGTGCGGGTCAATGCGGGAGTGAACAGGATGTCGGTCGGGAGACGGTCCGTGTCGTCCTCGATCACCTGGTCGTTAAAGACCACGATTCCGACAAGTTTCATGTCGAGCCTGCGTGCCGGTGCCACGCGCGGGGTTCCGAAGCCCGGCGAGTTGAACTGATTTGAGGTGTACACGCCCATAGGAACGACCTGACCGACACGAAGTCCCAAAGCTCGGGCCCCCAAAGCAGTGGTGACGAACTCGTCCGCACGACCGGGATTGGCCATCCGACCCACGACGGGGGTGGCGCGGTCCTCATTGAAATACAGGCTGTCGACGCTACCGACCGGGTTGATTGGGGCTGTCAGGTTCGGGGCCCCGTCCCGCTCCAGCGGCGCGACTTCTGCCCCCACCCAACTCTCGACCAGCTTGACCTCAGGCAGATGAGCGATCTCTCTCGTCAACGTCGGCGAGTAGTTACTCGCCGCGGCATTGGTGATGCCATAGGTCGACATCGTCAAGTCCGACGCGTTCGTGCTGGCGAGAAAGGCCGGATAAGACGACTGTGTCCGTCGGGCCGCCGCGATGGACCCCATTGCGATGCCGCCAATCAACCCAAGCAGCGCCACCAACCCCAGATAGGCTCCCCACCTGCGCGCGAACGTGGTCCGCGAGCGGTACCACACCACCCTCGTGGCGCTTGCCCTCACATTCCCCCCCACGTTCCGGCACCGAAGTGAAGCTGCGTCTTCCCTGTCCTCCTGCAAGCATCAATCGACCATCGGTCGGAGGCAAGGATGGCAGTCTCCCTACAGGGTTGTGCTAGTACCACGAACGTCTGCCGTCGACCGACCCGTGTGGAGCGACAGATCGCCTGATCGGCACGTCCGATGTCTAGATGGCAATGGCCACTGTGCCGCGCCAGATCGAGGCCTCTTTGTTGTCAAGAGGCTCTTTTGACCCGCCGCGACGTAGTCCTCAACCCTCTCGGACGAATCGATATGGCTGTCGGTCGTAGTGTTGTCGCGGGTTCGGGAGTGGCTTCGCCGAAGAGCCGGCCTTGAGGGTGTGAGCCGGTCACGCTGGCTACTGAGTCGTTCCCTGCTTGCCCTCCCGGGCCCGGCGTTGTCAGATCTCGAGTCTGTTTGGCGTCGAGCTGAAGCTGTCCGTAGACCGCATCGCTGATGCGGCGCTTGAGCGCTCGGATGGCCTCCTTGCCCGTCTTTCCTTCGCCGATCTTGCGGTCGTAGTAGGCGCGCCCTTGGCTGTGGCTGAACGAATTTGGGTGACAGCCGCCATGTGGATGGCGTGGTTGAGGCGGCGGTTGCCTCGCATAGAGAGCCGGTAGATCTTGCGGGGACCAGATGACACTTCGATCGGGGCAGTGCCGTTATAGGCCGCAAAGCGATCCGACGAGGTGAACCTGGCAACATCTCCGACCTCACCGATGACGATTGCGGCCACGATCGGGCCGACTCCGAAGATGTCGGTCAGAGTCGTTTTCGAGGCCACGATCGCACGAGCGATGCGCTTTTTGGTCTCTCGCATCTGCTCGTCTGTGCGGCCGAGATCGGTCAAGAGTTCGACCGCCAGCTCGTGACGTGCAGCGGCGACCGCGCCCTCAGGTTCGAGCTCGCCGAGCAGCTTTTCTGCCCGACCGCGCCTCTTTCAAGCCACACCACGGCGAGACCTGACGGGCTGGGCACCTCGTTCGGAAGCCAGACAAAAAAAGCCGGCAGACGGTTCGTGAGCCAGCCCTTCAGAATCTACGAATCACTCGCACCGTCTAGGTGGATTCTCAATCAGACTTTGCGCACTTGCTCGCCTCTAGGTTGCTATCTAGCACGTTGAGGGCGGCAAGGACGGGAAGCCGCGCAACTTGGTGATCGGTCGTGGTGCATGGTTAAGCGGTGAGAATCGCCGTGGTTGGGGCAACCGGGTTCGTCGGACGCAAGCTTTCGGTTGCTCTCGTCGAGGCTGGATATGACGTCATCGCACTCTCGCGACGCGCTCCAGAAATCGCTGGTGCCGAAGGACGTTCAATTGACGTCGCCGACGAGATGGCCCTACAGGGAGCGTTAGCCGGATGCGAGACCGCGTTCTATCTCGTGCACTCGCTGAGCGCTGAAAACTTTCGCGCTCGAGACCACCAGCTGGCCATGGCTTTCGGGAGGGCTGCGGCGGTCGCGGGTCTCCGACGCATCGTCTATCTCGGTGGGCTTGGACATGACCCAGAGTCGGAGCATCTCGTGAGTCGCCAAGAGGTCAGACAGCGCTGGCGTCCGGAGATGTTCCTGTTGTCGAGCTCCGAGCAGCAGTCGTACTCGGTGCCGGCAGTATCTCTTTCGAGATGTTGCGGTATCTCACCGAGCGACTTCCGTTTATGGTCTGTCCACGTTGGGTTCGCACAGCGATCCAACCGATCGCCCTGGCCGACATGATCCTTTATCTGATCGGCGCGATCGATGTCGAGCCTGGCGTGTACGAGGTCGGCGGCGCTGACGTTACCTCGTATCGCGAGATGATCGCAGCGTACGCGACCGCGCGCGGTCTGCATCGTCGGCGCATCGTCGACGTGCCGCACCTGACACCTCGACTGTCGTCGTACTGGTTGGATCTCGTCACCCCGGTAGATCGTCGCGTCAGCCACACGCTCATCGAGAGTCTCGTCACCGAAGTCGTCGTCGAAGCTCAGGAGCGGACCGACTCGGCATTCGGCATCCAGCCGATGAGCCTCGCGGCCGCGCTCTCGGCCGCGCTCGACGACCAGGCAGACGAGCTCGATGAGAGCCTCATGAGTCGCAAGAGCGGACTTCGAGACGGTGTGTACACGGTTCGCGTGACCGTTCCCTTCTCGAACGCCACATCGGCGCGTCTCGATGCTGATCTTGAACGGATCGGCGGAAGCTACCGTTCGCCTGGAGAGTACGTGCGCTCGTCGGACATGTCATCGGGGAGTACTGGAAACTCAGCTCCCCACAAGAGATCGTCCAAGGTGCCGCTGTTGACTGGTGGCTCGTCGCTCGACGTGACCACGGCCTGCTCGTGCTGCGCGCTATTCGCTGGTTTCCCGGAGAAGCATGGCTCGGCTATCGATGTAGTGAGGAGGAGCTCGTCCAAGTCGGCTCGCTCCGCCCGAAGGGAATCCCCGGGTTCCTCTACTGGAAGTTGCTCCAACCGGTGCACCGACGCGTCTTCCAGGCGCTTGCCCGGCACAGAGTTAGGCACGCTTCATAAAGAAGAATCCAACTGTTGCGAACAGACCGGCACACCGAATAGCAGCCTGAATGGAGAAGGCGTCCGAGCCAGATCGACGGATATTTCGTCGGGATCCCCGGGCCTGCACAAAGCGCCGTACCCTGAGCCGGAGCTCCAGCAGTTCCGCGGACTGGTGTTCCACTCCCCCGAGGGTCCTGGGCCGTTGTAGGCCGTCCCGGTGGGTGCTGTTGAACAGGGAGCCTGTTGAATTCTGACAGGTGGCACATTTGAACATCTGGAGGACTCGAGAACGAGGACCGGTCGCGGTCTGCCGCACTCGTTATCCGAAGGGTGGCGCTATCGACGAGCCGTCGATGGGAATGCGACGTGTGCTGCGCCGGGCGTAACCCTGCCGATTCGGGGTGCGGCGACATCGCCACTCCCAGTCCTTGCGGTCTCCGGCGAACGTAATGTGTGCCGGCGAAGCCCATCCGGCATCCTTGCTGCTCGCGAGACCTTCCTCCGCCCGGAACGGCACGACTGGGACACCCCTCACCTGGTCGTCAAAAGGCCCCGACCGCTGGCTAGGCCAGATGCTCCTCGTCCTCCCAGTATCAGGCAATATGCGCTGGTGCCGGATGAGGGTTTCACGGAGTTTCGATTTGCAAGGGACATCCCACCTGGGATTTCTGTCGGACGACGCGTCGTGGTCACTGGCATGGCCGGAGCGGGCAAGAGCACGTTCTCGCGAGCGCTCTCGGCGAAAACTGGCCTTCCCGTCATCCATCTTGACCTCCACTTCTGGAAACCGGGCTGGGTGGAGCCGTCCGAGGACGAGTGGCGCGAGAAGCAGCGGGGCCTGCTCACCAGCGACGAGTGGATCGTCGACGGCAACTACCACGCAACACTCGACCTTCGGCTTCAGCGCGCAGACACGGTCGTGTTCCTCGATACGCCATGGTGGGTCTGTGCACGACGAGCGTTCGTCCGCGGGATTCGCAAGCGTCCGGCTGGCTTCCAGCTGCCCAACGGCTGCGACGAGTCGGCTTTGCGACGGTTGCGCGAAGAATGGTCGCTGGTCTGGCGCATCTGGCGAGTCCGCCGATCTGAGCGCGAACTCGAACTCAGAACCCTGTCGCGGCACGGGAACCATGTGACGCTGTACGTTCTCCACTCCAAGCGCGCGGCCCGTGACTTCCTCAGTGCATAAGTGCCGTTATCGATCGGTCTGAAAGGTGCCTCCGAACGCCGGCACGGGGATCGATATCCGGCACGGCGCTCGGCCGTCAAGTCCAACTCCAGCAAGGAGTCCAGATCGCTCCATCTGAGCGGTCGGGCCGCAAATTGCGATTGGTCCCCGAGCACGCCAGTTCGACGTCCCCAAGCTCCGTGGGGCCTCCGTGAAGCGCCGTACCTTGAGCTGGAGTCCCAGTGTTCCGTGACTGGTTCCGGCTGGTGTTTCACTTCCCCAGGCGTCCTGGACCGGGCCGTCGTAGGAAGTCCTGATGGGTGCCCCTGAGCAGGAAGCCTGTTGGGTCTGCCAGGTGGCACATTTGAACATCTGGAGGACTCGAGAGCGAGGACCCGTCGCGGCCGGCTGCACTCATTGTGCGAGTTTCGGTGGCGCGATCGAGCGGCCGTGTCGGTGGGAAGCGAAGTCGCCCGCACGGCGCGTAACCCTGCCGAATATTCGGCTACGACGAGCCGCAAGGCCATTCGATCGCGTGTGAACAGATCATCCGGTTATGGCGTCCGCCGTTTCCCCGGCGTGCCCCGAAAGACGCGGCGCGTCACCGGTCCATCATGCCTAGCTTCCGCGTTCTACGGCGAACAGTCGCCACTCCCCTGGTAGCCCCTTCAGTTCATGTGATCCGCGCTCTCTGAACTCGATGCCTGACCCCGCGACGAGGTCTCGTACGGTGCTCGACACGAGAACCTCGTCGGGGCCGGCTTTCGCGGCGACGCGGGCGCCGGTGTGGACGGCGATGCCGCCAATGTTTCCGCCGCCCACTTCACATTCTCCGGTGTGGAGCCCAGCCCGTATCGATAGCCCGAGATCATGCGCCTCTTCGACGATCGCGCAAGCGCACCGGATCGCTCGTGCCGGACCGTCAAACGCGGCAAGGAAGCCATCGCCCGTGTTAGCAATCTCACGGCCTCGGAAGCGCAGCAGCTGCCTTCGAACGAGCGCGTTGTGGCGCTCGAGCAGGTCAAGCCAACGCCGGTCGCCGAGCTCGACGGCTCTCGTCGTCGATTCGACGATGTCGGTGAAAAGAACTGTCGCCAGCACCCGGTCGGGTCCAGAATCCTCCCACCCACCTGCCTCCGAGACCTCCTTGAGAAACTGCTCGATCTCATCCTGGATCCGGGTGCCTCCTGCCCCCAAAGCCAGGTGTCCCACCCCGGGGATCTCGACAAAGCGCGCTGAGCGCAGGTGTTGGGCTGTGTACGCGCCGACCCCGAGCGGAATCACCTTGTCGGCGCCGCCGTGCAGCACGAGTGTCGGTACGCGGACGGCTGGAAGAATCTCTCGGACGTCGATCTCCTTGTTCATGCGGTACAGAGCCCCGAGCATGCCCGGGCTTGCTCCCCACCGGATGTAGTCGATGAACGCCTCTATCTCGACATCGCCCTGCATTCCAAGGGCCCGAACCGCCTCGCGGGCCTCGTCCCTGGACGCATACACGCGCAGTGCCTGATCGACCTCGCGCCGATAGGCGTCCTCACTGCGACCCCACGGAAAGTCCTCGGCCCACATGGTCCGCGGGGAACAACTGCGGAGGACCAGTGCTGCGGTTCGTTCGGGATAGGTCGCCGCAAAGAGAATGCTCATCGCCGCTCCCTCGGACAGGCCGTAGAAGGCGGCACGCCTCGAGCCGACTGCATCCATCACCGCCCGGACATCATCCATGCGTGTCTCGAGGTTCGGAGCACTCGTGACGGGATCCGACATCCCGGTGCCGCGCTTGTCGAACCGGATCAATCGCGAGAACGACCCCAGATGGTCGAGGAACTCTGCGAAGCCTGGGAGCCTCCACTGCAGCTCCATGTGGGTAACGAAGCCTGGGACGAACACGAGGTCAAACGGCCCATCACCAACCACCTGGTAGGCAATGTGGACATCCCCGCTCAGGGCGTAACGCGTTTCAGGACCCATGGCACATTCTCGCTTGACAGCGAGCACCGCTGCTGGGCTGGGCAAGTGGCGGCGGCCCGTCCGTCGCGAGACGGCCAGGCGGCTTGGGTGGAAAGGCCGGGGTCGTGTTAGGGCTGACGAGGTTACCGGGCCCCTGGCTTGCCAAACCCCGACTGCGACAGGTTGTTCCATTGCGAGCTTCCTGTCCACACGACGACGTGCTCTCCCAGGGATACAGATGGATACGGCGTGCGACGCAGGACCTAGCGTCGCCGTAGCTCCCTCAGCGCCTGCAGGAGTTTGACCGAGGAATGCGAGAGGCCGCTCAGCCGCCGCCGAACACTGAACGAGGTTCGGCTTAGGACTGCGGCGAGCCAAAGACGAGGTCGCCACCGGGGCCGCCGGAGCCAGGGTGTCTATGGATCGACCCGAAAGGACTCCCGGATCGGCTGTCGCCGCTGGCACTCCTTGCAAGTGAAGTAGTCGCCGACCGGGGTAGCGATTCCACCCACCACGACCACTTCGAGTGCTTCGTGCCCACACGAGAGGCGCACCACATAGCGGTCCCCAACCTCATCAGCCACCGCGGCTCCTCCTTCACCCGAAGTTTGACGCTAGCGCCGCCATCGCAGCTCTCTCAATACCTGCACGACCCGACCGAGGATCGCGACCGCGAAGTTGCAGCGGTTCCGTGACTGGAATCCTGGGTGGTGTCCACTCCCCGAGGCGTCCTGGACCGTTGTGGGCCTTTCTGACGGACGCTGGCGAGCGGGAAGCCTGTTGGATCGCGGCTGGTGCCACATTTGAACATCTGGAGCACTCCAGGGAGAGTACGGCGTCGTAAGCCGCCACCGCCGAAAACTCTTCGATCGGTCAACCTGGCCGCCGAAAGAACCCCGACAATGCTTCATGAGCCGAGACAGCCCCCCGAAACGGCTGGCGCGTGGCCTGTGGGAAAGTGTTCCTGTGCCCATCCCGTCACAAGATGACCTCTCCACGCCTTACCTTGCTGTGGATCTCGACGTGCTCGACAAGAACGTGACGACGATGGCCGCTCTGGCTCGGGATCGGGGACTCTCCTTGCGACCGCACGCCAAGACGCACAAGTGCCTGGAGATCGCGGCGCGCCAACTCAACGCCGGGGCCGCCGGCATCACGGTGGCGACCGTGTCCGAGGCGGAAGTGTTCGTTGCCGGTGGGTGCAGAGACGTCTTCATCGCCTACCCGCTCTGGGTTGACCCTGCCCGGGGAGAACGGCTGCGCTCGCTGGCAGAGCGTTGCTCGTTACGGATCGGGGTCGACTCCGCGGAGGGTGCCGAGATGCTGGCGCGCAACACCGCTGGAGGCGGGGCCTTCGAGGTGATGATAGAGATCGACAGCGGGCACCATCGCACCGGTGTCGCCCCGGATGCCGCCGGTGACTTGGCGCTCGCGGCCGTCGGAGGAGGGCTTTGCGTGCGGGGCCTCTTCACGTTCCCCGGTCATGGCTACGGCCCCACTTTGGCGGGTCCTGCCGCCGCCGACGAGGCTTGGGCCCTCGCAGGCGCCGCTTCCAGTTTGCAGTCCGCCGGCGTGGACGTACAGGTCCTCAGCGGAGGCTCGACTCCCACTGCGGCACTCACGAAAGCCGGGTCGGTGACCGAGATTCGCCCCGGGATCTACGTGTTCGGCGACGCTCAACAGCTCGAGCTTGGCACGTGCGCCCTTGACCAAATTGCGCTGACCGCCGCCGCCACTGTTGTGAGCCGTGCACCAGGACGCGTGGTCCTCGACGCCGGGAGCAAGGTCCTCGGAGCCGATCGCCCCGCGTGGACGACCGGCTACGGGCGCTTAGCCGACCATCCAGATGCGCGCGTGAGCGCATTGTCCGAGCACCACGCGTCGGTCACGTGGCCCTCGACGTCAGTGCTCCCCGAGCTCGGCACGGTCTTGCGGGTAGTGCCCAATCACGTCTGTTCTGCGGTGAACCTGGCGGACGAGCTCGTTGTCGTGGCTGGCGGCGTGGTGGTCGACCGCTGGCGGGTCGCGGCCCGCGGAGCCAACAGCTGAGTCAAGTCACAACGTCCATCTCTAGCTCAGGAGGTGGTGGCGCCTCGGTCATCGATCTCAGCTGGTGCAGGTCCAGTGTCCCGTGATCTCCAGCTGCTGGTTGTGAGTGTTGGCAAAGGTGGCCGAGATCGATCCCGTGGTGCCCTTGCCATGGATGGTAACGGTGCCCTTGTCGGCGAAGAACTGGTCGCTCTGAACGGCCGAGAAGTTCGTTCCCGTGGGCATCGCCGAGAACTCGGTGGTCGGATGTGCAATCGGCGAGCCGGCGAAGTGGAAGGTGCCGTTGTGCGTCTCGTCGATCGTGAGGTCCCAGCTCACAACGTCCTTGGTGAAGTGGGTGATGGTGCCGACAATGTCGTTCACGTCGACCTGGCCGCTTCCGTTGAGGCAACCACCGTAGTGCCCGTTGTGCAACGTCCCTGAGCCCGCTCCCGTGACCTTGAAGGAGTACGACGCAGTCGTCGACGCCGCGGCGAGCCTGGCGCCCCCCAGCACGCAGAGGAACGACGCGGCAACGATCATCGCCCGTGCGAGGCCACCTGCCCCCCGTGCTCGTGGAATGCAACGCCCTGCTGGCATCTCTCGTCCCCCCGCTCGCCGACTCGTCGAATGCGCCACCGGCGCTCGCTGCTGCAGCTGTCTGCTGCCGCAGGACAGGCTAGCGACAAGAGGAGGGCACACCCTCACAACAGCTTGGCTGCAAAAAAGAGACTCTGGTGCCTGGTCGAGTGCAAGACCCTGGCAACGCCGAAGTCGCCTCGTGGACGAGCTCGCCGAGTAGCTGTGAGCCTGCGCTCCGCTTCGACCGCTGGCCCTCCGAAACGGCCGGTGCGGCATGCTCGCGATCGCATCCGCTTCCTCACGGGTGCCGGCCCACATCGTTTGCTCCGGTGCCGTGCGAGGCGAGCATGGCGTTGATCGGATAGCAGCAAACCGCCTCGCCAGCGCCGGTAAGCGCCGGGACTATTGTGCGCCAATGGTGGGCCCTAACCTAGGCCTGTTTTGGTAATGAGGAGCAGGTGGTTGCTATGACACGTCGGTCACCGTTTTGGTTTTCCTCAATTCACTCCTGGCTGGGGCGAAGTGCTGTTGCGCTAGCCATGGTGCCGGTGTTCATGGCAGTGGCCCCGTCCGCGACGGCCGGCGCTACCACCGTCGGGTGGTACCTCTCCCTGCCGGCCGGTTCCTGCCCAGCGCCCTATTGCCCGGTGGTACTCGAAGTCAGCCCGGTTTCGATGTCTATCGGGGGGCCGTCCGGCACTACGGCGCCGGTCGGCGCCGGGGAGCCCAACGTAGCGGTCGGGTTGTACCTGGGTAAATGGCCAGCCTTGTCCCTCGAACTGATGAGGATGGCGTCGGCGCAGCAAACGTTGGCGGCGCTCGAAGTCGAGGAGGCTGTCATAACGGGCGAGTCCGAAGTCCCTCTAGTCGATTACACCTTCGCGCATTGCACGATTTCGAGTTACGAGCTTGGGTCCGAGTCCCAAGGCCTCATCGGCCTTGTCCAATGGGACTTCTCCTGCCAATCGGTGACAGCCGAAGCGGCCCTCCCGGCGGTGGCGGGGGGGCCGCCGAGCGCCAACGGCATCTACTCCTCCCTCTGGTCGTTGTCGTTCCCTGGGAACGCCTGCCTGACCCCCGGGTGTGCCACGACGCTCTCGGGTTCCGTTTCCTTGTCCGTGAACAGCGCGGGGGTGGTGGGTAGCGGCGCCGGTGGCAAGACGACCGTCAGCGCCGTGGCCATGTGGAATGCCTCGGAGCCGGCGTTGTTCGGCTTGACCGCCGGCCTTATGAGGCTGGCGTCCGGGCAAGGGGAGCTGCCGTCGTTTGAAGCCGAATTGGTCCCGACCCCCTCGGCCGCCCCGGGTACGTCCCCCATAACGTTCACCCTGGCGCATTGCAAGGTCCGCGCCTGGGAGGCCGGCTCGGGCGAGGGAGTGCCGGTCCAGGCAACGTTCGCCTGCCAGTCGGTGTCGTCGGGCTCGACGACTATGACGACGTCCAACCTGGTCGCCGACGGCGATTTCAGCCAGCCAGTCGTGAGCGGGTTCGAGACGTTCTACCCCTTAGCCAAAACGACCCTGCCGTCAGCAGTCAATTCGATCCAAGGGTGGACGGTGGGAGCTAACAGCGTGGACGTCATGGGCCACGCCTACTGGAAACCGCTGCCTCCTAGTTCCCCTGGCGGCTCACAGTCTGTCGACCTATCGGGAGGTGCCCCTGGCAGCGTCTCCCAGACCGTGAGCACCACTGCCGGCTCGAGCTACCTGCTGAAGTGGTTCGCATCAGGCAACTATGGCTGCGGTCGGTCGACCAAGGTCATGCACGTGTTCTGGGACAGCAAGCTGATCGCGTCCCCCAGCATTGATACCGGAGGCCCCGCCGCTGGCAAGATGGTTTGGTTCTCGGAGAGCAAAGTGGTGGTGGCCAGCTCGACCCAATCCGTGCTCATGTTCGCCGACGCCACGCCCGACAAGAGCCCCTGTGGCGCCGTCGTAGCTGACGTCTCGCTGACGGCCGCTGCCAACCCTTAGGGCTCACCGAGAGTCTGATTGAGCGATCGTGTAGTTCCAGTCGCCGTGGAACTCGTGGCGTGTGAGCGGCACCGCCGCAAGCTGGGCGTCACTGACCTTGGTGCCGGTCTCGTAGAAGTTGCGAT
>JBKQHU010000103.1:0-45352 GCA_052148655.1 Acidimicrobiales bacterium
CGGGTGTTTCTTGTTCACCGGCAGCACGACGCCACCAAAGTGGCTGTCAACCAGGTTGCCGAAGAGCAAGCCCGCGATTGTGTTCGGATCAGCACTGGCCCCGACCACGGCGATCGCGTGAGGGCGCAGGAACGCGTCCAGCGCCGCCTGCGTTGCGCCCGACCGGTCCCGCAGCACGGCGTCGAGACACTGGTCGGTCTCGGCGTCGGTGGCCTCCAGGGTCTGGGTCCAGACACGGCGAGCGACGTGCGAGACTTCCCCCGGGACCTCCGCGTCTGTCTCGCTCACGCGCGCGATCCCCCGAGCAAGCTCTTCACCCCTCCAGTCTCCTGCAGTTGCCGTCGCAGTTGTAGGGTCGAAGGACACTTGAGGTTTTCAGTCCGGCCCCAACAGACGGGACATGGTCGTGGGAAAGAGTCTTTCGGCCCAGCCGGGGACGACATAAAGGCCTAGCCCGCCCTAGCCCGCGGGTCGAAGATAGAACAGGTGAGAAGGTTTGGTCCGGTTTGGGTGATCCAAGGAGCACCTCGCACGATGCCCGGGATCCGCTCTCACTGGTAACGGGCGCAGCATGGTTGCGGTCGGTTCGAGTCGAGTTGCGTCGTGCCCATGAAGCTGCGGGCGCGCCCTCTAGCCAAGACACCGTGGGTACCGGAAACATCCGCGTGCCACGATGCCAGCCCCTGCAGGAGGTAACACCATGACCAGGGTGGCCGAACGACCCAAGCCCTTCGTCGTACCGGAGTACTGCAAGGGCTGTGGGCGCTGCATCAGCTCGTGTACCAGGGCCTGCATCACGATGGGGACCGAGATCAACCCGGAGACCGGGCTGGTCCCGATCGTTCTCGACCTGTCGCGGTGCAACGGCTGCGGTCTCTGCTTCGAAGCCTGCCCGGAGCCCTACGGTCTCAGGCCGCAAGGCGAAGAAGCAGCTTTCGAGTTGCTCGATCCCAGCACGGTTCTGGGCCCCCGTCCCTATGACGCACCGCAGCCGGAGCACCGGCCCGACACCTCGGTTCCGTTGCCGGAGCGGCAACCTCTCATCGTCAAAGGGACCTACGCGGCTGCGGTTGGCGCGGTCCTGGCCGGTTGCCGCCACGTTTTCGGCTATCCGATCACCCCGTCGACCGAGGGTGCCGAGCTGATGGCGAAGGTGCTGCCCGAGCTCGACGGAGTTTTCGTCCAAGCGGTGAGCGAGGTTGCAACCGTCAACATGATGTACGGCGCCGGCGGTGCCGGGAAGCGCTGCATGACCTTCACCAGCTCTCCCGGCTTCAGCCTGATGTTGGAGGGGATCTCCTACATGATCGGGGCGGAAATTCCAGCGGTGTTCGTGAACATCATGCGCGGCGGGCCAGGACTGGGCAACATCGGGCCCGAACAGGCGGACATCAAGCTGGTCTGCCGCGGGCTCGGCCACGGGAACACCCACGCCATCGTGTTGGCCCCTGCGACGCCGCAGGAGATGCTGAACATCGCGATGCTCTCGTTCGAGCTCGCCTTCAAGTACCGAAACCCCGTCGTGATCGTCGGCGACGGCTTCCTCGGCCAGATGACCGGCAAGGTGCGGCTGCCGAGCGAGATGGTGGTGCCGGGGATCCCCGAGTGGGCCGTGTTCGGCGACCACTCGCACCGGGGCAATCTCATCTGCTCACTCAACCTCTCGGAGGTGGGCCTCGAACAGGACAACATCCGCCTGAACGAGAAGTACGAGCGGATGGCCGCCGAGGAGCAACGGGCTGACCTCTACCGGTGCGACGACGCCGACATCGTCCTCGTGGCGTGCAACACGCCGGCCCAGCTCGCGAAGGGCGCCATCGGCGAGCTACGCGCCAAGGGACTGAAGGTGGGCCTCTTCCGGCCCATCACTGTGTGGCCGTTCCCCATCGATGCCCTCCGCGGTGTCCTCGACCGGGTCAAGCGCCTCGTCGTCGTCGAGGCGAGCAGCGGCCAGCTCGAGGACGAGCTGCGGTTGGCACTGAGCCACGCTGATGTCCATATGCCTCCACCCATGAGTCACGTACGTCGCATGGGCGGGGTCCTCCCCTCCCAGGGTGAGATCGTCGACCACGTGCTTTCTCTGGAGGAGGTGGCTTGATGACGACGTCCGTCTTCTACCGCCGGTTCGAGCGCCACGCCAACGGCGAGGGGGTCGCTGCCCATTCGACGACCTACTGTCCCGGTTGCGGTCATGGACTGGCGCAGAAGTACTTGGCTGAAGCCATTGACGAGCTCGGGGTCCAGGACCGCACCGTCCTGGTATCGCCGGTCGGCTGTTCGGTGTTCTCCTACTACTACTTCGACGTCGGGAACTCACAGGCCCCGCACGGGCGCGCCCCGGCGGTGGCGATCGGCCACAAGACGGCGAACCCGGACTCGATCGTGATCTCCTATCAGGGAGACGGCGACCTGGCGTCCATCGGCCTCGCCGAGATCGTGAGCACGGCACAGCTCGGGATCCCGATCACGGTCATCTTCATCAACAACGCCATCTACGGGATGACCGGCGGGCAGATGGCCCCCACGACCCTCATCGGCCAGCGGACGACCACCACGCCGAAGGGCCGGACCTCTTTCGCCGGCCAACCGATGAAGATGGCGGAGTTGATCGCCTGTCTCGATGGACCCGTGTACGTCGAGCGCGTCGCGCTGTACGACAACAGGCGCCGGACGCATGCCAAGCGATCCATCAAAAAGGCACTCGAGTTGCAGGTCTCGGGCAAAGGCTTCGCCTTCGTCGAGGTTCTCTCCGAGTGTCCCGTCCACCTCGGCCTCGAACCGGAGGCCGCTGAGGACTGGGTGCGGGAGAACATGGAGCCGATCTTCCCGCTCGGCGTAAAGAAGGACACGACGGACGGGCCCTCCTTCCCCGCCATACCGACGGCCGGGTTCGATCCTGAACAGGCCCTCAGCGCGCTGGGCACGACCACCGAGCGGGCACCGCGCTTCGCCGAGGGATTCCCGACGCACATCGACGCCGAGGACATCAGCTTCAAGCTGGCGGGTGCCGGCGGCGACGGTGCCCAGACCGCCGCCATGATCCTCACCCGCGCGGCGATCAACGAGGGGTTCGACTCGACGCACATCCCGAGCTACGGACCCGAGTCTCGTGGCGGCACCTCTTACGCCGATGTTCATGTGGCCCTGAAAGAGGTGATGTCGCCGGCCGCGCCGCGCCCCAATGTACTCGTGGCGTTCAACGCTCCCAGCCTCGCCAAGTTCGGCCCGACCGTGCATCCCGACGGGATGATCATCTACGACAGCTCCGTCATAGGCGCCCAGCCGAACGTCGCCGCCCCGGGCGTCAGGCTCGTGCCAGTCCCCTTCACGGCCGTGGCGAACGACCTCGGAGCCGTGCTCGTGAAAAACGTCGTGGCCCTCGGCGCCTTGCAGGGAGCAACGAGCGTCTTCCCAGAAGAGACATTCCTCACCGCCATCAGGGCCACGCTGAAACAGAAGTGCGCCATGATCCCGCTCAACGAGGAGGCCTTCAAGCTGGGGGCAAAGCTCGCCGGCGAACAGGTGGACTAACCCGGGACCAACTGGGGCCAGTCTGGAACTGGCCTGCGGCCTCCGCTGGCCTCGGGGGGTGCCTTCGGTGTGGCGGCAGTCCGGTCATTTCTTGACGGTGAGGGCCTCCTTGGCCGAAGAAGAACCGGTGAAGTCCGTGCTGCCACGGTAACCCGCGACAAGGCGGTAGTTGCCGGCCCTGAGCTCGTCCGGTGACAACCCGCACGTCGCCCCGCCCGACGACAGCAAAGCCGTGCACAGAACCTCGCTCCCGTTGCTGATAGTGACCCTCCCCGTCGGCGCCGTGCCGGCGAACTGCGGAGCGACTGTGACCGAGAAACGCTCGACTTGTTCCTTCCCGAAGGTCACTTTCGCCGCGGAGAGCCGGAGAGCGGTCTTGGAAGTGGCCTTCACCACAGTGAAGCTCTGGAAGGCCTGATCGGCGTCCAGGTAGTCAGCGTCGCCCGCCTGGTTCGCGTCGATCACACACTTGCCCACGCCGATGAGATGGACGGTCGAGCCCGACACGGTGCACATCGACGTCGTGCTGAAAGTGACCGGCTGGCCGGAGGCACCGCCGCTGGCTGTGACCGTGTAGGTAGCACCCACGGCGGCGTCGGACGGAACCTTCGAAGTGAACGTGATCGTCTGGGAACCCTTGCCCACCGCGATCGTCTGCTGGACCTCGGGAGCGGCAAGGTAGTCCGCGTCACCGGCCTGGCTTGCGTCGATGACGCACTTGCCGACCTTGATGAAACGCACCGTCGAGCCCGACACCGAGCAAGAGGAGTTGGTTCTGAAGATGATCGCTTCGCGGGCGGGCCCGCCCGTGGCCGTAACCGTGTAGGTGCCACCTACGGCCGCGTCGGAGGGAGGCCTCGAGGTGAAGGCAACAGCCTGGACAGCCTTGCCGACGGTGATCGTCTGGCTGACCCGGGGGGCGGGCAGGTAGTCGGCGTCGCCGGCCTGGTCCGCGTCGATCACGCACTCGCCAACACCTATGAAGCTCACGACCGAGCCGGACACGGTGCACACCGAGCTCGTCGTGAACGTGACCGCGTTGCCGGAAGGCCCGCCCGTCGCCGTCAGTGTGTAAGTAGAGCCAACCGTGGCGCCGGAGGGCGGTGATGAGGTGAAGGTGATGGCCTGGGGAGCTTTGCCCACGCTTATCGTCTGTTGGACCTCGGGTGCGGCGAGATAGTCCGCATTGCCGGCTTGGTTCGCGTCGACCACGCACGTGCCCACGCCGACAAAGCTCACGGTCGCACCCGACACGGTGCAGGCCGACGTCGTTGAGAAACTGACCACGTTGCCGGAGCTACCGCCGGTGGCTGTCACGGTGTAGGTGGCGCCCACGGCCGCGTTGGCCGGGGGCGTCGAGGTGAACGTGATGGTCTGGCCGGCCTGACCGACGGCCAGGCTGAAGACCCACGTGCCGGTGTCACCATTGGTATCGGCCTCGCGCCCGCTTACGGTGTAGGTGCCCGGCGCGAGCGAGGTGGCCGCGCTGATCGCCCCGGTGCTGGTGACCACGACTTCGGTGGAGTTCGGAGAGGTTGCCTCGGTGTAGCTGACGGTGCCGGTCGAGTTCGTCACGGCGAGGCTGTGGCCGCTGTAACCCGCACCGTAGGTGACCACCGCCGAGATCGGGCCGGCCTGCAGGAGGCTGACGGTCACCTGGACGAAAGTCCATGTGTCATTGAGGCCAGCACTGTTGGCCTCACCTCCGAACAGGACCATTTTCCCCGTGGCCAGGTCGTAAACCATGGACCCGCTGTCGCGGGGAAGTGGACTGGCGGGCGGTGAGAGCTGCGTCCAGGTCGTGCCGTTGAAGGTCCAGGTGTCGCTGAGGTCGCTGCCGGCGCCGGACCCACCGAACAGGACCATGTTCCCCGTCACCGGGTCATAGTCCATAAAGGCGCTGTCGCGAGCGGTGGGGCTGGAAACTGGCGACAGCTCGGTCCAGGTCGTGCCGTTGAAGGTCCAGGTGTCGCTGAGGTCGCTTGTGTCACCCGAGCCGCCGAACAGGACCAGGTCCTGCGTGGCCGCGTCGTACGACATTGAGGCGTACCAGCGAGCGGGGGGGCTGGTCGCCGGTGAGAGGTGGGCCCAGGTCGTGCCGTTGAAGCTCCACGTGTCACCGAGGTTGACACTGTTTTCCTCGCCCCCGAACAGGACGATGTTCCCGGTGGCGGGGTCGTAGGCCATGGAGGCACCGTCCCGGGCGCGAGGACTCGTGGCGGGGGAGAGATGCGTCCAGGTCGTACCGTTGAACGTCCAGGTGTCGTTGAGGTCGCTGCTGGCACCGGATCCCCCGAACAGAACCATGGTCCCCGTGGCCGGGTCGTAGGCCATCGACGCGTACGACCGGGCGGGAGGGCTCGTAGCTGGGGAGAGATGCGTCCAGGTCGTCCCGTTGAACGTCCAGGTCTCGTTGAGGCCGCTGCCGTTGGCGGAGCCGCCGAACAGGACGATGTTCCCCGTGGCCGGGTCGTAGGCCATGGAGGCGCTGTCGCGGGCCGATGGGCTCGTAGCTGGGGAGAGCCGAGTCCAGGTCGTCGTCGGCGATATCGGTGAACTCCCCTCGGCGGGGATCGCGGTCCCGATCGAGAAGGTGAGCAGGGCGAGAAGAGCCACGCAGGCCACCGGCGTCCGCCCCAGCAGAACGCTCCGCCTGCCCCGACTCGCCAAGCTCGTCGTGGCATCGTCGCCATGACCCGTATCGGCGATTGGCCTTGTTTCGAACGATGCAACCATCTCGGTCCCCCCGGTCACTCTTCGCCCTGCCCGCTCCCGTCACTACAAGGGAGATGGGGCCGGACTCCCGCCCTTCGTCCTGGTCCGGAGCCTATCGAAATGACGCCGACCGGGCTCCTCCCTCCGTCCGTATTCCGCGGCAGTGGACCTTGGTGGACGCTTCCAAACCTGACCAGCTCCAGCTCGTCACGCGTCGAGGTCAACGATCGATTGCGCAGTGGGACGAAAGCCAGCCCAGAACTCGGGCCCAGTAGTCGGCAACGTGCGCGGGCTCGGTTATCTGGTGGCCCTCTCGGGGATAGATCACCATTTCCACCTCGGCACCAGCCGCCGTGAGCGCTCCGTACAGTTCGTGGGCCTGAGTGACGGGCACGCAGCTGTCGTGGGCGCCGTGCAATATGAGCGTGGGGGCCACAGCGCCGCTGCACCGGTAAACGGCCGAGCGTTCCACGTAAAGTCGCTGCGCGATGGCCTCCGAAGGCGGGCCACCGAGAAGCAGATCGTAGAACGGGGCGTTGTTACAGGTGTGACGGCAACTCGTAAGGTCGGACATGCCGGCGCCGACAACAGCGCAGGCGACCGGCCGCGTTACAGCAACCAGAGCGGAGAGGTAACCTCCGTAGCTCGAGCCCATCACCGCTGGCGCCTGTTGACGTACTCGCCCGGACGACATCAGGAAGTCCGCCCCTGATAGCACGTCTTCGAGCTCGGCGCCGCCCGGGTCGCCATGATTTGCCTTCGCGAACTCGCTGCCACGGCCCGGGCCACCCCGTTGGTTCGCCAACAGCACGCAGTGGCCCGCCTCGAGCAACCGGTTGGCGTGATGGGGATCGAAGCTGTGGTGATGGGCGAGGCTCGGCCCGCCGTGGATGAGTAGGACGAGTGAGCCTGCGTGGGCGTGACCCGAGCCGGAGCGAGAGGCGTCGGATTGCAAGAACAGACCATGAATGTCCAATGCCTGCGGTCCTTGCCACGAGACCTCCTCGACCGAGAGGCCGCTCGGCACCTCACCGCTACTTTCGACCCAGCTGTCGAAAGGGCCACCGGAACGGAGCACGGCGACCTGGCGGGGGGTGCGCTCGTCCGAGCGACACGTCACTGTCGTCCCCCCGTCCCAGGAGACGGCCAGCGATGGACGCGATGGCGAGTTCATTAGGGAAGCAGCCACGTAAGTGGCGCTCTCTTCTTGCACGAGCTCCCCGCGCGCGCCGAGAGCGACGGTCCCGAAGGACGTGCCAAGGTCCTTCCACCCGGCAAAATGAAGGTGACCGCGTCCGTCGAACTCGACATAGGTAACGTCGGCACCGAGGTTGGGCAGACGCTGTTGGACGACCCCGTCGGCGGTGAGGATGACAACCTCACCGGCGACCAGCCCGCGGTCGCTCGCCCAGCCCTCCACAAAGGCGACGCGACCTGAAATGGGGTCAGCCGCGAGACCCATGACCTGCCAACTGGGTCGGTAAAGAACCTCGATGTTCCCTGAGGCATGGTCCAAGCGCCCGATCCAGGCTGAGTACCAGGCGGCTTCACCTGGCGCCGACGAGCAGACACAGATGGTGACGCCGGGGTCATACGGGGCGATCTCCCAGACTGACAGCTCCGGTGACGTGACCGGTTGCGCCGCTTGGCCTTCGATGTCCAACCGCCAGAGCCGTTGGCCTCCATCACGACTCGCCACGACCGGGTCGGCATCCGAGCGTTCCTGACGCGCGCCTGAGGTCAGCGAGGCACTGTCAGACCCAGGTTCGGCGACGACGGCCAGCACCGCCTCCCAGCCTGGGTGCCATGCGACCTGCTGCGCCGAGCCCGCGAGAGTGCCCAATCGAAGCGAGGGTGCTCCCTCGTCAAGGACGCTGAAGATCTCGACCGTCGTCATCTCTTCCTCGACGAAGGCGACGGCCAGCCGCCGTCCCTCACGATCAAGAGCCGGCGGGGCGCTCGGCACGAGCTCGCTCAACCGCAGCGGTGTCTCGCCGATCCGCCCCCAATAGAGACCTTCGCCTCCGTTCGGTGCGGCACCATACGGAGGCATTCGCACAAAACCGGCACCTGACCCGTCTGGGGCGACCACTGGCCATTGCGGTATGCCCTGGGGCGCTTGGCTCATCTCATCATCACTCTCGAATCGGGAACGGTTGATCCAAAGCCGCAGCGCGCCGGCTCATGGCGGGAGCTGACACCGGTGCATGAACCGGTCGAAAGTGCCCGTTAAGCCATTGGGAACCTGGCATTCTGTCCTGGAACGGCGAGTTCGTCGTCGCCTGGGCGCAACTCCTCCCGTCGCCTACCACCGTCAATGGAGCCGGACGCGCGGGTCGAGGGCGGCGTAGACCACGTCGACGACGATGTTGGCGACAACGACGGCCGCCGAGGCAACGATCACGACCCCGATGATCACCGGCAAGTCCTGGTTCGTGATCGCCTGCACCGCGGTGTAGCCGAGGCCGGGGAGGCCGTACACGTTCTCGGTGATCACCGCGCCACCGAGCAGCGAACCCACGTCGATCCCGAACTGCGTGACGACCGGCGTGAGCGCGGCGCGCAGGGCGTGGCGGAAGGTGATCCGCGTCTCCGAAAGCCCCTTCGCGCGCGCCGTGCGGATGTAGTCCTCGCCGAGGACGTCGAGCATGGCGGTACGGGTGAGACGGGTGTAGGCGGCCGCAGAGACGAGGGCGAGCGTCAGCCAGGGAAGTACCAGGCCGCGGAACCACTCGAAGAGGTTCTGGGTCGGCGAGGTGTAACCCGAGCCGGGGAACCAACGCAGCCCGTGGACGGTGAGCTGATAGTAGAACACCTCGATCATGAGCAGCCCGAGCACGAACGTCGGCATCGAGTAGAAGACGAGCGCGGTGAACGTCGCCCCGCGGTCGAGCAACGAGCGCGGCCGAACGGCCGAGGCGACACCGCTCAGCACTCCGATCGTGAACCAGATGATGGCGGCGCCGGCGGCCAGTGAGAGCGTCACAGGGAATGCCTGGGCGATGACCGAGTTCACCGACTGACCGTGGTAGTAGTCGTAGCCGAGATTGCCCTGCAGGAGCTGTGAAAGGAAATGCCCGTACTGCACGTACCACGGGCGGTTGAGCAGCAGTCGTCGGGCGATCAGCGCCACGGTCTGCGGCGGCGCCTCGCGCCCCGCGAGCACGCGTGCCACGTAACCGGGCCCGGGCCCGACGTAGAAGATGAGATAGACGATGACCGTGACGCAGAACATGACGAGCGCGCCGAGAAGAACACGCCTGACGAGGAAGCGGATCACGCCCGGGTTCCCGTGGAGCGGGGGTCGAAGGCGTCGCGGATGCCGTCACCGAGGATGTTGAACGCGAGCGTCGTGATGATGAGAGCGAGGCACGGGAAGACGAGGAACCACCATGCCTCCTGGTAGTACTGCTGTGCCTCCGCGATCATCGAACCCCAGTCCGCCGTCGGGGGCGGGATACCGACGCCGAGATACGACAGCGAGGCCTCCGAGACGATGCTCAGCGGGATGAGCAGCGTGGCGTAGATGATGATCGGCGCGAGCACGTTCGGCAGGACGTCGATAACAATGATCCGCCACGAGCCGGCCCCGAGTGAGCGTGCCGCCTCGATGTACTCCTTCTCCCGGATCGCGAGCACCTGGCCGCGCACGATGCGCGCCACTGTTGCCCAGCTGAACGTGCCGATCACGACCACAACGATCCCGACCCCCTGCTGGAGCTTGATCGGCCCGATCCGCAGCGGTGTCACCGAGACGACCGAGGCGAGCGAGATGGCGAAGAGCAGGAACGGGATCGAGAGCATGACGTCGATGACGCGGGCGAGCACCGTGTCGACGAAGCGGCCGAAGTAGCCGGCCGCGAGACCGACGAGAGCCCCGATGGCCACGGCGAGGAGCGTGGCGAGCACCCCGACTAAAAGCGACACCTGCGCTCCGTAGGCCACGCGTACGAGGACGTCGCGACCGAGGTCGTCGGTGCCGAAGAGAAACGAGAACGTCGGCGCCTTCGGCAGGCCGTCGATGGTCGTGCCGATGGGTGGCGGGTACTGGACGTCGGGACCATGACCGGCGAGCGCCGCGATCACCGGCGCCAACACTGCGATGAGGGCGATCGTCACCACGACGCCGAGCGCGATCATCGCCGCCCGGTCACGACGCAACTTCGCAAAACCGAGCCGCCACGGGCTTCGGCCCTGGATCACGTCCGCCTGCTCGGTCTCCACCTCCCAGGGGTCGGGGGCACCCGGGACCGGCACGTGGACGGAGCCGAGCCTCACGGGAGCGGACTTTCGGTACTGGCCGGTTCAGTGCCGGTGAGGACCTCCCCGTCGGCAAGGGCGTAGAAGCAGGCAGTCGTGTGCGACGGCGGGTCGCCAAAGCGCGGTTCGAGCGCCGGCACCGCAGCCGAGCAGTCGGGACGGACCCGCGGGCAGCGCGAACTGAACCGGCAGCCCGCCGGAGGGTGAATCGGCGAGGGCAGGTCGCCAACGAGCACGATCCGCTCCCGGCGGTCCGCGAAGTCTGGATCCGGCACGGTCGCCGCACTGAGCAGCGCTGCGCTGTATGGGTGTCGAGGGGCCCGGTAAAAGTCGTCCGCCGCGGCCTTCTCGACCACATTGCCGAGGTACATCACCGCGATCCGGTTGCTGACGTTGCGTACGACCGAGAGGTCGTGGGCGATGAACACGTAGGTCAGTTTGAATTCCACTTGCAGGTCGACGAGCAGATTGAGGATCTGCGCCTGGATGCTCACGTCGAGCGCGGAGACGGGCTCGTCGCAGATGATCAGCTTGGGACGCAGCGCGAGCGCACGGGCCACACCGATTCGCTGACGCTGCCCGCCGGAGAACTCAGCGGGGAACCGGTTGAAATGCTCCGGGTTCAGCCCGACGAGCTCCATCAGCTCCTGCACCTGGCGCTTGCGGTCGGCCCCGGAGCCCTTCGTGTGGATCGCGAGCGGGTCACCGATGATCGATCCGACCCGCCGGCGCGGGTTGAGGGCGCCGAAGGGATCCTGGAAGATCATCTGCATCTCGCGGCGCACCTGCCGTAGACGGCGCTGGGAGAGCGCCGTGATGTCCTCGCCGTCGAAGACAATACGACCAGCGGTCACCTCCTGGAGGCGGAGGATGCATCTCGCCAGAGTCGACTTGCCAGAGCCCGACTCGCCGACGATGCCAAGGGTCTCGCCCCGATGCACCTCGAGGCTCACGCCGTCGATGGCGTGCACGACCTCCCGCTCACCATGGTGCCGACGTGCGCCACGTACGGGGAAGTGCTTCACCACATCCTCGAGCCGGACGAGCACGTCGCCCGGGACCGCACTCACCTCGGTTCCCCCGGCGCAGTATCGCCCGCCGGTGTAACCAGCGCGGAAGTGGCGCCCGCGGGTCGGTCCGCCAACCAACAGGCCGACAGGTGCGCCTCGCTCCCGGCGACTGGGGCAAGGGGCGGGCGCTCGAGGCGGCAGCGCGGCAGGCGCTCTGAACACCGCGGACCGAAGGGGCAACCTTTGCCGAGCGAGATGAGGCTCGGGGGCTGGCCCGGGATCGAGCTAAGCCGCCGACGCCCGCCCTCGAAGTTCGGCACCGACCTGAGCAGTCCTGCGGTGTAGGGATGGTAGTAGTCGTAGAACAGCTCCCGCCGCTCGGCCTGCTCCATCACCGATCCGGCGTACATCACGATGACCTCGTCGGCGACTTCGGCGATCACGCCGAGATCGTGGGTGATGAGGATGATCGCCGTGCCGAACTCATCCTGCATGCGCTGGATCACGCCGAGGATCTGTGCCTGCACCGTGACGTCGAGGGCAGTCGTCGGCTCGTCGGCGATGAGCAGCGAGGGGTTGAGGGCCATCGCCATCGCGATCATCACGCGCTGGCGCATCCCGCCCGAGAACTGATGCGGGTAGTCGTCGACACGCCTTGCTGGCTCGGGGATGCCGACCAGCCCGAGCAGCTCGATCGTCCGACTACGCGCCGCACGTTTGCTCATCGTCTTGTCGTGTTCGCGGAGCAGCTCGACGACCTGCCAGCCGACACGGTAGAACGGGTGGAGGCTCGAAAGCGGGTCCTGGAAGACCATGCCGATGCGGGCGCCGCGAATCGAACGCAGCTGGGCGGAAGTCATCGTCAACAGGTTCGACCCCTCGAACAGCGCCTCACCGCTCACCTGAACGCTCGCGCCCCGCGTAAGTCCGACGATCGTCTGCACCGAGACGCTCTTGCCCGAGCCGGACTCGCCGACGATGCCGAGGGTCCGCCCACGCTCGACGCTGAACGACAGCTCGCGCACAGCCCGCACCAGACCATCTGGGGTACCGAACGACACCGAGAGCCGGTTCACCTCGAGCATGGCCACGGCTTCATCCTGTCATTCGGCGGCGGCTCCGTACGAACCGGTCCGCACCAGGCGGGGCGCTCCGCCCGGTACGGACCGGTTCACTCCACTAGGACGGCGTCAGCCGTTCTGACGGTCGTTCGGCGACAGCCAGACGTTCGTCGGGTCGATCCCCTGGATCCAGGACAAGTAAATGGCGTTGTGCACCTGGGTCGGGTGGAACGTGGCGAACTGCGGCGAGTTGATCATGTAGACAGCCGCGTCCTCCATGACCTGGTGGTCGGCCTTTGCCCAGAGCGCGTTCGCCGCCGCAGTGTTCGGCGCGACGAGCGCTTTGGCGATCAACGAGTTGACGACCGGATCGCTCTCGAAGCCGAAGTTGTCGCCGATGGGCGGAAGGGCAGAGGTCTGGTACTGGTCGATGAGGAACGATGCGGCGTTGTTGCCGTACCAGTCCGGGTACCACTGGCCGAAGCCGAAGTCCCAGACCCCCTGCTCGCCGGGGGTCGGCGTCGTGTAGTACTTGACGTAGATGTCCGCAGAGGGCACGCCCTCTCCTTGGACGGTGATCCCGACCGCGGAGAGCTCGTACTGGATCGTCTGGAACATCTTCACCTGCACCGGATTGTTGATCTGGTAGAGGAACTTGAAGGTGTAGTGCTTGCCACCGAGCAGCGTCTTGGCCTTAGCAGGGTTGTAAGGGTAGAGGTCGAAATTCGACGTTCCGGGAACGCCGGGAGGCAGCAGTTGCGTGAGCGGCGGGCTCACGGCCGGGCCGCCGGCGTCGGTGACGAGTGCCGCGCGGTCGATGGCGTAGGAGATCGCCCTGCGGACGTTGACGTTCTGCATCGCCTTGTTGAGGTTGGGGTCCTTCTGGTTGAAGATGACGAAGGGGTCTTGACCCTGGGTGAGGCCGAGGATCACGCCCGGGTTGTGGGCGGCGAGCAGCGCCGGCAGCTGGGCCGGCGGGATCGGGGTGTCACCCCACTCGAGGTCGGCGCTCGGCGAGTTCGTCTGCAGCTGCTGCTGCACGCTCGTGGCGCTGTCCGTCTCGATCACCTTGATCTCGTCGACGTAGGCCTTGCTGATCGGGTCGAGCGACGCCTTCCAGACGGGGTTCCGGACGAAGGTGATGCTGCGCGCCGGAACGTAGGACTGCACCTCGTAGGGGCCGTCGGAGATGGTGTGCTGCGCCAAGGCGGCACTGGCCGGCAAGTAGTTCAGCTCCTCGATGGGCGCGGGGGTGAAGGCCGCCATCGCGAGCAGGTTCGTGAAGTAGCTTTCCGGGTGCACGAGCTTGAAGCTGAGCTGCAAAGGCTTCGCCGGGTTGACGATGACGCCCGGGATCGAGTGCGTGGCGAGGAACTGCTTGATCGCCGGCACCGTCGGCTTCACCTTCTCGAACGCGCTGCAGAAGGCCGGCATGCCGACGATGAGGTCCTCGTAGTCCGCCACACCACCGAAAGGCTCAGCGGGATTGCACGTCCGCTCAAGGCCGCGCTGCGCATCTGCGGCGGTCACCTGACGCGGCGGAGTCGTGTTCCACTCCACACCCTTGCGGATCGTGAGCGTGTAGAGGGTGCCCCCATCGGTCACGGTCGGCATCGCCGTCGCGAGTTGCGGCACGACATCGAGCGTCTTGCCCGGGGTGGCGGGGTAGGCGAGGAGAGTCTCGGTCCAGATGCGGACACCTAGATACCCGACGGTGTAGTAGGTGATGTTCGGGTCGAAATAGTCGACGTCGCCGGTGCCGAGCATGTAGAGGACGCCCCCGTACATGGAGCTCGAGTGCGGTGCGCTCGAGCGCGGCGCCGCGGCCGAGCTGGCCTGCGGGAGCGCGGTGAAGCCGGCGAGCGAGATCGCCGCGGCCGAGAGCATTCCTAGCGCCATCACGCGCCGGTTGTGGAACAGTCGTGTCATCGTGTTCAGCCTCCCAGTTCCCCTGTATTCATCGATCCATTGACGCGCGGCTTCGACCGTCACGGTGGTCGCCCGTCCCGTGGCTGCTCAAAGAGCCCGCCGCCGCACTTCGCCGGTTAGAACCGAAATCGTACCCGCAGTCGGTACAGGGCGCTCGATCCATGAGCCAGCTCAGCCCAAGCAACACGTCCTGGCCACCGCTCGGCGGATGATGGTGGCGCCAACGCTGTCATGACCAATGGGGCCCCCGCAGGCCTGGGACTGCAAATGTAGGAGTCTGTGTACGATCTCCTTGTGCGGACAGCGGCCGAAGGTGCGGTCCCCCTAATCGGACAGAACGTGCTTCCTGTCGTCAAGATCACGGGGCGAGCCCGTGTGCTGCGGCAGGGCAGACCGGTTCTCCCCGGTCCCGGCAGCGAGCTGGCTGACAACCCGCGGGTGGCAGCAACCCGTCTCGGCGCGCTCGCCGAGCCGCCGGGACAGACCTTCAAGCATGAACCTTGACGAGAGCCCGTTGCCGCGACCGGCACCCTGTTTGCTGCCGGGTTGCCCGCTCCCGGGAAGGGAGCTGATCGCCGTCGATGCCCACGCCGGTGGCGAACCCGGGCGGGTCATCGTGGGCGGGGTCGAGGACGTGCCTGGGGCGACCATGTTCGAGAAGATGCGCCACCTCGCCACCTGCCACGACGACCTTCGCCTGCGCATGCTCCGCGAGCCCCGGGGTTACCCGGCCGCCAACTGCAATCTGGTGCTGCCGTCCACCGAACCCACCGCGGCTGCCGGCTTTGTGGTCATGGAGCAGGTCGAGTACCCGCCCATGTCCGGCACCAACACCATCTGCGTGGCCACCGTGCTGATCGACCAAGGCATGGTGGAGGTGACAGAGCCGGTGACGAGCTTCGCACTGGAGACTCCGGCCGGCCTCGTGCATATAAGGGCTGAAGTGGTCGGCGGACGGGTCCGGGGGATCACGTTCGAGAACGTGCCCTGCTTTGCCATGCAGCTCGACGCCGTAGTCGAGGTGACCGGCTTCGGCACCGTGCGCGTCGACCTGGCCTATGGCGGGATGATCTACGTCATCGCCGACGCCGCCGCTATGGGTTTGCGCCTCACCCCGGACGAGGCCCGTGACCTGGTACGCGTCGGTGAATGCATCAAGGCTGCCGCTCGCGAGCAGGTGCCGCAGTGTCACCCCGAACGACCCGAATTGGTGGGCCCGACCATCGCCTGCCTGATCGGCCCGGCGAGCGGTCCCCACGCTGACCGGCGCAACGCCGTCGTCGTTTCCACGGGTGCCCTCGACTGGCGCCGACCGGACACTTGGACGGGTGTCCTTGACCGTTCCCCGTGCGGGACCGGGACCTGCGCGCAAATGGCCGTCCTCCACGCCAGGGGACAACTGCCGCTCGGCCGCGATTTCCGCAGCGAGGGGATCCTGGGAACGGTGTTCACCGGCAGGCTGGTGACCGAGGCCTCCGTGGCCGGCCGCCCCGCCGTCGTCCCGACCATCACTGGTACCGCCTGGATCACAGGCCACACGCGTTTCGTGCTCGACGCCGAGGATCCCTTCCCAGCTGGTTTCACCGTCGGCGACATCTGGGGCGCCGGTACCGCGGCCTCGAGCGCCGATGGATAACCTCTAACCTCGCCTGATGCGGTCTCGCCTGGTCTTCGGAGCCGTCGACAGCCACACGGAGGGCATGCCGACGCGTGTGATCACCTCCGGCGTCGGCGAGCTGCCCGGCGCCACCATGGCCGAACGGCGGCTGTACGTCATGAACCAACGTGACGACCTTCGTACGCTCCTGATGCACGAGCCCCGCGGCCACAGCGCCATGTCTGGTGCCATCTTGCAGTCTTCGACGCGGCCCGACGCCGATGTCGGGGTGGTCTTCATCGAAGTGTCAGGCTGCCTGCCGATGTGCGGCCACGGGACCATCGGCACGGCCACCGTGCTCGTGGAGACGGGCATGGTGCCGGTCTCCGAGCCCGTCACCATGATCCGCCTCGACACCCCTGCGGGCCTTGTCGAAGCCTCGGTCGAGGTGGAGGGCGGGAGAGCAAAGAGCGTCACCATCCGCAACGTGCCCGCCTATTTGCACCTGCGCGACGCCACTGTCACGGTGCCAGGGATCGGCGAGTTGATGATCGACCTGGCCTGGGGCGGCAACTTCTATGCCCTCCTGCCCGCCGCCTCGGTGGGCCTGGCCGTACGACCGTCGCTCCACGACGACCTCATCAGAGCCGGGCTCGCGATCATGGCCGCCGCCAACGACCAGCTCAGCTTCGCCCATCCGGAGCACCGGTCCGTCGACTATTGCCGCCACGTGGTGCTCACCGAGCCGGGCGACGGCGCGGTCTCTGGTCGCGCCGCGGTCGCCATCCACCCGGGTTGGCTGGACCGGTCACCTTGCGGTACGGGGACATCGGCCCGTATGGCCCAGCTTCACGCACGCGGGGAATTGGGCCTGCAGGAGGACTACGTGCACGCCTCAGTCCTCGGGACGCGTTTCACCGGGCGCCTGATCGGCACCACAAAGGTGGGCGGGTTCGACGCCGTCATACCCACGGTGCGGGGCCGAGCGTGGCTCACCGGGCTAGCTACCTATCTGCTGGACCCGGACGACCCCTTCCCTGCCGGCTTTCTTTTGGGGCGAGAAACGTGAACGGGGCTGGGTCGCGAGGCCTGGGCGGTGGGCCTGGGTGGCGCGTCCTCGGCTCTGGTCCAGAGTCCTTGCCAACGGGCGTGGAGGTGTTGGTAGTCGGGGCGGGCATCATCGGGGCCGCCGTCGCCGCCAGGCTGGCGGCGGCCGGTTTGGACGTCTGCCTCCTGGATCGCCTCGGCCCGGCCGCGGGCACCTCTTCGGCCGGCGAGGGCAACGTGCTCGTATCCGACAAAATGCCCGGCCCGGATCTGGCCCTCGCCCTGCGGGGGGTGGCGCTGTGGCAAGAACTGGCACAAGAAGCCGGAGACGCCGGAGAGCGGGTCGAGTTCGAGGCCAAGGGCGGCCTGGTGGTGACTCACGATGAAAAGGAACTCGAAGCGCTGTACGCCCTGGCCGAGTCGCAGCGCCAGTTGGGAGCGCGCGTCGAGCTCGTCGCCGCCGGCGCTTTGCACGAGCTGGAACCGGCCCTCACCGCGAACCTGAGTGGCGGCGCCTTCTACGAGCAGGATTGCCAGGTCCAGCCCATGGCGGCCGTCGACTTCCTCGTCCGTCAGTTCGGCACGCGCGGGGGCTGCCTGGTAAAAGGAGCCGAGGTCGTGGGCGCGGAGCACGACGGGCAGGGGAACGTCCGCTCGGTCCGCACCACCATGGGCACTATTGCCGTCGGGACGTGCGTCGTCAACGCCTCCGGTCCCTGGGCAGGAGAGGTTGCCCGGCGCTTGGGTACCGACATTCCGGTCGGGCCCCGGCGCGGCCATGTGCTCGTGACCGAACCGGCACCCCTGTTCGTCCGGCACAAGGTCTACGAGGCTGGCTACGTGAGCACCGTCCACGACGACGGCACCGGCCTAGCCTGCTCTGCGGTAGTCGAGGCGACCCGCAGCGGCACCATGCTTCTCGGCTCGTCCCGGGAGTTCGTGGGCTTCTCCAGGGAGCTCGACCCCGAAATTATCAGGACAATCGCGGCTCGCGCCGTGGCCCTCTTCCCCGATCTTGCCCGGGCCCGCCTGATGCGGGCTTACGTCGGCTTCCGCCCGACAACGCCCGACCGGCTCCCCATCATCGGCGCGGACCGCTCCGTCGGGGGCATCTACCACGCCACGGGCCACGAGGGAGCGGGCATCGGCCTGGCGTTGGTCACCGCCGAAATCGTGGAGACCCTCGTCCTCGGCCGGACGCCCTCCATGGACCTGGCGCCGTTCGCCCCCGAGCGGTTCGCCGCTGCCCCACCAACCGGCGCAACCAGCCCGCCGGGTCTCCAAGCCCCGAACAACGCCGCGAACGGCAAGACGACTGCACCGACGGAGAGCGCCAGTGCTGCCCCCCCACACCACTACACGACGCCAAGACTGGTCGAGCAGAAGCTGCGCACGGCACTTCGCTCCTGGAGCCACGAACGCTCGTCACTCAAGACAGCTGACCCGCCGCTGCTGCGGTTCCGTTTCGACGGTCGAGAGCTCATGGCTCCACGCGCCAGCACCATTGCGGGCGCTCTGCTGGCCAACGGCGAGCGGACGTGGAGGACGACGCGCACGGGCGGCCAGCGGCGGGGGCTCTTCTGCGGGATCGGCACTTGCTTTGACTGCCTCGTCGACCTGAACGACAACAAGGCCGTCCGCGCCTGCCTGGCCCTGCTCCAAGAGGGGGACGAGGTCTGCAGTTCAGCCTCGGTCGGCAAGGGGGGGCTTTCTTGTGACCCCGACCAACAGCCGCAGGCGCCGGGCAGTGCGCAAGCACCACGGGCCGTGGACGGAATGGAGCTCCCCCGGGATGCCTGACGTCGTAGTTGTGGGCGCCGGGCCGGCAGGCATGGCTGCAGCCCTCGCGGCTTCCCGCCGGGGTGCCCGGGTAGTCCTGATCGACGGCGCGCCCCGTTTGGGCGGCCAATACTTCCGCCAACCGCTGGCAGAACCCACGAGCAACGGCCGTCAGCCCCCGTCTCCGGCCGGCCTGCGGCTGCCGGCGCGGTTCCACGACCTGAGAGCGAATCCGGCTGTCGAGCTCCGGCTCGGCTGCGAAGTCTGGTCGGTGTCGAAGGACCCATCCGGCTTCACCCTGCGTCTCACCGACGGTGCCCCGGCAGCGCTCCATTCGCCGGCGCTCGTGCTCGCTACGGGAGCGTCCGAGCTGACGCTCCCATTTCCCGGATGGGAGCTCCCGGGCGTCGCCACCGCGGGTGCCGCGCAAGCTCTGCTCAAATCCCAGCACGTCCCCATCGGCCACCGCGTCGTGGTGGCCGGCACCGGGCCCTTCCTTTTGCCGGTGGCGGCCGCCCTGGCCGAAGCAGGGGCCCGCGTACTGGTGGTCGAGGCAGCGCGGGCCCGCTCAGCACCCCGGGCCGTGCCCATCCTCCTGCGGTACCCCCACAAACTATGGGAGGCGGCCGGATACGGCCTGGTGCTGGCCCGCCACCGGGTGCAGGTGCTCACCGGCTGGGGTGTCGTCCGCTGCGAAGGCGGGGGCCATGTCGAGCGGGCGATCCTCGCCCGCCTGGGGCCGAACTGGGAACGACTGCCTGAACCGGGCCGGACCATCCCGGCCGACGCCGTCTGCGTCTCTTACGGTTTCGTGCCCCGCCTCGAGCTTGCCTCCCAGCTCGCCGCGCCCGCCTTTGGCCGTCCCGACCAATTGGATGTGGGGGTTGTGACGAACGCCACCATGGGCACCTCTGTCGGTGGCCTGTTCGTCGCCGGGGAGCTGGCGGGAGTCGCCGGGGCCGATGTGGCCGAGCTCGAAGGCGAGCTCGCCGGGCACTCTGCGGCCTCGTACCTCGGGCTGGCCGACGATCGTGGCCCCGCCGAAATACAGCGTCTCCTGCGCCGCCTCCGCCATAGCCGCGCGTTCACGGCACGATTGTCGGCCCTCTACCCCCTGCGCACCGGGTGGATCTCACAGCTCGAGCCGTCGACAGTGTTCTGCCGGTGCGAGCAGGTGCCCTGGGAGGCGGTCGAAGCCGCCATCGCCCGGGGCGCCACGACAGTGCGCGAGGTGCGCAGCGTTACTCGCTGCGGAATGGGCTACTGCCAGGGCCGGACCTGCGGGCCGGCCCTGCAGATGGCGATCTCCTCCCTCGCCGGCCGGCCGCTTGACGAGGTCGGCGACCTGCACAGGCGCCCTGTAGCCGTGCCGGTCTTTCTAGGCAGGGTCGCCAGCTCCTGACTTAGGCTTCCTGGCTGCCGGGCTTGGAGCGCGTCCTGACGCGCCGTGAGGAGGTTGACATGGGGTCGTCGGCGGAGCGGGTCGACCGGATGGAGGTCTACAGCTGCCCTCTCACCTATGCCCACGGTACCTATGTCATGTCGGCCAACCGGACGATCACAACCCTGGAGAGCACCGTGGTCGTCCTGCGCACCGCGGCCGGCGTGTCCGGATACGGGGAGATCTGCCCACTTGGCAGCACTTATCTTCCCTCGTCAGCGGCCGGCGCCCGGGCCGCCCTCCGGGAGATCGCGGGAGCCGTGGTGGGCCAGAACGCCACAAACGTCGCCATGTTGCACTGCTCGATGGACGCCGCGCTGGCTGGTCACGGTTACGCCAAGAGCGCGGTCGACATTGCCGCCTTCGACCTGTTCGGCAAACTCTGCGGGGTGCCGGCATGTGAACTGCTGGGCGGCCGGCAGACGACACAAGTGCCTCTCTACGTCGCCGTGCCGCTCGGGCCGCCCGCGGAAATGGTCGACTTCGTGCTCGCCGAGCGTGCCCGAGGCACCCGTCGGTTCCAGCTCAAAGTGGGCACCGACGCCGAGGCGGACGTCGCGCGGGTGCGTGCGGTTGTGGAGGTCACCGGAGAAGGCGACACGATCGTCGCCGACGCCAATGGCGGCTGGCACCTTGCCGACGCTGTCCAGGCAGTGGCGATGCTGGAGGGCACGCCCCGCCTGCGTATCGAGCAGCCGTGCCGGTCGTTCGAAGAGTGCCTGCAGGTACGGCGCAGGACGTCGCTACCGATGGTCCTCGACGAGGTAATCACCGACATGCAGGCACTGTTGCGTGCCACGGGCGAGCGCGCCGTCGAGGGCATCAACCTCAAGATCAGCCGCGTCGGCGGGCTCCTGCCGGCGCGGATGATGCGTGACGTCTGCGTTGAGCTCGGTGTCGATCTCCTGATCGAGGACACCTGGGGCGGCGATCTCTGCAGCGCGGCCGTGGCGGCCCTGGCCGGGTCCACCTCTCCTTCGGTTCTGTGGGCGGCGTCCTTCATGAACGACTGGACCCTGGAACACTTGGCCGGTTACCAGCCCCGCTCAGCCGGAGGATGGGGCCCCATCCCCGATGGCCCAGGCCTTGGCATCGAGGTCGACGAAGACCAGCTTGGGGAGCTCCTGTTCGCGGCGCACACCGAGGGTGCCTAGCATGCGCCGGTTCGCCGGCTACGGCGCCACAAAGCCGACAGAGCCGGCGTCCTCGAGTTCCGGCCTCTGACGCGGCGTGGACGAGCTGTCCATCCTCGGGCGCGAGGCGGTCGAACGGGCCCTCCTGCCGTCACGGGCTCGAGACGCCATCGGTGCGGCGCTGCTAATGGGTGAAAGCAGGCCGATCGCGCGCACTTCCCTGGCCTTCGGCGACGGCGAGCTGCTGGTCATGCCGGCCGAGGACCGGGACCTCGCCGGCGTGAAGATCCTCACCCTGGCTCCGGGCTTCGCTTCGCCGGAGGGCCCGGCGGCTCGTGTCGGCACGACATCGACTTTGGCCCGCGCCGATACCCCCGGGCCTCACGCACAAGGCATCTACGTCCTCTTCGAGGCTCGAAGTCTCACTCCGGTGCTCCTACTCGACGGGGCCGCACTGACTGAGCTTCGCACAGCCGCCGTCTCCGCCTGGGCGACGGACGTCCTGGCTCCGCGTGACGCCAAGACGCTCCTGCTCTTCGGTTCGGGACCGCAAGCGCACGCTCATCTGCGTGCGCTGGCCGACATCCGCTCCCTGGAGGAGATGCTCCTCGTAAGCCCGGACGAACGCAGCGCTTCGGAACTGCTCGCACTGGCGGAAAGCATGGGGATCAAGGCCACACGCGCCGGCGCCGGCGAGGTCGGCAGGGCGGACATCGTCTGCTGCTGCACCACCAGCCCCGTGCCCGTCTTCGATGGCAAGCTGCTCCGGCCAGGCACCCACGTCGTCGCCATCGGCTCCCACCTCCCGGACCGCCGGGAACTGGACACGGCGACAGTGCTTCGGAGCGTGGTGGTCGTGGAAACGCGAGCCAGCGCCCTGGCCGGGGCGGGCGACCTCATCATCCCTATCAAGGAAGGCGCGTGGAGTGGCGAACTGGTGGCCGCCGACCTGTTCGAGCTGGCACGCGGCCACGTTCCCCCTCGTGACGGGCACGACGTGACCCTGTTCAAGTCGGTCGGCGTCGCCTTCGAGGACCTGGCCATGGCGCGCGCCGTTCTCGAGACGCTTCGCACCTCGTCTCGTTGAGGCAGCGATAATAGGCCCGGGTCAAGGCGGCGACACGTGCTCGTTGCCCCCAACCTCCCAAGTGTGGCCACACCCGGCCAGAGAGAGGAGCTCCAGTGAGTAAGGCCGAACGGCTGCAAGGCATATTGCCGGCATTAGTGACCCCGTTCACGGACGACGGTTCGATCGACGAGGCGGCACTGCGTTCGCTGGTGTCCCGGCTCGTCGCTGCCGGAGTCGGAGGCCTTGTCCCGTGCGGCAGTACCGGCGAGTTCACCACCCTTTCCACCGAGGAACGCAAGCGTGTCACGGAGGTCGTCGCTTCGCAGGCAGCAGGTGCCGTGCCCGTGGTCCCTCAGACTGGTGCCCTAACAACCAACGAGACGGTGGAGTTGAGCAAGCACGCCGAGGGTGCCGGCGCCGCGGCCGTGATGGTCGTCCCGCCCTTCTACGAGCCACCGGAGTGGGAGGACGTCCTCGTGCACTACGAAACGGTGGCCTGTGCCATCGGCATACCCATCATGGTCTACAACATCCCCGCCAGCGGTACCCGGATGACCGCGGAGAGGATCGACGAGCTGGCCGGCATCCCCGGCGTGGAGTACATCAAGGACAGCAGTGCGGACGCCGTCTTGCTTACGCGTCTGCTACAGGAGTACGGCGACAGGCTCGGGATCTTCAACGGCGCGGACACGCTCTCGTTTTGCGCCCTGGCGGCAGGTGCGGCGGGCGCCGTGTGGGGAGCGGCAAACTTCATCCCCGAGTTGACGGTAGAGCTTTACGACTGCCTGGTCGTCAAAAAGGATCTGGACGCGGCACGGGCCGTCTGGGACAAGATCTGGCCTATCTGCCATCTCCTCGAGAGCACGAACTACGCCAGCGCGGTGAAAACCGCTTGCGAACTGGCCGGGGTCACGGTCGGGCCTACACGGCGCCCGATCCGGCTCTTGCGCGACGACACTCGCAAGCAGTTGGCCATCGCCCTGGCCAACGCAGGTGTCACCGGATAGTCATCCAGATTGTCTTCACCTCGGTGTACTGGTCGAAGGCTTCCAGACCGTTGTCGCGACCACCGAAGCCAGACTCCTTGTAACCGCCGAACGGCGTCGTTATATCTCCCTCTGAGAAGCAGTTCACCGACACGGTTCCCGCGCGGACAGCACGGGAAACTCGCAGCGCGCTGTCGACGCTCTTGGTCCAAAGGGACGCGGTCAGCCCATAATTAGTATCGTTAGCGAGTTCGATCGCCTCTTCTTCGTCCGTGAAGGGGATGAGGCAGATGACCGGGCCAAAGATCTCCTCGCGGGCGACGCGCATGTCGCGGGTGACGTTGTCGAAGATCGTGGGGGCGACGAAGTAGCCGCCCGTCTCTTCCAGTACCCGCTCACCACCGATGACCACTTTGGCGCCTTCGTCCCGACCAGTGTCGATATAGCCCAGCACCTTTTCCATGTGCCGTTCCTCCACCAGGGGCCCTATCTTCGTAACGGGGTCGAGCGGGTCGCCGACGATCCACTCGGTCGCATGCTTGACGACACTTTCCAGCAATTCGTCCTTGATCGAGTGGTGAACCAGAAGGCGCGACCCCGCCGAACAGTTCTCGCCCATGTTCCAATAGCCCGCCGACAAGACGTCCTGGGCGACTATCTCGAAGTCCGGCGCGTCGGCCAGCACGATCTGGGGGTTCTTGCCCCCTAGTTCGAGGACCACCTTTTTCAGGTTGCTTTCCGACGAATAGGCGAGGAACAGGCGGCCGACCTCGGTCGAACCGGTCACTGATACCGCGTCCACGTCCTTGTGGCTGCCTAGGGCCTTTCCCACCTTTTCGCCGGAACCGGGCACGATGTTGAGCACGCCGGCAGGGACGCCGGCTTGTGACGCCAACTCGGTCATGCGGATAGCGCTCAGCGAGGTCAGCTTCGACGGCTTCACGACCACGCTGTTGCCCACGGCCAGGGCGGGTGCCACCTTCCAGGCGAACATCAGGGCCGGGAAGTTCCACGGCAAGACCGCTGCGACGACACCGACGGGTTCCCGGACGATCAGGCCCAGGTGCCCGGGCCCGGTCGGGGCGACCGAATGGAACAGTTTATCGGCAGCCTCGGCGTACCAGCGGAAACACTTGATGGTCTCGGGGACGTCGATCGTGCGGCAGTCGGTGATCGGCTTCCCCGCGTCCAGCGTGTCCAGGAGCGCAATCTCCTCGGCATTCTCCTCCAGGAGTTGCGCGAACCGTAACAAGGTTTCTTTCCGCTGTTCAGGGGTTTGCCGCGACCACCTGCCATCTTCGAAGGCACGGCGAGCTGCACCAACTGCCCGGTCCACATCGGCCCCGTCACACGACGTGATCTGAACCAAGGTCTTCCCGGTCGCCGGGTTTATGCTGACGAACTCCTCCCCGGACGCCGCGTCGCAAAAGTTGCCGTCAATGAAGGCCTGAGTGCGGAACGGGAGCAGTTGCGGCTCCCCTGTTGTCGTCATCGGGACACCTCCGATTCTTCTGAGGTTCGCCTGTGTGGCCACCGGCCCGTCCGATGTCGGGATACCTCAGGTGCGTTCCACGTCGGGCACATCCTAGTTGTGCCGTCTCGGGTTCATCTAAGGGGACCTAACCCAAGTCACCTCAGGCACGCCTTCTGCTGAATCCAACAAGACCTGGTTCGATCGGTCCTCGACCGCGCCCTTGAGGCTCTCACCGAACCACTTGAGGCAGGTCCGCGAGGTAACTACACACCCGAGTGGTTGAATAACGGCTACGCCGTCGCCTTCGGTGAACCCGAAAGCGAGCGAGCGTGAAACTTTTTGGGTGGAGCTGAGGGGATTTGAACCCCTGACCCCCTGGTTGCAAACCAGGTGCTCTGCCAGCTGAGCTACAGCCCCGTGCTACTCCAGCCTAGGCGTCACGCAGGGTTCGGTTCGTGGCCACGCCACGGGCGTGCACAGTTCGGTCCCTCCCCTGCGCCCCTCCCCTGCCCCGGGCGCCGTGGTCGGCGATGATGCTCCCCTCCGCGTAGCCTCCAGTGCCGACTCGGCGAGAACCGGCAGTACCCTTGAGGCGTGCCGGGGTCGCCCATGGGAAGGGTCTATTTCAATCTCCACACCGCGCTGCTCGACTGGCAGTTCGGCCCCTTTCCATTGCTCATCCTGGCGGCATGCATCGGCGCGGGAATCTGGTACCTCCGTGCCGACTGGGCGCTCGCCACTCGAGGGCGCAAATGGAGAGCACAGCGGACTGCCTCGTTCTTCGCGGGCCTGGTCACGGTCGACCTTGCCCTCCAGTCCCCGGTCGCTACGTTGACCGGCTCCTACTTCGAGGCACACGTCATCCAGCATCTTCTCCTCATGATCATCGCCCCAGCCTTGCTGTCGATGGGCGCCCCCATGACGCTTATCCTGCAAACTTCGAGCCGTCGTACCAAGACCACCTGGCTCCGAATCTTCCACGGCAGAGGATTCGCCGTCCTCTCCCACCCGCTCGTGGTCTGGGTGCTCTACTACGGCGTCATGCTCGCCTTCTTCCTCACATCCCTCATAGGCTTCGCGATGAGTCACATGTGGCTCATGGACCTGATCAACCTGGGCTTCCTGTTCGGAGCGACGCTTTTCTGGTGGCCGATGATCGGGTTGGACCCGATCCCCAGGTGGGGAGCGAGCTACCCGCTCCGCATGGTCAACCTCTTAATTGGGGTGCCGCTCGAGTCATTTCTCGCCATCGCCCTGCTCAGTTCCCGGCGACCGATCGCCCCGATGTACAGCCTGTCGAGCACTCATGCCGGCGCAGGTGTCCTTTGGGTGCTCACGGAGCTGCTCACGGTCGCCGCCGTGATCCCGATCTATTTTCAGTGGATGGCCTCGGAGGACCGTAAGACAGCACGTGAGGACGCTCGTCTCGACGCCGAGTCGTCCCGGGCGGCGTTGATCCGAACGCCTGGGTCCGCAGAACGCGCCAACGACCCGTCCTCGGGGTGGAACGACTTTCGACCCAGCACCTCCTGACCCGTCCTCCGGGGAGGTCCGCCCGCGCTACCGGGCACATCCGGCCGCGAAACCATCCCTTGCGAGGACTGGGAAGCCGTCCCGCCTCCGCCCCCCAAGATCAGGCGAGAGCAGTGTCCCCAGCGAAGGGGGACCGTGCGAAGCACCTGCCCGAACGACGATCGGGAAGGAGTGCGGGGGCACTTCCGTTCCTGATCCGCAACGGAACCCTCCTGCCGCTGAAGTTCACTGTCCGTAGTTGATCAATCACTAGTAGCACTATTGCTTAAATGCGACCTCTCTGCGTGTTCTTTCAATCTCCAATAGTGGCTGAGACAAGAAGGGCCCGCTCCCTCTGTGGCTAGGCCATTCTTCCCTGTGTGACGAACGCGGCCTAACCATTTGGCTGGTCAGAAGGGCCATGCCGGCGGGTGCCCCAATTCCTGTCATCCCGTTGCCAGGAATTGGGGAAACTACAAGCGTGTCTTTGTGCAGTTCGCACCAAGACACCAGATCCGCAGGGGCAAATACTGCAGGAGCAGCACTCTTAGCAATTTGCTGTCAGAAACAAAGTCCCACACCGAATCCCCGGTGTGGGGGGGGATACTCCAGGCCTAGCCCTGTGACACGCAGGCAACGGTGGGGAGACACATGATGCGAGGAGAATATTGTGCATAAGAAGACGCGGAAGCATTCCGCCCTATTGCTGTTTATGGCGCCTGTCATCGCCATCGGCAGCAGCGCCCTGGTAGCTGGAACTGCAGCCATCGCGGGCGCTACAGCAAAGAAAGTCATCCAGCCGACCATCACGATCAGTGACGCCGCTCCGGGAGCATTCCGCTTCACTCTGAACGGAATCCCTGTGTCGTTCAAGGGCTCGAGTGGAAGGTTCACAGCCAAGATCGGGATCAACCGCGTGACGGAGATCTCGGCGCCGGCAATGTACCGGAGCCTTTCCTCCATCACAGTGAGCCCGAAAGCGGCCGAAGTAGGCTCGTCTCTCAAGACCGACACGGTCAGCGTGAGGCTGTTGGCGGGCAAGTCGGCGACGGTCAGGTTCTCCAACGAGAAGTTGGTGGTCGTGGTTCCGAGCCCCACACCTATCGCCCCGCCGAGCAACCCCGGCCCGAGCAGCCCACCGCCGAGCAACCCGCCGGTGAGCAACCCGGCTCCGGTCACCAGCCCGACTGACACCACTGGTGCCATCGAGATCTGCAAGTCGGCGGCTGACGATTGGGTGGAGGGTTCCTTCCCCTACACGGTCACCGCGGGCACGGCTGCTCCAACGAGCGTCTCAGTGGCAGTCGGCTCCTGCTCTGCTCCCATCACGGAGCCTGCAGGCGCGGTCACGATCACTGAGGGCGACGTCGGTGCCAGCACGGGCTACTCGCTGGTGGACGTGGTCTCCAGCACCGCTGGGTCTCTCGGCACTGTCGACCTGGCCACTGGAACGGCCAACGTCACGGTGACGGCGGGCCAGGACACGGGCGTCGAGTTCGTGAACGCCACCAACGTGAACACGGTCAAGGTCTGCAAGACGCTGCTCGACAACATGGGCAGCCTCGCTGGCTCGACCTTCGACTTCAACGTTTCGTGGACCTTCACGCCAGCTAACGGCGCAGCTCCCATCAGCGGGGGTGGCACCGTCGGCGTTGTGGCAGTGGCTGCCCCGGGTTCGAACTGCGCGCTCTACGGCAGCTTGACCGACGGCGTCGCTGGCGCTCCCGGCGAGATCCCGGTCACCTCGGCCGTGACGATCACCGAAGGCACGAACGTCCCCGACGTCCAGGTGACAGGCGTTGTTCTCTACCCGCCTTCTGACGGCACCACCACAGCGACTTCGGCCAGCATCGTCGAGCCACAAGTCGGGCTGTTGGGCGTAGCCGGATCGGGACTGGTGGAGGCGACCTTCACCAACGACCCGATGGGCTGGGTCGAGGTCTGCAAGAAGTTCGACCCGTGGTTCTACGACGCCTCGAACAGTGCTTCGTTCTCGGTCAACGGTGGAGCTGCGATCACGGTCGACGGTGGAGCATGCTCGGCCCCGATCGAGGTCCCCGCAGGCACCGCCACGGTCGCTGAGCTCGGCACGAGCGACAGCAACTTCTACCTCGAGAACATCACGACGGTGAGCGCGAGCGACCCAATTGGGGCGCGGCTCTTGACCAGCGGCGGGCCGTCACTGGCCGACCCGAACGTCCTCCCGGTCAACCCGGCTACCGTCACAGTGCCTTACGGTAACGTGAGCAACGAGACGGTCGTGACCTTCATCAACACAGTGGACCCGACGCAGTTCAAGATCTGCAAGCAGGAGGACTCGTACAACGCGAACCTCGCGGGCGACAGCTTCAAGTTCGAGTGGTCCTACGAGCCTGGCACCCTTGGCACGTACGACGCGAACGAGGTTGACTCGAACGACAGCGTGTCCTTGACGATCGGTGCGGTCCCAGCTGGTCAAGAGACTCCGGGCGGCCTTGTCTGCTCCGGCTTGATCTGGGGTCCGCCTGCGATCAACGCGAACGGCAGCACCAACGAGATCAGTGTCACTGAGGAGAGCACAACGCTTGAAGGTGTTCAGGCTGACGGCTACACCCTCCAGGGCAACGGCTGGACCGACGAGGGCACGAGTGAGTTCCCGGCAGAGGTCAGTGACGGCGGATCGGCGACTGTGGTGTTCACCCCGGCCGCTGGCGAGAACGTGCTGACCTTCACCAACGGGCGGACGCCTGCGCCTCCCGCGTAATCATCAGTAGCAACATCCCTTAAAGCGGCTCGAAGCCCGGGCCGCCGGAAGTAGGGAGAGGGCCCTCGCACACTGCGGGGGCCCTCTCCACTTCCTCCGGGAGCGGGCCGTCGCGCTGCCCGAGCCACGCGCGTGGTGAGCCTGTGGATGCCCGTCGCACGCGTCGCAGGGTGACAGGGGTGGGGCACGCTGAGATATCAATCAGAGCCCGAGATGACACGCACGCCAGCCACAAGCCTCCGCGGTGACCAAGCCGCCATCCCGACCGTCGTCGTATGTGACGACCGGGACGTGATGCGCCTCGGCCTCGTCGAGATGCTCGACGCGATCCGGTGCGCAGCGGACCTGAAGGGATTCACCTCGGTCCCCGACGGATGGGCCTACCTTGCCGACAGCTCCGCTGCTGGCGCGGTCGCCATCCTCGGCGGCAATTCTGCTCCTTTCGAGCTGGAGCGTGCGGGCCGCCCGTCAAGACCGCCTACCAGAATCGTGTTGATGTTGCGGGACAGCGAAGCCACCCGCCTGTCCGTCGCTGCTGGACTACCGGTCGACGGGTTCTTCCTGGAGGAGGACCTTTCGACCTCGATGCTCCGGACGCTCCTGTCCCGTCTCGAGAACCGCGAGTTCCCGATGCCGGCACCCATGGCAGAGTTCCTGCTCGGCCAGGTACGGGGTTCGTCTGACTCGTCGCCAGTCCGGCTCAGCTCACGTGAGCAGGCCGTGCTGAGGCTCGTAGCCGACGGTGCGACGAACAAGATCATCGCCGACGAGCTCGGGATCTCCGTCCATGGGGTCAAGCACCACGTAGCCAACCTCCTCAAGCAGCTGAACTGTGCCAACAGAACTGAGGTGGCATCCATGGCGATGCGGCGCGGCCTCGTACCGGCCGAGCCGGCCCGGTCCGCGGGACACGTCCTGCAGGGTCTCTCCGGACGGCATGGCGCAGCGTCTCACCGGTCCCGACAGTGAACACTGGCGACGCGCGAGAGACCCTCGCAGACGACGAACGCCCGCCTGAGAGACCCGCGACAGCAAATGGTCTCCAGAGCCGCTACCGTACTGCGGTGGGGAACTCCGAGTCGAGGGCTCAGGAGTCGTTGGCGGGAGTGTTACACCTGCCTGCGGTCCAAGAGGTCACGTCGCTCTTCCGCCAGTTCATCGCGGCCGCCGGCAATGGGCACGGCGCGCCCGGCATCGCGAGGGTGCTGCAGCAGCAAACCGGAATGGCGGTGATCGTCCAGGACCCGGCCGGACGTGTCCTGGCCACGAGCGGCGTGGAAGAACGACGTGGCGACCCCGAGGCGCCTTGGCTCGGGCGCCCGCTTCCCGACGATGCGTCGCACGCGGTTGCCATCTTCGACGTCGACAGATGGGTGGCCGTAGCCTGCCCACGAGCCGAGATCCTGGGCGCGATAAGCCTTCTCGATCCCACCGAGCAAGCAAGCGCCATGGAGCTGTTCAAGCTGGAACAGGCGACGACCGTCCTTGGCTGGGAGCTCCTGCACGACCGGAACGTTGCCGAGGCTGAAGTCGCGGCGTGGGGTGACTTCGCCACAGAGCTTCTCGAGGACTCAGATGCCGGTCGCGTGCGCTCCCACGCTGACCGACTCGGCTATGACCTCGATCAGTCGCACCGGGCCGTTCTCGTGATCCCGTCCGAGCCCATACCGGCTGACCTGCGGCAGATCGGCCGACGGGTGACGGCCCGTCTTGGCCTCGAGTGCCTGACGACGCTTCGTTCAGGCGGCCTGCTATTGGTCGTCGGCGAGGAGCTGGACTGGACCGAGCTCGCCGAGGCCTCCGACTCCGAATGCGGTGACAAGGTCCGCGTCGGCGTGGGTGGCCGTTATCGCCTCCAGGACCTGAGCCGGTCGCTTGCCGACGCCGAGTTCGCGCTGAGGCTCCCGGGCCTCACCACGAGCCGGCAAGTTGTCAGTTTCGAGGACCTCGGCGTCTGGCGCCTGCTGGCTCGCCCCGCCGGCGAGGACCTGCAGGACCTCGTAAACCACTGGATCGGGGCCCTGATCGACTATGACCGCGAGCATCACAGCGAACTGCTGAAGACGCTCTTTGCCTACCTCAACGAGTTCGGAGCGCTCGAAGCCACAGCTGCCAAGTTGTACGTCCATCGCAACTCCCTGAGGTACAGGCTCATGCGCATCACTGAGCTGACGGGCTGGGACCTGAACGACCCCGAGCACCGCTTCCACCTGAATCTCGCCTGCCGCGCCTGGCTCGTGCGCCAGGCGCTCGAGGAGCCGGTGGCAGCCGCGAAGCCGGCCAGCACGAACGGCAACGGCGTCGCGACGGGGTCGCTCCTGGTGGCGCGGCGCCCTGGAACCTCACGCGGTGGCCTCCCGGGCAAGCCCAAGAAGCCGAGGCGATTCGGCGTCGCCTGACAGCTTCCTCCTCTCGGGGCACGGGGCTGAACAGTTGTAACAAGGCGGCCCTCGCGAACTCCAGCGGGTGGCCTTGACTGTGCGGTGAACCGAAGAGTGACGCGGTAGCGTTTTGAAAAGAACGACTGGAGGACAAGGCACGTGGTGCCAGGGCGCCCAGACGCTGTGCCGGGGACGAGCCGGACGGCGGTCACCGCTTTCGAGCCAAAGACGGAGCGGCCCAGTGATGGCACGATCGACACCCGTGGTGGCACGGCTATCACCGCAGAGATCCCAGCCGTCCCGGTCGCCCCGGCCTATGGCGTTCTGCTGCCGGACGGTTCGATATGGTACCCGGGATCGAAACGCAAGCTCCCGGCACCGACGTTGCTCAGGGTGATCGTATGGACTCTCGCCTTCCTTGTTGCCATCGGCGGCGCGGGACTCATAGTGGAGCACTACCAGCCGTCCTGGGTGAACCCACTGCGTCACGTGGTCGGCACGCCAGGTCAGCTCGTCAACCCCGGCAGCACCACCCAGACCACGCGCCCAGCGCCGGTGTCCAAGGTGATGCAGGAGACGTCGCAGACCTCGAACTCGGCCACCTACTCGCTTCCTGGCAGTCCGTACGTGCTGGCCATCAAGACGACACAGCGGTGCTACGTCGTCGTGAAGTCACTCACGAGCAGGACTGACCTGTTCGCGGCGACGATCGGAGCCGATGAGACACAGTCGGTCCAGGTGCCCGGCGGTTCGAGCACCTTGGAGGCTTTTGCCGGAGGGGCGTCGCTGTCGGTCGCGGTCCAGGGCAGGCAAGTCGGCACCGTCGCAGTGCTCCGATTCGCCGTCACGTACATCTTCAATCCGACCAGCCCGTGAAGCCCGGCCGCCAGGCGGCGGGAACCAACCGGAACATCGCCCGCCAACGGCGTTTCTGGACTCGCCGAGCCGCGAGCTGGGACCACGGTGCCGGCAGCAATCCGGGACTCCTCAAGGTTGTGGAGCGAGTGCTGGCCGAGGCCGACCCGTCTCCCGAGGCGGCGGCAGTCGACCTTGGCTGCGGATCTGGTCAGGTGACGCTCGCCCTTGCAAAGCGCTGCGGGAGCGTGCTCGGGATAGACGTGAGCGAGCAGATGATCGCCCTGCTGCTCGAGAACGCCGAGAGACAGGGCCTCTCCAATGTCCAAGGCCGGGCGGTGCCGATCGAACGCCTTGGTCTGTCGGAGAACTCGGTCGATCTCGTCGTCTCCAACTACGCCCTGCACCATCTGCGGGACAAGGACAAGCAGGTCGCCGTCAACGAAGCGTTCAAATGGCTCCGGCCGGGAGGCCTGCTGGTCGTTGGTGACATGATGTTCGGCCGGGGCGCCGACGCCAGGGACCGTGAGATCATCGGCTCGAAGCTCGCCCTGCTCGTGCGCAAGGGCCCAGGTGGCTGGTGGCGGATCGTGAAGAACAGCGGTCGTTACGCGATCCGTTTCCAAGAAAGGCCGATCTCCATGTCGGCATGGGTGGCGATGTTCAACAGGGCCGGCCTCACATGCGTAAAGGCCATCCCGATCGTCAACGAGGCAGCGGTCGTGCGCGGGACCAAGCCCGGACTTCCTACCGAGGGCGCGCCCGTTGCGGAAACCTCAACCACCACCGAGCGATGAGCGTCGCGGGGCACTCGCACGCGAAACGGTCCTGGTGACCTCGGAGGTGCTATGACCCCGCCAGGAACTTGACCAGCTCGGGCACGAACTTGGCCGCGTCGACCGTGCCCACGCCCGAGGCCAGGTCGTAGCCCTGCTGAGCTGAGAAACCCACCAGCTCTTGCGGTCTGCCGTGCTGGATGAACGAGACGGTGTTGTTGCCCCTGGTTATGTCCACGATCCCCGCCGCCCGCGAGGCCGACAACGCGTATAGGGCCGGATTGAGCAGACCGAGCGGATGGCCCGCCTCCTGGTCGGCGAGCGCGACAATGCCGGCGAAAAGGGGCGTGGCGACGCTGGTACCGCATACCGGGTACCAGCCTGGGGTTTCTCCGGGGAAGCTCTGATAAGCGTCGACCGACCCGTTGCAGGCTGCGCTCATTGAGACGTCCGGCACGCCACGATGCTGGCCCACGATTGATTCCACGCCGTTTTGATAGCTGGGCCGTTCGAAGATGATCGACCTGCCCCCGCCGCTCGCGAGCAGGTCCGGGACCGCGCCCCCGCCCGCGGTGGCGACGGTCCGGTTGTCGTTCCAAACGCTGTCGGGCGACGTGCGATGGCCCTCGGCGTCGAGATGAAGCTGGGTGCCGCCTACTCCGGTCACCAGGGGGTCACTGGCCGGCCAGTCGACGACCGGGAAGTCGTAGAAGGTGGCAGCGTTTGGCCCGACATCGGCCGCGCCGGAGTCACCCGAAGCGGCGAGCACGGTCACGTCGTTTGTGCTCTCGGCGGCGTCGACGTAGGCGGCCCGCAGCGCCAGCAGCGCCTGCGCCGTGGGGAAGGTCTGTTCGGTGGCGCCGAAGCTCTGGCTGATGACGCCGCCCAGATGGTGCTTGATGACGTACAGCTCCGCTGCGACGATCTGGGGGAACCCACTCGTCCCTTCGAGCTCCGAAGTCGGGGTCTCAACCAGCAGGATGCTCGCTCCCGGCGCCATGGTGTGCGCCCACTCCACGTCGAGGGTGGTCTCACTGGCCCAGCCCTCCCGGTCGGTCGACGCCTTGTACGGCGGGATTGCACCGGCCGGGTGGATCACGGTGAGGGAAGGGGGCGCAGGCAGGTCAAAGGTCGAGTCGAAGACACTGAGGTCGTGACCGATAGTCGGCGAGCCGAACGAGTCGACGACGACGATCGTCTGTCCCCTCCCGTCCGTGCCGGCCCTGAACAACGGCGCCAGGTTGTAGGCACGCTGTATCTGGTCGGGCTGGTAGCAAGCGATCCCGAGGCTCTGCTGACAGGTGGACGTGCTCGGCGGTGCCGATCGGGCCGAACCGATCCGAACCACATCGGGGCGCACGACGACCGCATTCGCCGGCATGACGAGCGCGGACGTGGCCTTGTGAGAGCCCGCGCCGGCGCTTCCCGCCGCGATCGCGGCTGCGGCCAGGACCGCCGCCGCACCGCACAGTCTCGTGCGGCCCGTCCTTGTTGTCTTGTTCACCCGCTCCCCTTCACAGTACGGCAGCGATGGTAATTCACCGCTGCCCAAAACCTCCGGTCACGGGTCGTTCACCGGCCTACCCTCACACTCGAACCGGAAGCTGCCAATCGCCTTCGCGTTCGCGGACCCAGGAGGACAGCGCCAGGTGCCGGCAGTCTAAAGGTCCAGTCGAGGGGCGTAAGGGTGGGCGGCGAGAACTCTTTCCCTGGCAGTGCCGAGATACCCCTCGTCGATGTCGTAACCGACGTAGCGACGACCGGTCTCGACCGAGGCCACCGCCGTCGAGCCCGATCCGATGAAGGGGTCGAGAACGAGGTCGTCGAGATATGTGTAGAGCTCAATGAACCTCTTCGGCAACGCCACAGGGAAAGGGGCGGGGTGTGACACGCGCCGGGCTGACTCCGGCGGGATCTCCCACACAGACAGTGTCGCCGCGAGGAATTCCTCACGGCCGATCGTGCTCACGCCCTTGCGTGCCCGGCTCCATCGCTCCTTGCTGAAACAAAGGCAGTACTCGTGCAGATCACGGAAGGTCGGATTGCTGGCCGACCGCCAGCTGCCCCACGCACAAGAGCCCGAGGCGCCCCTGCCCTTCAACCAGATGACGTGGCCACGGGCAAGGAACCCGAGATCCTCCATGATGTTCGTGACGTGATCCGCCAGCGAGACGTAGGGGCGGCGCCCGAGATTGGCCACGTTCACAACGGCGCGCCCACCCGGTTCGAGCACCCTGTAGGTCTCCTTGAACACGGCGCGCAACAGGCCCAGGTAGTCATCGAAACTGAGATCCGAGTCATACTCCTTGCCCACGTGGTAAGGCGGCGAGGTGACCATGAGGGCGACGCAGTCGTCGGGGAGCTCGACCATCGCCTCGGCAGAGTGGGCGTAAAGACCGCTTCGTACGACCTCTCCGGAAGGAGCCCGGTCCGAGGTCGTCTCCACTTGCTTCAAAGCCCGGCCGTAGAAAGGCGAAGAGTCGTGGCTCTCCCGTCGCCCAACCCCAAAGCGCGTGGTCCTCGTCGCCAACGGCCCTTCCTTCTCACGCTGATGCCGACACCGAAGACAAGCCTTCCGTGTGGCGACTTCCCCCGGGGAGGCTAACACCGGGTCCCATCTCTCCAGGGTCAAGCCTGCGCTCGGGGGCCACATCACGCCGGCGCCCGGAGTCTCGGGCCCCTGACCGTCGGCACCGGCCTGAAGCGGTCGTCTAGTCCAGCCAGACATCCTCCAACCGGTACGCACCGCCCGGGTTCACGGCGAATCCGTGCAGTGACGGCTGCCAGGCGTAGATGTTGGACGGGTGGTCGAGCGCGACGTACGGAGCGTCCTGAGCGACGAGGACCTGTATCTGCTCGTCGAGCGCGGCACGTTTCGCGCTGTTGAACTCGGTCTCGGCCTCCCATACGGCGGACCTCCGGCGGGCGAGCGGCGCCGACGAATCACCCGTTCGGTCGGTCGCGCTCACTTGTCCAAAATGACCCCGGCGGCGGCGGCGGCGAGGAGCTCCACATGCTCGTCGACACTTCTGAGCCCCTGGCGCATCGTGTTCAGTGACACGTGGGTGGCACGGAGACTCCGCCAACTGGCAACTTGGCGCTCGAGGTCTCCGAGACCGTCGTGACCGAGGTCGATGAAGCCCTCCATCCCAATGGCTGCGGCCTCGCGCCCGGCCTCGAGTGCCGCCTTTTCGATGATGATGAGCGCCTCGTCGAGCTGTGGCCCTGGGGCCAAGAGCGGAAACCAGCCGTCAGCGAGCTGCCCGACGCGCCGCAGCGCCGCAGCCGACGTGGCCCCGAACCAGATCGGGATGGGCCGCTGGACAGGCAAGGGGGCAAGACCGGCGCCGGTGACGGTTTCGAACCTGCCCGCGAAGGTCACCGACTCCTCAGTCCACAGACGCCGCATCAGCTCGACCTGTTCGCTGATGCGTTGGCCGCGGTTGGAGAATGACTTGTCGAGGGCCTCGTACTCAACGGCGTTCCAGCCGATCCCGACGCCGAGACGGAACCGACCACCTGAGAGCAGGTCCACCTCAGTCGCTTGTTTGGCGACGAGCACCGTTTGGCGTTGGGGAAGGATCACGATCCCGGTGACCAGCTCCAGAGATGAAATGGCGGCCAGGTATCCGAAGAGGACGAACGGCTCGTGAAACGTACTGTGCAGGTCGTAGGGGCCGTTCCAGCCCGCGTACACCCGCGTGTCGGCCCCGACCACGTGGTCATAGGCAAGGACGTGGTGGTAGCCGAGCTCCGAGACCGCCTCGGCCCAGCCGCGAACTGCTCCCCGGTCCGCGCCGATCTCGGTCTGGGGGAAGACGACGCCGATCTTCATATGAAGACCTCACGTTCCAGGTCCCACAGGACGGCGTCGCCTCTCTTGGCCGACATGACCGCAGCGTAGCGCCCGTCTATTCGCTTCCCGGTGTGCCGGGCCGCCCGCGCTCGCTGATCGGTGACCATCTGTGGGCGAACCGCCGGCCATCGCCCTGAGCCAGGCCGCGTGCCGACAGTCCCGCCCTGCCTACGCAACGGCGCGGCTGATCGTTATTGGCGTGGCCCGGCGAGTGGAGCTCGACCCGAAGCGCTTATCCCCCGGGTAGCGCGCCAGGAGGAGATACCTGCCCGCCCTGTCTTCACGTATCGAGCACGTGCCGGTCGCTATCCCACGTGATCCCTCGAGCACCGCCAGACAGTTTGTTCGCCCGTCGGTGACAGTTACCTTCCCAGTCGAGGTCGCCGATCTCGCCTTCCTGGTCAATCCTCTGACCTGCACTCGCACAGGGACCGGCCGACCGGCAGCTGCACGGTGGGTGACCGCCGTGATGGCGGTCGTTGTCGGTGGGAGCCACTCGAACGTGGAGGTGAAGTCCACGGCGGTGCACGAGACCTCAGACGAGCACGAGACCGATTCGAGGGGGACGCCCGGGTCGATGTCGTCGGGCGCCGACCAGCGGCCCGAGTCGTACGTGAGCGCGTCTCCGTCAAAGTCCACCGCGACGCAGAACCTCGCGGTGGGACAGGAGACCGACATGAGCCCGCCCCCGTGCGGGTCGATCGTGCCCGGACGCAACCAAGTCCTACCTTCGTAGGCGACGGCGTGGGAGCTCCGGTCCACCGCGATGCAGAACCTCGGGGTGGGGCACGAGACCGAGCTCATCCCACCCCCACCGGGATCGATGCCGCGCGGTGATGACCACGTCCTGCCGTTGTAGGTGACGACCTCGCCACGGCGGTCCACGGCGGCACAGAAGGTCTCCGTCGGGCAGGCGATAGAGGTGAGTCCGCCTCCGTTCGGGTCCACCCCCAATGGCGTCGACCAGGAGCTGTTCTTGTAGGTGAGAACTCTGCCCCCCTTGTCCGCGGCCGCGCAGAAGCTCGCCGATGGGCAGGTGACAGACGTGAGACCGCCGCCAGCCGGGTCGATGCCGACCGGCTTGGACCATGTCCTGCCCCGATAGGTGAAGGCGTTGAGGTCACGGTCAACAGCTACGCAAAACCGCGCCGTCGAGCACGCGACCGAGCTGATCCCGCCCCCATCCGGGGCTACGCCGAGGGGAGACGACCACCGCGTGCCGTTGAAGGTGACGACGTAGCCGTGGAGGTCCACGGCAGAACAGAAACCCTCCGTCGGGCATGAGACCGCGACGAGACCCCCTCCGGCCGCATCGATGCCGAGGGGCAGCGACCAACCCGCGCGGCTGTAAGTGATGACGTCACCGTTCGAGTCGACTGCAGCACAGAAGTTTCCCGTCGGGCACGAGATCGAGCCCGGCCGGAACCCCCCCGCGTCGATCTTGACGGGCTTCGACCATGACCTGCCGACATAGGTGAATTCATTGCCGGCCTCGTCCATGGCGGCGCAGAAGCTCGCCTTGGCACAGGAAACGGACACAAGTATGCCGGCGTCCGGGTCGACCGGGTAAGGGGCGGACCACGATCCCGATGCGTACGTGAGGGCACTGCCGCCCTCGTCCACTGCGACACAGAACCTCGGCGTCGGACAGGAGATCGAGCTCAGGTAGTAGCCGCGCGAATCCACGTTGGTCGGCGCCGACCAGGAGGCGCCGTTGAAGGTGAGGGTGTCTCCGCCGGCGCCGACAGCGACGCAGAAGTTCGTCCTCGGGCAAGACACTGCGTCCAGACCCAGCCCGCCTGTGTCGACGTAGCGCAGTCCCACCCATGACCTGCCGTTATACGTGACCGCGAAACCACCCCGGTCCACGGCGATGCAGAAGGTCGCCTTCGCGCAGGAGACCGATGCCAGGCTGAATCCTCTCGAGTCGATGTCGACCGGCTTCGACCACCTGCTGCCGTCGTAGACGAGAGCGTTGTCATTCTCGTCCACTGCTGCGCAGAAGTGCGTCGTCGGGCAGGAAATCGACGTGAGCCCGCCTCCGGCCGGGTCGATGCTGAGCGGCCTGGACCACGACTTGCCGTCGAAGAGGAGGACGGTGCCGCTCGCGTCCACTGCTGCGCAGAACCTCGCGGTAGGACAAGACACAGCGGAAGGCCTGCCCGTGAAGGGATCGACCATCCCTCCCCAGGACCAGGTGGCCGTGACGCCGGCGGCCGTCGCCGCAACCGCTGATACGGGCTGTGCCCCACCGACTGTCGGGGACGCGATCGCCGCCAAGGCAGCCATCCCGACAAGAAGGCGGCCGAGGACAAGTCGCTTCATCGCCGCTCCTCCCGTCTCGGACGTCCCCCGCGGCGCAACGGCGTACCCCCAAAAGGCGCCGGTCGGCGTCCTCGTGAGAGAAAGAGTCGCCCCCTTTGGGCCAGAGCCGGCGGACATCCAGCGCTGCCCGCGGGCGCTGTCTCTCCTGCGTCCGCGGTAACGGACGGGCACACAACCCGCAGACGACACCGAAGAACCCGGTTGCAACGAACAAGCTTACGATCTGCAGTCACGGTAATAGCTAGTATCCCCGGCGTGCGGGCAACGCGGACTGGCAGCTCCTCGTTGGCGTTCGCCCCTGAGGCGGACAACGCCCCGTCCCCTCGGCGGGCGGGCTCTCGCTCCTCCGGGTTGACCAGGTGAACGTTCTCGTCACAGGTGGCGCCGGCTATATAGGAAGCGTCGTCGCAGCCAGGCTGCTAGAGGCCGGGCACGAGGTCACAGTCGTCGATGACCTTTCGACCGGACATCGAGACGCCGTCCCCGGCGGTGCCCGGTTCGTACTCGGCAGAGTGCAGCAGATCCCGGGCGCACTCGATTTGCGGGCCTTCGATGGCGTTGTCCATCTGGCGGCTTCTTCGCTCGTCGCGGAGTCGATCACCGATCCTCAGAAGTACGAGACGAACAACGTCGCCGGCACAAGGCTGCTTCTCGAGGCGCTGCGCAAGAGCGGGGTCACCAGGATCGTCTTCTCCTCCTCGGCGGCCGTCTACGGCGAGCCGGCTCGGGTGCCGATCGAGGAGGACGCCCCGACCGAGCCCCTCAATCCCTACGGTGCGTCCAAACTTGCTGTCGACCGTATGCTCGACGAGGAAGCAGCCCGGCACGGCATCGCGGCTGTGAGCCTGCGCTACTTCAACGTTGCCGGGTCCTACGCCACCGTTGGCGAGAGGCATGACCCTGAGACGCACCTCATACCGCTGACCCTGCGGGCCGCTCTGGAAGGCCGCCCGGTCGACGTCTACGGCGACGACTACCCGACTGCCGACGGGACCTGCATACGTGACTACATTCACGTCGTCGACATCGCGGATGCTCATCTCTTGGCATTCGGTGCGGCCTCACCGGGCACCTGGCGTGCCTATAACCTCGGCAACGGCGAAGGCTTCTCCGTCCGCCAGGTTATTGCCGCTGCCAGCAGTGTGACCAGGCTGCAGCTGATCGAACGTGCCACTGCGCGCCGCGCGGGGGACCCCGCCGTGCTGGTCGCCTCATCCGCGCGCGCCCGCCGGGAGTTGAGCTGGACCCCGGCCGTTCCAGAGCTCGAAGAGATGGTCACTGACGCCTGGCGTTTTCTCCAACGGAGCCAGGGGTGAGCCCACAGATGCCCTCGGGGGAAAGATTCCGCCGTCTCTTCAACCGAACCCCGGACGGGATCTGGTCGGCGCCGGGTCGGGTGAACCTCATCGGCGAGTTCACGGACTACAACGACGGGTTCGTGCTGCCGCTCGCCATTCCCTTCACGGCTCAGGCTTACGTGGCGCGCCGTGACGACGACCTCGTGCGGGTCGCCTCCGCGCAGCGCTCAGAATCCGCCGGGTCCTCGATCATCGAGGTCCCTCTTGGCCAGCTGGAACCTGGGACCAACGGCGGCTGGGCTTCATACGTCCTCGGCGTCGTGTGGGCGCTGCGAGAGGCTGGCGCCGAGCTGAAGGGTGCCGAGCTCTTCATCGACAGTGACGTTCCAATCGGTGCCGGCCTCTCGTCGTCGGCTGCGCTCGAGTGCTCGGTCGCGTTGGCGTTGCACGACCTTTACGACTTGCCACTGTCCCGGCAGGAACTGGCGCTGGTGGCCCAACGTGCGGAGAACGAGTACGTGGGCGTGCCCACGGGCATCATGGACCAGACTGCCTCGTTGCTGTGTAGGTCCGGCCACGCCCTGTTCTTCGACACTCGCACTTTCGAGGTGCGGCAGGTGCCCCTCGATCTCGAGCCCGCCGGCTTGACTCTTCTCGTCGTGAACACCGGGGTCAAGCACGCCCTCGGCAACTCGGCCTACGCCGAGCGCGTCCGCGACTGCCGTCGTGCCGCCGAGGAACTCGGGGTCGCCGCGCTGCGGGACGTCGCGCCGGAGACCATGGACACCGCCCTCGCGCGGATCGCCGACGACGTAGTGCGCAGCCGGGCTCGCCATGTGATCAGCGAGCAGAGCCGGGTGCTCGAGGTGGTCCGGCTCCTCGAGTGCGGCCGGCCCGCCGAGGTCGGCCCGGTGCTGAGCGCGGGTCACCGCTCGCTGCGCGACGACTACGAGGTCTCATGCGCAGAGCTCGACACCGTCGTGGATGTCGCGGTGGAAAGCGGGGCGCTCGGGGCGCGAATGACAGGTGGCGGCTTCGGAGGTTCGGCGGTCGTGCTCGTCGGGCTCGCCGGGGCCGAAGCGGTCGCGACGAGCATCGTCGAGGCCTTCGCCGCGCGGGGTTACAGCCCTCCGCAAACCAGCGAGATCGTCGCCTGCGACGGCGCCGCCCGGGTCGCCTGATCCACTGTCTCGGGTCTCCTGCCGAGCGCCAGAACCGGTTGGGCACGCATTCGTCGGATCGGTCGTGGACATCGGCCAAGCTGTAGCGCGACTCACCCTGGGCCAACGGGTCGGACTTCAATTTGCCGGGTTCTTGACACCATTGTTGTCCCCCGGGCGCTCAGCGGTTTGCGCGTTAGTCGGACCCCATGCCTGGGGTGTCGCGACGATCGCCCTTCAGGGCGAACTGGGCAATTCTCGCCCGGCTTCGAAGGGCGCCGCGGTACTTGCTAAGAAAATTTGTTGCTGTTAGGTTTCTGAATTCGATAGGCAGTTTGGATGCAAGCCCAGTCCGCGCGAGAGCTCGGATGATTTCGGCAAGAAACTGGAGGGCAGCATGGCAAAGGACATACCCGAAGAAATCAGCATGGCGCAGCGAGAGTTTTCCAGACGGCGCTTCCTGCGCAACGCGGGGGCCGCGGCATCAATTCCGCTGCTCGGAGGCGTCGCCGGAATCCTGGGTTCAGAAGGAGCCGGTGCGCAGACATACGCGCGCAACTCCGACCACCCGTTCTTCGCGGCACACAAGAAGTACCACTTCGTGATGGACAACCACGTCACCACGAACTCGTTCTTCACTGCCACGATCTACGGTTGCCAGGACTTCTGTGCCCTTACAGGTTGCACCTTCACCTGGACCGGCTCGGAGAACTCGGTCGTGTCCCAGATGGTCTCGGCCATGGACAGTGCGATCGCCGCGAAGGCAAACGGCATCGGTGTGCCGCTCATTGACAACGTGGCCTTCAACGCCCCGACAGACGCCGCGCTCAATGCAGGCATCCCTGTGATCGCCTATAACGCCGACGTCGGTGTGGGCTTCGTGAACAACCGGCTGGCATACGTCGGCCAGTCGAACCTGACCGCCGGAGCGGCAGTGGCAAAGGCGGCTCTCGCCTTCGCCAAGCCGACCCTGGTCAAGGGCGACCTCGTCGCCGGCATCATCGCCACCCCCGGTACTGAAAACATCCAGCCGCGGATCGATGGAGCGAAGCCGGTCTTCGTGGCGGCGGGCATGGACTTCGTAGAGGTCGGGACCTCGGCCACGGAAGGCGCGCCCGAGTACAACGCGATCTCGTCGTGGTACACCGGCCACAAGGACGTGAAGTTCATGATGACCGTCGACAGCGGCGACTCCAACGCGCTCGCCACGTTCATCGTCAACGAAAAGCTGAAGGGCACCGTTAGCGGCTCCGGGTGGGACACCGGAACCCCGGTGATGGACGCCATCGAGAGCGGGGCTCTGCTCCAGACGGTCGACCAGCAGGCTTACCTGCAAGGCTTCGACACTCTCATGCAGTTGTTCCTCTTCAACATCTCCGGCGGCTTGATGAAGCCGACCGACGTCAACACGGGTACCGCCATCGTCGTCAAGTCGACAGTTGGGCCGTACCTGAAGCTCAACCGTTGGGAAGGCACGGCCAGCGCAGAGACGGTCACTGCCCCGCCCGCGCACATCCCCTACTAAGAGACACGAGACGGCCAGACAAGAGAACCCGTAAGAGGTCGCCTCAGAGATGGCCTACTCCGCAACAAGCCCGGTCGAGCCTCAAAGCTCGGCCGGGCTGCAGTCTGCCCCGGTACCGGGTGGGCAACCGACAGCCGGTTGGCGCCGGTACCTCTGGCGAGCCTTTGTCGCGCAGCGCGAGATCACCCCACTCCTCATCACCATCGCGCTGTTCATATTCTTCTGGGTCGACTCGCCGAACTTCCTGACCTCACTCGGTCTTAATTCTGCCGCTGGTTTCGCCGGGCCGTACGGGGCGCTCGCCGTGGGCGAGGTGCTCGTGCTCGTGCTGGGAGAGATAGACCTCTCGGCGGGGCAGGTTTTCCTCTTCTCGCCATGGGTCATGTACTGGCTCTGGACGCTCGGGGTTCCCACGGGCTGGGCCATCGTCGCCGCTCTTCTCGTGTGCATCGGGATCGGGGCGATCAACGGGATGATCAACGTGTACTTGAACGTCCCGTCGTTCGTCGCGACCTTGGCGACGAACTTCATCTTGTTCGGTCTCGTGCTCATCTTCTCGAACGACACCGAAGCGACGCCCATCCCCGGAGCGCTCCCGCCCCAAACCTCGAGCGTGGCTCCGCACGTGGGCTTCTTCGGTCAGATGTTCGGAGTCTGGGAGTGGTCCGAGATCATCTGGGTCGTGCTCATCGCGCTGGTTGTTCAGTTCGTGCTGAAACGAACGCGTTTCGGCGTTCGCGTCATCGCGACGGGCGGCAACCTGCTGGGCGCAGCCGAGGCCGGCGTGCCGGTCCGGCGCGTGAAGATCATGTCCTTCGTGACGTGTTCGTTCCTTGCCGGGCTCGTCGGGATCGTCGACGCGATCAAGTACGGCAGCTTGGACCCGGGCAACGCCGGCGTCAACTACATCCTCTACGCCGTGGGCGCCTGTGTCATCGGAGGGACCGCACTCACCGGCGGGCGGGGCACCGTGATCGGTGCCTTCATCGGTGCCATCCTGATCGGCATCCTTGAGGCAGGCCTCAACATCATCGGAATCAGCACCAACGACTTCTTCGTGTACATCGGCGTCATAATGCTCGTGGCGATGACCCTGAACGGGTGGCTCGACCGCCTGGCCGCACGCACGCGAACGGGCTAACGGAGGGGACGAGAGATGATGAACGACATCCCCGGGCCGGCCGCAGCCCTTGAGGGCACTCCGGACAAGTTTGGAACCTCGGAAGTAGTCCTCGAGGTCCGAGGCGTGACGAAGAGCTTCGGGCCGCTTTCGGTGCTCCGTGGTATTGACCTCACCCTGCACTCGGGCGAGGTGCTCGGCCTCGTCGGTGACAACGGCGCAGGCAAGAGCACGCTCGTCAAGATCTTGAGCGGGTACTCGTCACAGGACTCTGGTCACCTCCTTGTGAGAGGTCAGGAAGTGCATTTCAGGTCGGTTGAGGATGCCTCCGCCCACGGGATCGAGACTGTCTACCAGGACCTGGCCCTCATTCCCCAGCTGCCCGTCTTCGAGAACCTCTTCCTCAACCACGAGATCCTCCACTTCGGGCCCTTCCATGTGCTTAACAAGCACAAGATGCGCGAGCTCACCAGGCGCTACCTCGACGACATCAACGTCAGCGTGCCGAACGTCAACGCGGAGGCGGGCCAGCTCTCGGGAGGTCAGCGACAGGCGATCGCCGTAGCGCGGGCAACTAGGACAAACGCCTCCATCCTCCTCCTCGACGAGCCACTGGCAGCCATGGGTGCGCGCGAGTCCAGACTCATCATCGACCTCGTGAGGAGTCTCGCCAAGAGCAGGAACGTGTCGATGATCATCATCGACCACAACTTCGCTCACCTCTTCGAGCTCTGCGACCGGGTCAACGTGATGCAGGGAGGTCGCATCA
>JBKQHU010000104.1:0-25318 GCA_052148655.1 Acidimicrobiales bacterium
GGAGGGACAGCTCGAGAACCTTCTTCGCCCTGGGCGTGAACGGCGGCGACCCTGTCGGAGCCGACCCTGCGGGTCCGATGGTCTCCTCGACTTTTTCGCGCACGGCCTCGAGCGAGATGCCGAGGGACTCGAGCGTCTGGGCAGCGACGCCCTCACCCTCGTGGATGAGGCCGAGCAGTATGTGCTCGGTCCCGATGAAGCTGTGGTTCAGGAGGCGTGCTTCCTCCTGAGCCAGGACCAATACCCTGCGTGCCCGATCGGTGAATCGCTCGAACATTCGCCCCCGGCTCTAGCTACACGGGGTTGGTCTCGGCGCGCGTCGCCACCGGCGCAGGTCCGTCGCCGACCGGGGCCTCGACCCGCCTCATCAGGGCCTGAGGAACGCCTCCCTTTACCGCCTCGTAGATCGAGTAGCCCTGCGTGACAAGGTTCGTGATCAGATCTGTCACTCCTTCGGTGCCATTGACGAGGACGATGTTCGCCCCGCTCAGCCCCTTGGCCGCTGCCTCTACAAGAGCCGGAAGCTGCTCGACGATCCTGTTGGCCGCGATCAGGCTCTGATTGCCACCGGCCAGAGCCTCGGCTCTCGCCTTGATAGCGTCCCGGTCGGCCTCGGCGATGCGAATCGTGCGGTAAGCCTCGGCGTCAGCGGGCTTCTCAACCTCTGCGATGAGGTCCTTCTCACGCTTTTCGGCCTGCAGCGCGGCCAGCCTGGTCTGCTCCTCTGTCACCTGCTGCGCCGCCTTGGCCTGGGCCAGGGGACCGGCCTGGCTCGCGGCAGCCTGGGCTTGTTCGATCTCGGCCCGGTAACCCGCCTGCTTGATCTCGGCCTCGCGCACGAAGCCGGCTTTGAGAGCGTTCGCCTCCTGCTCCTTCTCGGTGGCCGCCTGATCGGCCTGCGCGGCGGCGATGCGCGCGTCGCGGGCGACGGCGGCAGCATGCGGGGCGGCGAGATTGTCGATATAGCCCGTCGCGTCCTTGATCTCTTGGATCTGGAAGGCGTCGATCACGAGACCGAGCTTCTCCATCTCGTCGGTCGATGCCGCCTTGACCTCCTGGGCCACACGGTTGCGATCACCGATGATCTCCTCGACCGTGAGGCCACCGACGATCGAGCGCAGGTGACCGGCCAGCACTTGCGCGGTCAGCCGTTCCATGCCCTGCTGCTGGTCGAGGAAGCGGCGGGCGGCATTGGCAATCGACGAGTTGTCGTCGCCGACCTTGAACACCGCCACGGCCTCGACGGTGAGCGGGATGCGGAGCTTGGTGACACAGCTCTCGGAGATGAGCGCCTCACGCAGGTCCAAAGAGAGCCAGCGTGCCTTGTTCTTCCAAGGCAATACGAAAGCCCCCCTGCCCGTCACGATGCGGAACTGTCCCCCGTCGGTACCGTGCCTGGATCCCGAAACCACCATCGCTTCGTTCGGCGATGGAATCCTGTAGAAGAACATTCCGCCTTCTTTCTCTCGGCGGATCAGCAGCTCGTCACAAGCAGTGTCCGCGAGGACAGCTGCTCAACGACAACGACACGAGTGTTCACCGCGAGCGGCTCCTCGCTCGCAGTGTACGCCGTATAGGCTTCCGAGCCCCCACGGATCTGGATGATCACCTCGCCCGGGACGCCCTCGGAAATGGGCACTGAGACGCGGCCGATCCTGCCGACGGCATCCTCGTTCGGCCCACCGGAGTCCAAGTCCATAGCTCGAGTGCTCCTCCTAGTGCTGCGGGGGAACTGCCGACCAGGTCCAAACGACGGGCCGGGGGACGACCGTCCCTATTCGGTACGACTCAAGCGTACTTGCCGCCTGGCATCTTTCCCTCGAGGCGGACTGAAGCACCTTGCCCACCTCGGCACCGCGGCATCCCGTCGACCGAAATCAGCGAACGCCGGACCAATGCTCGCCATGGCTACACGCCGGCCGTCGTCCTATGAGATGGCAACACGGTGCAACCTCGACCCATATCTCCTCTTGCATCGCTACCTCGCGCGTGGCGGAACGCCGGCACCCGGCACCGCCTGACCCCGCCCAGGACGTCGCCTTGCAAAGCCTGGCAAGGCCTGTTCCTGGCCGCTCAGCCGTGCAGGGTTCTAATGGCTTCGACGTCGCTGCGTATCTGTTCCACGAGTTCCTCCTCGGTCCCAAAGCTGCGCTGGCCCCGCAGACGCGTCCCAAGCTCGACACGGACCCTTTCCCCGTAGAGGTCCCCGTCAAAGTCGAGCAGGTGCGCCTCGACGAGCCGTTCGCCGGCCGCGTAGTAGTGCGGGCGCCGACCGACGGAGACGGCCGCCGGATGCCTGCTACCGTCCTCGAGCTCAACCACGGCCGCGTAGACACCGTCGGCCAGATCCACATCTGGACCGATCCGCAAATTGGCCGTCGGGAATCCAAGCCCCCGGCCACGACGGTCACCCACCGCCACGATGCCTTCGACCGAAGAGTGCACGTACCAGAACCTAACGTCCGCGACGCGCCACGACGTGGGAACAAGCGAGCGAAGCCGCCCTCATCAGGTACATACTCTCCCCGTGACTTTTGTGACTACTTCGAGGTTCCGTGCCAGAGCCGTCGACCATCTCGCCGTGGCGATCGGCACCACCAGGGGACTTTTCTTTCTCAGCGACAGCACGGTCGACGGGCCCTTGCTGGCGGGTAACGCCGTGCCCGCCTTTGCGCAACTCCGAAGTGGTCGCTTTCTCGCCGCCACCACGGACTCCCGCCTCGGACCGAACGTTCGTGCGAGCGACGACGGCGGGCTCACCTGGGACGAGCCGGGGGCACGAGTGGTCGCGTTCCCGGCCGACATGGGTACAACTCTCGCCGCGGTGTGCCAGCTCCACGTCGACAGGCGGCCGACGGCGACTGAAACCGTGTGGGCTGGCGTCGAGCCGGGAGCGTTGTTCCGTTCCGACGACGGTGGTGACAGTTTCGAGCTCGTCGGGGGCCTCTTCGAGCATCCGGACGGCGCAACCTGGGAGCCAGGCGCCTGTGGGCGCGCCCTGCACACGGTGATCACCCACCCGGAGCGTCCGGACCGGATCGTCGTCGCCGTCTCGGGTGCAGGCGTGTACCGCTCGGACGACGGGGGGGACACCTGGGTGGCCCGCAACGAGGGGATCGAGGCACGACTCGTGACCGAGCCGCTGCGCGAATCAGGCCAGTGTGTCCACAAGCTCGCCGGGGATGCGGTGGACCCGGACGTCCTCTGGGCACAGGACCACGGCGGCATATACAAGAGCGTCGACGCCGGGGACCACTGGGAGTCCGTCGGCCGTGCCGGCGAGCCCGACGGCGTCGTCTCAGACTTCGGCTACCCGGTCGTCTCGCACCCGGACGAGCCCGACACGGCGTACGTGCTCCCGCTCGAGTCCGATGCCTACCCCTGCACACCTGAAGGCCGGTGCCGTGTTTATCGGACGACGAACGGCGCGCTCAGCTGGGAGGCTCTATCAGAGGGGCTGCCGCGCAGCAACGCTCATCTGAAGGTCCTGCGCGACGCCTTCAGCATTGGAACCAACCAGCCCTGCCCGATCGTGTTCGGATCCGAGTCCGGGCACATCTTCGCCTCGGTGGACGGCGGTGAGTCCTGGCGGCTCGTTACCTCCTACCTCCCGCCTATCTTGTGCGTGCGCGTCCTCGAGTGAGGCGAGCTGGCTGTCCCCCGCCGTCTCGAGCCCGTTCAGATCCCGTTCCGACCCCGTGGGTCCACCACTTGCTCAGGTCCCCGGCGTTTGCAGGAGGCAATGATGAAACTGCGTATCTTCACCGAGCCCCAGCAGGGCGCGAGCTATGAGCAGCTTCTCGCCGTCGCTCGTTGCGCCGAGGAGTGCGGGTTCGACGCCTTTTTCCGTTCGGACCACTACCTGAAGATGGGTGCGGTCGACGGGCAGCCCGGCCCGACCGACGCCTGGATCACCCTCGCGGGCCTGGCTCGCGACACCCGCTCGATCCGCCTCGGGACGCTGCTGAGCGCAGCGACGTTCAGGCTCCCCGCGCAACTTGCGGTGATCGTGGCGCAAGTCGACTCCATGAGCGGCGGCCGCGTCGAACTCGGGCTCGGTGCGGGTTGGTTCGAGGAGGAGCACCGCGCCTTCGGCATCCCGTTCCCCCCTTCGGTGGGAGAACGGTTCGATCGGCTCGAGGAACAGCTGGAGATCGTGTCGGGGATGTGGGCTGCCGAGAGCCATTACTCCTTCTCGGGCAGGCACTACCAGATCGTGGACAATGCCGGCCTGCCCAAACCGACCCAGGTTCCGCGACCGCCGATCATCGTCGGGGGCAAGGGCTTGCGTCGCACCCCGGCGATCGCGGCACGTTTCGCCGACGAGTGCAATGTCCCCTTCGCCTCTGTTGAGCACTGTGCCAGTGTGTTTGCGGCCCTTGACAGCGCCTGCGCCCTGATCGGTCGTGACCCGTCGACTATCCGCAAATCAGCGGCAGTGGTCGTGTGCGCCGGTCACAACGACGACGACATAAACGCCCGCGCGGCCGCCATCGGGCGCGAGGTCGACGAGCTTCGCCGAAACGGCGCCACCGGCACAGCCGCGCAGGTGGCCGAGCGGCTGCGGCTCTACGGCGCGATGGGCGCGACGACCATCTATCTCCAGATCCTCGATCTCGGCGACCTCGAGCATCTTCGATACATCGCCGAAGAGGTCGTGCCGCTCCTCGCGCACGCCGCTGAGCCGGGATGAGCGGGCAACGGCCGAGTGCCGATGTTGGACGTCGTGACCAGAGACTGATGAGGGAGAGACTCGATGGAAGACCGAGAGCTGCACAAGCGCATAGCCGATCTCGTCGCTGAAGAACGCGAGCTCGAGGAAGGCCATATCGGGACGCGGGCGACACCCGAGCAGGACAAACGCCTGCGGGAGGTCAGGGAGGCTCTCGACCAGTCGTGGGACCTGCTGCGCCAAAGGCGCGCCCGCCGGGAGTTCAAGCAGGACATCACCGCCACCAGCCCGCGACCACCGGAGATTGTGGAGGGTTACCAACAGTAGGCCTGCCGCCGCCGGGGCGCTTCGGGCTACGGTCGCACACCAGCTTGACGCTCGTCCGCAGGCTCGCGAGAGTGTTGGCGTGAGTCTGGCGCGTCCGGTTGTCCCCGGCCTGCTCGCAGACCACGGGCCGCGGCAGAGTCGAAAGCTCCGCCCTCACGGCGCCGCCACGTTCGCCAGGAAGGTTTTGGACAGCGCTCAGGCGGGCGTACGCGGTGCACGCACACGACAGGCTGCACTGCGCGGGCGATGACCCCGGTCACCATCAAGGGAACGAGACGCTGACGATGAAGAGGGAACCGACCGCGGCCCCGCAAAGCTCGCAAACCCAGCCCGGTATCACCTCTCATACCGGTCTCGCCATGGTCGTGGTCATGACCGGGGTCCTCATCACCGCCGTCGACACGACGATCGTCGTCCTGGCCCTGCCGGAGATCGAACGGGGCCTGCACGTAGCCCTCTCGTCGGTCATCTGGGTCGTGATCGGCTACCTGCTCGTCATCACCCTGCTCGCGACCCAGGTGGGTCGGCTCGGGGACATGTTCGGCCGGGTGCGCATGTACGAGATGGGATTCCTCGTGTTCATCCTGGGTTCGCTCGCCTGCGCCCTGGCCTGGAACGAGTCGGCCATCATCGGCTTTCGGATCCTTCAGGCAATCGGCGGCGCATTCGTCACGGCCAACAGCGGCGCCGTGATCGCCGATCTCTACCCTCCGGAGCGGCGCGGCCGCGCCTATGGCTACAACTCGGTCGGTTGGAGCCTGGGGGCGGTCCTCGGGATCGTGGTGGGCGGCCTGATAGTCACCTACATCTCCTGGCGTTGGATCTTTTGGATCAACGTGCCGATCGGTACCGCCGCGCTGGTGCTGGCAACCAAGGTCCTGCACGAGCACGGCCAACGGGCCCGGCGCCACTTCGACTTTCTCGGCATGGTCACGCTCGGGCTCGGGCTTTTCGGTGTGCTCTGGGCCATGACGACCCTGGCCACCTCCAGCTTCGACGCCTCAGTGGCCGGCTACCTGATCGGCGGGGCGGTGCTCCTCGGTGTCTTTGTCATCGTCGAGCTGCGCCAGGCCGAGCCGATGCTCCAACTGTCGCTGTTCAAAATTCCCACGCTCGCACCCTCGCTGTTGGCTGCCCTGTTCCAGGGGCTCGCCAACTTCGCCGTGCTGTTCCTTGTCATCATGTACCTCCAGGGTTCCCGGGGGCTCTCCCCGATCCATGCCTCGCTGCTGTTGGTACCGGGTTACGTGGTCGGTTCGGGCGTCGGTCCTTACGCGGGCCGCCTCGCAGACCGGTTGGGCCCCGTCCTACCGGCAACCGTCGGACTCGGCATCCAGGTGGTCGCCCTGTTCCTCTACGCGCAGCTCTCGACCAGCAGCGGCCTGTGGCTTGTCGTTCTCGCAAGCGTCGTAAACGGGATCGGAGCCAGCTCGTTCTTCCCTGCCAACAACTCGGCGGTGATGAAGGCCTCACCGCCGGACGTCTTCGGGATCTCCTCGGGGATGCTGCGGACCTTCGCCAACATCGGGATGGTCTTCTCGTTCTCGGTGGCGATCCTCGTCGCCTCCCGCTCGATCCCCAAGCATCTCGCCTTCGCCATCTTCGTCGGCACGACCAGCCTGCACGGCCGCCTCGCCGTTGCCTTCACGACCGGCCTGCACGCCGCGTTCTATGCCTCGATGGCCTTCATGGCCCTCGCCGCTTTGTTGTCGGCGACACGGGCCAGGCGGGCACCGGAGCCCCTGACCGGGAGCCGTTGAGAGGGGCCGAGCCCTTTATGAGCAACCGCTCGTCGAGCCGCAGCTCGGGCAGGCGTAACACGAGCCGGCGCGCTGCATGACGTTGCCGCAGGCGTAGCAGAAGGGGGCATCCTTGCTCTCTATCTGACCCGGCTGCCTCAGCTGTTCGGCGTCGCTGGGGCGACGAGCTGAAGCCGCATCCCCGCCAGCGCCGAACCGTTCCCGATCGGTCCGCTCGGCGTCTCCCTCGTCGACGTCCTCTAGACCGGGCAGCGTCGGTTGGGTCCGCTCCCCCGTCGAGAGCACCCCGAGCTCAAGCCGTTCGTCAAAGCTCAAGTAGTCGAGCGCCAGGCGCCTGAATATGTAGTCGACAAGGCTCGAAGCCAGCCTCAGTTCCGGGTCGTCGGTGATCCCCGCCGGTTCGAAACGGAGGTTGGTGTACTTGCGGACGAACGTCGCCATCGGCACGCCGTGTTGCAGCCCGAGGCTGACGGCGATCGAGAAGGCGTCCATGACGCCCGATAGGGTCGATCCCTGCTTGGAGACCTTCATGAAGACCTCGCCGGGACGGCCGTCCTCGTACTCACCAACGGTGACATAGCCTTCGCAGTCGGCCACCCGGAAGGCGAAGGTGTTCGAACGACGCTTGCGGGGCAACCGGGTCCGTGTGGTGGTGGCAGGAGCAACGACGTGCCTTTGCTGCAATGCCCCTTCCAGTTCGGCTATCCGCTCGAGCAGGGCGCCCTCACGGACATGGGCCTCCCGAGCGACCTCCGGCGCTCCATCCTCATCGTCCAGGACCGACGCCCCGGCGCCCGTCAGCTTTGTCGTCGCCAAGGGCTGTGCGACCTTGCAGTTGTCACGGTAAATGGCAACCGCCTTGAGGCCCATCCGCCAGGCGTCGATGTGCAACTGCTCGACATCTTCGACCGTGGCCTGCTCGGGAAGGTTCACCGTCTTGGAAATGGCACCCGATATGAACGGCTGCGCCGCGGCCATCATCTTCACGTGGCCGAGGTAGTGGATCGTGTTGTCGCCCATCGAGCACGCGAAAACGGGCAGATGGCTCGACTTCAGGTTCGGTGCCCCCACGATCGTCTTGTGCTCGTCTATGTAGGCGACGATCTGGTCTATCTCGTCGATGCTGTAACCGAGGCGCCTGAGCGCTCGCGGCACGGTCTGGTTGACGATGGACATCGTGCCGCCACCGACGAGCTTCTTCGTCTTCACCAGCCCCAGGTCGGGCTCGATGCCGGTTGTGTCGCAGTCCATGAGAAACGAGATCGTCCCCGTCGGGGCTAGCACAGTCGCCTGTGAGTTGCGCACGCCATGGGCCTCCGCCAGCTCGACGGCGGTGTCCCAGGCCTCCTGCGCCGCGCAGAGGAGCTCTGTCGACACCTTTTCCTCGTCGATCTTGGCCACTTCGCGCCGGTGCATCCTCAGCACTTCCAACATCGGGCCGGCGTTGTCGTGGAATCCGGCGAACGGTCCCATCCTCGCTGCGGTCCGCGCCGAAGTCCCGTAGGCCGCGCCCGTCATGAGGGCCGTGATAGCCGCCGCGGTGGCCCGCCCCTCGTCCGAGTCGTACGGCACGCCCTGGGCCATGAGCAGAGCACCGAGGTTCGCGTAACCGAGGCCCAGCTCCCGGAACCGGCGCGTGGTGTCGGCGATCTTCGCCGTCGGGTAGTCGGCGTTGCCGATGAGGATCTCCTGCGCCGTGAAAACGACGGTCACGGCGGCCTCGAACCCCTTGGTGTCGAAGGTGTCGTCGTCGTTCAAAAAGCGCATGAGGTTGAGGCTGGCGAGGTTGCAGCTGCTGTTGTCCAGGTGGACGTATTCCGAGCAGGGATTACTCGCTGAGATCCGGCCGGCGGCGGGCGCCGTGTGCCACTTGTTGATGGTCGTGTCGAACTGCAGCCCCGGATCGGCACACTCCCAGGCCGCCTCTGCGATCTGACGGAAGAGATCTCGTGCCCTCACCGTCTCTATCACCGTGGCCTGGGTCCGGCTGAGGAGATGCCAATCGGCGTCGTCGAGCACAGCCTGCATGAACTCGTCTGTCACCCGCACGGAGTTGTTGGCGTTCTGGTACTGGACGGACTGGCTGTCCCTGCCGTCCAGGTCCATGTCGAAACCGGCCTGGGCGAGTACACGCGCCTTGCGCTCCTCACGGGCCTTGCACCAGATGAACTCCTGGATATCGGGATGATCGGCATCCAGGATCACCATCTTCGCGGCACGACGGGTCTTGCCCCCGGACTTGATCGTGCCTGCGGAGGCATCCGCCCCACGCATGAAGCTCACCGGACCTGACGCAGTCCCGCCGCCATTGAGCAGCTCCTTGGATGACCGGATGTTCGAGAGGTTGACACCAGCGCCCGAGCCGCCCTTGAAGATCGTGCCCTCCTCGACATACCAGTTCAGAATCGAGGCCATCGAGTCCTCGACGCCGAGGATGAAACAGGCGGCGGCTTGTTTAGGCACGCCTTCGACGCCGATGTTGAACCACACCGGGGAGTTGAAAGCCGCCTTCTGCTGCACGACGAGGTGCTTGAGCTCGTCACTGAAAACGGCCGCTTCTCCCGCGTCGACGAAGTACCCGTCCTTGAGGCCCCAGGCCGTGATCGTGTCCACGACACGGTCGACAATCTGACGCAGCGATGATTCCCGTCCCGGCATGCCGACACTTCCCCGGAAGTACTTTTGGGCGAGGATGTTCGTCGCGTTCAGACTCCAGGTCGAGGGCACCTCAACCCCGAGCTGCTCGAATGCGACCGCCCCCGTGCGGTAGTCGCTGATACGGGAATCACGGCTCTCCCAGACGACTTCGTCGTAGGGATGACCGGACTCCGTGGTGAAGTGTCGTCCGATACCGATTCCGAGGCGCTCTCCTGCAACAGCCATTGACTGGTTCCCTCCTTGGCGGAGACCATCCACCACCCAAGATCCTTCGCCTGGCACGGTCCGATTTCCCGTGCACCACAATATCTTGTGGTCCAACCGAATTGGACTACCAGATAGGTGGCTAATTACAGCACCGTAGTTACGGGCGTGTCAATGGGCTACGCCGGTCGTCCTCCCTGCTCAGCGACCGCTCGCGAAGGTTCTCGTTTGCTTTCCGGCGTGGTGCAGCCTGTCCAGCGCGGCGGGTGCCCCGCTCAGCGGGGCACTTCCAGGACGGACCGGCTACCGTGCCGCCGTGGCCGTCGTGATCGCCATCGATGCCGGCACCTCGGGAGTGCGTGCCCTTGCCCTAGACGAGGGCGGCCGGGTCGTTACCTCTTCGTACAGGGAGCTGACCCAGCACTTTCCGGCTCCCGGGCTCGTCGAACACGACGCCACTGAGATCTGGTCCCTCGTCGAGGCGACCCTGGCGGAGCTCGGGGCGGAACTGGCGGCGCGCTCGCTCGTCCCCGCCACCATCGGCATCGCCAACCAACGCGAGACCGCGGTGGCGTGGGACCGCGCTACAGGCCGACCGTGCCATCGGGCCATCGTTTGGCAGGACCGCCGAACGGCGGCACGATGCCTCGAGCTGGCGGACGCCGGACTTCTCCCGCTCATACGGGAGCGGACCGGACTCGTGCTCGACCCCTACTTCTCCGCCACGAAATGGTCGTGGATGTTGGAGCACGGCGGCGTCGAGCGCCGCGCTTCGCTTGCACTCGGGACCGTGGACGACTGGATCTGTTGGAACCTCACCGGCGGCGCGCGCTCGGGCCTGCACATCACGGACCCCTCCAACGCCAGCCGGACACTGTGCTACGACATCGGCCGGCGCGCCTGGTCGGCCGAATTGTGCGAAGTCCTCGGGGTACCGGTCAAGTCGCTCGGTGAGGTCCTCCCCTCGGCCGCCAGGTACGCCACGGTGGCAACCGGTATCGCGGGTGGCTTCCTCGACACTGTCCCGATCCGCGCCATCCTCGGCGACCAGCAGGCGGCCCTGTTCGGCCACGGCTGCTACCTGCCCGGTGACACCAAGGTCACCTACGGCACCGGGAGCTTCGTGCTCATGAACCTCGGCTCGAGACAACCACGACCGACCGATGGGCTCTTGACGACAGTCGCCTGGGACCTCGGCAGGCACGCCCGCAACGGTGCGGACAGCGGCTTCTGCTACGCCCTCGAAGGCTCCGTCTTCTCCTCCGGCGCGACGATCCAGTGGCTGCGCGACAGTCTCGGGCTGATCGCACAAGCAGCAGACGTCGGTCCGCTCGCCGCCCAGATCCCCCACAACGACGGCGTCTACCTCGTGCCCGCATTCGCCGGCCTCGCAAGCCCATGGTGGGACGCCCAGGCGCGGGGCACCGTGGTGGGCATATCGCGAGGGACCGGGCGAGCACACTTCGCCCGAGCGGCTGTGGAGGCCATCGCCTACCAGTGCCGAGATGTGGTCGAGGCGATGACCCTCGCCGCCGATCAACCTCTCGTCCGGCTGCACGCCGACGGAGGAGCTTCGGTGATGGACCTGCTCCTGAAGCTCCAGGCGGACCAGTGTGGAGTGCCTGTCGTCCGTCCCCGCACGACCGAGGCGACGGCCGTGGGCGCCGCCCTCATGGCCGGGCTCGCCGAAGGCGTCTGGAGCTCCCTCGAGGAGATGAAGGCCTTGACGGCTGACTGCGAGGTCTTCGAGCCGGCCCCCCGGCGGGGCCGGGCCGACGCGGATCACACGGCCTGGCGAGCGGCCCTCGAGCGCGCCAGGCGGTGGGAACGCACTCAAGAAACGAGCGGCCCCCCACCCTAGGCCGCACGGAGCCCCGGACCCCGACGAGACACCCTCGGGCCGTAAGCCGCTCAAGCCCCTCAAGCCGCTCAAGAACGGTTCCGGGGCACAATCGGCGCCGATCCGGCGCCAGGCCGGCCCGACATCGCCCTCAATACCGGCTCCACCGCTGCCGATGCTTACTCAACAGTCTTGGGCGGGGATCAGGCAGGGGCCGGTGGATCGATGACAGGTGGCGACTTCACACGGGCAGGGAAAACCCGGGCCTGGCCGGCCCCACGCCTGCTCACCGTGTCGATGGCGCTTGGCATCGGGCTTGTCCTTCTCGGCCCCTTCGGGCTGTTCACACCCCGAGCTGCGAGCGCACAAGCTGGGCCGATCGGTCACCCGGCGCCCGCGAAATCTGCCGCCCCCCGAAGCGTCGAGTCCCCAACGTGGTGGAAGGGCGGGATCTGTGATCCCGAGAACGCCCCGGGATCTGAGAGCCTCGGCGCCTCCTGGCACGGTCTCGTCGCATGCGGACCCGGCCCGACCCAGGGCGGCAGCGATCACGTCGTCTACTTCTTCCCAGGTGCCTGGGGTGAGCTCGAATGGGAGTGCGTCGAGCTGTCCATGCGCTGGATGTACCTCGCCTGGGGCGTGAACCCCTACCCGGCCGACGGGTGGGACGTCGTACGCGACTACCCCCTCTACAGGGCTAGGTACAACCCGGACGGACCTCAGCTCGTGGTCGTCACGAACGGCACGCCCGGGGCCGCGCCCCAACCGGGGGATGTCGTGTCGATCGGGCGCACCCAAGACAACGAATTCGGCCACACGGCCGTCGTGACCGCTGACGCGGTGGACGCGCAGGGCAACGGGACGATCACGCTGATCCAGCAGAACGGGGGCACCGGGAACGACGGTTGGGCCACCTATGCCGTCAACAACTGGGTCGTCGCGGACGGCGTCACGGGCTGGCTCCACAATCCCTCGTGGACATATCAGTGGCCGCTCGTCGGTTTCACGGACAGGGACGGGTTCCAAGCAGGTGTCGTCGCGCCCGGCAACGGCTATGCGCAGCTCACGACAAATGCCAGCTCCCTCGCGGTGTCCGGCTACGTGGGCGCAACAGGATCCAACGGAGGCGCCATCTACGGCTACATCGACCATGCCGGCAATTTCTTCGCGCAACAGGGATCCTCATCGACTTGGTACCTCGAGGCCCAGGACGTCGGGTCCATTGCCGTGGCAGCGACCACGTCGGGAACGCCTGCTCTCGCCTTTTTGAGCACGACCGGTGACTTTTACGCCGAGGAGGGCTCCCTCACAGGGCCTTTCACGCTCGAGGCGACCGGGGCCAGCTCGATCGCGGTGGCAGCCGGCACCAGCTCCGCTCCCCCGCTGCTGGGCTATGTCCGGGCCGTTGACGGCGCCTTCCTTGTGAAGACAGGCGTTGTAGGCAGCAACTGGAACGTCGTCCAGTCCTCGGGCGTGCGCTCGATCGCCCTCGCACAAGGGAGCACCCCATCAGGGGGGCTCATCGGATACCTCTCCGACGCCGGGAGCTTCTATGTGAGCCCGGAGGCGCCAGAGGTCCGGTGGACGCCCGAGGCCACGGGCGTGACGGCCATCTCGCTGGCGTTGGTCGGGGCGGGCGACCTGCCCCTCCTCGGCTATCTAGCCGGGACCAGCTTCTACGCCGCCGAAGGCGAGAACCCTGCACCGTGGGTCGACGAGGCCAACGGGGTGGCAGAGATGGCGGTCGCCGCCGAACCCGAGCCGGGGGCTTCGCCGGTCCTCGGCTACGTCACCGCCGGTGGCGGCCTCGAGGTGATGCAAGGCCGGCTTTCGGGGCGGTTCTCCCTGCAGTCCGACGACGCCTCGTCCTTCGCCCTTTCCAGCGTCACCGATTCCTGAACGCATCCGTACGAGGTCCGTACGGCGAGAACTGGCTGGTACTTAGGTCACCGAACGCCGTTGCGCACCGTGCCCGATTTGGTGCTCAAGGGCAGCGGGGGCCGTGCCGATAGATCTTGTACGACCCCGATTGCCTTGCGAGGGAAGTTGGGAAGCGCAGCTGCAGTTCCCTAGCCGTACAGGAAGCGCCCTTCCTGTACGGCTGGCTGCGCATTTCGTCCCCGTATGACCCGCCACTGCCCGCTTGGCACCCAATCACGTGACACTCATACGCGGCTCTTGGGACCGCTCCTAGGCTCGGACCTCAAGGCCCCGCCGCCCCGTCCGGCATGTCCCGGTCGTGCCCGGGAGGGGGCACGGCCGCCCACTCGTTGCCCTCTGCGCAAAGTGGGCCTGCTCCCGTCATCGACAAAGGCCACGCGACTACTCTCCCAGTGGCCGGATGACACAAGGCCGGGATCGAGGAAGGGACGAGCAATGTCTATCACCTTGGAACAAGCTCTGGCTGTACTGGCGGCGGGTGAGAAGCGGGCCGCCGAGATGAAGGTGCCTATGGCCATTGCGGTCGTCGACGATGGCGGGAACCTCAAGGCCCAGCACAGAATGGATGGGGCGTCTCTCGCGGCTATCGAGGTCTCCCTGAGCAAGGCGTATACGGCCGTCGCAACCAACTCCTCGACGGAGGACCTCGCCGGGCAGTGCCAGCCCGGCCAGCCGCTTTACGGCCTCCAGGCAACCCACAACGGCAGGATCGTCATCTTCGGGGGCGGAGTCCCGTTGCACGTGGGGGGCGAGCTCGTCGGCGCTGTCGGCGCGAGCGCCGGAACCGTGGCACAGGACATCGACGTGGCCGAAACAGCCGCCGCAGCCATCGAAGCCGCCTGAGGGCTGTGGTCACCGAGGCCGACACCTGCGTGCCGGCGGGGCCTCTGCCTAGCCGCCGGGACCTCGCCAGGCGGGATCGTTGCTGTCACCGAGGTAAGTGCCGTAGCCCTCTTTGACGAGGTCGCCGTCGAAGATGAGCACCTCGTTGACAAGCCCGCCATTCTGGTTCCTGTAGTTGATCACCAGCACCTCGACACCGACGTACACACGCTCAATCTCGAAGCGGAGATCCGGGATTCGTCGGAGCCCCTCTTCCCAGTACTGCCTCAGGGCCTGCTTTCCCCTGATGACCCCGTCGCTGCCCGCAACCAGTTGCGCGGCTAGAGGCGAGGAGAAGACAACGTCGTCGCAGAAGTGGCTCAGCACTACGCCGAGGTCGTGGGCGTTCCAGGCCTTCACCCAAGCGTCGACGAACTCGGCTGCTTCCGACCTGTTCATGCCTCGCTCGTCGCCACGCGGGTTCAGCGTCCCCGCCTTGCGGCAAGCACGTCGGCCGAGGCGAGAACAAGGGCCCTGAACACAGACCCGTCCGCGTCTGCCTCCGGGTGCCACTGCACACCGACGACGAAAGGCTTCGCCCGGTCCTCGACCGCTTCGATGGTACCGTCCTCAGCCCACGCGACCGCACAAAGGCCGCCGCCGAGACGATCGATGCCCTGATGATGGTGAGTCGGAACATCCCTCTCCTCCCACCCGAGCGCCTTGTGTAGTGAGCTCCCCGCCTCGATCCGGACACGATGGCCGGAGAAGGCGCCCGGTGTCAGGTTGTGCTCCTCGTGGCCGACCACATCGGGGAGATGCTGGATCAGTGAGCCGCCATAGGCGACATTGAGCAGCTGCATGCCCCTGCAGATGGCGAGCAGCGGCAGGCCGGCGCGTTCCGCGGCGCTCACGAGGGCGAGCTCGCGTTCGTCGCGCTGGGTGCGCGGCGCCTGCGAGCGCGGGTGGGCTTCGGCGCCGTAGCGCGCCGGGTCGACGTCCGGCCCGCCCGTGAGCACGAGGCCGTCGAGACGCCGCACGAGGCAGTCGAGGGTTGGCTCCCGCTCTTGTAGGACGGGCAGGATGACCGTGCTCGCACCCGCGTCCGCGAGCGAGCGCACGTAGGCGGACGGCACCAGCGACGCCTTGGTCTGCCACAGGCCCCATGAGGCCTCCTCCTCGTAGGCGGTGACCCCGATCACGGGCCGCTCGCCCGGCACCGAAGCCATCAAAGAGGCGTCACGTAGGCGGCGTTGATACCTCCGTCCACGAGGAACGTGCTCGCCGTGATGAAAGAGGCGTCGTCGGATGCCAGGAAACACGCCGCCGCCGCTATCTCTTCCGGCTCGGCGAACCGGCCCATCGGGATATGCACGAGACGGCGTGCGGCGCGCTCGGCGTCTTTGGCGAACAGCTCCTGCAGAAGAGGCGTGTTCACGGGCCCCGGACAGAGGGCGTTCACGCGGATCGACTGGCGGGCGAACTGCACGCCCAGCTCTCGCGACAACGAGAGCACGCCCCCCTTTGAGGCCGTGTAGGAGATCTGGGACGTCGCCGCGCCCATCAGGGCGACGAACGAGGCCGTGTTGATGATGCTCCCGCCGCCGTGCTCGAGCAGGATCGGGATGGCTGCCTTGCAGCACAAATAGACGCTCGTCAGGTTCACGTCCTGCACGCGGCGCCAGACGTCGAGCTCCGTCTCCAGAATCGAGTCGTCGTCCGGAGGGGAGATCCCGGCATTGTTGAAGCAGATGTCCAGCGTCCCGAAGCGATCGAGCGCGGCCGCGTACATCCCCGCCACGCCGGCCGGGTCGGTCACATCCGCGTGCACGTACAGGCCGCCTATCTCTTGCGCGACCGCGGCGCCAGGATCGTCGGCGAGGTCGGCCACCACGACCTTGGCGCCTTCCCGGGCGAACCTGATGGCACTGGCTCGGCCGATGCCGCTCGCCGCGCCTGTGATGACGGCTACTTTGCCCTCAAGCCTTCCTGGCATGATCTTTCCCCGATCGTTGCTGGTTGACACAAGCGGGGACTGCGCCTGTCAGCCACCCGTTGCGATGAACACGTTCTTCAGCTCGGTGAACGCCTCCAAGGCGTCCGGCCCGAGCTCGCGGCCGATCCCGGAGCGTTTGAAGCCCCCGAACGGTGTCCAGTACCGGACAGACGAGTTCGAGTTCACCGAGATCGTGCCGGTCTCGACAGCCCGCGCCACGCGAAAGGCCCGGCCGACGTCACGGGTCCAGATGGAGCCCGAAAGTCCGTAGGGCGTGTCGTTGGCGATCCGGATCGCATCGGCTTCGTCCTCGAACGTCAGCACCGCGACGACAGGACCGAAGATCTCTTCGCGCACGGCTCGCGACTGTGGCGACACCGGCGCGAGCACCGTGGGGGGGAACCAGTAACCCGCCCCCGCCGGTGCGCTTCCCCGGAACGCGACCAGTGCGTCATCAGGTACGAAGGAGGAAACGGCTGAGCGTTGCTCGGCGCTGATGAGCGGTCCCATCTCACTTTTCTCGTCGGACGGGTCGATGACCTTCACCGCCTTCACCGCCGTCTCGAAGTGCTCCATGAAGCGCTCGTAGGCTCTCTTCTCCACGAGGATCCGCGACCGCGCGCAGCAGTCCTGGCCGGCGTTGTCGAAAACCGCGTACGGTGCCGCTGCGGCCGCCGCCTCGATGTCCGCGTCGGCGAAGATGATGTTGGCGCTCTTGCCGCCGAGCTCGAGGGTCACCCGCTTCACCTGTTCGGCACATCCCGCCATGATCTTCTGACCGACCTCGGTCGAGCCCGTGAAACAGATCTTGCCCACCGCAGGATGGGTGACAAAGCGCCAGCCGACCACCGAGCCGCGGCCGGGCAGCACCTGGAACACGTGCTCGGGGATCCCGGCCTCGAGGGCCAGCTCCCCGATGCGGATCGCCGTGAGGGGCGTGAGGTCCGCCGGTTTCAGAACTACGGTGTTGCCCGCCGCAAGAGCCGGGCCGAAGCCCCACGAGGCTATGGGCATAGGGAAGTTCCAGGGCACGATGACCCCGACGACCCCGATCGGCTCGCGGAATGTGACATCCACGCCACCGGGCACCGGTATCTGGCGCCCGGTCAGGCGCTCGGGCGCTCCCGCGTAATAGGCCAGCACGTCACGCACATTGCCCGCCTCCCAGCGGGCATTTGAGATCGTGTGCCCCGAGTTCGCGACCTCTAGGCGCGCCAGTTCCTCGTTGGCTCGGTCCACCACTTCGGCAAAGCGCCTGAGCAGCCGGGCCCGATCGGCCGGCGCGACGGCACGCCAGGATGGCGCGACAGCGGCAGAACGCGCGATCGCCTCGTCGGTGGCTTCGGCGTCGAGCGGGTTGATGGTCCCGACGATTTCTTCGTTGGCGGGGTTGACGACCGCGCGCTCGCTGCTCACAGGCGCTCGAATCCGCGAATGCGCTCCCAGTCCGTGACAGCCGACTCGAATGCCTCGAGCTCGACGCGAGCCATGTTGGTGTAATGGTCCACAACCTCGTCGCCGAAGGCCTTACGAGTAACGGCGCTCGCGCTGAACAGGTCGGCGGCCTCGCGCAAATTGGTCGGCAACCGCGGCTTGTCCGAGTTGTAAGCGTTTCCGACGAACTCGGGCTCCAGCTCGAGGCCCTCCTCGATCCCGTACAGGCCACCTGCCACGATTGCCGCCAACGCCAGGTAGGGGTTCACGTCCGCCCCGGGCACGCGGCACTCGACCCGCAGTGAGGACGGCTCGTGGCCGACGACCCGGAGCGCGCAGGACCGGTTGTCATGGCCCCAGGCTAGTGCAGTCGGCGCGAAGGATCCTCGGACGAAGCGCTTGTAGCTGTTGATGTTCGGTGCGACAAGCAGCGTCAGCTCGCGGAGGGTGGCGAGCAGGCCGGCCATGAACTGCTCGAAAATGACCGAGAACCCGTGGTGCCCGTCGCCGGCGAACACCGGTTGTTCCGAGTCGTCCCGAAGCGAGATGTGGATGTGGCAGGAGCTGCCTTCCCGGGCGTCGTACTTCGCCATGAAGGTGAGGCTGCAGCCCTCCTGGGCGGCGATCTCCTTGGCCCCCGTCTTGAAGAGCACGTGCTCGTCGCCCTTGGCGAGGAGGTCGGTGTACCGGAAGGCGATCTCGTGCTGGCCGAGGTTGCACTCCCCCTTCACGGACTCGACCCACATGCCCGCCCGGCCCATCTCGTTGCGGATCCGCCGCAAGAGAGGCTCAACCCGGCCCGTGCCGAGAAGCGAGTAGTCGACGTTGTAGAGGTTCGCGGGTGTCAGGTTCTTGTACCCCGACTGCCAGGCGTGCTCGAAGGTGTCGTTGAAGACGATGAACTCGAGCTCCGTGGCGGCGAGAGCGTGCCAACCGTGTTCGGTGAGGCGGTCGCTCTGGTGCTTGAGAACCTGCCTCGGAGAGGCCACGACGGGACTCGCGTCCTGCCACTTCACCTCGGCCATGCAAAAGGCCGTCCCCGGATGCCAAGGGGTGAGCCTCATCGTCGAGAGATCGGGCATCATCACAAAATCGCCGTAGCCCCGCTCCCACGAGGCCATGGCGTAGCCGGGGACGGTGTTCATCTCCACGTCGACTGCCATGAGGTAGTTGCACCCCTCGGTCCCGCGGGTGACGATCTCCTCCAGGAAATGGGCGGCCGCGAACCGTTTGCCCTGCAAACGGCCCTGCATGTCCGTGATGGCGAGGACCACCGTGTCGATGTCGCCGGCTGCGACGAGCGCCTGCAGCCCCTCAACAGTGAGCGCCGGTGAGGCGTCGCTCAATCCACTCCCTCCAAGCGACGCCCGGCCCTCAACGCCGCTTCTATGGCCTCGAGCTCCTCTTCGCTGCCCTGCACCTTCGGACCTGTGAACCACTTGCGCGCCGACAACAGCCAGTAGCCCCCGGAGAACAGGAGCACGACACCGACGGCGATCGGGGCGTAGTTGAAGGTGTCACGGTTGACCGGGCTGAACTCGGGCAGCATGAACAACACGGCGATGAACACCACCCAGATGATGCCCACCCAGCCGACAAGCGGGCTCCACACTCCCAGGCTCCAGCGACCTTTCTTGAAGCCGGCGCCCTGCATGCGGCGCAGCAGGGTCGGCAGGACGTAGGCGATGTAGAGGCCGATGGTGGCGATCGATGTGACAGCGGCGTAGGCGACGCCGCTCCACAACGATGGGACGGCGAGCAGGAATGCGAACACCACGCAGAACCAGATGCCGTTGGTGGGCGTCCTCGTGCGCGGGTTGATGCGGTGCCAGAGCCGGTGGCCCGGCACGGCCCCGTCCCGGCTGAAGGCGTAGAGCATCCGCGAGTTGGCGGTGACCGAAGCCATGCCGCAGTAGGCCTGGGCCATGAAGGCGATCACCAATAGGAGCTCGGCGCCGTGACGGCCGATGGCGTTCGACCATATGAGCACCGGGGCGAACTCCTGTGCGGCGTACTTGGTGTAGACGGCCATGTTGGTCGGGATGACCGAGGTGATGGCGAGGATGAGGATCCAGCCCGCGATGAGAGACACGACGATCGAGCTGACGATGCCGCGGGGAGCGGCGAGATCGGGGTTCTTGGTCTCCTCCGACATGTGCGCCGAGGCGTCATAGCCGGTGAAGGTGTACTGGGCCATCAAAAGACCGAGGAAGAACACGTACCACTTCGAGCTGAAGCCCGAGAGGTTGATGAACTTGGTGAAGACGAACGAGGCCGAAGCGTGGTGGCTCGGGACGAACACCAGCACTATGGCGATGATGGCCACTCCGAGGATGTGCCACCAGGCCGAGACGTCCGAGAGGAACGCCACCACGCGCACCCCGAAGGTGTTGAGCAGGCCGTGGATCGTGAGGATGCCTGCGTAGACGACGAGCACCCAGCCGTTCGTGGTCGGGAAATTGAAGACCATGTTGAGGAAGGCCGAGAAGAAGAAGGCGAACCCGTAGTCGATGCCGGCGGTGATGGCCACCTGGCCGAGGAGGTTGAACCAGCCCGTGAACCAGCTCCAGGCACCCGGGTTGCCCTTAGCGAGCTTGGCTGACCAGTAGTACAGGCCACCGGCTGTCGGATAGGCGGAGGCGATCTCGGCCATGCCGAGGCCGACGATGGCGGTGAAGAAACCGACGACGATCCAGCCCCAGACGATGTCGACAGGACCGCCCTCGGCCATTCCGAAGTAGTACAGCGTCAGGCAGCCCGACAGTACTGAGATGATCGTGAAGGACACCGCGAAGTTAGAGAACCCCCCCATTCTTCGGTGGAGTTCCTGGGCGTAGCCGAGCTCGTGAAGCCTGGCAACGTCTGCATCCACACCATCTGGCGCCGGACCAGCGCCCCCCCTGACCGACATCGAGGCCCCCCTCTTCGTCGACGGCCGAGCCGTCACTTGGTGGCGGTCATTAGACCAGTGACCAAGGCGCAAGTCAAGACCCGAATTCGTGCTGTCGCGGGAGTCCCGGCGCACTCTCCGGCGCAGGCCGCAACGGGGCTTTTGGCCTTCCTTCTGGCACACTGAGAATTTGTGAGCACCGCTCCCGAGATCGTCGAGTTCCTCCTCGGCCACCCGCCTTTCACAGCCCTGCCGCCGGCCGAGGTCGAGCGGGCCGCGGCCTCGGCCGAGGTCGAGTTCCATCTTGCCGGGACGATCATCTTCTCCCAGGGGGCCCACTCGAGTGAGTTCCTGCGGGTGATACGCGCCGGCGTGGTCGAGATCGTCCACGACGGCCGGGTGCTCGACGTCATCGGGGTAGGCGAGATGTTCGGCCACGCCTCGATGCTGTCGGGACTGCCTACGGGCTTCGCCGCCCGGGCGGCGGAAGACGCCCTGACCTACCGGATCCCCGCTGATGCCGCCTACCGGTTGCTGGGCCAGCCCGCGACCCTGCGCTATGTGACCCGCTCGCTTCTCCAGGACCGCTATGGGATCCGCCACGGGCGATCGGCCGAGGTTGACCGCGATCGCCTTAGTCAGCCGGTCGCCAACCTGCTCCGATCGCCGGCGGTCATCTGCCCGCCCGACACCCCGATTCGTGAGGCCGCCCGGGAGATGAGCTCGCGGGGGGCGACCGCAGTCGTAATCGACCTCGGGTCGTCGCTCGGAATCCTCACCGATCGCGACCTTCGCTCCCGGGTGCTGGCCGTCGGGCTGTCACCCGACACGCCCGTGTCGGCGGCGATGACAGCACCAGCGGAGACCGTCCCGGGGGATCGTCTGGCAAGTGAGGTGCTCTTGGACATGCTCGACCGGAGCTTCCGCCACTTCCCGGTCCTGTCGCCCACCGGCTCGCTCCTCGGTGTCGTCGCCGACTCCGACCTCGTCGAGGTCCAGACCCATTCGTCCTTCTCGCTGCGTCGAGAGATCGCGCGCGCCGCCGACGCGGGCGAACTGGCCGCCGTCGCCGCACAGTTACCGCCCACGATCGTGAGCCTGCACCGCGCCAACATGGCCCCGCTCGCCATCGAGGCCGTGTTCTCGATCGTGTCTGACGCCCTGACGCGCCGGGCGCTCGAGTTCGCCGCCGCCGAGGTCGGTGAGCCCCCGGTGGCGTTCGCATGGCTCGCACTGGGGAGCCAGGCACGACGCGAGGCCGTCCCGAGCTCCGACCTTGACAGCGCGGTGGCGTTCCTGAAAAGCGGGGACCCGGCCCTCGACGTCGACGGCGTGATCCGACCGTATTTCTCCGACCTCGCCCTGCGGGCCACCGAGATCCTCGTCGCGTGCGGATTCCACCCCGACACCCACCGCACGAGTGCGTCGGACCCTCTGTTCGTCCGCTCTCTCGACTCCTGGCAGAGCGCGGTCCGTTCCTGGCTCGATGACCCGGCCCAGGACAAGGCGCTCGTGCTCATGTCGATCCTGGTGGACAGCCGCCCGGTCTTCGGGGCCGAGGTGGCCGACATGCTGGCAAGAACACTGCTGCCCGCGCGGGCGCACCCGAACCTGTTGCGGATGCTCGCCCGGTTCTCCCTTTCCCACAGGCCTCCCACCGGCTTCTTAAGTGGGCTCGTCGTCGAGCATTCGGGCGAGCACCGCGGCCGGCTCGACCTGAAGGAGGGAGGCGCGCTTCCGATCGTCAGCCTCGCACGCTGGGCCGGCTTGGCAGCAGGGGTTCTCTGCGCCTCGACCCCGGAACGACTGCGAGCTGCAAGTGACGCCGGCATCCTCGCGCCTCAAGACGCGGAAACTCTCATCGAGTCCTTCGAGCTCGTCTCGGAGCTGCGCCTCGAACATCAGGTCGCTCAGCTCACGGCGGGGACGCCGCCCGATGACTTCGTCGACCCCGCCCAGCTCAGCCCGCTCACTCGTAGCTACCTGAAAGAGGCCTTCCGCGCCGTGGCCGCCGTGCAACAGACCATCTCCAACGACCTCTCCCTGTTGTGATGAAGGTGCCCTCCGCCCTCAAGCCGCGGCCGCGGACAGCGGCTGCGGCCACTTATGCCCGTTCCAGGCCACCGGGGCGCCGCACGCCGTGGCGTCATGCGCCCTACTGCGTTGTAGATCTGGAGCTCAGCGGACTCGACCCGAAAGATGACGAGATCATCTCCTTCGGTGCGATACCGATCGACGGGGGGCTCGCCGGAGCCGGTCGCTGCCTCTACGGCCTCGCCCGACCGACGCGCGCCCTGCCGGAGGCATCCATCGTCGTCCATGGGATCCGCACCATCGACCTCGAGCAGGCCCTACCGTTGGACGAAGCCATCGCCCCCCTTTTTGAGGCCATGGCCGGACGCGTGCTCGTGGCTCACGCGGCGGCGGTGGAGCGGTCCTTCCTGAAGGTGGCCCTGCGCCGCCAGGGCGCCCGCCTGCGCGAGCCGATCCTCGACACCGACACCCTCGGACGTCTGCTCATGGCCGAGCGCGGTGAGTCGCCCCCGCGGTTCGCGTCGCTCGGGGACCTGGCGCGCCTGTTGGGACTCCCTGAGCACCGGCCGCACCACGCCCTGAGCGACGCCCTCACGACGGCGCAGGTGTTCCTGGGCATCGCCTCCCACCTCGAGCGACTGGGACCGGAAACCGTCGGATCGCTCGGGCGTGCGGCCAGCCGCCTCGAGAGCGCGCGGCGATTCCCCGTCGGGCGTTCGCGTCAACCTGACTGACGACACATTCAAAGGCCCGCGCGAGCCGGCTCGCTTGCCGGTCAGGGCGCGTCGGCGCGCCCGAAGCCCAGCGATCTCGTGAACACCTCTGTGAAGGATCCGTGCACCGTCAACTCCACGTATCGCACCCGCTTGGCCAGGCGACCCGCGACATGGCGACGCTCCCGCGACAAGAGAAGCTGCTCGGCCCCGCGTCCCGCCGCATTCCCCACCTGCTTGTAACGCTCCCGCCCCACGTCGACCAACAGACCGACCGCGATCGCGCTCTCCAGATCGAGGTAGGTGCCGAAAGCACCTGCAACGACGACGCTGTCCAGGTCCGAAGCCCCGATGCCCGCTTCCGCCAACAACAGCTCGCTGCCGGCGCGTATCGCTCCCTTGGCGAGTTGGATCTCGTTCACGTCCGATCGGGTGAAGACGACATCGCGCCCGTGCCCGGACCTGGCGGCTGGCACGAGCAGGCAGGTAGGGCCGCTCTCGGTCCTTCCAACCAGCGGATGGTCCTTTGAGAGTGACCCGCGCTCGTCGATAATCCCCGCTTCTAAACCTTGGGCAATGGCGTCCAAGATGCCTGAGCCGCATATGCCGATCGGGCGCGCCCCGCCGATGGTCTGCACCTGAAAAGCGCCCTCGTGGAAGCGCACGTGCTCGATCGCGCCGGGCGCAGCCCGCATCCCGTCGTGAATATGTGCCCCCTCGAACGCCGGGCCCGACGCCGTGGAACAGCTCCAGATCTCGCCTTTGTGAGCCAAGCTGATCTCTGTGTTCGTGCCGATGTCCAGGGCCAGCACGCTCTGGTCGGTGTCCGCCAGCCCGCTGGCGAGGAGCATCGCCACGTGGTCGGCTCCGACGTAGCCGGCGATGTTCGCAGGTAGATAGAGCAGGGCGCCGTCGTCGAGCTCAAGGCCGACTTCCCCGGCACGCACGAGCACCGGGTCGTTCACGCAGGCCACGTAGGGGGCCTCCCCCAATTGGCGCACGGGCAGGTCGGCCACGAAGTGGTGCATGGCGGTGTTTCCGACCACGACCGCATCGACGATCTGTCCGCGCTGCGCCCCGGTCTGGCTGCAGAGCTCGCCGACCATGCGGTTCAGCTCCTCGACCAGCCTGTGGTGCAGCAGTTCAGCAGCCCCCTCGGCGGTGTTGGCGTAGGTGATACGGGTCACGACGTCTTCGCCGTAGGGGGTCTGAGGGTTCATGGCGCCGACCCTGGCCAAGGTTTCGCCGCTAGCGAGGTCGACCAGGTAGGCGGCCAGCTTGGTCGTGCCGGTGTCCACCGCCAGGCCTAGCAGCCTCCCGCCGGCGGGTTGCATCGAGATCAGCGCCCCGGTCCCGTCAATCTGGCTGTGAAGAACGGCTCGTCCCCGCCAGTTCTGCGCGCGCAGCCGCTTCGAGCAAGCGCGGGCGCTTCGCAGGTTTATGACGCTGTCTCCCAGACCCGAGCGGGCCAGTGCCTCTTTAAGCCGCGTCGTGTCGGAGCGCAAGTCGTGCAGCGAGGGCGCCTCGAGCGCAAGGTCGACCGCGACGACAGGCGGGTCCGGGACGAAGTCCACTGATTGACCTTCGAGCTGCAATCGCTGTGGCGCGCTGAGCGACTCGGGCGGTATCTCCAAGCGAAGGGCGCTCGACACTCGCGCCTGGCAGGCCAGCCGCCAACCATCAGCCAGCTCGGTGGCACTCAACAGCTCCTCTTCCTCGGCGGTCTCGGCACTCAGTTGGCCTTCGACCGCTCGCACACGACACGTGCCGCAGGTGCCCTCCCCGCCGCAGACCGAGACCAGCTCGACGCCGGATACCTGCGTCGCCTCGAGAACGGTCACCCCGGCTGCCACCTGCACGCGCCGGCCCACCGGTTGCAGCTCCACCCCGTAGAGGGGCGCGGGACCGGTCTCAACCATGGTGGGAGAGGTGCTCTTGTCTGTAGCGGCAGGTGGCGGCCATGGAGCAGTAGTCGCATGACTCGCCGGCGTGGGCAACCTCGGCCCCGACGCCGATGGCGATGGAGG
>JBKQHU010000105.1:0-22213 GCA_052148655.1 Acidimicrobiales bacterium
CGGGTCCATCGCTCGACCAACCCGTCCGAGCTGATCGGTGACATGGTCGAGCGGTGGTGGGTGGCGCGCGAGTCCGGCGATGACGCCGTCCTCTACGCCTACGCCCGCGACGCGGTCCGAGTGCTGAACGGCCTTGCTCGCCACCATGTCGAAAAGGCAGGTCGGCTGTCGGGCCCCGAGCTCATCGTCGAGGAGTTCGCGCCTGCCGACCTTGCGCCCCGTACCTACCGGGTGGGTGACGAGCTGTGCTGCCTGCGGAACAGGACGCGCCTTGGCGCCGGGCGCGACCCGTCCGGCAAGGGCGTGCGCAACGGCACACGCGGCATCATCCAGGCGATCGACCCGTTGTCGCGAGAGGTCACGCTTGCGACGAGCGACGGCCGCAGCGTGCGGTTGCCCGCCGACTACGTGAGGCGCTCCACCGACTACGGCTACGCCTGGACGCTGCACAAAGGACAGGGCCAGACCGTCGGGCAGGCGCAGCGGAGCGACGCGGGGGAAGTGGCACGACGCAGAGGACGCGCGTTCGTCTTCGGCGCGGAGGGCCTGAGCGCCGAGGCAGCGCTCGTGGCGGCGAGTCGTGCGACGGACTCTACGGAGCTGTTCGTGCTCACCGAGCCGGACGAGACGGCGAGCCCCGGCGATGGGGACGAGGAGCTGGGCCGGGCGTGGAGCCGCAGCGAGCAGCAGCGACTCGCCCTCGACGAGCTCGAGACCGCAGCGGAGATCGCCCGTCTCGCCGGAACCCCCCGGGAGGTGCTCGGCGAGGAACGCGACACGCTCGTTTCGTTGATCGGCGCCGGTCCCGCCGTGGACCTGACGACACGCCAAGGCGACGCCACCCGTGAGCTTGGCGTTTCCCTCGTGCAGCGCGACGAGGCGCGTGAGGAAGCGGGAGTGTTCGCGACGATGAGTGCCACAAGCGAAGGGATCGAGCGCCGCAACCTGCAAGGTCCCTACACAGCGGCGCGACGCCGCCTTGTTAACGCGGAGCGCGACGTGACCGAAGCGGCCGAGGCGAGCGAGGCGGCCGATGCCGCGCTCTTTGCTCAGCAGTCGGTGCGCGCCTTGTTGGGTGCTGACGTGCGCAGTGCCCTCGACCGCCTCGAGATCGTCGATTCCGCGCTCGCCACGCTGCGGCGCCGCGAGATCGCGGCATGGAGCTCCCATCCACCCGAGTACGTCGTCTCGTTGCTTGGGCCCCGCCCGGCCGATCCAGGGCGCGCGCAACGGTGGCAGCAGGGCACCGTCGAGATCGAGGACTGGCGACGCTCGCTTGGCGTAACCGATGGCTCAGACTCGCCTAACGCGTGGACGCGTGCGCTCGGCCCGCCGAGCGAAGCTTGGGAGGGCCGAAGGCGCCAGCGTGTCGTCGCGAACCTCGTGGCGGTACGACGCGACCTCGGCCTCGAGGAGAACGATCGTGCTCGGGCCGTGAACGGCGGTCCTTTGCTCGACCCGGCGACCGCCGCGGTGCTCGCGCGAGGTAGGAGCGGTGAGTCACCGTCTGTTTCTCGATCGCGGGGTGGTGCGCAGCTCGGGCGTGAAAGGTGAGGTTGGCCGGATTCCCCGTGAGCTGATCAACCCGTTATGCGAATCCGAGGCCTGTCATGGGACAGGGCGGACTACGTGACGTGAGACGTCCCGTTCTCCTGGTCGTTCGTATGCGACACTCGCCGCATGAACGAGCAGTCCCAAGTCGACGGTCGAGGCGACAAGGCTGGATTCTCGCCGTGCTTTCCGGTCACGGACATGCGTGCCGCTCTTGGGCCCCGATCGTCACTCATGATGGTGCTGCTTACAAGTCGTAACTACGCCTCGGAGGATCGACATGACCGTGGCCTATTGGGCGCTCGCGGCATTGCTGGGCGCTTTCTACCTGTACGCAGGCGGGAAGAAGCTCGCCCAGAGCAAGGAGCAGCTCGCGCCCATGATGGGCTGGGTCGACCGCACCCCGATGTGGCTGGTCCGGGTGATCGGTGTCGTGGAGGTCGCCGGTGTTGCCGGCCTGATCCTGCCGCGCGCGACCGGTGTCGCTCCTGTTCTGGCGTTGGTGGCAGCGATCGGGTTCGTCATCCTGCAGATCCTGGCCAGCGGCGTCCATCTCTCCCGAGGGGAGAAGAAGGAGGTCAGCCTCAACGTCGCGCTGATCGCCCTGGCCGGTGTGACGGTCTGGCTCGCGACAGTCTGGTGAAGCGGGCCACAAGACCAAGCGTCAGCCTGACCCGAAACACCGACAGACTGCCAGAACTCGCAGAGCGCGTGCCCCGTAGGGGGCTTACCCGTGGGGCTCGGACACGGTGCGATCGTGAGTGCCGCAACGCTCGAACGTCCGCACCTGGCGTTCTTGCCTCCTCCTGGCACTCTGTGCTAAAGGTGTGATGCCCGGACGCCCCTTGTTGTCATGAGCGTCCATGCCGTCATCTGGCCTTTCTCACGAGCCGCGAGGCGGCTGTGCTCCGGGCGCGCCTCATACGCCACTGAACCTGATAGACGGAGCGAGGTCCTCGGGGTTCCCGATCCGTCTGACTCGAGTGGCGACGGGTCCCGTCAACACCAATGGACGACCAAGCAGATGAGCCGCCAGGTTGCCTCTGCCGTAATGGGCGAAACGTCTCTCACCGTAGTGGGAGTGAGGTTGGGGGGTCGAAGGGCCGACGGCGCGGATCTCCGACTGACAACGCTGTATAAGCGGTGGATGACACCTGCCGAACATGGCGCGGCGAGCAACGACACAGGGATCGCAGAAGTACCACCGTTGGCTGGACAGACCTGCCTCATGACTTGTGAGTCGTCTCCCTCATCGGATCAGTTGTATTGAATCAAAGCGCGGCGCCAAGGCTGTCAACCAAGCAATCGATGTCGTGAGAGGTGACGTGGAGGTGTGGTGCTATCCGCAGCGAGTTTCCACGCACACTGGCGATCACACCACGCTCCGCCAGCGCAGCGCCCAAGCGGAGAGCGACTTCACGGGGCACTTCGATGCCGAGCATGTGCGGGCCGTGCTGCGCGCGGTCTGGCACGTTCAGTCCCAGTTGCGCCGCGCGTTGTCCAATCTCATCAGTCACGACTCGCAAACTCGAGGCTACGTTGTCGACTCCCCATTCAAGAAGTTGCTCGATCGCGGCCACGGCCATCGGCACAAGTCCAAAACTCGTGCGCTGGCCAACATCGAAGCGCCTCGCGCCTGTCCGGTACTCATCGGTATAGTCGGCCAATGCGGCGAAGTTCTCCGAGCCAGCGCGATTGATCCAGTTCTCTTCGAGCGGATTGCGGTCCCGATACTGCTCGGCCACGTACAGACATCCGAGGCCGAACGGTCCCAACAGCCACTTGTATCCGACGGCCACGACGAAATCTGGCTTCAACTCCGATGCGTCTAAGGGGAGCGCCCCGAGCGACTGGCTTGCGTCGATCACCAGCGCCGCTCGAGCGCTTCTTGCGGCGTTTGCGATCGCGCCAAGGTCGAGGATCGCGCCATTAGTCCAATGCACATTCGGAATGGCCACTATCCGCGTGCGCTCACTCAGACGCCCGATCACTGAGGCGGTCCAGTCCGCTCCTTCCTCCCGGTCCACCACCATGAGTTCGGCCTCGGTACGCTCGCAAAAGCGTCGCCAGGTGTAAAAGTTCGACGGATACTCCCCGGCCAACACGACCACCTGGTCGCCTCTGCTGGCCGTGAGGCTGCCGGCTGTCACGGCCAGGCCGTAGCTGGTTGCCGGTACCAAGCTGATCCCCTCATCGCTTGTTCCAAGCAGTCCGGCAAACAACCCGCGTAGCCGCTCTACATCGCTGAACCAGTCCTCGGCATTTATCGCCCACGGGGCGGCGCGGCGGGCGAGCCCTGTCTCACCGGCTTCGCGCACACATCGCAACAGCGGAGACATATTGGCGGTGTTGAAGTAGGCGATGTCCTCGGGTACGTCGAACAACTCGCGTTGCATGCCTGGGGCGCCGAGCTTGTGGGATAGGGAACCTTCGGACGGATTGGTCAACGATCTCAATTCCTCCACGAGCCGTTATGGCTATGCCTGGACGACCGATTGTGACACGGGCGACATCGCCGCGCCGGGCTAGCGCGACTCGAAAGCGGGCTTCATGGCGACAGCGACACTTCGAGCTGTTTCGAAGGCAGATCAGTGGCGGTCGAAGACATGACGGCGAACGGAATAACGGACTTTCATGGCCGCACAGATGAGCAGCTATTTGCTGGCAGCGCGCCCTTTCGTGCTCGACAGACGCGCGGCGCGCGGATCGTGATCAAGGGCCCTGGCCGTACGAGGAGGTGGTGAGCCGAGGGAGTCCCCTCCGGGTCTTGAAAGGTGATCTTGATCCGGATGACGGTCTCGTAGCGCCGGGAGAAACAACAGTATCGGGACCGCACGACCTTGTGCCTACGAGGACGTGGAGTTCCCGAGTTTCCGCTGCCCCAAGATCGACCACAATCCCGACGGGCGCAATCGAGTCGGCAAAGTCCCCGGCGAGGCAAGCGCCGTGCTCAGTGCGTATCGCACCGAGCACGGCACCGGTCACGAACGCGATCCTTCCCCGCCCAAGATTACTGAGGTGGGCCGCTCCGTAAAGGTTGTCGCCCGCGCTGGCGGTGTCGTCATCGAGCTCGACCGGCACGGTGAGATCGGGCATGTCGATCGTGCTCTCCGCAACCGGTATTAGGTCTGTGTCCGAGAGCCTCCCTACAGGCCGAGCATCCGGCCAGCGCCATGGCCTAGCGGCAGCCTACTCATGGGACTTTGACTTGATCCGAAGTCAATCAGAGGTTCCCTCTCAGCGATGCCACAGGCTGTGTCGCAAGAAGCTCGACCGCGTTCGAGCGAGTGCGCTCGTTGATCCTCGTGGGTGAAGGTGAGGGCGATGTCTCCAGCTGTTTGTCGGCGGCACAGCTGCGCTGTGTTGTCTCCGCTCAGTTTGGCCCGGCTGCTCGGCGTGTGTTGTAGAGGTGGATCGCCCAGAGGTAGGAGGCGACCGCGATGCCGATGCTCCACGCGATAGCAACGATGGCGTGATCGCCGATGGCAGCATTGGTGAGGAGTCCGCGCACGGTGTCGGTGACGGGGGTAAACGGCTGGTACTCGGCGAACTGCCGTAGCCCGACCGGCATCGTGGATGTGGGCACGAATCCACTGCCGAGGAACGGCAGCAAGACGAGGAACATAGGCGTGTTGCTGGCGGTTTCGACGCTCTTGGCGGCTAACCCGAGCGCGACCGCCAGCCAGATGAGCGCGACGGCAGAAAGGGCCAGTATCCCGATCGCGGCGAACCACCTGAGCGGCCCCGTGCTGGAGTGGAATCCGATGGCGAAGGCGACCCCGATGAGAACGGCGAGGGCGCCGAGGGTCTGGATCAGGCTCCCGAGGACGTGACCGGTAAGCACCGAGGCGCGGGCAATGGCCATCGTGCGGAACCGGTCGATGACGCCGCCGGTCATGTCCATGGCGACCATGATCGCGGTGCCCTGGACGACCGTCGCCACGGTGATGAGCAGCAATCCGGGGACCACGTACTCGAGGTAGGCGTGGCGTCCCTCGTGGGCGCCGAGGCCAGCGCCGAGCTGGCCTCCAAAGACGTAGACGAACAGCAGGAGGAAGACGATTGGCAGGCCGACGAGCATCACGGTGATGGACGGGTAGCGGAGCTGGTGCTTGAGGTTGCGGCGCAGCATCACCCGTGAGTCGCTGAGCGTGTAGGCGAGCGTGGTCATCGTTCCGCCCGTTGTGGTGTCGGGTCCCGGTCGGGCTGGGCGCTGACGTGGCTGCCGGTCACGGCGAAGAACACGTCGTCGAGGTCGGGAGTATGGATCGACAGCCGTTCGACCTCGACACGTGCGCGGTGCAGGGTGTCGAGCAGCACGCGCAGCGAATCCACGGAGTCGGCAGCCGGGACTTGCAGGACGAGCTGGTCCTGGTCGGTACCGGCCGCCGGGAGCAGCTCCGCCGCCGAGTGGAACTCGTGCAGGTCAGCGAAGTGGCGCCGGACGTGGCTACCAGGGGTGCGGCTCTTCAGCTCGGCGGGTGTTCCTTCAGCGACGATCCGGCCGCGGTCAAGCACCGCGATCTGGTGGGCCAGATGGTCGGCCTCGTCGAGGTACTGGGTGGTGAGCAGGATCGTGACCCCGGCCGCAGCGAGTTCACGAATGATCTCCCACATGGTGCGACGGCTGCGCGGGTCCAAGCCCGCGGTGGGCTCGTCGAGGAAGATCACCCGCGGCTGATCCACGAGGGTCATCGCCAAGTCGAGGCGTCGTCGCATCCCGCCTGAGTAGGTCGAAAGGAGCTTGTGAGCGGCATCGGTGAGGTCGAACTGCTCCAACAACTCGGCCACTCGTCGTCGCCCAGCCTCGCGGCCGAGGTGGCGAAGGTCGGCCATCAGTTGCAGGTTCTCGGCGCCGGTGAGCAGGTTGTCCACCGCAGAGAACTGACCGGTGACCCCGATGACGGCCCGAACTCCGTCAGGGTCGGTGACCACGTCGTGACCGGCGATGCGCATCGACCCGGAGTCGGCCGGGATCAGGGTGGAAAGGATGCGGACCATCGTGGTCTTGCCGGCCCCGTTGGGGCCGAGAAGCGCCAGGATCGTCCCCTCCTCCACGGCCAGGCTCACCTTGTCGAGCACCAAGTGTTCACCGAACGACCTGCACACCTCCTGGGCGACGATCCCCGTTGCAGCAGACACGCTCGTCATGGCCCTTTCCTTCATTGCGGTGTGGTCGACTCGTCGGCAAGCTCGCTCGCGGCACGCAGCGCCTCCCGTTGTGCGATCCACTCCTGCTCCAAGAGCGGGATTCGGGCGACCAAGAAATCGGCGAATGCTGCGTACTCCAACAAGATCGCCCGACGCGCAGGGGGCGCGTCGGCCAGCTCACCGATGCTCTGTTCGCGCGGATCGCACACGCCCAGATAACCGATCAGTCGCCCCACAACCGGGGCCATCGCGAAGCGTCGGGTCGCCTCGGAGTAACGGCTTCCCCTGTCGCATCGAAGGGAAGAAGACATCACATCTGACCAGCACAAACGCATCGACCGAGCCGTTGAACTCGGCACGGTTTGGCACCTTAAAGACAGCTCTCAGGTCTCTACACCCGTTGCGGCCTGCGCCTCATGTAACACACGCTCGGCGTCCTCGACCCTTTGCCTAAAGAGGCCTGCTGTTTTTGCCTCGGTTACCGCTTGCGTGAGGAGATCGACCGCCCGGGGAGCGTTGTCGGCGGCAAGCTCAGCTTGACCCAGTGCCACGAGCCCACTAGGTATCCGTCGTGGGTCGCCGAGCTGCTCTCGGAGCTCGAGCGATCGCTGCAGGTGCGTAAGCGCCTCGTAAGGGCGCACGTCTTCGACGAGAAAGTAGAAACCCACGTGCCGGTGGACCTCGGAGCGAGTGTAGAGGTCGACAGCATCGCGCCCAAGGCGTCGACTATCTCCAGCGACAATCGCGGCGTAGAACTTGGCAGACTAGACCCAATCCGAAAAGCGACTGTGCACCACCCGCCTTGTCGGAAAGAGCCTCGTGGATGTCCAGTGCGCGACGAAACAGAGCTTCTTCAGCCTCCACACCGGTAGCGTCGATGTCCTGGCCAGCCATCAGCTGGGCGATGTTCTCGTAGTGCAGCAGCATGCCCAAACCGTCCAAGGCACTGGCCTCTGTGTTCGGGTCGTTCTCGATGCCGGCGCGTGCCAGCGCATTGTCGAGCAGGGCCTGTGCCTCTGCAAAATCGCCCGTGCAGAAACCAGCTTCCACGAGTGCCTCTTGGCCTGCTTCCAAGAGCTGTCGAGTCTCCTCAGCCGCCATGATCGACAAGGTAACCGAGTCCTTCGCGTCCCGCGAGCAGGGAACTCTCTTCAAGATCAACGTCCGAGGAGCACGGAGGTATTGCACGCGCCTGGTCGTTAGGCGGTCGCGATTCGGCGAGGTTTGCGACCTGCACACCGGTCAGAGGCGCTCAACGCCAAACGACCGCTTCACTCGGTGCCATCGTGCGAGCCAGCTAGGAAGTTCTGGGAACTCTGTCGGGCACCATGCAGCAGCACGACGGCCGGGCCGGTGCCCAGCTGGCGGTAGCCGATGACGGTGCCGTCGCGCGAGGTCAAGGCCCTCGTTAGGTGGTCCGGCGAGGGTGCACTCACGAATCGGTCACCAAGATGCTCCGACACGTTGCGCCGTCCGTCGCCTCGATGCCGTCAGATTTCACGGGCGCGCTCCCACGTGTTCCTCTTCGACCGCTAGTTCGACGTGTCTGGCATGTACGCCGCCCACGACGGCTTCTGGCGCGACCTGGAGCGCCTTATGCGCGCCGCTGAGCTGAGAGCGGTCCCGAGGCGTTCGAATCGGTTCACGCCGGTTGGGAGAACTTCAAAACGCAACTCGACATCCACTACCGGGCCGAGGACAAGGACCTCTGGCCGCTTCTCCGCCAGAAGGTCACCGGCTCGCCGCACGTCCGCTTGCTGGAGGAGATGGAACTCGGCCAGTCGAGGCATCCGGCCCGTGATCTCGCCACCCAGTCAGGACTCGCAAGCCTGACCAAACACCAAAGTCAAAACTTGGCTCAACTGTCGGGCTTCGCCGGCCCAAGGCCTCTAGCGACGCTCAGCCGGTAATCGCCTCAAGAAGGTCCTCTACCAACGACGGAGCTAAGCGGTTCGCATGGGTGGCTGGGGTTCTCGGTCAACCGGTATCCTCCGTCTCGGGTTGTTCCCGGTGGACACCGACCAAGAGGAGCCATGCCCCCGAAATCAGGTAGGGAATGTAGATGATCATGGCGGCAGCTGCGACATATAAACCTGCCACAACTCCTGTAACCAAGAGCGCAGCGCCGACCACCTGAGCTAGATAGCACCCAGTACCGAAAGAGAATCGCATCACCCTCAGCGCAGCCGAGCTGCCGCCCAGACGGACAGCGTGGAAGTATCCATACACATAGCGGATGCCGGCAACGCTCGCGACGGCGAGCCATTCAATGCCAAGTGAGAGGTGACTTTGGTCACCGAGCAGCGCAAGAGCGCAAACGGTAAAGACCGCTATAAAGCCTGCCAAGGTCCCGATCGCTCGGTTTCTGTGAGTCGCGTCCTGCGCGATCACCTTGACGTTGAGCGACATGGATACGAATACCAAGCCGGTAAGTGCCGCAGTTGCGCCGCCGACCATCACAAAGAAGTCGTGCCATTGACCCGAGGCATAGACATCTGAGGCAATCACTGCGATGTCAACTCACTGGACTGACTCGCAGCTCGGCACCGCCGAGAGCGATGAGGCAGTGGCGTATGACCAATCCGTTCTGTGTTGGGAATGCCCCGGGCGTACCGCATTCCTCATCCGTGAGTTTCTGGGGCAGGCGGGAGGACGATGCCCCACCCCGGGGCGGGTGATCTGGAATGGGTCATCGATCGGCCTCCTCTTACTCGGGGGTGCCGTACTCGTCGTCAGGGACGTGAGGTCTCCAGGGGGGCGCCTTCGGTGATCGAGAGGTGGGTCATGAAGTGGTCGGGGGCAGTACCGTGCCAGCGCTCCTCTCCGTCGGGGGCGAAGATTGACGTCGCCCGCGTTGAGCTCGCTGACCCGACGTCCTTCCCGCCAGCGGCGCAGCTCCTCCCCGAATGCCTCGGCCGCCAAGACACGATCGGTTAGCGCGGTAGTCATCGTGGCGTCAGTCATACCCCTCGTCCTCGGTGGGCGCCATTCCCTCAAGGGTATTGCCGCTGGACCCTGGCCGGCGCAAAGTGGGGCGACGAGCTCTTCCGCCCGGAGGTAGCCCACCTTGGCCGCTCAGTCCTGATCGAACTCGTCGGTCGGAGAAGACGGTCTCGCATTCAAACTTCCCTGAGCTGCGGCACTGGTAGAGGGCTCGTAGCCAGCTGAAGGCTCAGCCTTCTTGTTGATCGAGACGGCGACGAGCCCTGCCAGCACTGGGTGCGCAGCATCCGCGAGGACTCTCTCGACCCCTGCTCGTGGTCTCCGGGTAGCACCTCGAGAGAGTCCTTGTCGAGTACGTCGCGCACGACAACCGGGGACGGCCGCGTCGCAGCCTTGACCTCACGCCTCCCCGACTGACGCGCCTGCCCCAGCACAGGGAGCGATCTGCCGTCGGGAAGGCCCGGATCGACAACGGTCAGGCGGCGAGCTCGTACTCGTGGATGAGCCCGCCGAGGTGGTCATCAGGGTCCAAAAGTTCGAGTCAATCGACGTCGTCGCGTCTGGGGTGGAAGTACGCCGCTGCGGGAAGGCTCTGCAGACACGCGTACAGGTACATCCATCGCCGACGCGCCAGGTCACGATGCCAGCACAGCACAAGCGCCAGCTGGACGAAGATGCTCCCGCGACGCGACTTGGAGAGCGACCGCCAAAGACCGGAGAGGATCGCTTAGTCGGCCGGGTGGAGTGCCGGTCGTGCGATCTAGCGTCGACGAACGGTCATTTCGTAGCGAAGCATCGCGATCTCGACGGCCAGATCCGTGCGTTCGCGTCCGATGCGCCGGGCGATGGCGAGCATACGGGGGGGGAAGCCTTGGTAAGAAGCTGAGCGCTATGGGAGGCATCTTGGCCGCCATCGACGTGGCTGTGAAAGTCCAACTCGCGCGGCGGATCGAATTCCTGGGCACCCACAGGGAGACCGTCACGTACGGTCCTGAGAGCGGGAGGGAGAGGCTCCCTCCCGCTAATCGTCAGGTTCGCGATTAACACAAGAGCCCAAACTGTTGGTGCCGTATGACAGCGTGCTACCCTAAAAAAGTGGTTACCGTTCAACTTCGCCGCTATCAGATCCATCCCGGCGAGATGGACGCGTTTCTCGAATGGTGGCCGACCATCCTGCCAGCACGTGAACAGTATGGCTTCAAGGTCTTATTTGCCTACGTCGACGAGTCCACCAACCAGTTCATTTGGGCGGTTAGCCACGACGGGGACTTCGACGCAGCCGAACAGACGTACTTCGCCTCACCCGAGCGCGCCGCTGCGTTCGACGGCGTGCCCCGCAGGACCGAGGAGGAGTTCATCGCGAAGGTGAAAGTCCTGTATCCGGGCGGCCACGGGGGCTGAGAGCTCTCTCTCCTGCACAGTTCGTCCAGCTCGGCAATACCGTGACAGATGGAGTGTCAGAAGTCTCGGTGGTGAGATGATCCCTGGCTTCGGTTTCCTCGTCGTTCATTCGCAAACAGCTCCTTGGCGCCGATTTGACCGCCGATCCAGAGTTGGCTTGATGCAATGGTTCGAGCGGCAGTTCCACTCAGCCTGAGGGCCGTCGGGCCCTACCTTGTCAACTACATGTTCTGTCGGGCACTCGCTGTTTGAGCGGCATCTCGTTGGTCACGGCATGTGGGTGCCTGAAACTCATGGGAGGAGGTCACGCGACCATCCGGTTCTCATGGATCAAGACACTCAGACGGTCGGCACGTCGCAGATCAGCCACCTGCAGATCGAAGGTGGGAACCGGCTCTGAGTCCCGAACGTGGGCAATCATCGGGAAAGCGATCGGTTGCGGGCGATGACCGACGAACTCGTTGAGTGCCGACACCAGATGCCGGCCCAGAACGAGGACGCGATCGAAAGACTCGAGACGGAGGTCCAGATCTTCATCAGGGTCGTCGTGATGCCCGCCAGGTGGGCGTGCGCGTGCCGGACACCCATGCCACGCAGGTCATGCGACCCTCCGGGTACTCATGGACCAGTCCGCCAGGTCGATCGGCACGACGTAGTCGCGGGCGCCCCCGGACGCCTCGGTTATGCAATCGTCCCGGGGAAGGATTGGATTAATTCGACTGATAGTTCCCACAGTCTCTCGGCGTGGTCGGGGTCGGTCGCGTACGGCATGTGATAGCCGTGGGGAAGTTCGCCCTTGTGGTTCCATGGCTGGGCGATGGCGCAGTCGTCGAGGTACTCGCCGCTGACCCCATCTAACTCTGATGCCACTGCGGCCCAGACGGTGGTAGCGGCCCCTTGGGGGATGCTCTTCCAGGTAGGCGGGGGCACAAGACGGCCATCCGACTCGATCCAACCGAGGGCGAGCAGGTTGGCGCGATCGAGGTGGGCGGCCAGACCGGTGTAGACGGCTCCGGGCTCCAAGGCGTTCGCCGTGATCCCGTCGGTGCGGTGGTGGTTGGTGAACCCAACCGCGAACAGACTGACGGCGGTCTTCGAGCGTCCGTAGGCCTCCCAAGGATCGTACGGGGTGTATCGGTAGTTCGGATCGTCGAAGTCGAAGTCGCCGCGCCTGTGGGCGCGAGAGGTGAGTGAGACGACTCGTGCGCCTGCGCCTGCGAAGAGCGCTGGGCGAAGTCCCAGAGTCAGTGCGAAGTGGCCGAGGTGATTTGTGGCGAACTGCGATTCGAAGCCGTCGATTGTGTAGGCCAGCGGGACAGCCATGATCCCGGCGTTGTTCACCAGCACATGCAGCGGCCGCCCCGACACGAGATACCGCTCGATGAACGCGGCGACCGATGCCAGGGAGCCGAGGTCGAGCTCGGCGGACTCGACCGAGTCGTTGCCGCTCTCCGTGCGTAGGCGCGCCGCGGTCGCCTCGCCTCGCTGCGGGTCGCGACTGGTGATCGTGACGCTCGCACCTATTGAGGCGAGGACCCGAGCGGTCTCTTCTCCCAAGCCGGAGGTGCCACCGGTGACGATCACGTTTCGCCCCGCAAGATCGTGGCCGGCCGCAACCTCGGCGGCGGTGGAGTCACGGTCAAAGCTCATGCGTTACCTCCTTCGTCGTTATGGGTTATGGGGAACGAAGCCGTCGAGCAAAGGCGCGATGAGGAGAGCGGAAACGTAAGCAGCGTCAACTTTCACGCTCCCGAGAATAAGACCGAATCGCAGAATGCACCATGTACCTTCCGTTCACGACACTGGCCGTACGCGGATGGGGTACGACTCCGGCATCTACGACCCAAGGCCTGGATGAGTTGCGGTCGGGCGGGCGGGGATGGCCACATCGAGTCCCGGCTCGCCCCGACGGCCGGCGAGTTCTGGCCCTTCGTGTGTCTTGTGGTCTCATCAGGCGTTTTCGGGAACGGCGAATAGCTGTTGGTCAACCGCGGCCACGATTTGCTGCGCCTCGGGGGCGGGCATGGGTTCGCCCCTGGTGTTAGCAGCACGAAGGCCGATCACGGCCTAAGACCTAGGACTCTGAGTGTCGCCGGTCCGGCCATGGTGGGGTCTACCGATTGGTGGTCAGGCCGACGCTCACCGTCGGCGACGAGGTCGTTCGTCGAGGGTCTTGACGGATATCGGTGCCGTGTGTGACTCACGGACGAAGGCCGAGCCATGAGACGCCCGATCGAGGCGGAGCCCGTCCGCGTTGCGAAGACGCCACCGCGACCGACTGTTTGAACCGTACGGGTTGTTCGGGTCGTAGGCCCGTCGTCACTTGCCGGTGGAAGTCCGGTCCCGGTAGTTCTCAGGAGTGGATCATCGGGCGCGCCGAGACTATCGATCGTGCCTCCGGCGGCGCGCTGTGGCTGCGGCCGCATTGGTCAGCGCGAGCATGGCGAGATGGTCTGCCGTTCCCGGGGTGGCTTGACACTGAATGCCAAAGCCTACGTCGAGAGGGCCGGTTAACAGACACAATCAGATCGGAGTGCCTCGACCACCACGACTGGGCCGGTTGCTATGGGTTGACGCTCGGGACGGGTGTGATGATCTTGGTGCGGAGGTGTTCGTAGATGACGCTCGTGTGGACGTCGGCGATCTCGGGCCGTTCGGTGAGTCTGTCGATCACGAAGCTGTAGAGGCGCTCATTGTCCGCGACGGCGACGTGCACGAGGAAGTCCTCGCCGCCGGTGACGACAAACACACCGACGGTCTCAGGTAAGGCGGTGACCCAGTCTCGGAACCCTTCAATGTTCTGGCGGGTGGGGGGTCGTATGCGCACAGCGATGAGAGCTTGGACGGGTCGCCCGATGGCGGCTAGGTCGAGATCCAAGGTGGCGGCGCGGATCACGCCGCGCTGGCGAAGCGCCCGGAGCCGATCCAGCGCGGTTGTGGGGGCGACGCCGACTGCTGAGGCGACGTCGCGGTTGGTTCGCCGTGCGTCGCGCTGCAATTCGAGTAGCAGCGCCGTATCTAGTTCGTCGAGGGGAGGCACATCGCCAGTCTATCCGTATGATATACGGATGACAAGATATAATTGCGTATGTATAGCCGAATGTGTCTTATAATGCCGACGATGAGCGAAGCACAAGCTGGGGAGGTCGTGAATGAGATCGGCTACCGGGCCGCCGAGATCCGCACTGGCGATCCCACGGGGTCGGCCAAGTTGAAGTGGGTGGTGATCGTGGACCGGGACCTGTCGGCCGGCCAAGCGGTCAACGCCGCGGTTTGCGTTGCCGCCGGCACCTCTCCAGACGTGGAGGGGCTCCTTGGTCCGGGCGGCTCCGACGCAAGCGGGACCTGGCACCGGGGTCTCCCGTGGGCGGGCTGTGCGATCTTGGCCGCCGACAAGACCGAGCTGGTCTCCCTGCGCCGCCAGGCCCTTGAACGGGGTTTCCACGTGACCGCCATGCCCGCCGCAGCGCAGGCCACCCGAGTCTACGACGACTACCTGGATACGCTCGCCCGCACCGAGGCAGACGAGCTCGGCCTGCTGGCGCTCGGCGTGATCGGACCCCGCAACCGCGTAGCCAAGCTGGTCCGTCGGCTGGAGCTGCTCCCATGACCCTCGTTGGCCGTCGCCAGTTGACGGCTGGCCGGCCGCTTCGGGTGCTGGTCGGAACCGACCGCTTCTCCGAAGATCATTCCTGGGCCGAGATGCCCGACTACTGGCCGAACTCTCTTCGCTCCGGGGTCGAGATCGAAACCGCAGTAGGCCCCGCGTTTCATTCGCGTCTGGTCGATCGGGACGCCGCCCCGGTAGACGTGGTCGTACCGATCTGGGCGCCACTTCCCGCTGCTGTCATCCATGGAGGGAGCTTTGGGCTCGTCCAACAGTTCGGCGTCGGAGTCGACAACATTGATCTGGCCGCCGCGGAGAGGGCAGGGGTATGGGTGGCCAACATGCCAGGTCTCAATGCGGCGACGGTCGCCGAGCACGCCATCGCCCTCCTACTCTGTCTCGCTCGACGTCTCTGTGAGGCGTCACGCGGATTTCGGCCCGGCGGCTGGGGTCAACCGACAGGGCGCTCGCTCGCGGGGACGACTGCTTGCGTCATAGGCGCAGGCGCAATCGGCGTGCAGATCGCCCGCCGCCTGGCCGCGTTCGACGTTGTCCTCATTGGTGTCCGGCGCAAACCACTCGAACGACCGGACCCCTTCCACATTGTGTTCCCAGCAACCGAGACGCTCCGGGCCATCGCCGATGCCGACAGCGTCATTGTCGCCGCAGGCCATCAGCCAGGCCAGCCGCCGCTTGTCGATAGCCGAGTCATCGCCAGCCTCAAACAGGGCGCACTGCTGGTCAACGTTGCTCGCGGCGGCGTCATTGACAATGACGCCGCCCTCGAACACCTGGAGAACGGTCACCTCGGCGGCGTCGGATTGGACGTCTACCCGGTGGAGCCCTATCCGTCTGACGGACCACTGCTCAACCACCCACGCGTCGTCGCCACCGCTCACACGGCAGCTCTTACCAGCGATTACTTCCAAGCAGCCAGCCGTTACCTCGGCGACATCCTTGTGCGTTACCTCCGAGGTCAGCCCCCGGTACATCTCGTCACTCGCCAACACCAATCAACCACCAGCGGGGGTGACCGACGCGAGACCGCTTCCACCCTGGCTGGCGACGCATGAAAAAGATGAAAGCCATGAGACGTCACCACCAGGGCGTTTGAGGTGCGACGCTCTGTCGGCTCGCGTGAGCGGCCCGTGCTCTCTTTGTGGCGTCAGCCTTCAGTAATGGACCCGGACTTGCCTCCTACGGATCGGCCCAGGTAACTGAGCTGGCGCTCGGCTCCATGAAGGGATGGCCCTATGCCCCGGCGATCGCAGACCCGACCCGCGCCGAAGCAACGGGGATTCGCTTTACCGCGCGACCGGGTCAGTGGCGCCTCGACCTGGTCATGCTCGGAAGTCTGAGCTTCCTGGCAGCGGCTGCGGTGCCGAGCCCTCCGGGCACGTGTCTTGGCCGCTCGGCGTGGGCAGTGTCCGTGCCTTCAGGCCCGAGCTCGAGCATCACCGGTATTTTCGGATGGCTACGACTGGCTGGTTCATCGCCACCTCTTCCGGTTTCGTTGGCTTGGCCCTTAAGGGCTTCGAGCGATGACCAACCCAGCAGCGTGCCGTCGAGGTGACCATAGACACTGGAAGCCGACGCGCCGCGGTGGATCATCCTGTCAGGTCGCGGTCAATCGGGCCTCTCAACGTCGAGGCGGCGAATATCGCGACACTCGTTGCGGCGTGTGTCCGGCATGGACACAGAGGGATCTCTACCGTGCCCGTCGGCCAGGTTCGCATCACGAGGATCGATTCGGCGAATTTCTTGTTGCCCGTCGACGACTCCATGCCAGGTTGCGCCGTTGCGACCTTTCCTCCTTCCATTGGTCAACTTCCAGTGGCCCTGAGCGCGCCAGCGATCCAGTGCAGCTCCGAGTCAAATCATCGTGAATCCCTGGATAATCGCTGATTCGCCTCGCGCGGGGCCGACCGCCGATTCCACGACCTGCGGATTGCTAGCTGCGTTGTCCAGCAATGGGGTCAATCCGAACGAAGTCCAATGGATCGTGAATTCCCACCTCGAAGGGATTGGATGGAACACGTTGGGAACCTTCCCTGCCGGCCGATATGTTTTCCCGGCCGAAGAGTTGTCTGCGGTAGGTCGCGGGATTCCCATTCAGGGAAGCGAAGATCTCGGACCACTCATCGACGCAGGTGTCCTCGGAACCATCGATCCACCGCTTGAGCTCACTCCTGGCATCACCGTCATCGATGCACCGGGGCATAGCTACGGCCACATTGCGGTTAGAGTCGAAAGCGAGAGTGAGCTTGCGGTTAATCCCGGCCACCTCATTTTGTCCCTCGCCCAGATCGATGATCCCGATATCGATCTGGGCGACACGGACTATGCAGCCGCGTCACCGCCACTGGGTGGAGGATTTTGGAGGAACTCGCGGCCCGGAGAGGCGTGCTCGTGACCACACCCATCAGCGATCCCGGCGGTGGCGTCGTCGAATCACGGGGTTCCGGCTTCAAGCTGTCCAGTATCGACTGATAAAGAAAGGAGCGCATGACGGTGACTGGCGATCTCGGTTGGAGTTACGGGGTGCTGTCAGCGACAGCCCGACAGCAAGACTCAACTTCTCCTCCAGACGAAGCGTCAAGCGTGATTCGGCTAATCGTCGACGCGACCTCAACTCTTGGGGTGGAGACAAGATGAATATCCCCGATGGAGTTCGCACCCTAATGCGTCAGGCGCAAGAGTCTGGCTTCGAGTTGTCGTGCCACGAGGAGGTCGGTGCTCTGCTCGCGGTACTTGCAGCCGGAGTTCGTCCGAACGGCGCGATTCTCGAGCTGGGAACCGGCACTGGCGTTGGCCTCGGATGGGTCGTGAGCGGTCTCGGCGCTCGCGATGATGTCCAGGTCGTGTCAGTCGAACTTGATCAAGCGGTCGGTGAGGTAGTGGCGCAGTTCGACTGGCCGTTCTTTGTCGAGTTGGAGATCGGTGACGCTCTTGAGGTGCTCAAGCGAGGTCGAAGATGGGACCTAATCTTTGCCGATGCCCAAGGCGGCAAGTGGGAAGGACTCGATGACACAATTGCGGCTCTCGCTTCGGGCGGGCTACTGCTTGTTGACGACATGACACCGGCGAAGTTCGTGAGCGATCAGCATCGCGATAAGACAAGCGAGGTACGATCCCGGCTTCTCGCCAACCATCAACTGGTGTCCGTGGAGTTGAATTGGGCAAGCGGCCTTATACTCTGCGCGCGTCGGTGCTATGCGTCCTAGTAGTACTAACTTTGCCGGTAGAGCCTGACTGACGAAATAGGCATGTCGCGCTTGGCCGCCTGCTCTGTCGCTTGCCGCTGTTTCGATGGCGAAGCTGCGCTGGCCGAGCTGGAGTGGCGGTACTTCTCTACCCGAGGGCCGGCTCCGCTGCGCGACTTCTCGTAGTGGTCCGGGATCGCCATCCGCGATGCACTCCCAGCGGCATAGGTGCGCTGCCTGCCTCCCATGGGGCCGCTGCAGATCACCGCGGTGAGCTCCGCGTGCATGAGAAGGTATGTGGCACGGTCACCACTTGCCTGAATACGGCCTGAAGGGTCCAACAATCGGATCCTGCTCTTGCCGCTCTCGTGCGGACGCGTCCTAGGTGAGCTCCCCACGCGCAGCCGCAGACATGCTGTCGGCAGATGGGGTCGCGTTCCGCACCTTTAGCCTTGGACGCTGCGAAGCGACAGCGGTTGCGCCCAGGGGCCGCGAGAGGACTTGATCAAGCGGCGAGCTTGTACTCGTGGATGGGCCCGCCGAGTACGTCGCGCACTACAACCGGGGTCGCCCGCATCGCAGCCTCGACCTCACGCCACCACGGCAACGCGCGACCATTCAGCCAGAGGGCGTCGTCCGCCGCCGTGACCTCCTCGGCGGGCTCATCCACGAGTACGACCTCGCCGCCTGACCGCTATCGATCGAGGCGTCGCTCACGGTGGGCGAGCGTCGGACTGGGCACCGCTACTGCCCGCGACACACAGCGCGACACTCCCACCACCACAATTTCAGGTGCGCCGACACGGGTCATCCCATAGCGGCGCACTCCGCTCAGACGCGGCGACGTCGATTCACTCGAATTGTTGGACCCCTCGAGTCAGGCATGGCGATAACGGGCGATGGCGATCGGCAGAAAGGCGACGATGAGCGCGACAGACCAAATGATGGCGACGGCGAGATCGTGGTTACCGCCCACGAGGGCGGAGCGCACGGCATCGACCATCGGCGTGATGGGCTGATTCTTGGAGAATGGTTGGAGCCATCCGGGCATCGAGGACGGCGGCACGTACGCGCCGGAGACGAAAGCGAAAGGGAAGGCAATCATGGATATGCCCTGGGCCGCTTGCGCGTTGGGCGCGTAGAGGCCGGTAACGATGAAGACGACAGTGAAAGCCAGTCCATAGAGAAGACAGAGACCAAGCGCAGCGAGCCCGTCGGCGACGGTGGCCGGGAGGCGGAACCCGAACGCGAATCCGACGGCCGCGGTGAAGATGATCGCCCACCCGCTGGTAGTGAAGTCGGCCAGGGTCCGACCGACGACAAGCGAAGCCCGACTAACGGGCAGGGAAAGCAGCCGATCGGTGATCCCCTGGGCTCGGTCATCGGCTACCGCGACCGCGATTCCGCCCCCAGTGAAGAGCACGATAGTCGCCACGTAACCGGGTATGAGGTAGGCGGTATAGGCCGTCGTGCCAACATGGATGGCGCCGCCGAAGACGTAGCGGAACATAAAGAGGAATAGCGCGGACTGGACCATCCCCATGACGAACAGGCCGGGGGTGCGGAAGTACTTTCGCAGCGCCCGCTGGGCGATCTGCACAGCCGCCCCTGGAAACGAGGGGGCGCTTGGCGGTCGGGTGATGGAGAGGGTTGCGGTGTGGCTCACGGCAGTTGGCCTGCCTTCGTGGTGGAGGTTCCTTGAGGGTCCCGGGCATCATCGGCGGTGAGGGTCAGGAAGACCTCGTCGAGCGTGGGGTGGCGCAGGCTGATTTCGTCGATCGTGACGTGGGCGTTGGTCAGGGCGGCGATGGCGGCAGAGAGCTGGGCGGTTCCGCCGTCGGCCGGATTGTGGATCCGTCGGCTGTTGTGATCGATGGCCGAGGGGCTAGAGGTAACTGTCTCGAGGACCGAGGCCGCGGCGGCAAGCTGGTGGGAGTCTGCGAGCGTGACCTCGATGACGTCGCGACCGATCCCGGCCTTCACTTCGGCCACGGCCGCTCCGTGCCCTGAGGCTATGATGGTGTTGTAGCCAGCTCCGACTGACGCGACACCAACGGCGAAGCCGTTCACGGGACAGAAGGCTAACTGGCGCCTCGTCCGCGCGGTGGAACGACAACCTTGGTCACCCCCGGGCGCCCAGGGATCTCGGCTCCGTCATCGCTCTTGCCGTCCGCTTCGAAGCGAACCCCAGTCCCATCGTGAACGCCGACAAAACGACACCTCGCCGTCCATCTGCCAGAGATTGGACTTCACCTCATGATCAGGGCAGCCGCCATGGCTGCGGTAGGGCAGCCCACGGCAGCGCACTTTCTCCAGCGGGTCAGAGTCAAGCGTCCAGCATGTCCAGGGGGTGGCGCGTGATCTCCTGCATAACGCTGCGTAGGCAAGATTGATCACCCGTCCATAAACGTCTATAAACCCTGTGGATAACGCCGTCGGAGTACGCTGAAACAGCACGAAAGCCCAGGAAATCCTGAGCTCTCGGCGGGGTCCACCCAAATATGCGGTGGACCTTACGAACGTGAGCACCGCTGGCGATCGACGACCCGCGCACCTTTGATCTTTCCAGCATCTTCTCGCCCCTCAAAACGATCACGGAGTTCCACCCGGGCGTAGACACGTGCTCGGTCCTAGCGCGACAACCGCTCCAGGACTCGCCCGAGTAGATCGTCGCCAACGAGCCCAGGGTCGACGTACATCTCGATGGCCAAGCCGTTCGAAAGCGCCAACACCACGGTGACGACATCGTCGACACTGAAACCGCCTGGGATCGGATCTGTCCCGAAGACCTGATCGACGCGGTCAGCTATCGCTTCGCGCAGGACTCGCCGGTGAGCGAGGAACTGGGTGCGCACTTCATCGTCTCGAACGGCGCGCTGCCAGAAGTCCAAGAAGACCAGCTGCCATTCTCGTTGCTCAACAAAGGCTTCGGTGAGACGACGTCCGATGTCCTGCAGTGCCCGGCGCCGTGGCGTGCCAGCTGGATTGGCGGCCAGAACCGCCCGAACGGCTTCGACCCGGGTCAAGATCTGGTCGGTCATCATGGCGAAGAACAGTTCGTCCTTGCTCGCAAAGTTCGAGTAGATGGCACCTTTCGTGAGGTCTGCGGCGGCTGCGACCTGATCGAGGCTTGCGGTGGCGAAGCCGTACTCGGCGAAGACATGCACCGCCGCGTCCAATAACCGCCTACGTACCGCCTCACGCCGCGGTCGTCGGACTCGGCCGACCGACGGCGCTTCCGGGCTCTCAGGAGTCATCGGCTTCGGGGTTGTCGTGCGCTTGACTTCTCTCATGCCCTACAGCATACTCGAGAGTATTCAATACCGATGAGTATCAGGAGGGAACGATGACTCTTATCCCGTACGCCGACTCGCAGAGCACCCCAGAACGGCCGGGCGATCTTGGACACGTCCCCAATCGACCTGGGTGTGAGACATGACGCGGCCAGCTGGCGTGCCGTCTGGTGAGTACCGTGCCCACCGTTGGGCGGCGTTGGTGGTGCTCTGCACCGCGGCTCTCGTCATCAACTTGGACAACACCATCCTCAACGTGGCCCTGCCCACCCTCGTACGAGACCTGCACGCCACCTCGAGTGAGCTGCAATGGATCGTCGACTCCTACGCGATGGTCTTCGCGGGGCTGTTGCTCGTCGGGGGAAGCCTCGCCGACCGGTTCGGGCGCAAGCGGTTCTTTCTGATCGGCCTGGGTGTCTTCGCCGCAGGATCGATCGGCGCTTCCTTCTCGGGTTCTGTGAATCTTCTCATCGCATTTCGAGCCGTCATGGGGGCCGGCGCGGCCCTTAGCATCCCGTCGTCGCTGTCGATCATCAACGACGTGTTCCGCGACCCGAGAGAGAGGGCCCGAGCCATCGGTGCGTGGGGCGGGACCATCGGCCTCGGCATCGCCGTCGGCCCGATCGCTGGAGGCCTGCTGCTCGCGAAGTTCTGGTGGGGTTCGATATTTCTTGTCAACGTTCCCATCGTCATCGTTGCCTTCGTGGCTGCAGTGATGCTCGTACCGGACTCGAAGAACCAGACGGCTCAGCATCCGGATCCTGTTGGCGCAGTGCTCTCTATCGCCGGGTTGGGCTTGCTGCTTTGGGCGATCATCGAGGCTCCGACAAAGGGCTGGACCTCTGCAAGCGTGATCGTTGCCGGACTGGCAAGCCTTGTCGTTCTAGGGTCGTTCGTGGCCTGGGAAGCCCACTGTCCCCACCCGATGCTGAAGCTCAAGTTCTTCTCAGAACGGCGATTCTCCACTGCCGCGGCGGCCGAGGCCCTCGGGACCTTCGGATTGCTGGGAGCGCTGTTTTTGCAGACCCAGTTTCTCCAGTTCGATCTCGGGCACTCACCTTTAG
>JBKQHU010000106.1:0-2563 GCA_052148655.1 Acidimicrobiales bacterium
GGGCCCAGTCGATGGCTGGGGACTGGCCGGATACGGTAGCGCCCGTCGTGGTGGCTAACCAGGCTGGGCTGCTCAGTGCCTTCCTGGTTGGAAACAACGGTCAGTTGTACCGCTACGACCAGGCTGCGTCCGGGGCCTGGGGGCCGGCCCAGTCGATGGGCGGGGACTGGCCGTGAACCCCAAAACGGCTGTCCCATAGGATCCACCCCCTCTCGCCGCGCGATATTTGGGATCGAGCCGAGATGGTCACACCGAGTCGTGCCCGTCACAAGACGAGTTCGACGACACCATCATCGAGAGTGTTGGGTGCGACACGGCCACGCCGGGGTAGGGTCCGAGACCGATCGAGGAACTCCCTTTGCCAGCGCAGCCGCGTCGGCCATGACGAGGAAAGCCGCTCGACAGCGCCACAGAACCTCGCATGGTGGCGATCAAGCAGGCCGACCAAAGCTGTTTCCGGCCGTGGCGGCGCACGACGCCGTCCTCTCCCTGGAGTCCTCCAGATGTTCAAATGTGCCACTCGCGGGATCCACGGCTCCTATCTCAACAAGCATCCGTGAGAACTGCCTACAGCGGCCCAGGACGCCTGGGGGGAGTGGAACACCGGCCGGAACCAGCCACGGACCGCCCGGGCTCGAGCTCAAGCTACGGCGATTCAGAACGGCGCGCGGATCTTGACGAAGTATCCATCTGGCGTGCCCACCCCGTGGACCTTGGCGGGTATTCCGTACGGAAAAATCTGTTCCGCCTGCCCCCTGGGCATCACCCGGGCATAGCCCGATTTTTCGACGCAGGCGTGACCTACGTAGGTGTAGCGTCGCCGCACTGGGCTCGGCACCGCCGTCGGGTCCAAGCACGTGAGGGGGAGCCATGCCGACCGTAATGGGTCATCACGATGTGAAGGACAAGGATCATTGGCTCGCATCGCCTAAACGCGAAGAGTTCTTCGGGCCTCTCGGTGTCACCAACATTCGGACGTTTGTCGACCCGCAGAACCCGACCCATGTTGCGCTGATCATGGACGTCCCCGACATGGACGCTTTCACGGCCGCGATGCAAACCGAAGCCTCGGCCGAGGCGATGGCGCACGACGGCGTGCTGACTGAAACCCTCGTAATCCTCATCGAGGCTTAGTACCCGACCTCAGTTCCGGGAGGCACGGAACACGGCGGTTTTGGACACGCGCAGCTACGCCGGACTGGGCGCTGGTCATTAACCGATCGAGTCGATCCAGCCGAGCACTCGTGCACTAATTGGCACCGATTCCATGATGTCCAGCACGGGGACGAGGTGGAACTCGATCAGGTCGCCGAACGCCCCCGTAGCCTCAAAAGCAGCCGCGGCAGTCTCCGCCTCGGCGATGAACATTCCGCCCATGCCATCGGCCCTCGCCCAATGGCCATGAAACGTGAAGCCAGTCGGAGGCGTCCAAGCCTGGAATCTTTTCAGCCCGACGCGCTGGTCAACACCTGTCCGGAACTTGTAGGTCCCCCCTAGGAGCATAGACTGATCCTTTCGTATGGTGATTTTCGTGGCAGCGTACTGTCGTGACCCGACCCGCACAAGAGGTTTCGTCCTCCGTGCGGGGCGCCGCGCGCGATCCTTGGTCAGTTGTGGGCGCTTAGGGACCTACGGCGGCACGAGAGTCCTGGCACAGGTCGCCAGAACCCTGGCAATCCTGCAGCAGCTCGAACGAGGGGACCGCTCCGGCGAGAGAAAGGAGCTATCGGCGCCGAGACGTCGGCCCAGCCTGGCAAGTAGGCTTCGTCGGTTGAAGTCTTGTCATCGGACGGGGGTGGACGATGAAGCAGATCTCCGCAGTACTAAAGAGCAAGGGCTCGTCAGTGACAACGATCGGCCCAGACGCGACGGTAGCGGCGGCGGTGGCAGAAATGGCGCGCCGTAACATCGGTGCCTTGGTCGTTTCGAGCGACGGGCGGACAATTGAGGGAATCGTCTCCGAACGAGATGTCACGCGCGCGCTTCACAGCTTCGGAGGCGTGCTTCTTGACAAACCGATCCGGCTGATCATGTCGAGCGACGTACGAACTGCCTCTCCTGATGAGAACATCGTGTCCCTCGCCGTCATGATGACCGAGTACCGCATCCGTCACGTCCCCGTGCTCGAGGATGGCGTCCTCGCGGGAATCATAAGTGTCGGTGACGTCGTGAAGAGCCGCATCGAAGAGCTGGAAGAGGACAGGGACGCCTTGCTCCAGTACATTCATGCCCGGTAGCGCACACTTCTGGCGCGGAGTGGCCTCAGTCCTGAGCAGGTGGCCGCGATCCGCTGTCAGCTTGTGCGGGCACTGCGGGAGCTGCGGCGGCGGTAGTCATCGAACAGGTCTGACACGTGCACCATAGCCGTCGATATATCGCGACGAGAGCCCGGCTCGGCCTCGCCCAGATGAGGTATTCGGCACAGAGTGCCCAGACCTAACTACTTGCCCCTGAAAAAGCCGACGTGAGCGAACCGGGGTTTTGCATTTCCCAGGCTTGCTTTGAGTCGAAGCAAGTCTCGAGCTAAACGGACCCGAACACGTTCGGTTGGCACCTTCACTTC
>JBKQHU010000107.1:0-2654 GCA_052148655.1 Acidimicrobiales bacterium
AAGCATGCCAGCTTTAGCACGGGCTTGCAAGGATAAATCCGACACTGTCTCGAGGGCAGGCTTGGTTGTAGCTCCCCAGAGCGCGTGGCCTAGCCCCAAATCTCAGATGTGAAGCGGGGTGGGGATCGCTTGTCGCTTGCCAGCCTTAAGGGACCAGGCCGTTGCCAGAAGCATGGGACCACGTCGCGTCCACATCGACCGGCTGACGCGATGATCTCGGCGGCCAAAGCTGGTGTCAAGTGGAACGGCGCCGCCTCGTCGAAGGAGCCTCGTCTCCGTCCGACGCGATGACTGGCTTCTCGCGTCCGCGGTAGGACTCTCCTTCGATGACGAGCTCCCAGGCGGCGCTCTTCAGACGGTCGACGGCGGACTGGGCAAGGAGCGGATCGGCCATGACCGCCAGCCACTCAACCGGGTCCCTGTTCGAGGTGAGCACCGTGGCCGCTTTGTGGTGGCGCTCGACGACAAGCTCGTAGAGATCGGCCGTCTCGGTGGCATCGAGAGCCTGGAGGGCGAAGTCGTCAAGAATCAAGAGCTCGACCCCGATGAGCTTTCGCATCTCGGCGTCGTAGCTCGCGTCGAGGCGCGCTGCGCGAAGTCGTTTGTGGAGACGGTCGGCCCGTTCGAAATGCACGCTGATCCGTCGGCGACAGGCGATGTGGCCGAGGGCAGTGGCGAGAAATGTCTTCCCCACGCCGACTGGTCCCAGAATCAAAGCGTTCCGGCCCTGGTCGACAAAGCGCAGCGACACGAGCTCGGAGAGCACCGCCCGGTCATAGCTGACCGCGGCCGTCTCGTCCCAGGCCTCGAGGTACATGCGCGGGTCAAGATGGGCCACCCGGGCACGCAGTCCGGCTGAGTCGGCGTCTCGGCGCTGCACCTCGTCTGAGAACAACTGCTCCAAGAATTCGACGTGGCTGAGCTCGTGACTGCGGGCGAGAGCTAAGCGCTCGGGCAAGGTGTCCAATAAGCGTCCGAGGCGGAGCCGGCGCATGAGCACCTTGAGCTCGGGCGAGACGCTCGGTGCGGGGGCGGTCATCTGTTCGCCTGCTTCAGAGAGAACTCAGAAGGATCACGGGCAAAGCGTCCCTGCACCAAGACCGGCTCGGGCCGGGCGTCAGGCTCGGCGGCTTCCTTGGCGCGCTCCAGCATGCGGCTTATGAGGTTCACGTCGATCGCCTCTGCCTCGAGCGCACGCCGACAGGCCGACTCGACCCGGTCCGGGCCCCACTTCTTCACCAGTCCCAAGAGGCGATAGACCTGGCGCATCTTGGTCCAAGGAAGCGGAGTGTCCAGGATCGCCCGGGCATAGGTGCCGATCGCCTCTCCGTGGTCTTCGGCCATGTGGGCGAGGCGGTCGAGGTCTCTTGTCGCGTAGATCTCCTTCCCGCTCGGCATGTCGGCCCGATCGGTCGAGCGTCCGCCGGGAGGCTTTCTCGGATGCAGCTTCACGAGTTCCCCGCGGAAGTACAGCATCACGGTCTTGGTGTCGCGCCTTGCCTTTAGGTGCCTGCCGACGAGCTGGTGGGGGGCCGAGTAGAGGGCCTTGTCCACCTCCACGTGGAAGTCGCGGTGCAGCTTCGGCTCTGACCAGTGGGGGATGTCGAAGGGCTGACCGGGGAGCTGGCCCAAACGAGGGAGCTCTTCGAGGCGGAACAGCTCCGCAGGGCGGCACTGGGTCGTGCCGTGGATGCGCAGGCCGGCGGTCTCTTTACACCAGATCTCGGCCCGCTCCCGGCAGTCGGCAAGGTCGACGAAGCTCTCTCCGGCGAAGAAGTTCTTCTGCACATAAGAGACGACGCGTTCCACCCGCGGCTTGTCGGTCGGGGTGGCGACGCGGGCCGCGTCGATGACAAAGCCCCTCGACTGGGCGTACTCGAAGAAGGTGTCGTTGAAGCGGGGAGCGGTGTTCTCGGCTTTGGTGACGATCGAGGACATGTTGTCGGGGATTACGACCGGGAACACCCCGCCGAAGAACCGCCAGGCAGCCTCGAAGCCGCTGATGACGTCGTCTGTGGTCTGGCCAAAAGTCGGCCAGACGAACTGATGACGGCTGAACACCGCCGTGAAGATGAGCCCGTGGCAGACCCGGCGCCGCTCGCCGTCGGGCACGAGACCAAGACGCCCGAAGTCCACCTGCAGCTCTATGCCCGGGGGTGGGTCGTCGACACGGACCGTTGTTCTCTTCCGCCCCGCCCCGCAGCGCTCGACGGCAAAGCGGGCGAGGGTCCGGTGCGGGACGACGACACCGCGGCGGGAGAGCAGGACCCCGATCTTGACCACGGTGAGGTCCTGTTTCACCCAGGCCTTGATGCGCTCTTCCTCTCCGAGGAGCTTCCCCCAGGCCTCGCCGTGGCCGTCGGGCCGGTGCGGGCGCACCTTCTCGGCCACCTGGCCGATCAGCTCGTCGGTGAGCTGGCCCTCGCCAGCGGAGCGGTCGATCCCGAGCTCTAAAGCAGCGGCGATGTAGCGCCTCGCCGTCTTGCGGTCGACACCGACCCCGTGGGCGATGGGGCGTTCACCCTCGCCTAAAAGCCAGCGTCTGAGCGCCTCTTTGATCTGGACCACCGTTACCTCCCTGAACACCATGGGGCCTCCTCCGCGATGGCTTCGCAGGCCCAGCCGAATCTGTCTTCGGCCGGTGTTGGTGGATG